>QHUZ01000047.1 GCA_003223395.1 Gemmatimonadota bacterium | reverse complement strand
TCCGGTAATTGTCCTGCTGGCTGGCGGGAAAGAACGAGCTGAGCCGGTGCGGGATATAGCTGTCGTACCCCGCCGCCGCACCCACGCGATTCCAGCCGCTGTTGTACGCCGGCGCCACGACCGACGTATTCCCCGTCTCCGCGTAGCGCACGATCCCCGCAAACGAGGAACGTGTGGCCGGATAGCCAAAGCGGATCGGCAGCACGAGCCAGGCCCACCGGCGCCGGACACCAGGATCCGTGCGCACGAGCGGCAGTACGCGCTCCCAGTCCGGAAGGAGCTCGAGCCGCTCCGGGTTGTCGAACCGCACCACCGTGTTCGTTTCGGCCGCCGCGGAGTCCGGCGCCCGCCGGAACACCTCCCACGGCGTGCTCACCAGCTCTCCCGTGTGTTGCGGTCCCACGTCCTTGTAGAGACCGGGGAACGGATAGGACCCGTGACTCCCCCGCCCCAGACGCGTTGACGTTGAAGCGGAGATGAGCTGCTGCAGGCCGCGGTTGTCCCCGCCGATGAACACGATCGGATGCTGATTGAGCTGCGTTTCGGCATCGTCGAGGTAGGCTTGGCGCCGAATCTGGCGCCAGATCTCACGCTCTCCAACGCGCTCTTCCTTCAGCCGCTCCAGTTCTCTTTCCCACTCAGCGCGGGGAGCGTAGACATCCGGCGTCAGATAGTCGGCCGTAAACACCCAGTGGTGGAAGTAGTACTCCACGCGGCGAATCACGAAGTCGTCAGCCTGCCGCAGCTCGCGGAGCAGGCTTTCCATCATCGCGGTCGTGAGCGGCGCTCTGCCCTGCTTGCGCGGCGTGACGACGACGTTGATGTGCTCCCAGTCTCCTTCGTGAGTATTCCCAGCATCGTTGTACGGGTAAAAAAACCAATACTGCAACACGAGCTCATGCTGCGCCGCCTCGGCGCTCCCGCCGGACACGTCGTGGACAAAGGGATGTACGAACGTTTTTGCGTAGCCGACATACTTGCGGGCGATCGCGCCGTGCACTGACCCTTCGAATTCCCGGTTCCAGGACGCCGGGTCCTCGCCAGGAAAGTCGAAGTACATGTAGTACCGCAGATCGAGATCGGGGCGCGGCGCGCGCTGGGCCGGAGCAGGCTCGGCCGCGAACCGCTCGACGAGCTGCAGCAGCCGGCAGTCCGTGGTCGTATCGACGGTCTCGCTCGCGCGCGCCGTCAGACCCGAGCACGGCCGGTCTGCCAGCCTTTCGAACTCGATGGTTTCGGTGCCGACCAGCCGCGGGTGCGCTTGCGACAAGTCCACCGCGTCAATGAACAGCGTGGACCAGTCGCCCGCCTCGACGAAGCGCCGAAAATCCATCGGGAAGTCAATCGAGTTGCGCACCAGCCAGGGCGCAAAACGGACCGCGAGCGCGCGCAGCCACTCCGCGCGAGCGTCGTCGATGCCGTCCCGTGGCGCTTCATCGCGGTAGCTGGACGAGGTGGAGTCACCGAAGAGCTGGAACTGCCTGCTTCCCTCTGTTGACTGGATCGGGAGGGGCGTTTCCCGGGGGAGGTAGGTGACGTAATCGGGCTTGGGTATGGCTTGGGCTGGCGCGGGGGAGATAGCGGTCGATTGGATCAGAGCGGTGAGCGCTAATCCCCAGGTCGTGCGAATCCAGGTCAAATCCCCTGCCCTTCCCGTGAGGCATCTGATATCGCACCTAAATAAAAATGTGTCAATAACTTAGGTGTATTGCTCCTGAGCTTGCGGACCCTATTGGTTTCGGGATATATTCGGGTCCCTTTGGGGCTTTTGGCAATGTCGCGATCGTCTACGAGCTCGCTCGCCGCCTGCGTGTGGATCCCCCTCTTCCCACTCCGTTGTGAAGAGGCCCGTCATGAGGGACTGGCCACCTACACCACCGCGCTGCTCGCACCCGACACCACTCGCAAGCTCTGGCAGGTCTCCTCTCTCGCCCGTCATGCGGGTGTGAAGCCGGGGATGACCGTCAGCCAGGCCATCGGTCTCTGCCCCACGCTGCGGCTCCTCGAGCCCGATCCCGTCCATTACGACGACTGCTTCTCCCGTTTGCTCGCGGCGTTGAATGAAATCAGCCCGGTCATTGAGTCCGGAGAGTTGGGCTTGGCGTACGTGGGCTGTGATGGTTTAGGAGGCATTTTCGGCTCGCCTGGGAAAATCGTAGATGCGATACGTGGAATGATGGAACGATGGAATGATTTCCATCGTTCCATCGTTCCATCGTTCCGTCTGGGTTTCGGTTTCGGCAAGTTCACCGCTTGGGTTGCCGCGAGCCGGGCCAAGCCGGGCGAAGCGATCATCGTTCCGCTGGGTAGTGAAAAAGCATTTCTCGCTTCCCAGCCGATCTCCGTCCTGCCACTCGACTCCGATACGCATCGCCGGCTCCGCCAGCTCGGCATCCGCACCCTCGGCGCGCTTGCGGCGCTCCCGGAAGCAGCGGTCACGGCGCAGTTCGGCGCCCTGGGACGGCGACTGTGGCGACTTGCCGCCGGCCGCATCGCGGAACCCGTCGAAGGCCGCGTCGCGCCCGAGCCGATCGTCGCCGCGCTCACGTTCTTCACGCCGGTCGGTGAGCGCGAGCTGCTCGCCCATGCGCTCGACCAGTTGATCGCGCGGGCGCTCAAGCATCCACGCCGGATCGGCTGGCGCGTGCACGCGGTGCGGCTGCGCGCGGATTTGGAATCGGAGAGCATGGGTGGGGACGGTAGGGGCGCAGCATGCTGCGCCCCTACCAACCGTTCCTGGTTGGTCAACGTGTTATTGAAGGACCCGACGGCCGATGCCGGCAGCATCGGCGCACCGCTCAAGACACGCCTCGAGCAGTCGCCCCCGACCGGGGGGGTGGAGCGACTCGTGCTCGAGTTCACCGCGTTCGCTCCCGGGACCAGCGAGCTGCAGCTGTTCGCGCGCGACGCGCAGGCAGCGGCGCGCGCGGGGCAGCAGCGCGCCCTCCAAAGCGCCGCGCGCGAAATCCGGATGCGCGTGAAGCGCGCCGCGCTTTATCACGTCATCGAGGTGCAGCCATGGTCGCGCCTTCCCGAGCGCCGCTACGCGCTGATCGACTACGAGCCCTGAATGCTCCCCGTCTAGTGACGGTTGAACTGAATGCTGATGGCGCACCCGCAAAGGTGTGGCGGTCAAGAGACACCGGCGGCGGTCATGGCGGTCAAGAGGAAACTGCGGCGGTCGTCGAGGCTGTCCTCGAGATGTGGCGCATCGATGATGAATGGTGGAGGCAGCTCATATCGCGGCGGTATTTCGCAGTGATACTGGAAGGTGGTTCTCGTGTGGTTCTCTTTGAGGATATCGTGACCCATGAATGGTTCATGCAGACCGCCTGACCGCCACGACCGCCGCAATTGTTTTTTGACCGACACGACCGCCGCATTTGCTTCTTGACCGCCAGTATCCAGTGTACGCAGAACTTCACAGCCACTCCGCCTATTCCTTCCTCGACGGCGCCTCCCCGCCCGACGAGCTCCTCGCGGAAGCGCACCGCCTGGGCTATCCCGCCCTGGCGCTCACCGACAAGAACGGCATCTACGGCTCCCTCGCGTTCGCACATGCCGCGCAGCCACTCGGCCTGCAAGCAATCACCGGTGCGGAAGTCACACTCACCGATGGCAGTCATCTGGTTTTGCTTGCCGAAACAGCACAGGGCTACACGAATCTCTGCCGGCTGCTCACCGAAGCGCATCTCGGCGCCGAGCGTCTCGACCCGCGGCTGCCGCTCTCTGCCCTCGAAGCGCGACATGACGGGCTGATCATCCTCTCCGGATCGCGGCGCGACGGCTTGTTGCCCCGGACACTGGAGACCGAAGGCCTGCGCGCCGCCGGCAAAGTCGCCCATCAATGCAAAGAGATGTTTGGGAAGGAGCAATTCTTCGTCGAGATTCAGCGCAACCGCGTCCGGGGAGATCTCGCAGTATCGCGATCGTTGCTAGACATCGCGAACAGCGTGCAGCTTGCAGTCGTGCCGACGGGAAACGTGCTATACCACACGCGCGAGCTGCACCGGCTGCACGATATCATGGTCGCCATCCGGCACCGCACGACGCTCGACGGCTCGCATCGGGTGCGAAATCCCAACAGCGAATTTTACTTGCGGCCACTCGAAGAAGTCGTGGCGCTGTTCGTTGACTGTCCGGATGCTGTCGCCACTACGCTGGTCATCGCCGACCGCTGTACGGCCTTCGACCTGACGCGCGACCTCGGCTACACCTTCCCCGACTTCCGCGGGTCGGGTCGCGCCCCCGCCCCGCAGGTGTTGGCCGAGCTGTGCCACGCGCGGATGCAGGAGCGCTACCCGCCAGGCTCCCTCTATCACGCCCAGGCAGTGCGCCGGCTCGACGAAGAGCTGCGGCTCATCGAGCACCACAAGCTCAGCGGCTTCTTTCTCGTCTACCACGATCTGTTCGATCTCGCGCGCGAGGTCGCGGCCGACATCCGGCGCGGGTCACGCCGCGCCTTGGGCAACTTGCTACCCGGCCGGGGACGCGGCTCCTCGGTCTCCTCCATCGTGTGCTACCTCCTCGGCCTGTCCCACATCGATCCGATCGCCAACAAGCTTTTTCTGGGCCGCTTCATGAACGAGTCGCTCGCCTCAGTGCCCGACATCGATCTCGACTTCCCGCGTGAGATCCGCGAGGAGTTGATCCGCCGCGTGTACACGCGCTACGGCGCCGAGCACGCGGGACTGGTGTGCGCATTCCCCACGTACCGGCTGCGGTCGGCAGTGCGGGAAATCGGGAAAGCGCTCGACTTGCCGCTTGGCGAAATCGAGCTCGTAGCCAAGCTCGCCGATGGTCGAGCCGATGAGCTGCACGACGAGATGGACAACCTGCCGGGATTTCAGGGGCGCAAGGACGCGCCGCTCTGGAAGGAGCTGTGCCAGCTCGCCCACGAAATTCGCGGGCTGCCGCGTCACGTGTCGCAGCATCCCGGCGGGATGATCCTCTCTTCCCGGCCGCTCGTGGAGATCGTGCCGCTCGAGCGTGCCGCGATGGAAGACCGCGTCGTCTGCCAGTGGGACAAGGACTCCTGCGACGACGCGCGCTTCATCAAAATCGATTTCCTCGCCCTCGGCATGCTGTCACTCGTCGAGGAATGCGTCGAGCTGATCGCGCGCCGGACCGGGACTCCGCCCGATCTGTCCCGCATCGACTTCGAAGATCCCGCGATCTACGACCGCATCTGCGCCGGCGACACGATCGGACTCTTCCAGATCGAGAGCCGTGCGCAGATCCAGATGATCCGCCGCAGCCGGCCCCGCAATCTCGAGGACCTCGCCGTCGAAGTCGCGATCGTGCGGCCGGGGCCCATCGTCGGCGGTGCGGTGAATCCGTACGTGCGCCGGCGCGAAGAGCAGCGCCGCGCACACGCTGCCGGCAAGCCATACGAGCCACCCGTCGATCATCCCCTGCTCCGCGAGTGCCTGTCGGAAACGCTGGGGGTGATTCTTTATCAGGATCAGGTGCTGCAGGTCTGTCAGGCGCTCGCCGGATTCACCACGGGACAGGCGGAAGCGCTGCGGCGCGCGATGAGCCGGCGCCGCTCGCACGATCTGATGGCCGGGTTCTGGGAGGAATTTCGCGCGGGCGCTCTCGCCCACGGCGTCCCAGAAGCCACCGCCGAGAAGGTGTTTGGCCAGGTGATCGCATTCAGCGAATTCGGATTTCCCAAGTCGCACGCGGCTGCGTTCGGGCTGCTCGCGTATCAGTCGGCCTGGCTCAGACACTATCACCCCGTCGAGTACTACGTCGCGCTCTTCAACAATCAGCCGATGGGGTTCTACTCGATCGACGCGCTAGGCCGCGACGCCATGCGCAACGGCATCGAAATGCGCTTGCCTGACATCAACGTGAGTGACGTGTGGTGCACGGTGGAAGGATCCATCCAGGGTGGCGTGCCCCGGGGCCACGCCCCGGGGTTCGTGCGGATTGGATTGGGTTTCATTCGACACTGGAGTGAAGGAACCGCGACTGCTACGGTCGAGGAGCGCGAAAAGAACGGACCCTTCAAGAGCGTCAGCGATTTCATTCGGCGAGCCCCACCCAAGCTCAAACGCACCGCCATCGAAGCCCTCATGTGGGTCGGCGGCTGCGATGGATTCGGCTTGACCAGACGCGAGCTGTTATGGCAGGTCGGCCTCTGGCTGCCGCCCCAGTCCACCCAATCGGGCGATGGCCGCGGCCGGCGCCAGCTCGAGCTCGCGCTGAACCATCCCCACGAGCACCTGTCCTTCGGGGGGCTCGCGGCCCACGAGCGCCTGCTCGCCGAGTATGCGACCCTGGGCTTCTCGGCGAGTGCGCATCCTTTATCGTTGGTCCGTAATGCCTTACCTCCCGACCTGACGCTCAACCGCGATCTGGAGAAGCTCCATAGCGGCGTCAAATGCCAGGTGGCGGGTCTGATCGTCGCTCGGCAACGGCCGGAGACCGCCAAGGGGATCGTCTTCCTTCTGGTCGAAGATGAAACGGGGATGACGAACGTGATCGTGCGGCCCGATGTCTACGATCGCGATCGCGCGGCCGTGCGCGGGGAGCCGTTTGTCCTTGTCAGCGGCAAATTGGCAAAAGATGATGGAACGGTGAACGTGCTTGCGGAGAAGGTCGAGGGATTGCGATTGGGAGGGGCGCAGCATGCTGCGCCCCTCCACGAGCCGCCCTCGCCACTCTCTTTCCTCCGCGCCATGCGTCGAGTAGCCCCCGATTCAAAGGATTGGGGATGACCCGCACTCTCGGTTTTCGCGTGAAATCCGGCTGGGCCGCGGCGGTACTGATCGCGAATGCTGCGAAAGCGCCCACGGTCAGCGATAGCCGCGTGATCGACCTGTCCGACCCCGATGTACCGGACTCGCGCCAACCCTACCATGCCGGCTTCGGCACGGAGCAGACCGACACCGCCAAGGTCACTCGCCTGGTGCGCGGCATCGAGCGGTTTTCCCGCCGCCAGATCGCGGCCTTACTCGAAGAATTCGGCGCCGAGCAGCGGGTGCGGCGCGCGGCCGTCGTCGTCGCCTCGCTCACGGATCCGGCCAGCATTGCCAATCAACACATGCGCGCGCACGCGTCCGAAGGTCGGCTGTTTCGCACGGTACTCGTCGATGGCCTGGAACGATGCGGCGTGACCGTTCGCGTGGTCCTCGAGCGCGAAGTCTACGAACTGCTGGGCAAAGCCCTGCGCCGTGCTCCGAATGAGATGAAGGCGCGAGTCGCCGCACTCGGTGAGGGAGTCGGACGGTGGCGGGCAGAGCAGAAGGTAGCAGCGGCGGCGGCGTGGCTGATCAGCTAGTGGCGTTTCGGAACTCGAAACGCAATTCTGTAACCATGCGAATCATGCTGTGCTGCCTGCTGGTCGTCGCGTGCGGCGGGAATCCGGGCCCCGAGAATGCTGCGCCCGTGCCTGGCGGGCCTGCATCACCCATGCGGGTCTTCGATCGCACCCTCCACGCGCTCGACGTCAACGGCACGCGGCTCGTCTACCGCCTCAGCGGTGACAGCGGCGCGACGCCGGTCGTGTTCGTGCACGGCACGCTCGGGGATTTGAAGTCGTGGTCCGGTCAGGAAAATGCCTTCGCCCAGGTCTATCGCGTCCTGGTATACAGCCGCCGGTATCATCCGCCCAATCCGCAGGTGAACGACGACCAGGTGTACTCGCCCAAGCTGCATGCCGAAGATCTCGCAGCGCTGCTCCTCACACTCGATATCGCGCCGGCGCACATCGTCGGTTCGTCGTACGGGGCCTACACCGCGCTGCAGCTGGCACGGGATCATCCTCAACTCGTTCGCTCGCTCGTATTGGCCGAGCCCCCGGTCTTTTCCCTGCTCACCGGCTCCGAGTCGGGCGATTCCGCCCGGCGCGCTTTCTATACGCGCACGCTCGACCCGGCGCGGGCGGCATTTGCCCGGGGCGACTCGGTCGGTGGGCTCCGCTTGTTCTACGACGGAGAGTCAGTTCGCGGCGCGTTTGACCGGCTCCCCGCCGCCGTGCGCGCCGAGCTGCTGGCACATGCGTTCGAGATGCGTCACGAATTGCTCGCGGAGCGTGCGCAATATCTGCCGACCATTTCATGCGCCGAGCTCGGGAGGATCACGACGCCGGTGCTCCTGGTCAGGGGGGAGCGCAGCCCACGCCTGTTCCAGCTCATCAGCGACGAGCTCGCCCGATGCCTGCAGAACGACACGACCGTCACCATTCCGGGCGCCGGTCATCCGCCGAACGCAGGCAATCCGTCGTATTACAACCAGGTCGTGGCGCGCTTCTTTATGACGCATTGATCGGCGGGGGTTGACGCTGCTCTGCCGGCGCAGTCAGATAATCAGTACTGTGCCCCGTCGTCTGCTTGTTATCGCCGCTCTCGCTCTGACCGCCCCTCCCTACCTTCGGGCGCAGCAAGGGAATCCCGCCCTCGTCGCGGCTGCGCGGGACTACATCGTCGCGGGCGACTACGCCAAAGCCGATAGCGTGCTGACCGAGGCGCTCGCCGGCGCCTTCTACGTGATGGATAGCGTTGACGCGCTCGTCTGGCGCGGCGTGCTCGAGTACCAGCGCGGCAACCGCAGTCTCGCCCAGCTCAGCTTCCGGCGGGCGTTCAATCTGCACGTCCCGACTGACGTCACTGGACTGGAGACGATATCTCCCGGGGTCGCCCGGCTGTTCGACAGTGAGTACCGCGCGATCCGGGTTTTCTCGGCTCGCGAGGTCGACGTTCCGGCGCAGTGGCGGATCCCGGCGGTGTTCGTGTATCCCGCCGTGCTCAAGCCACGGAGAATCTCCGGGCACGCGCTCGTGCATATGGTGGTCGATACGCTTGGCAACGTCGAGGAGAAGTCCATCGAGATCCTCGACATCCCGGATTCTGCGTTCATCGGACCGTTACGAGAGACGCTGCTGGCCTCGCGCTTCGAGCCCGCCCGGTCAAAAGGGCGTCTGGTGAAGTCGTCGCTCTCGTATCAGTTCAACCTCACGCCGCCACCGCTGCAAGACCCGGTTCGACTCGTGGACCGGGCGCGCCAGCAGTTGCGGCAGCATCGTGCCGATTCCGCCCTGGCGCTGCTTGGGGATGCACTCGACAGCACGAACCACGCATCGCCCGCGATACGCGTCTACGCACAGCTCGTCCAGGGGATGGCGTGGCGCGCCAAAGGGCGGGACAGCCTCGCGACCGCGACATTCAGCGCCGCGCTCGCCGGCTATCACGACCTCACTACCCGCGGCGTTGACCTGGCGCCGGTGCTCCGCAGCCTCGCCGATACGGTGCGCCTATTGACGCCCAGGCGAGAATGAAGCCATGACAACTGAGCTCGCCACACTCGCCGGCGGCTGCTTCTGGTGCCTCGAAGCGGTCTTCGAGCAGCTCCGCGGCGTCACCAAAGTCGTGTCAGGATACTCCGGCGGACACGTGCCCAACCCCGGCTACGAGGCGGTATGCACCGGCGCGACCGGCCACGCCGAGGTCGTGCAGGTGGCGTTCGACCCGGACGAGCTCTCTTATCGCGACCTGCTGGGTGTGTTCTTCACATTGCACGATCCGACCACGCTCGATCGCCAGGGCGGCGACGTCGGGACGCAGTACCGTTCGGCCATCTTCTATCATGATGACGCGCAGCGGCGGACCGCCGAGGAAGTCGTGCGCGAGCTCGAGGCCGAGCATGTGTTCGACGACGCGATCGTGACGAAGATCGAGCCGCTGAAGGCGTTCTATCCCGCCGAGGAATACCACCGCGAGTACTACAGCAGGAACCAGAACCAGCCCTACTGCCGCGCCGTCATCGCCCCGAAAGTCGCGAAGCTGCGCAGCAAGTATCTCGAAAAGCTGAAAGCCTAGCCGGCCGCTTTGCTCTTGCCGAGGTAGGCGCGCACCAGCGGCGCGGGCCGCCGCCGCAGCAGCGCGCCGCGCAGGATGTCGCGCTCTTCGGCCGGGACGTCGACGAGGAACCGCTCGCTCTTCCCTTCCCCTTCCTTCACCACGATCGGCACGCCGTCGCGGTAGAGGATGCGGTTGGTGGTGAGCGCGGGGACTGCCTCGCCCGGTGTGAGGATGCCGACCAGGTTCAGCGGATCGGCGCCGCTCACGGCGATCAACTCATCAGTTTTCTGCTCCCTGCGAGTCGAGCGCAGCAAACCAATCGCTTCGGGAAGTGCATACTGCTCCCCGGAGAAGCCGCCGCCCACGAACCGGCCGCCGCGAATTTCGCCTCGTGCCTCGAGCCGGCGGTAGACGCGCAGGATGTCGCGCCAGGGCGCGAGCAGTGTTTCCCGCTGCACGAGGCGGCGGAACACCACCCCGTAGCGGCGCAGCAGCTGCCACGCGATCGCCTCGGCGATCTGCTCGTCTGCAAGGGGGGGCTTGCCGTGCGTGCGAGCCCAGCGGCCTGCTGTCTCCACCCCGAACGGCGCGATGCGGCCGCGACGCCGATACCCGCCGCCGAGCGGCCGCCGGCGGTCGGAGGGGACCAGCAGGGCGCGCAGTCCGGCGAAGCTGTCCGATGACACGAGTCCCCATGCCACGAGCTCGGCGAGTCCCTTCTCGACTTCGGTCCGCAGCAAGCCCGTCGCGTTGACGAGATCGCCGAAGAACAGGGCGCCGCGCGATTCGAACGCCGTAAGTAGTGCCTTCCCCGTCGAGGAGAGCGGCAGCGTTGTGGGATCGACTTCTGGGCTCCCTGCTCGCCAGACTTCGCCTCGCTCGCGCCGGAATAACGCGATGGGTGTCGAGCGCACTGGCCCAACCTTGCGATTCCGCATTCCGGCTTCCGCATTTCGAATTGCGGTCAGTCGGCCCCACGCGATTTCGCCCGAAAGACAGAGCCCGTCGAGCCAGAGCGGATCGTAGTCCGTGAGCCGGGCGGGCAGGACCTCGGACTCCCAGGCCCCGGCCGCCAGCTCGTACCCATCGAGCAGATCGAGTACCGCTGCCAAGCCCTCCGGACCCTCCGCGCGCGACCCTGTGGCCAGCCGTTGCCACTTGAAGAGGAAGCGCAGGAATTCGGCCGCGGTGACCGGCTCGATCTCTTTGCGCAGCCGATCGAGGGTGTAGCGATGGATCCGCGCCAGCAGCCGGCGTTCGCACCACTCGGTCCCCGCGACGCCTGCGGAGAAGCGGCCCCGCAATGCAAATCCCTCATGCTCCAGGGCGGCGAGGGCGAGGTCGATGTCGATCTGCGGTAATCCTAGAGCCTCCCCGAGATCTGTGGCTGTCGTCGGGCCAATCACTTCCAGCCGCCCGCGCACCAGCTCCCGAATCGCGTGCTCCCGGCTCCACGTTTTTGCGAGCTCACGCTCGGGCGGCGCGACGGACGGTTCATTCGTGGCCCCCGGGAACGCGGCCTGCACCATCGGCAGCCGCTCCGTCGCGACCCACAATCGTCCGTCTACCGTCGTCACTCGCCCAGTGCCGGCCAGGCTGTCGTACTGGTCTTTCCAGGATGCATGGGTTCCGGCTTCAGCGGCCGGCACCGCGCCCATGATGAGCAGCGCATCGTGCAGCTCGTCGCCCGTTTCTGGATCAGGCCACGCCTGTTCGCGCACGAGGTCGATCGCCGCCTGATCGAGCTTGCCGAATTCGTCGGCCGTCTTCACGTCGAGACCGCGGCGCGTGATCACGGCCTGCGTGCGGCGCTCCTCGAGCGGGGCGTCGTCCAGAAACGCGTACGGCCGGGCGTTCAAGACCTCGTGACAGAGCGGTGACGGCTCGGTGGTATCCCGCGCGATCAGCGCGAATTCGCCCGCTTCCATCCCCTCCAGCACGTGCTTCAGACCGGGGAAATCCATCGCCTCGAGCAGGCAATCGGCGATGGTCTGATTCACGAGCGGGTGATCGGGGATTTCTCGGTCACCGACCAGGTTCTCTGGACAGGCCAGCTGATCGGGGAAGACGGCAGCGACGAGATCCTCCGCCTCCATGCGCTGCAACGGCGTCGGGACTTTCCGGCCGCCCCGGAACCGCAGCACCGCCAGCGCGCGGGTCGCGTTCCAGCGCCAGCGCGTGCCGAATACCGGCGCGTCGAGCATTGCTTGCACGAGCAGGTGCTCCGCCGTCGCGGGCTTCAGATACTGGAAGACGTCCTCGAGGGGGAAACTGTGCTGTGGTCCCAGCGAGAGAATGATAGCGTCTTCGGTGGCAGCGGCCTGAAGCTCGAAGTTGAAGCTGCGGCAGAAGCGCTTGCGCAGCGCCAGTCCCCAGGCCCGGTTGATGCGGCTGCCGAACGGCGCGTGCAGCACGAGCTGCATCCCACCCGCTTCGTCGAAGAACCGCTCCAGCACCAGGGTCTTCTGGGTGGGAATGGTGCCGAGGACAACGCGAGTCGCGGCGAGGTATTCGACGATCTGGCGCGCGCCGGGCTCGGTGAGACCGATCGTCTCCACCAGCCACTGGATCGCCCCCGGCGGATCGTCGAGCCGGTCGGCCACGTCCTGCCGCAGCCGCGAGACTTCCTCCGACAGCTCGTTGGTGCGGCCCGGCGCCTCACCGAGCCAGAACGGCAGCGTCGGCGGTTGGCCTTTGGCATCCGCGACGCGCACCTGACCCGATTCGACTTTGACAATCTGGTAGGACGTGTTGCCCAGCTGAAAGATGTCGCCGGGCGTGCTCTCGATCGCGAAGTCCTCGTTCAGCGTGCCGACGAACGTCTCGGTCGGCTCGAGGATGACGCGATAGTCACCCAAATCCGGAATTGCGCCGCCCGAAGTGATGGCGGCGATCCGCGCACCGCGGCGTCCCGTGAGCTTCTTGTTGATGCCGTCGTAGTGGATGTGCGCACTGCGGCGGCCACGGCGGGTGGTGAACCCCTCCGCCAGCATCTGCACGACGTCGTCGAATTCCTTCCGGCTGAGGTCGCGGTACGGATAGGCCGAACGCACGCGCTCGTAGAGGACATCCTCATCCCACTCCTCACCGGCCGCCGCGGCCACGATCTGCTGGGCCAGGATGTCGAGCGGCTTGTTCGGAATGATTAGTCGGTCGAGCCGACCCTCACGCGTCGCGCGGACCATCGCCGAGCACTCGATCAGCTCATCCCGCGACAGCGCGAACACCCGCCCCTTGGGAATCGCGCCGAGCCGGTGCCCCGCCCTCCCGACGCGTTGCAGCAGTGTGGCGATCGAGCGAGTCGAACCCACCTGGATGACGAGATCGACGCTCCCGATATCGATGCCCAGCTCGAGTGATGCCGTTGCGACCAGCGCCTTGAGCTCGCCCCGTTTTAGCCGCTCCTCTGCCTCCAGCCGTTTCTCGCGCGACAGGCTCCCGTGATGGCTCGTGACGTTCTCGGCGCCGATCCGCTCCGAGAGATGCATCGTGAGGCGCTCGGCAAGGCGTCTGGTATTCACGAAGACCAGCGTCGTCCGGTGCTGCGAGATCAGCTCGGCGATGCGGGTGTTGACCTCGTCCCAGACTTCCGCCGACATCACCGCCTCGAGCGGCGACGAGGGAATCTCGAGCTCGAGGTCGAGTGTCCGGATATGGCCGGCGTCGACGATCGTCGGCGCCGGCTGCCCGGTGCCCACGAGGAACTGCGCGATCTCTTCGATCGGCCGCTGCGTGGCCGACAGGCCGATTCGCTGCGGGCGCTTCCCGATAAGGGCATCGAGCCGGGCGAGCGACAGGGCGAGGTGGCTGCCCCGCTTGTCGCGCGCCACCGCATGGATCTCGTCCACAATCACCGTCCGCACCGACCGCAGCATGTCGCGGGCGCGTTCGGACGTGAGGATCAGATAGAGGGACTCCGGGGTCGTGACGAGGATGTGGGGCGGCTGCTTGAGCATCGCCTGCCGCTCCGACTGGGGCGTGTCGCCGGTCCGAACCAGCGTCCGGACCTCGACGTCGGGCAGGCCCTGCTCCACCAACGTGGCGCGAATCTCTGCGAGCGGCTCCGAAAGGTTCTTCTGGACGTCGTTCGACAGCGCCTTGAGCGGTGAGACGTAGACGACTTGCATCTCATCGCGCAGCTCGCCGTTCAGCCCCTGGCGAACCAGCCCATCGATGGCAGAAAGGAAGGCGGCGAACGTCTTGCCCGACCCGGTGGGGGCGGCGATGAGCACGTCGCCGCCTTCCTGAATGACCGGCCAGGCGCGCCGCTGCGGCTCAGTGGGCTCCGCGAAGCGATTGGAGAACCAACGTTCGACGACGGGATGGAAGCGCGACAGCGACATAAGGCCCGAAATATACCCGAACCTGGGTTAGCTGCGAAGGGCTGCGATCCGCTCGATCGTTTCGCCGATCTTGTTGTTGGGAGTCGATGCGCCGGCCGTGATACCGATCCTCAACCGGCCTTCAGGCAGCCACCGCTCGCGCCGCTCCTCGCTGGTATGGGCGCCGACGGGGCGATAGCGGATGCCCCCCTCCTCATCGATGCATGCCGCATCCTCGATGTGGTAGGTCGTGACCTTCTCGTTGCAGATGGCCGCGAGATGGGTCGTGTTGCTCGAGTTGTAGCCGCCGATCACCACCATCAAATCGAGCGGCTCGGCGATCAGCTTGAGCACCGCGTCCTGCCGTTCCTGCGTCGCCGAGCAGATCGTGTCGAATGTGCGGAAATGCTCGCCGAGCGACTCCGCGCCCCAGCGCCGCGCCATGCTCTTCCCGACTTCGCCGGCGATCGCGAGCGATTCTCCCGAGAGCATCGTGGTCTGATTGGCGACGCCGACGCGCTGCAGGTCGCGGTCGGGATCGAAGCTCGGCGTCATCTTGTCCTTGAAGTGCTCGAGGAATCCGTCCCTCGTCCCCCGCCCCTCGATGTACTCGCACACGATGCGGGCCTCATTCATGTCCCGCACCACGACGTATTTGCCGCCCGGATACTTGTTGACCTGGCTCGATGTGGCCTTCGTCTCCTCGTGGTAGTTCTTGCCGTGTATCAACGCGGTGAAGCCGTCGCGCGCGTACACCTCGACGCGCTTCCAGACGTTCAAAACCGATCCGCAGGTCGTGTCCACGAGCACGCAGCCGATGCCGCGCAGCCGCTCGAAGTCCCGCACCGTGACGCCGAACGCTGGGAGAATCACCACATCGCCGGCGCTCACCGCGCCGAAGTCGAACTCGCCGTCCCGCGCTTCGGGCCGATGCAAGAACGCGACGCCCATCGCCGCAAGTTTCTGATTGACGTGCGGGTTGTGGATGATCTCACCGACCAGGAACGTGCGCTTGTCGGGGAACTTGGTGCGGGTCTCGTACGCGTACTCCACCGCGCGGTCCACGCCGTAGCAGAATCCGAACTCGCGCGCGAGCCGGAATGTCAGGTCGCCCACCTCGAGCTGGTAACCCGACTCGCGAATGAGATCGACGACCCGGCTGTGGTAATCGGCGGTGAGCGCGCCTTCGATTGCGCCCTTGAGGCCGAACCCCTTGCGGAAGTAGGTCTGTTCCACGGCCTCAATCTAACCGGACACCGCGCCCGCCGCGGATCGCGTCGAGCACGCGCTGCACCTGCCAGCCGTCACGAAATGTGGCCGGCTCGCCGTGCGCCGCGCCGCCGCGGATCACGTCCACCATCTCGCGCAGCAGCCGGACGAAGGAGCGCGCCCACATGTTGTTGGGCTTCGTTTTCTCCCAGAGGTCGTCTGGTGCCGAAATGTCTTCGAGCGGCCCATTGGGTTTGCCAAGCTCGAGTTTGGTCTCGCCATTGAACAGCAGCGTTCCGTCGCTCCCGGTGACCTGGCCGAGGTGGCCGGAGCCGTGATGGGCGACGGTACTCAGCGTGATCGTGGCGACGGCGCCACTCCCGGTCTGGAGCACGCAGCTCGCAAAGTCATCCGCAGTCACCGGACGCAGCGCGCCGGTGTCATCCTTCCGCTGTTTGACGAATGTCTCAACCATCCCAGCGACGTACGTGATTTCGCTCCCGCTCCAGAACCGAACCAGGTCGATGAGGTGCGATCCGACCGCGCCGAGGATCCCACCGCCGCGTGAGGCATCGAACCACCAGCTCCACGGGGCATCGGACGTCTGCGGCCGCCCGTCCCCGCGCAGGTAGGGCTTGAGCGACAGCTCGACGTGTCGCAGCTCCCCAATCGCGTTGGACCGAATCAGCTCGCGTGCGCGGCGCCGGTTCGGTTCATAGCGCAATTCGTGGTCAATCCAGGCCAGCCTGTCGGGATGCTGTTCGGATGCTGTCACCATCTGCGCGGCCTCGAAGGCATCGATCGCCATCGGCTTTTCGCACAGGACATGCTTCCCTGCTTCCAGTGCTGCGATCGCATACCGCGCATGGGTATCGGGTGTCGACGAGACGATGACGAGGTCCACGTCCGGAGAGCGAGCGAGCTCCGTTCCATCCGTGAAGACGTGCGGCAGGCCGAACTCTCGCGCAACCGCTTCCGCATTCGCCCGGTGGCCGCTCGCGATGGCGGTCGCCTTGGTCCCCGGCACGAACGCGAGACCGGGCAATTGCACGCGACGGGCGAATCCCGATCCAATGAAGCCGACGCGAACGTCGCCTGATGTCGTCACCACGCGAATGTACACGGCACCGTGTCGGTGTGGGCTGGGAGTGCGACGTCGTGATACAGGATACGCGTGGGTGTCCGGATGCCGTTCTCGGTTCCCGATCCGTCAGCGCTGCCACTGATTTTGTCCCCCCCCCGGGCGCGCCGGACCTGGACCGCTCCGCTGTCGAAGAAAAACGCGTGCGGCGTGTCGCGCAGCAGATAGCGCACTACGACCACGGCCCCCGCCGTGGTCGAGTCGCCCGGTGTGACGACCGGATACGATCCCGTCACGAGGCTGTCCCGGTAATGCAAACGCAGGAGTACGCCGTTGCCCTCGGGACTCATCGCCTCGACCAGGATCGTCCGTCCGTCGGTACAGCGATGCGTCGTCGCCGCAACGGAAAAGTGAGCGGTGTCTCGAGGCGGAAACGCGACGGTCGCGTCGAGGAGCAGCGGCTGCTGCACGACATCGCCGGCGTCACGCCCAGGACACCCCGTCAGCAACAGCAGCAGGGCAGGGACTGGTCTCAGCGCGGCGATGGGGCGACTCCGAGAGACTGGCGCGCGGCGTCGGGTGTGAGCGTGTGGGGCGCGAGCGACGCGATCAATCCGGCCGGCAGGGGTATGGGCTTCAGTTTCTTCCGATCGACGCAGACCAGCACCATCCATCCTGCCGCACCGAGTGCGGGCACGTCGGGCCGCAGCACATCAAAATGCAGCGTCAGCGACTTGGTGCCGACCTTGCCCACGTATGCGGCGATGCGTAAGCGGTCATCCAGGCGCGCCGGCCAGTAGAACTCACTGTGGACCGCTTTGCGTGGAAGGAAGATGTCGTACTCGTCGAACATCTTGTCGTACGCGAGACCGCAGTGCCGAAACAGCTCGGTCTCGGCGATCTCGAAGAGGCGCACGTAGGAGCCGTAGAAAATGATGCCGGCGAAGTCTACGTCGGACCAGCGGACGTATTCCTCTATGACGAACGGCTGCGGCGAGCGATCGGGGGGGGCCATCCCCCGGAGAAGCTAGGACCCTAGGGAGAGGCGCGGAAGCCGTCCATCCCGTAGGACTTGAGGCGTCTCCACAGCGTCGTGCGACTGATGCCGAGCCGCCGCGCAGTTTCCGCGAGCTTGCCGCTCGTGTCTTGCAGCGTGTCGGCAATCGCCTGGCGCTCCCGTTCGGCGAGCGTGAGTGCACCAGTCGGTGGAAGGATCGCTGCCTCTCCGAGATTCTGCGTGCCGTTCTTCAGGGCAGAGAACCGTGCGCCGAGATTCTGCAGTCGATTGCGCACATCGCCGTTCCCCTGGCCGTCAATCACACGCCGGGCCGACGCGTTGGCATACAGCAGGCGGCCCTGTTGATCGAAGATGACGACGCCTTCATTGACCGAATCGATGACGGCGCGCACGAGTGGGGAAAACGTGGCGGGCGGGTTACCCGCAGGGCTGACAGGCTTGTCGATCATTGTTTGGTTATCCTCATACAAATCTTGCAGCTCCAAGGTTTCATGCGGACGAGACAGGCTGTTAGATTCGTGTCAAGATGAGACTCGCTCATAGGGCAAAAGGTTGCTGGTTTGTTTCGGCTTGCGCCCTCCTTACTGACCCGCACTATTGAACGTCAGGACAACGACTTGCCCAAGGACGCCGCCTCCACCCGCGCCAACATCCTCGCTGCCGCCGTGCAGACGCTGCAGCGCGGAGGGGTCGAAGGTTTTACCCTCGACGCGGTAGCCCGGCGTGCTGGAGTCGTCAAAGGCCTGATCCTCTATCACTACGCATCACGCGGCCGGTTGCTGCGAGCGGCCGCATCCCAGGTCGCTGCATCGCGCAGCGCGGCGATCGAGCGCGCCCTGGCCAGTGCTCCGGGCGCGGGCGGCTCGGACGCCTGCTGGGAAGAGCTGCGTCGTCAGGCCGAGGACGGGACGGCACGCGCCTGGCTCGGTCTCTGCGCCGCCGGCCTCATTGACCGATCGGCCAGGAACGCGCACTTCGAGGATGCCGCCCGGGACGCGGTGATCGACGGAACTGCAATCGCGCTTGCCACCGGCGTACCACTCGCCGATGCGAAAGACGCTTATGACGCTCTTTGGTTAACCCTGCTCGAGGTAACTGAGAAGTCTTAGCGGCGCCGGGGCCGCCGCCCGCCCCGCACCACGCGCGCGCGATGCGCGCTTCCCAGACTCCGTAATCCCTGTCGCAGCTCATCGAGCGAGCTGGCCCGCACGGCCTCGTGCTTGCCGCGTGTCACCGTGAAGCGCACCGGCCGGTCGAAGGTTGGAAGATCGTGAGGATTTAACCGCCGGGCCTGCCCCTCCTTGAGCCGGAGCCGAACAATGCCGACGCCCTGGTCAACGTCGTAGTCCACGGGCACGCGGTCACCATAGAGAAAAACCGACGAGGGCAGGGCATCGAGCCGCTGCCGTTCGCCCTCGGGAATGGCCGCGTCGGGATCGACCCCGATCCGCTTCCCAATGAACTCGTCCCAGGAACGGACGCCCGCGAGCTGCGCCGCTACCTGCGCGGCCACATGCTCACGCTGCGCCTGTTGCAGCCGCCCGCCCGAGCGACGCCAATAGTGTCCGAAGCGCTCCAACGCCCGCCGCACTCTCCCCTGGTCCGGATGCGGAGTTTCGCCCGCCAGGAGCGCCTCCAGTAGGGCCCGCCGGGCCGAGTCGCCGAGCTCGTCAGGAAATGGACTTGGCAGCGGCTCCACTTCGCGGTCGAGTGTGAACCCGAAGTACTCGACTGTCCGCACAATCATCAGTCCTTCCCGGCGCCGCTGCCGCTCGAACACCACGTCGGGCCTGCCCCGGCGCGCAAACCGCCGGATGGCGCGCTCGGGGATCTGCGTCCCCTCGATGCTCGCCCGTGGCACGCCGAAACGATCGGCGAAATACCGGAGCGATCCGGCAATCGCGCCCCAGCTCCCACTGACCGAGCTCCGACTGACGCGTGCTTCACGACCGTCCGGCGTTTGCTCGTCGATCACCAGATCAAAGGGCATGATCTTGGCCAAAAGGTCAGCAAAAAGCTCGAGCGTTTTGCGGTCGCCGTATGGCAGCTTGGCCGGCAAGGGGAGCTCCAACTGGCGATAGACCGAGGCCGTCCCGAGCGCGATGTCTTCGATCGCCTTCACGAGCACGCCCCGCTCCTCAGCCCAGCGCGCGATCTCGTCCTCCCGGAACAGGTGACGGGGCAGACCATACACTTCGCCGAGGTACCCGTACTTGTTCACAGCCTCCGCATAGACGTTGTACGCCGTTATATGATCGGACCCCGGTACGATCAGGCCACCAAGCTGTCGCTCCTCTCTCGTCATGCGATGCAGCGACTCGATGTTCGATGCGACTGCCACGAGGGGAACGAGCGGCGGCTCGGCGTGATAGAGCAGCTCTCCCCAGGGCCGCTCGACGGGCATCGCCTCGACCTCGCGACCGTAACTCGTTAGCCTGCCATGCTCTATGAGTCCGCGCTCGGTCAGGAGCTCTACACTGTCCCGATAGGCGCGGCGATCAAGGGGGACGGGGAGGTCGAGCTCGGTGGCATCGACACCGATTGCGGCGCACGTGATCGCGACGCGCTCCGCATCGCCGGCGAGCTGGAACTCGGGAGCCGTCGGCCGCAAGTCCTCGAAGGCCAAGTCGCGGTCGCTCAGGATGTAGACCTCACCGTGCTGGACCCGACCGTGCACCCGGCCGGCCATCTGGAGGATCTCGTTCGCGCCGAGGTATGCGCGGGTCAGTACGTTCTTGCCGCGCTCCACCACATTCGTGTAGCGCGCATCATAGATCACGACGGTGTCGAGCCCGCGGATGTTGAGCGCGGACTGCCCAGCGGCCGTCATGGCGAGCAGGAACGGCCGTTTGACCAAACCGTCAAGAAAAGGTCGAATGACTCGAATCGGCTCACCGCCGTGATAAAAGGCAGTCGCCAGGTTGGGCCAACGGTCGCCGAGCTCCTTGGCGATCTGCTCGACCTCGGCGCGGGTTGGCACGAAGACGGCGACACCGCGGCGCTCGCGCATGACCCGTTTTATGAAGCGATCGTTCAAGAACTCGAGCGGCTGCTCCGCCAGGACATTGACCTGTGCGGCCTTGGCGGGATCAAACGCCCGAGTCTCGAGCACCTCGGCGGAACCCAGATACTTCGAGTAGAAGCTCGGATCCACGGTCGCGGACAGCCAGATAAAGCGGCACCGGGCGCGCTTCCCGAGCGCGAGACACAGCTCCATTTCCGCCGAGGTCTGGTGAATCTCGTCCACGACGAGCGTGTCCCGCATGGCGATGAGGCCATCCTGGAACCAGCGGCGCGCGATTCCGGTCGTGATGATGACGACGTTCCAGGTCGGCGTTTCGGGCGTCGCTTCCCGCTCGCGATTGACGACTCCGACCTTCAGTGGTGCCTTCAGAATGGTCTCCGCCATGCTGCGGATCGCGAGTGTCTTGCCGGTGCCCGTCCCGGCCACGATCCCGAACCCCTGGCCCGAGCCGGCAAGCCGGCGAATGTCCTCGCCGTGCTCGCGCTCGAGCAGCGTCTCCAGGTTTAGGCCGAGTGCCAACTCGATCGTCTCGCAGGCGGCCCGTGTGGGGGCGATGACGATGACTCGGCCGGTAGACGGTTCTGCTGCGAGGAATGCCTGGGGATCGGGAGGGAGAAAATGGTCGCGGGAGGTACGCACTACGGGAATATAGAAAAAGAACGGAGGCGCCGGTGTAGCGGCGCCTCCTTGGTGGGTCTTCCTAGCTACCAGCCGCGATGATAGCCGCGTGCGTACCGACGATGTGCCCGCAGAACGATCACGCGTGGCGCGCGGTCGTAGCGCGGTCCGATGACGATCACGGGAGCGGGACGGTAGCGGTAGTAGTAGGGGTGCGCGTAGCGCGGGTAATACGGTCGGCCGATGACAAATTGTCCGGCGAAGTACGGGTCTCCAAAACTCAGCGACACGCCAACCCGCGTCTGGGCGGCGGCGACGCCGGTGGCGAGACCAAACAAGAGTCCGAGAACGACGAAGATGCGTTTCATAGGTGCCTCCTTGGGGTGCCCCTGACTGGGGAAGACGCGTGCCATGCGGGCCGGAGGACGGAAGTTATTAAGTGGTAGCTAGTTACGTGTTCCAGGGGAAGTGGCGCCACTGTCCGACCGTGGCTACAGGTTGTCCCGGTTCAGTCTCCGAAGCTGATACCGAGGTCTCGGGCTGTGGCGATGCTGTCAGAATCGAGGCGCACGCGGCGCGGAGTCGCCAGCGCCTCCGCGATCGCGACCGGAACGATATTCGGCGGCTGTAACGCCACCATCATCCCGAACTGCCGCTCCGCAACGAGGCGAACCGCCGCCGCGCCGAAGCGGAGCGCGAGCATCCGATCGAACGTCGTCGGACCGCCACCCCGCTGCAGATGTCCGAGCACCAAAACCCGCGCCTCTTTCCCTGTCATCTGTTCGATCGAGTGCGCCACTTTTTCGGCGATGCCACCGAGGCGCTCGTGCGCGGGATCGATCAATGACACCGTACCGCCCTTCGGCGCGGCACCCTCCGCCACTACGACCATGCTGAAATGCCGTCCTTCGGCCTCACGGCGCCGGATCTTGTCGCAGACCTTGTCGATGTCGAAGGGGATTTCGGGAATCAGGATGACGTCCGCAGAGCCGGCGATGCCCGAACTCAGGGCAATGAAGCCGGCGTACCGGCCCATCACCTCCACGACCATCACGCGCTCATGACTTTCCGCGGTCGAGTGCAGTTTGTCGATCGCGTCGGTCGCCGTAGAGACCGCCGTGTCGAACCCGAACGTCGTGACGGTTCCGCCCACGTCGTTATCGATGGTCTTGGGCACGCCGACGACGGGGAGCCCCTTTTTCCAAAGCTGCAGCACAATGCCGAGCGTGCCGTCACCGCCGATGGCCACGAGGGCGTCGAGGCGATTCGCCCGGAACGAGTCGAGCAGCTCCTGCGTGCGGTCGCGCTCTTCCCAGGAGCCGTCCGGCCGCTGTACGCGCCATTTGAGGGGGTTACCGCGATTCGACGTTCCGAGGATCGTGCCGCCGAGGTGCGTGATGCCGCGGACTTCGTTCGGGCCCAGCGGCATCAGCTCGGCTTCGCCGAGCAGGCTCCCGAATCCCCGTCTGATCCCCACGCATTCCCAGCCGCGATGCACCGCGCTGAGCACGACGGCGCGGATGACGGCATTCAGGCCTGGCGCGTCACCGCCGCCGGTGGAGATCGCGATCCTCACTGCTGGCCGGCGGCTCCCCCCTCGCGAATCAGCCGCACCACTTCGCCCGCCTCGGCGTGACGCTTGGTGCTTTTCTTGGAGTAGACGCGGCGTCCGTCGACGTCCACTTCGAAGACGCCGCCGGACGATTGAATCAGCCGCACTTCAGCATGCGGAAAGGCGTTGCGGATTTCGGCCGCCAGACCGGTGGCCCGGGGTTCGTAGTTTCAAATGACGCAGTATTCGATTGTGACGGTCATGTCGTAAACGATAGTCGTGCTTGACACACCGCGCCACGGCGCCGACCTTCGCCACAGCGTATGCGGATCCTCTCCCGTTTCTCGACCGCGCCCGCGCTGTTCGTCCGCGTGGCGGTTTCGCTCGCCGCGGTCGTCAGTTTCGGCGCCGGGCTGGCCGCCTACGTCAACGGTCGAGTGCCGGCCGGCGAAAACCTACCGCTGGCCGGGGCGCTGATCGTCCTCGTCGCCGCGGTCACGCGCCGCTACGGCATCGCGCTTCCCGGCAACGGCTTTTCCTCCTACGTCCTCGGCGCCATGCTGTTCGCGATCCTCGACCGCGGCTGGGCGTTCGCGGCGATCGTCGCGCCGTTCGCGATGCTCTTCGGGGACGTGCTGCTGCGCCGCCTGCCGCTGCGCGCGGCGCTGGGGAATGCGGCGCACCTGACGGCCGGATCGACGTTCGTTGGCCTAATGTATGCGCGGCTGAGCGGCGCGGCCGGAGCCGCGGCGCTGTCCGCTGACAATGCGTGGGTCATCGCGCTCACGACCGTGATGTTGCCGATGATCGTAAACGGGACGTTCTATCTCGAGCTCGCCCTCGGGCAGACGATCGCGTGGGTCGATGCCCAACTCACGCTGCGCTGGGAGTCCATCGTCTACCTGGTGTCCGCCGCGTTGGCACTCGGCTGGCTCGCGGTCGTGCACGCCACCATCCCGACCGAGACTCGGGGCTTGCTGGCCGGGGTGCTGGCGGTCGCGACGTGGGGCAGTTTGCGCGTGCTGCGCCTCGGCGTGCGGGCCGACGAGCTGCAGCTGATTCAGCGCCTCGCGCAGGTGATCGCCGCCGAGCTCACGCTGAGCCACAGCTTCCAGCGCGTGCAGGAGCTGACGCGGCAGCTGATTCCGTGGGAACAGATGGGATTTGCCCGTTACGATCCTCGCACGCGTCAAATGGAGCTCGTCGCTGACACGGCCGCACAACCGGGAGCGGCGTTCCGATTCGACTCCGACGCCGGCCTCACCGGCGAGGCGGTGCGGCTGCGCCGTCCCGTCGTGGCGCACGGACTCGCGCGAGATCAGGTCGTGTTGCCGGGGGCCGAAACCCCCGGCTCGGAGATGCTCGTGCCGCTGTACCACGCGGGCCAGCTCGTCGGACTCTGGAGTGTCCGGCACTCCGACCCGACGATGTACCGGCAGTCTGACGGCGACCTCCTGGAATTGCTGGCACCGCAGCTCGCGTTGATGGTGGCGATCGACGGCTCGCTGCGCCCGGTGACCGGCGCGTCGGATCAGACGACCCAGTATGTGCAGACGCTGACCGCCACGACGGAGGAGATCCACGCATCCAGCGAGGAAGTCGCCGCGGCCGCGCAGCGTGCGAGCCACGGCGCCAGCCAGGCGGCAACACTGGTCAGCACCGCCGCCCGTGAAGCGGGCCAGTTGAAGGACAGCGCCGCCGAGCTCGCGGCAGCCGGCGACCGGACGCGCGATGCGGGATCGCAAATGGAAAAGACCACCGACCGGGTGCGGACGGCGACCCAGACCGCGGTGCGGCAGCTGACCGATCTCGGCGTCACGACCGAGGAGAGCGCCGCCGAGGTGGGGCGCCTGCGTGAAGTGGCGTCGCAGGTCGAGAAGTTCTCGGAAACGATTGGTTTCGTCGCGAATCAGACGAATCTGCTGGCGCTCAACGCGACGATCGAAGCCGCGCGCGCGGGGATTCACGGCCGAGGGTTTGCCGTCGTCGCCGATGAGGTGCACAAGCTCGCAGAGGCGAGCGGACGGGAGGCGCGCAACGTCGGCAAGGCGGTCCAGGACACGCGGCGCGCACTGGACCGCGCCGCCCAGCTCATCGAGCGGATCCGCGGCGATCTCGGCCAGGTCGTTCAGAGCTCCGCGGCGTGGGTCCAGGACCTCGGACGGATCGCGGAAGCGGCCGCCGAGACGGCGCGCGCCGGGAAACAGGTGGCGGAAATCGGACGTCACAGCGCCGAGCTGGCAACGCGCATCACCGACTCCCTCGGGCAGGCGCGGACGGGCGCGCAGACCTCCAGCCAGGAGGCCGAGGCGGTTGCGGCCGCAGCGTCCGAGCAGTTGCGCGCCATCCAGGATCTCGCCAAGGGCGCCACTGAGCTGTCGGCGCTTGCCGAGCAGCTTTCCCAGGCACTGCGCTTCATCCGCGGGGGCAACGGTCATCCCTAGACCGGGAGCTACGGGATTCGGAGGACGCCCACCTCGCCGTTAAGCTCGTCCTGGACCGCCGGCAATCCTGGCGGCACGATCCACGGCCCACCGTTGACGCGGATGTTGACACGGTATGAACCCGGCGGCATGCGAAGCCGGGTTTCCCACACGCCGCCCGCGAGCGGCTCAAGTTTCACGACCCACCACTCGAGAAAATCCGCCGTCAGCTCCACCCGCTGGACCCTGGGCAGGTAGAGCCGTAGCGCCGTGAGGTTCGTGGCGCGATCGATCACGACGGCCTCGAAATTCCGCCGCGACAACGGCGCGGTTACTCGACCCACCGACATCCGCACCCCAAGTCGCAACAGGCCGTTCGCAGGACTGCCTTGCAGCAGTGGACGGCCGCGGCTCGCGACGCCGGCGACAAGGCCAAACTGCGGTGTCAGCGACCACGTCCCCTCGACCGCGCCCCACCAGGGCCTCTGTGCGCCGACCTCGAAATGAACGCCGCTCTCGAGCGACGCGCCGAGGCGGCCCGCACTCCAGTCGATCCGCGCAGCGACATCACGCCACAGGCGACCGGGCGACTCCACCATCGTTGTCTCAGGCGGCTGCCAGACCGCCATCGTGTCGGGCGGACGGGACGGCCGGATTTCCTCCATGTGACGGCTATCCCTCGTCCGGCCCTCTCGAAGCGTCGCCTCGACGGCGAACGGACCGCGATGCCACGTCGCGCCAACGCCCGTCAGGACGACACCGGTCGGGTTGAGACCCTCGTCAAAGCGACCGCGCGCGAGCTGGATCGACGCTTCGATCGGACCCGCAACCACGGTCGCGCGGACGCCCGCGAGGCCGAACCATCCTCCAGCGCCCACCGCGCCAGCAAGGTCAGGCGATAGCGACAGCCAACTGCGCGGATGAACGGCGGCAGTCGCCCGGATGGAAGTGAAGACGGTGTCGAGTGTCGTTCCGAGATCGCCAGTGATGCGTGCTTGTCCGTAGACGGGCGAACTGAGGAGCACGACCGCGACGAGGCATTTGGAGATTGGAGATTGGAGATTGGACATCGAAGACTCGCGTTAGTTTTTGAAGAGGAGCGTTGCTCTCAACGATGCGGCAACGGGCGCGGGAACGCCATTGGCAACGTCCCGCTCGACGGCCATCCGGAGCTGCGCCAGCTGTTCGTCCGACGCACCGGACGTGAGCGCGCGCAACACGACCCGCGCCGCGGTATCCACGGGGACCGTGCTGGCCACGAGGTCGGTCGCGACTTCGAATGCGACGGCCGCGTCTCGCGCGCTGCGGGCCGCGTGGATCCGCTCCAGGTCTGCTCCCGAGAATCCCGCCCGCAGCGCTCCCGCGCCGGCCGCGATCTCGCGCGCGGAGGCGCCGCCCCCTAACAAACGGCGGGCAGTGCCCAAGTCGGTCGCTAGCCGGCGCACCGCGTTCGCAATCACGTCGGCGTTCGCCCCCTTGGTCACACCTTCCAATACTTTCGCCTCGAGCAGATCAGTCGGCAGACCGGCAGCACGCGCCGAGTCGAGCAACGGGACGACCGCGCTCACGAGGGGCTGGGGTACGCGGCCGGTGAGTCGTGGGTACTGTCCCGCGAGGGTCGTTGGCGCAAGCAAGAGCGCTGCGACGAGGAGCTGCTTCACGTGCGCCGGCTCAGGACCGTGACGACCGAGCTTTCCGGCCCGAAGTCGTGATCGACCGCTCGTGCCGCCGTGGGGTCGGCCATCCAGCGTTGGCCGTCCACCACGAACGAGTAGCGGTAGCGGCCCGGTTTGAGCGAAACGACGACGAACCATGCCGAGTCGCCGACGGACTGGAGCGGGGTGGCGGAAGGATCCCAGTCGTTGAAGTCGCCGACCAGGGCTACCGTCGTGGCGTGCGGCGCAAGGAGCAGGAACGTGGTCGGGCGCTCGATGTCGCTGCGCGGGTGGAATAACAAGAAGAGCGCCACGCCTGCCGCAAGCAGGCCGCCCACGATCCAGGCGAGTGGCCGGCGCGCATTCGTTGCGCGCACCGCGTTCATCACGCGTTCCCGAAATCCGGCACTCGCGGTCACCGGCTCTTTCAACTGCGTGACAATGTCGCGCAAGTTACCGGGTAATTCGGTCACTGGCGCTCACCTCCCAGGAGCTCGCGCAGCCGGTCCAGGCCTCGACTCACGCGCATTTTGATGGCTGACATACCCAATCCGGTGAGACCCGCGATGTCCTCGTAGCTCATGTCTTCGACAAAGCGCAGCAGGAAGACCTCACGTTGCTCAAGCGGCAGCTGCCCGATAAGCCAGATCGCTTCTTCGCGTCCCGCCAGGCGGATGTCGTCCGCGGCGACCCGCCCTCCACTCTCGAAATCTGGCACCGAGCGGCTCCGACGCGCGAACCGCGCCTGCATCGACCGGCAGCGATTCACAAGAATGCGGTACAACCACGACGCAAAGCGCTCGCGATCCTGGTAGCGGCCGAGTCCACGGTACGCGCGCAGGAAGGCGTCCTGGAGCGCCTCTTCCGCATCCTCCTGACTGCCGAGCAGTCGAGTGGCGAAGCGCGCGAACCGCGCGTGGTAACGGTCCACGATTATCGCGTACGCCGCAACGTCGCCCGCGAGTACGCGGCCGATCACTTCGCCGTCCGTGGGCGTCACAGGCCGCGGTGCGACGTCACGACGAGAAAACCCCCTGAGGGCGCTCACGGGTCACATGTCCAAGCAGCGCAGATGTGACCCGTGATCCCGGGCATCGGGTTTACTTATCGACATCCAACCGGAACGTGATCATGAGAGCAATTGTCATCGCGGCCATAGCAGGTGCTCTGCTTGCCGTCAGCTGCAACGAAGGATCGGGTCCGAGCACAAAAATCGCGGGGACGGGCGTGCGCGCGGGCGGCAATCCCAGCGATACCGCGAATCAGCCACCACCGCCGCCGCCACCCCCCCCGCCCCCGTCTCCGCCGCCCCCGCCGCCGGACACGGTGATACCACCGCCGCTTCCACCGCCGCCGCCCGCGAATGACACCACGCTGTACGTCATCGTGGTGACGATCGACTCAGCGAATCACGGCACTGATCGGGTACCGGGCGCGACAGTCCGATTCTTCAAGCAGGAGGTCACGACCGTTTTCTGTGATTCGATTGGCCCGTCGCCCAACTGCCATGAGCAGCATTACCCGGTACCCGGTGCGTCGGACGTCACGCTCCCCGACGGACGCGTGATACGAGCGTTGCTCGTGACCACGGTGACGACGAACCTCGACGGTGTCGCCTCGGCGTCGGATCTCAGTCCGGGCTGGTACGCCACGATCACCGACCCGCCGTCAGGGAGTCCTTACGGGTCGGAGGCGGTAACGAATGTGGGGGTCATGGGGGGCCCGCCGACGTACCTGACTGTCTTCCTCACCAAACGGTAGGTGTTTTGTAGCAACGGAGGAGCCCCGGGGCGTTCGCCCCGGGGCTGCTTCCCTTAGACCCGGCGGCTGGTGACCCGCGCTACGGGGGTTTCTTCAGGGCGGACCGATTATTAAAGTGAAAGTGCCGCCAACCCCGGGGAGCCACATGCGCGCGCGGACGTCATTGCTGCTGGTGTGTCTCAACGTCGTTCCTGTCCTCTGCGTCGCTCAGCACACGCATCAGTTCGAAATCAGCGCATTCGGGTCGTATACGCGCTACGACAAGGCGTTCATGCTGGACAAGCAAATCGGCGGGGGCGGGCGCCTCGGCTACTTCTTCAGTCCTGTTGTAGGGATCGAGGTCGATGCCGGCTACCAGCAGCCCACGCCGGCCGTCGGCGGCGCGAATGCGACGCTGCAGCTGGGGAGCGCCAGCCTGGTCCTCAACATGGGCAACCAGCATAACCTCTTCTATATCCTTGGCGGCTACAGCCGACTCGCGTTCGGCGATCGCTCGGGCTACATGTTCACGGACAACGGCGTTCACGGCGCCATCGGCGACCGCGTGTTCCTGGGTGGGCGGGTCGCCCTCAGGATCGAAGGACGCGCCATCTACGCTCCCAAAACCGGGTTCTCCAGCGGCAATTGGGCCGGGCACATCGTCGGTTCTGCTGGCCTCTCGATCTTCACCGGGCCAAGCGCGTTCCGTGACGCCGATCTGGACGGCGTCGCCGACGGCAAGGATGCCTGTCCAGGCACACCAGTCGGTGCGGTCGTTGACGCGCGCGGCTGTCCGAGCGACTCCGACCGCGACAAGGTCTACAACGGCCTAGACGCTTGCCCCAACACGGTCGAGGGCGCGGAAGTGGATGCGCGCGGCTGCCCGAAAGACTCCGATGGCGACGGCGTGTACGACGGCATCGACAAATGCCCGGGCACAGCGACGGGCGCCCGCGTGGACGCACAAGGCTGCCCGACCGATTCCGACCGCGACGGCGTGCCGGATGGTCCCGACCAGTGCCCGAACACGCCGGCGGGCGCCACGGTGGATACGACCGGCTGCCCGGTGGACAGCGATCACGACGGCGTGCCCGATGGCATCGACAAGTGTCCCAACACCCCGCCGCGGACCGAAGTGGATACGGCAGGCTGCCAGCGGGCCTCGGACGCCGACGGCGACGGCATCGACGACACCAAGGACAAGTGTCCGGGAACCGCGGCAGGCACCCGGGTCGACGCGGCCGGCTGTCCAATTCTCTTTACGGAAGCGAAGACGCCGGTCGTGCTGCGTGGTGTGACGTTCGAGACGGGGCGTTCGGCGCTGAAGCCGGACTCCTACACGATTCTCGACATCGTGGCGGCGTCGCTCATCGCCAACCCCGACATCAAGATCGAAATCGGCGGACACACCGACAACACGGGGGCCTCGGCGACGAACCTGCGTCTGTCGCAGGCACGTGCCGATGCCGTCCGCGCGTATCTGGCGAGCAAGGGCGTCGGTCCCGAGCGGATGGTGGCCAAGGGGTATGGTGCATCGCAACCGGTCGCGCCGAACACGACGGCAACCGGTCGCGCGCAGAACCGGCGCGTCGAGCTGCGGCAGACAAAC
>QHUZ01000066.1 GCA_003223395.1 Gemmatimonadota bacterium | reverse complement strand
CAACATCAGAGTGCTCCTTCTGTGCGCACCGGTACGGGCCCGGCGGGAATCGCCGAGCGCAGCTTGGGCAACACGTTCGATTGGTTCATGCCTTGCGTGATGAGATCGCGGTCGTGACCATCCTGCACCGGATTGAGCAGGGATATCTGCATCAGCACGAGCTCCAGATCCTCGAGCAACGCGCGCAGGCGCGGATTATCAGCCGCGGGTGAATCGAGCATCAACTGTGTAGTCGTCAGCAGGTCCCGCGCCTGGCGCGCGAGCCGTGCGGTGTTTGCCGAGCGATTGGCGTCCGCGCGGAACGACGTCAGGAACGCCTCGGTGCGCGAGAGGTACTGTGTCGCGGCAACCTGGTAGGCGACGTTGGCGAGGGAGTCGATCTCATTGGAGACCTGCGTGCCCGCGGCGGTTTTAGAGCCGCCCGGCGCATTTCTCGACCAGCGGCCGATGCCGATGCCCAGCACGAGCACCGCAGCGGCCGCAACGGCCCAGCGCAGCCAGGGGCGCAGCTCGATGACGTGCTTGTCGCGCCGAGCGGCCTCGATGCGCGCCCACATCTCCTCGCGAGGCGGGGTGCGTGGCGCGTGGTACGTGGTACGGGCCGCGTCCTTCAGCCACTGCTCGAACTTCGGATCTTCGTGCTGGTCCATCATCTCACCCATTCTCCTGCGAAGTCCGCCAACGCCACACGCAGTTTCGCCCGCGCGCGCGACAGCTGAGCCTTCGACGTGCCGGTCTCGACGCCCAATGCGACGCCGATTTCTTCGTGTGTGTAGCCCTCGACATCATGCATCAGAAACACCGTTCGGTAACCCTCCGGCAGATCATCGATCGCCTGCTTGAGCCGCGCTTTCAAATCCGGTTCGGCGTGCCGCGGTGCGGTACCGATGTCATGCGCGTCGCCCAAGTCCGCTTCCCGCTGCCGAAATCGCTTCACCTTGCGCAAGCCGTTCAACACCACCGTCGTCGTGATCGTGTGCAACCAGGTCGAAAAGGCGGCATCGCCACGGAACGAGCCGAGCCGGTCGAACGCGCGAATGAACGTTTCCTGGGTGAAGTCCTGCGCGAGGGCATCATCGCCCGCGAGCCGGAAAGCCAGGCGGTACACGCGGTCCACATGCGCGTCATACAGCGCGCGCTCGGCGGCGCTATCCCCGGCGCGGACGCGGGCAATAAGCTGTGATTCGTCCGCGGCGCTCCGAGGTGACAGGCTGGTCTCGTAACTACTGATGGGACACGGGGGACGACAAAAGGGTTACGTGGGCAGGCGCTACCGGGTGCCAAAGAGGCGGTCGCCGGCATCTCCCAGGCCGGGCAGGATATAGCCCTTGGAATTGAGCTCCCGGTCGAGGGAAGCGGTGTAGACGGGCACCTTGGGGTGGGCGTCCAGCATCGCTTTCACGCCCTCGGGAGCGCACACGAGGCACATGAACCGAATCCGTTGCACCGGGGCGCCGGCACGCACCAGGGCGCTCACGGCTGCGACTCCGGACCCGCCGGTCGCCAGCATGGGGTCCAGCAGGAAAAACGCGCGGTCCGCCTCCCCCGAGGGAATCTTGAAGTAGTAATCCACGGGCTGGAGCGTGTTGTGGTTGCGGTACAAGCCGATATGGCCGACGCGGGCGGAGGGAATCAGCTGCGAGATGCCCTCCACCATGCCCAGGCCGGCGCGCAGGATGGGGACGAGTGTCAGCTTTTTCCCGGCCACCTGACTGCCACGCATTTTCTCGAGCGGCGTTTCAATCTCGACCGGCTCGAGCGGCAGGTCTTTCGTCACTTCGTACGCCATCAGCATCGCGATCTCGTTCACCAGCTGCTTGAAGTCCCGCGTGCTGGTGCGCTTGTCGCGCAAGATCGTGAGCTTGTGCTGGATCAACGGGTGCGCGAGCACCGTGAGATTGGGGAACTCTTTGGACGCCGCGCTCGGCATGGGCGAAGAAGCTACGCTTCCGGTTGCGGCCGCGCGACTGCTCTAGCGACCCACTGTGACGAGCGGTAGGATCACTGGCCCCGCCAACTCGAGGTTGGCTCGTGTCGATCAGAGTAGATCTGCTGGGGTTTTGGGTCGTCACGTCCGGTGCACTGGGAATTCCGTGTCTCGGTGCGTCGCAACAAGCCCGTGTGACGATCTCCGTTACTCCGGACTCACTTCTCGCCGCACCAAACGGCACGCGACCGGCCCCGATCGTGATCCGAACGGACTACCGCAGCGGCCGGCTGCGAACCCCGAGCATCGTTCTGAGCAGCGTGAAGTTGATTGGCAGTCAGGAGGCTCCAGACCAAGTGGCGGACGTCAAGCTAAGCTCCAGCACTCAGACAATCACCGAGAAACAGCCCGGGAAGGTGTTCGTGATCGTCACGAACAAACTCGACCTACCCCTCTCAGTAGGCCGCATCAGCAGCCGCAGCCCGGTCTTCACCGCCGTCGATTCGTCGCTCGGTGGGAGCATCCCTCCATATGGCTCGGCCGCGTTCGAGATCAACCTCCGAACGCCGGGCCGACTGCAACCGGGAAGGTATCCCATCGTGTTCGACGTCGCCCTGTCATGGCCTTCCAGGACCGGGACGCGGCGGGCCAACGTGCTCGTGCCACACGAAGTCGAGTTGGGCGTGTTCGCGGAGGTCGCCGTCCTGAAGGTGCTGTCTGTTCCTTCTTTTTTATTGCTGCCCGGGTTCCTCATGATCATCGCATACCAGCTCATGTGGCAATTCCAGAGAATCCTCCGAGGTGCGAAACCGGGCGAACCGGCGTTCAGTCCGACGTCACCAAGTTTTTGGGTTATCGCGATCACCCTGTCGGGCCTGATGGCCCTTGTGTACCCGCGGGACTACCTCACCGCGTATGGGACGCGCGATCTGGTGGAGGTGTGGTTGGTATCCACCCTGCTTGGGGCCGTCGTTTCTGCCGCGTGGTTCAACTGGCGCTATGTCTGGACCACGCCAACGACCACTGATTTGCCGGTCACCATCCTCCGCAAGTTGGCGCGTCAGGGTCTTGGCATCGAGCGCGAGCAGGTCACGATCAACGGTGGAGACACGCGATATCTGCTCCAGCGCATGCCGGAGGGCGATGATCAGGTCTGGGTGGGGGCGCCGATTCTGCTCACCTGGCAATCCGGCGCTACCGATGACGATCGGAAACGTTTATTCGATCTGCGCACGAGGGGCAAGGCGGGTCCACTCGCGGATTTTTTGGACGAGGCGAAGACGCGCCAGGTCATCGAGATCGATTGGAGGCCGACCGGCGCGACGCCGCGCCCCGTGTCCGAAGTCACGCCGGCCGGGAAGGGTCAGATCGTGGAGGCCTAGGGCGTCACGAAAAGAAAAACGGGTGTCTTCCTCGAAGACACCCGAAACAGGGACCGATCCCGACTGGGTCGGTTTACCACCTGCCTGATCGCTCGATGGCTAACAAGTGCTTGTTTTTGTTACCACTCGATCGGTCAATAGTCAACTACATCGTTGCACGGAGATGGGGCCATGTCAATACCGGGTATTCATCGTCTTCGGCTCGCCTTTATCTGGGTTGAGACAACCCTCGATCTGGTCCGCGAGCCCCAGCCTGCTGCGCCATTCGCGTTCCCGGCCAGGGTGCTGACTGAGGGTTTCTGCTATCCCTACGGCCATGCGCTCGTCATCACGTTCGAAGTCGAGCCACCGGCGGCTCTGGCGCTGACGGATGCCGTGCAGCTGGCGCACGACGTGCGAAAGCGCAAAAAGTTGGAGGTTACCTGGCCCGACGGGCGGTCGGAGCAACTTGTGCTTGACGCGCTCGCCGCGGGTGCGCTCGATATGGTCCGGGAGCTCGCTTTGGGAAAGGGTGCGCAAGTGGGAACGGTGGCGTCGGCTCCGTTCAGTGTGGTGACGTTCGTCGCGATCGAGGGAGTCGACCCGAACGCGCCATTGCCGGAGGATGGAGAGATCCATCAGGCACTGGAAGCGGTGACGCGGTGGCACGACGGGCCACTCGGGCCGTTGCCGCCGCTGAAAGACAATGTTCTCAATCCCGCAGCGACCTACGATGTTGTCTACAAGAAGAAACGTGCTAGGGCCGTTTGGTCACCCTTTCCGGCGTCCTCTCCCGGCAAGCACACGCTATCCTGCTACGGCCGGAACCTTGTCCACGCAGCCATGCAAACCGAAAGTCTCGCCCGGCTAGCCGTCGCAACTCTCGATCATGGCATACTCAGCGTCGCACATCAGGATCTGGCCGGCTACGCCGGCGGATTGTTGGGACGGCTCTACGGTGGCGTGGACACCTATCGCAGCGGGAGCAGCAAGGCGCAACTCGAGCAAAACGACTGGCTCGACGCCATCGATCAGATTCGAACGAAGGCGAAGATGGCAAAGTTGGTACGAGCGTGAACCGTGCGCAGACCGTTTGCGGTTGCAAGCGCGCGACCGGCGGCTATCTTGTCCGTCCCGCTAGCGGAGTTGTGTGCATGAAGCGTCTCACCGTTGCTCTCTTCCTCGCGGCATTCGCGCTCAGCGCGGTGCCGCGTTCCGCTCCTGCTCAAACTGCCGACAGCCTGATCGCCAAGTACATCCAGGCGTCCGGCGGCATGGCCCGCATGCAGGCGCTGCAGACGCTGCGCCGCAGCGGAAAATTCACCGGCGGTGGTGGGTTCGAGGCGGTCGTGGTGCAGGAGAACAAGCGCCCGAACAGCGTGCGCGAGGAGTTCTCGATTCAGGGGATGACCGGCATCAACGCCTACGACGGCAAGAACGGCTGGAAGATCGAGCCGTGGCAGGGCAAGCGCGATCCCGAGGCGCTGGGCGAAGAAGAGATGCACGGCATTCTCGACGACGCCGACTTCGACGGCCCGCTCGTGAACTATCAGACGAAAGGCAATAAGGTCGAATATCAGGGCGTCGAGCAGATCGAAGGCAGTGACGCCTACAAACTCAAGGTCACGCGGCCGAACGGCGACGTCAGCTTCTACTACCTCGACACCGAGTACTACGTCCCCATCCGCATCGACACCCAGCGCATGATTCGCGGCGCGCCGCAGGAGTTCGAGACCTCGCTCGGCGACTACAAGCAGGTCAACGGGGTGTATTTGCCGTTCTCGTCCGAGTCGGGGCCGAAGGGCAGCAGCAGCACGGACCGTGGGAAAATCACGTACGACAAAATCGAGGCCAACGTCCTGCTCGACGACCAGCGGTTCGTGCGGCCGGGGATGCGTCCATGAACGTTCTCCTGCTCTTCCTGCTCGCGCAGCAACCGGCGCCTGCCGTCAAAGTGGATTCCGAAACCGTCTCGGGCCTCGGTGCGCGCAACATCGGCTCCGCGGCGATGAGCGGCCGCATCGCAGCGCTCGATGCGGTGCACGAGGGCGCCCGCCTCACGATCTACGTCGGCGCGGCCAGCGGCGGGGTGTGGAAGTCCACCAACGGCGGCACGACCTTCAAGCCAGTCTTCGACAAGCAGCCCGTCCAATCCATCGGCGCGGTGACGATCGATCCGAAGAACCCCAAAGTGATCTGGGTCGGCAGCGGTGAATCGTGGATGCGCAACAGCGTGTCCATCGGCGACGGGATCTACCGCTCGGACGACGGCGGTGAGAACTGGACCAACCTGGGGCTCAAGAACTCCGAGCACATTGTGAAGATCCTCGTCGATCCCACCGAAACGAACACGGTCTACGTGTGCGTGCCGGGCAAGCTCTGGAGCGACAGTGACGAGCGCGGCGTCTACAAGACGACCGACGGCGGCAAGACGTGGACCAAGATACTAAAGGGCGGCAACGTCTCGACCGGCTGTTCGATGTTGGCGATGGACCATGCGCATCCTCAGACTTTGTATGCGGGGATGTGGGACTTCCGGCGGCGCGGCTGGACGTTCCGCTCCGGCGGCGACAGCGCCACGGCGCCGAGTGCCTCTGGCGTCTTCAAGAGCACCGACGGAGGAGCCACCTGGGCGGAACTGACAGGGAGTGGACTCCCGCCCAAGCCGTGGGGTCGCGTGGCGGTCGCGGTGGCGCCGTCGAAGCCGGAGGTCGTGTACGCGTTCATCGAAGCGGTGCCACCGCTCAACGCGCTGTACCGGTCCAATGACGCCGGCAAGACGTGGCAGATGCTCGACCGCAGCCAGAACATGATCTGGCGGCCGTTCTATTTTGCGAATCTGATCGTGGATCCGCGCGATCCCGAGCGCGTCTACAAAGTGGACGGCGGGCTCATCGTCAGCACTGATGGCGGCAAGAGCTTCAGCGGCATCGGGGGCGGCGCGCACGGCGATTTCCACGACGTGTGGGTCGATCCGAACGACACCGACCACCTGATCACGGGCGATGACGGCGGCCTCTGGTTCTCGTACGACGCCGGCAACAAGTGGGTGAAGAACGAGAACCTGCCGGTGTCCCAGTTCTACCACGTCAGTGTCGACATGGAGCGGCCGTACAACGTCTATGGGGGCCTGCAGGACAACAGCTCGTGGGTGGGGCCGTCGGAGTTCCCCGGCGGGATCACGAACCACCAGTGGGAAAACATGTACGGCGGTGACGGCTTCTGGATGTTCGCCGATCCCACCGATCCCGACTACCTGTATGCAGAAGCCCAGGGCGGCGCGGTCGGCCGCGTCAACCGGCGTACGCATGAGTCGCGCAACATCCAGCCGCTGCCGCGCTATCAGGAGAAAAAGCTGCGGTTCAACTGGAACACGCCGATTCACATCAGCGCCACGCAGAAGGGCACGGTCTACATCGGCGCGCAGGTGTTGTTCCGGTCGAAGGACTTCGGCCAGACGTGGGAGCGCATCTCTCCCGATCTGACGACCAACGATCCGCAGAAGCAAAAACAGGAGCAGTCGGGCGGCATCACGGTCGACAACTCGGCAGCCGAAATGCACACCACGATCTACGCGATCGCGGAGTCCCCGCGCGACGGGCAGGTGATCTGGGCCGGCACCGATGACGGGAACCTGCAGGTCACGCGCGACGGCGGGAAAACGTGGACGAATGTCGTTGCCAACATCGCCGGCCTCCCGAAGAACGCGTGGGTCTCGTCGGTCGAGCCGGGGCACTTCGGCACCGGCACGATCTACGCCACGTTCGACCTGCACACATTCGGCGACATGCGGCCGTACGCGTACAAGTCGAGCGATTTCGGTGCGACGTGGGTGCCGCTCGTTGCGCCAGACAGTCCCGTGCGCGGGTATGCGCACGTCATCAAGGAAGACCCGGTCAACGGCAACCTGCTATACCTCGGGACCGAGCTGGGGTTGTGGGTCTCGGTGGACGGCGGCAAGCAGTGGGCGCACTACAAGGGCGGCGACTTACCGGCCGTCGCGGTGCGCGATCTGGCGATTCAGCCACGCGACCACGACCTCGTGATCGCGACACACGGCCGCGGGATCTGGATCGTGGACGACATCACGCCGCTGCGGGCGTTGACGCCCGAGGTGCTGGCCAGTCCGGTCGCGTTCCTCGCGGGCCGGCCGACCGCGCAGCGCCTGCAATCGGGCGGTGGTTGGGCCAACGGCGACGCCATGTTCGTCGGCGCGAACCCCCCGAATGACGCCGTCATCACCTACTACCAGCGGCGGCGCCACATCTTCGGCGACATGAAGCTCGAGGTGTACGACGCGAACGGCAAACTCCTTGGCACGATGCCGACGAGCAAACGCCGCGGGCTGAATCGGGTGACGTGGTCGATGCGGCTCGCGGGGCCGAAGGTACCGCCGGCCGCGAGCGCGGCGTTCGGCGCGGCGTTTGGTCCCCGCGTCCTGCCCGGGACGTACACGATCAAGATGACGAAGGACACCGCGACCTACACGACGCAGCTCGTGCTCGTGCCGGATCCGCGGGCGACGCACACGCAGGCCGAGCGTCAGGCAGCGCTCGATCTCGCGCTCAAGATGCAGGGCACGCTCGGCGACATGACGTTCGCGGTGGAGCGGATGAACGGCGTGCGCCAGGCGCTCGATGAGCGCGCCGGGAAGTTGCCGGCGAGTGACGCGGTGGCGAAGCGGCTCCGCGCCGCGTCGGCGGCCGTGGATGTGCTGCGCAAGAAGATCGTCGCCACCAAAGAGGGCGGGATGATCACCGGTGAGGAGCGGCTCCGCGAGAATCTCACCGATCTGTACAGCAGCATTGTGTTCTACGACGGCGGCCCCACGCAGACCCAGATCGAGCGTGCCGACGCGATCGCGCGGGAGCTCGTCGACGTGCAGCGCGAGTTCGATGCCTGGACGACGCGGGAGTTGGCGGGTCTGAACGCTGCGCTGCGGAGCAAGAAACTCGAACCGATCGCCGTGATCACGCGGCAGCAGTGGGAGGCGGCGGGGCAGTAGCTGGTGCGGTACGCAGCGCCGTTGGTGATCGCCGTGCTGGCCGCCTGCCACAGCACGGCGATCGGTTCTGGTGGACCCCCCCCGCCCCCCCCGCCCGCATCGGCGCCGGCGCTCCACGTGCAGGGCAATCAACTGGTCGATAGTACCGGCCACATGGTGCAGCTCAAGGGCGTGAATCGCTCTGGAACCGAGTACGCCTGCGCGCAGGGGTGGGGATTTTTTGACGGCCCGTCGGACTCCGCGTCTGTCGCGGCGATCGCGGCGTGGAAGACGAACGCAGTCCGCGTGCCGCTCAACGAGACGTGCTGGCTCGCGATCAACGGCGTCGCGCCGGCGTACTCAGGCGACAACTACCATCAGGCGATCAGCGATTTTGTGGCGCGGCTGAACCGCGCCGGACTGGTCGTGATCCTCGAGTTGCACTGGAGCGCCGCCGGGACGGCCATCGCGCTCGGTCAGGCGCCGATGCCGAATCGGGATCACACGCCGAAGTTTTGGCGCGAAGTTGCCGCGGCGTACGGCGGTAACAACCGGGTGATTTTCGACCTGTTCAACGAGCCGTTTCCGGACAACAACTCGAACGCGCCCGAGGCATGGCGCTGCTGGCGCGACGGCGGGACCTGCAGGGGCATGAGCTTCCAGGCGGCGGGGATGCAGGAGTTGGTGGACTCGGTCCGCGCCGCCGGGGCCACGAACGTCATCATGGTGGGCGGCGTGCAGTACGCGGCGACGCTCTCGAGCTGGCAGACGTTCAAGCCGAGCGATCCGCGCAACAACATCGCGGCGTCCTGGCACATCTACAATTTCAGCTGGTGCTCCAGCCAGGCATGCTGGGACAGCACCGCCGCTCCGGTAGCCCGGCAGGTCCCGCTGGTCCTCGGCGAGCTGGGGCAGGACGACCGTGGCAGCGCCTTCGTCACGTCGCTGATGGACTGGATGGATACGCGCGGGGCGGGCTATCTGGCCTGGTCGTGGGATGTGTGGGGGAATCCGCTTGATCTTATCACGAGCTACGACGGGACGCCGACGACCTACGGGGAGACGTTCAGGACGCGCTTCTCACGCTGACACTCACACTCACGGCGCGAAGAACTCGCTCATCGCGGGCGCCGCTACTCCCGCCCCCGGGAATCGCGCGATGCCGAGCGCCTCGAGCGTCAGCCGCAGCGTGCTCTGGTGCTGATAGAGCGTCGTCGACTGATGGCCCCGTTTGGCCTTGGGGCTCACGATCACCCACGCGATGCGGCCGCCGCCGTGCGTGTTGTCGCTGCCCGCTTCATCGAACGTGATGATGAGCAGGCCGTCCTGCTGGAACGTGCTGCTGGCCAGGAGCGGCGCGATGTGGGTCCTGAGCCACGTGTCCGCCGTGGCGAGCGGGCAATCGTGCGCGTCGTTACAGAGATTGGGCACGATGTTCGCGTAGTCCGGGAGCGTGCCGTTGGCCAGGTCGGTCGCGAACTGAGTGAATGGGACGAGATTCTGCCGCTGGGTCGAGTCGTTCGCCACGTCGGAAAGCAACGCGAATGTGTTGTGTTTGCGGGCGTAGCCGCCGACGTCACCGCCGGTGTAGCCGACCGACGGAAGATCCTCCGCGTACGACTTCCACGTCTTCCCCGCCGCGAGCAGCCGCCGCACGACGTTGTCCACCGTCACGATCGTGGAATAGCTGTCGTCGTGGGTGATGATCTGGCCCGTCCCCAGCATGAAGTAGTTGCCGATGGACGGATGCGTGTTGGCGTAGTATTGGGTCGCCAGGCCGTACTGCTGCGCGAGACTATCGAGATAGGGCATCGACGCGCTGTCGATCGCGTCGGCGTAGTCGTGGTTCTCCTCGGTCACGATGAAGACGTGTCCCGCCTGCGGTACGCCACCTCCGCTCCTGCTCGGGCTGGGCTCGCAGGCAACGACGAATGCGAACGCAACGAACGTGAGTCGCCGGAGTGACAGCGGCATGGCAGTGCTCCGAGCCCGTCCTAGCGGGCGTCGCTCCGTGGATCGGGGCGCACCGTGAAGGCCTCGGTGTACACTCGGCCGTTTACGGTGAGCCGTGCGGTGAACCCGCCGGTAAGCCGCGCGCCTTCGCGACGGCGCGGTCCACCGGCACCCGGAGCGGCGGGCTCGGCCGGCGCGACCGGCCGCCAAACGACCCGGTGCATCCCGGCCGCCGTGGAGAACACCTCCGGCGCGGCCTGCCACAGCGGTGACACGCGCGCGAGCCCTCTCGTGCCGCGTCCCGCTTGCTGGTCCGATTCGCCGGGCCACTTCCGCATCACTTTGCCCGCTGCATCCAGGATCTCGAGCGTGACCGCGCCGCGCGCCGCGGCTTTGAGATAGAAGTCGATGAACGCACCGTCGGGCGGGTTCAGCGCCTGCGGCTCGTCGCGTTGGAACGGTGTGCCGTTATCGTCGCCCTGAATGAAGTTGATCGCGTCCGCCGGCCGGAACAGCCACGCATCGGCCTGGAGCACTTCGTTCGTTACCTGTCGCAGCGTGCTGATATCGTCCATCACCCAGAAGCCCCGGCCGTGCGTGGCGACGATGAGGTCGTTGCCGTACACCACGAAGTCGCGCACCGACGTCGCCGGCAGGTTGCGCTGCAGCGGCTGCCAGTGGTCGCCGTCGTCGAATGACACGAAGACGCCGCGCTCGGTTCCGGCGAACAGCAGCCCGCGGCGCAGCAGGTCTTCCTTGACGACGTGGACGTACACGCCGTCGGGCAGGCCCGCGGTGATGCGCTGCCAGGACCGGCCCCGATCGCGCGTGCGGTAGATGTACGGCGCGAAGTCCTGGAGTTGGTGCCGGTCGACGCTCGCGTACGCGGTGTCGGCGTCGAAGTGCGACGCTTCGACGCTCGTCACTCGGCTCCACGCCGTCATGGCGGCCGGCGTGACGTCGCGCCAGGTCATGCCGTCATCCGGGGTGACCTGGATGAGTCCGTCGTCGGTGCCGATCCAGATCAGCAGCGCGCGCAGTGGTGAAGCTGCCACCGCGTAGATCACACCACGCTTGCCGTTCCGATCGACCGCTGCCGCCGCGGCCGCGTCGAGGTTCGGCGGGATACCGGGATCGGGTCGAGTCAGGTCGCGGCTGATCTGCTTCCACGTGTGCGCGCCGTCGCTCGTCTTGAACAAGAACTGGCTGGCGTAATACAGCGCGTGCGGGTCCGCCGCCGACAGCACCAGCGGCTGGGTCCAATCGCCCCGGTCGGTCTCCGTGCCTTTGGGCGCCGAGGTGTTCGGGACCGAGAGGTTGGTCTCGAGGTCCCAGCGACTGCCTTCGCCGCCGTAAATGATCCCGGGATGCAGCGGGTCGCCGGTGGCGTAGCCGCTCTCGCCGGCGGCACCGATCGGCTCCCAGTCGCGCTGCGAGATTTGCGCGAACTTGCCGCGCGAGCGCACCGCCACCGCGCCCGAGTCCTGCTGCGCGCCGACGACCCAGTAGGGAAAGCGATAATCGACCGATGCGTGATAAACTTGAGCCGTGGGCTGGTTGAGCCACGAGCTCCAGGTCATGGCGCGCGGATCGGCGGTGCGCGCGTTGCGCGTGATGATCGTGCCCTGGTCGCTCGCGACGATCAGGATGTCTGGGTTGTCGGGTGAGACCCACACCTGGTGGTAGTCGTCGCCGCCGGGCGAGCCGCGGATCACGTCCCAGGTGGCGCCGCCGTCTCGGCTGCGGTTCACGGCGACGTTCGGCACGTACACGATATCGGGGTTCTTCGGATCGACCGCGATCTTCTCGAAATACCAGCCACGGCCCCACAGCGCCTGATCGGCGCTCACGCGTCGCCAGGTTGCGCCGGCGTCGTCCGAGCGGAACACGCCGCCCTGTCCTGGAGGAGGCGGCGCAGGGCGGCCCGGCGCCTGCGGCGCCGGGGGCGGCGGGGGCGGTGCACTCGGATCGGGCACGAGGCAATCGACTACTGCGTACACGCGGCGCGGATTGGACGGCGCCACGGCGATGCCGGTGCGTCCGATTCCGGCGGGAGGCAGGCCCGCCGTGAGCTGCTGCCACGTCGATCCCCCGTCGGTGGACTTGAAGATCCCGCCCCCGGGTCCGTTCGTGGGTGCGTAGGTGAACCACGGCGGGCGGCGCGTATTCCATAATCCCGCATAGACCACGCGCGAGTCTGTCGGATCGATGACGACCTCCACCGCCCCGACGTTCTCGTCCTTGTAGAGGACTTTCTGCCAGGTGCGGCCGCCGTCCTTCGAGCGAAACACGCCGCGCTCCGGGTTTGCGGCGTAGAGATGACCGATCGCCGCTACGAACACCACATCGGGATTCTTCGGATCGACGGCGATCTTGCCGATGTGCTGCGTGTCGTCGAGGCCGAGGTGCGTCCAGGTGCGGCCGGCATCGGTGGATTTGTAGACGCCGTTGCCAAAGCCCACGGAGTCGCGCAGGGTCGACTCGCCGCTGCCGGCGTAGATCACGTCCGGTGCCGACGGTGCGACCGCCAGGGCGCCAATCGAGGCGACCGGCTGGTCATCGAAGATCGGGAACCACGTTCTGCCGGCGTCGATCGTTTTCCAGACGCCACCATTCACGTGGCCGAAGTAGAACTCGTCGGGCCGGCCTGGCACGCCGGACACGGCGTCGCAGCGGCCGCCGCGGAACGGGCCGAGCATGCGCCAGTCGAGGCCGACCGGAACATCGAGGAGCCGGGAGCCAGGAGCCTGGGGGACCGCCACGTCATCGCGGCGCTGCCGGGGAGGGAGATGATGCCGTCGTAGTCGCCGATGAAGGGCCGGACCCCGCTGGCGCAGCTGGAGCAGGGGACGCCGAACGCCGATGGATCCCAGCTCGTCTTCGTGACGCGCGTCGTCGACCACGTCCCGCCGCCGTCTGCACTCGTGATGTAGGAGACATCGAACAGCGTGTTGCCGCTGTAACTGCGATCGTTGGTCATCAGATCGAGACGGCCGCTGCCGGGCTCCACGCTCAGCTCGACGTTAATGCGATCGCCGGAGGCGGGCGCGACAATGACCGGCGTCGACCACTGCGTGATATCGCTGACGTGGGCGTACGTCAGCAGGATTTGCGCCTTCCCGTCCACAATGTCCGTGTAGGCCACGTATAGCCGGCCGGTCGTCGGGTCGAACGCCGGGACGGGATACGATCCTGGAGCGCGGAATGGCGCGCCGGAAATATTGAAGCAGTACGGCGGATACAGGCAGACCGGATTTTGGAACGTCGCGAACCTGAGCGACTTGCTCCACGTCGCGCCGTGATCGGTTGACACGCTCACGAACATTGCGGTGCCTTTACCGCCCTGGACCGAGTTGTCGAAGGTGAGGTAGGCGTAGCCGGTCGCCGGATCGACGACGACGCGCGCGTCCTGGTCGTTGCGGACCGAACCGCTCGAGACTTTCACCGGCAGATCGAAACTGTTCCCGCCGTCGTGCGACACCGCAATGAAAATGGGCGAATGCGCGCTGAAGCCGGTGAAGTGTGCCCACGGCACGTAGATCGTGCCGTCGTTCGCAACGGTGATGGATTCGTGGTCGGGGAATTGCCCGTTCGATCCGCGCGCCTTGCCCTCGCCCTGGAATGCGCTGACAAGCGTGAGCGGATGATCGGGGCCGCCCGCGGTCCAAGTGCGGCCGCCGTCGGTCGAGCGGCTCAGCCAGAGCGCGACGTTCTTGCCGACATATCCAAAGCAAGTGAAGTACGCGGTGGATCCGTCGGGACTGAATGCGACTGCGGGATCGCCGGCGAAGTCATACGTGCCGGTCCCCGGCACGGCGGGGTCGTTCGTGAACTGGGTGATGCCCGGGATGAATCCGTCGGGCAGCGTCGGCGTCCACGTCTTGCCGCCATCAAAAGTGG
>QHUZ01000046.1 GCA_003223395.1 Gemmatimonadota bacterium | reverse complement strand
GTGTCGGTCTACCCGGGCCAAGTCCCCGGTCCGGTAGATCCGCTCGCCCCCCCCTCCACTCCCTTGCGGATGCAGCAGGAACGCGCTCCGCGTCTTCTCCGGATCGCGCCAGTACCCCGGGCTGAGGCCCACGCCTGCGATGTACAGATCGCCCACCTCGCCGGACGGCACCGGCCGGCCCTCATGGTCCAGCACGAGCAGCTTCTCCCCTGGGCACGGCCGGCCGATGGGGATCTCCGCCCGCTCGTCCGTCGGGCGCTCCAGCACAGGGTAGTAGCTGCTCGCGATCGTCGTCTCAGTGGGCCCATAGAGATTCGTGAACGACGCGTGCGGCAGCCGCTGCATCCAGTAGATCAGCGTGGGCGTGGGCAGCACCTCGCCGCACCACAGCACTCGGCGCAGGGCGGGAAAATCGCCATCGCGCAGCACGTTGAACTTCGCCACGTAGTTCAACACGGACGGTACCGAGAACCATTGCGTGAGGTCACTTGCCCGGATGAATTGGGCGAGCTTGTGAGGCAATAAACTCACGTCCGGAGGCACTGGGTACAGCACAGCACCTGCGCGCAATGTACCAAACACGTCGAAGGTGGACAGGTCGAAGTGCAACGGTGGGTGCCACGAAACCCGGTCGGATGTGCTCGTCCCAAAGTAGTCGCGAGCCCAGCGGAGAAACGGCAGGACGTTGCCATGTGTAATCACCACGCCCTTGGGAACGCCCGTGGACCCCGACGTGAAGAGAATGTGCGCAGGGTCGTCTGGGCTGTTCTGCCGCTCTGGCAACGTGGCCGAGCAGCGGCTCAGGTCGGCCCACGAAAACCGCGGCGTGAACCGCGCGCCTTGGGCGGGCGGGGTCGACATCCAGCCCACGTCATGCTCGGCTGCGAACCGCGTATCCGCGAACAGTTCGTCCAGCAGGCCCACCACTGGCCCGCCTCCTGCCCCTCCCCCCGCCGCGAGGATCCAGCGGTCGTCGCACGACGCAATCATCTTCACGACGCGCGGCGCGGGACTCGTGGGATCGAGGGGGACATAGATCGCGTCCGCCTTGAGCACGCCCAACATAGCCACCACTACGGCCGGCGACTTGGGCATGAGCAGACAGACCCGATTGCCCCGCTGCACGCCGGCCTCTCGCAGGAGTCGGGCGAGCCGGTTGCTCTGTTCCTCAAGCTCACCGTACGTCAGTCGCTCGTCGCGCGACACGACCGCGGGTGCCTCCGGCCGGCGCAGGGCCTGCGCAGTGATCCCGTCCTGCAACAGCTCGCTCATGACGCCACGCGGCTCGTGGCCTGCTCGAACACGACGCGGATGTGCCCCAGCTCCTCCGGGCTGGCCGGGACGTCGAGGATGAACGTGCGGTAGCCAGCACCCACATAGCGGGCGACTTCGTCCGCCACTCGCTCGTAGCTGCCCACGAGATACGGGCAGAACGTCTTGTAATTCTCGAAGGGAACCAGCCAGTACGGGTTCTGTTCCCGATCACCGCCTGCCTTGACGAGCTCCGACAGCTGGCTGTGCCACACCGAGTCGGACACCTTCATCGCCATCTGGTGAGTGAGCTGCCCCTTCCGATCCTCGGGAAAGCGGGCGCGCGCCGTGCTCCAGGCCTCGTCAGCGGTGTCGCGTGCGATGATCCCGATCCGAACGCCCGACTCCACCGCATCGATAGTGCCGGAGCCCGCGTAATCAGCGGCGGGCTTCGGATACTGCACCGCCGTCGCACCGAGCGCCCGGGCGGCCTCGACGCCCGCCGCCGAAGACCCGGACATAAACACGCCCGGCACAAGGTCGGCCGGCAGCGACGGCGTCATCTTCAGGTTTGTGACGCGGTAATAATGGCCCTCGTGCGTCACGGGCTGCCCGCCTCGGAGCAGCGCCATGACCAGCGAGGTGTACTCGACCAGCCTGGTGTATCGCTCGTCGTGCGGGGTGGGATCGTTGAGCGCGTTCAGGTCGGTCTTGAACCCGCCCGCTACCATATTCAGGTACACGCGGCGCCCGTACAGCAACCCGAGCGAGGCCACCATCTTGGCGACTGAATAGGCGTGCATGTAGATCGGCTGCACCGCGACCAGAGGGGAGAGGCGCTCCGTGTGGGTGATGATCATCTGTGCCACCAGCCACGGGTCGACCAGCCCGTTGTCGGTATAGACCAGGATTCCTTCGCACCCCGCGGCCTCGCTCCATCGAGCGATGTCGATCACCTGGCGGCGATAGCTCCCCGGCTCCACAAGATTCGATGGGGGGCACGTGGAGAAGATCTTGATCGACTGGCCGTTCGAGTCGGCTGGCATGACAGGTCTCCCGGACGCCGGGGTGCGCCGCGCGCCAGCGTTCGTGGCCGCAGGGCGCTCGTGCCCCTCCCGACCGGCGACATCGCAAAAGCCGAGCTATGGCGCCGGCGCGACACATGGGCGCTAACTTATTGTCGAGAAACATGTTATCTGTATAGAGCGGGATCGCTGGCGGCGCCAACGTCCTCAGGCGAGTGCTGCAAACTTGTGACAGTTCCGCTACCCCTCGAGAATCACCACCGCGGCGGCGTAGTCACGCTCATGTGAGAGCGTCACATGCACACTACGAACCCCCATGGCCTCGGCACGGGCTGCCGCCGCCCCGGAAAGCCGCAGCTCGGGCCTCCCGGCGTCCCCACTCGTCACCTCGATTTGTTGGAATGAAACACCCACGGCCCAGCCTGTGCCGAGTGCCTTGAAGCAGGCTTCCTTCGCGGCAAACCGCGCCGCCAGTGCCTGGGCACGGTCTGCCCGCGCCTCGCACTCGGTGTGCTCTGCCGCGGTGAAGACGCGCTCGACGAACTCCGCGACGTCGTCGTGCAGCAGCGAGCGCTCGACCCTGCCGACCGCCACGACATCCAAACCCACGCCGAGGATCATCTCACGCCCTTCCTGCATCTCGTTTCAGCTTCTCCCACCACTCGACCCGCTCCCTGACCGTTTTTTCGTAACCGGCGTCGGCGGGCTGGTACCACTTCGCTCCCCGCAACGCTTCCGGCAGGTACTCCTGCGGCGCATACGCCTGGTCGTAGTCGTGGGCGTACTTGTAACCCTTGCCGTATCCCAGATCCTTCATCAGACCGGTCGGCGCATTGCGAATGTGGAGCGGCACGGGCTCGGCAGGATGCTCCTGGGCAGCGGCCTGCGCGTCTCCGAACGCGGCGTACGCGCGGTTCGACTTCGGCGCGGTGGCGAGATAGATGGCGGCCTCCGCGAGTGCCAGCTCGCCCTCGGGACTGCCGAGGAAGTGGTACGCGTCTTTGGCCGCGATGCAGACGGTCAGGGCCCGCGGATCCGCCAGCCCGATGTCCTCGAGCGCCATGCGCACGAGTCGCCGCGCGATGTACAGCGGATCCTCTCCACCGGCCAGCATGCGGGCGAGCCAATACAGCGCCCCATCGACGTCCGAGCCGCGGATCGCCTTATGGAGCGCCGAGATCAGGTTGAAGTGCTGTTCGCCGGCCTTGTCGTAAACCGGTAACGGCTTCTCCAAAACTTGGCGGATGACTTCACCAGGAACGGGAGAGGGGAGAGGGGAGATGTTCGACACGTGCTTGAAGACGGCTTCGAGTGTGTTCAACGCGCGTCGCGCATCACCTTGAGCATGCGTAACGAGCAGTTCCAGGGCATCGTCACCGAATCGTACTTCTCCCTTCTCCCCTCTCCCTTTGTTTTCCGCGTCGATCGCTCGCGTGAGAAGCGTATTGATGTGTGCGTCGTTCAACGGTTCCAGCACAAACACCCTGCACCGGGAGAGGAGGGCTCCGGTGAGCTCGAAGCTTGGATTCTCCGTGGTTGCGCCGATGAGCGTGATGATCCCGTTTTCGACCCAGGGCAAGAACGCATCCTGCTGGCCCTTGTTGAAGCGGTGGATCTCGTCGCAGAACAGGATGGTGCCCTGTCCGCGATACTTGAGCCGCTCTTCGGCCTCTTTGATGATCTCACGCACGCGGGCCACGCCTTCGGTTACGGCGGAGAATGGCTCGAAGTGCCGATCGGTGTAGTTGGCGATGATCTTGGCGAGCGTCGTCTTGCCGGAGCCCGGCGGCCCCCAGAAGATGCACGACCCAACGTCGCCGCGGCGGATCAGATCGCCTAGTGCTTTCCCGGGGCCCAGCAGATGCTCTTGCCCCAAGAATTGCTCGAGCGTCTTGGGCCGCATGCGCGCAGCGAGAGGCTCGCTGGAGCCTTGAAACAGTGTCGGTTCCGTCACGACGCGCCGTCCATCAGCACCTTGGTCAAGAAAAATATCGCCGCGCCGGCAAAGAAGGCCGCCGGCAGCTTCCATCCCTGCTTACCCTGGAATTCTGGCACGAGATTCGACGCCGCCACATAGATCGTCACGCCGGCCGACAGCGCAAGGCCGTGCTGGACGAGAAAGCCCATCTGCTCGGTGAGGACCACACCCAGCATGGTCGCCACGCCGAGCAGCGCCGCCGCCCCCACCGCTCGTCCCCCGCTCCGCCCGCCCGCCAGCATCAGGCTCGAGATCGTCACGCCTTCCGGCAGCTTGTGGAGAAAGATGGCGATGAACACCATGATGCCAAGCTCCGACCGCACGAGGAACGCGCTCGCGATCGCGACGCCATCGAAGAACGTGTGCAGCAGCAGACCCACGAGCGCCGATGTTCCCGCGATGGAGCTGACCGTGTGGGTTTCTTCCCCGAAATGGAAGTGCGGCGTCACGGTATGCTGCGTGAGATGCACCGCGAGATAGCCCACGAGCACCAGCGCGGGCCCACTGGAGCCGCTGCGGGGCAGCGCCGCAGGCAACAGCTCCACGATGGCCACCGCAAGCATGAATCCCGCGCCGAACGCCACCAGTAGCTCGATGACGCGCAGCTCGCGGACGGCGCGCCGGGTGACGGCGAGCGCACCGAGCACGTTGCCGGCCGCCGCGACGAGCGCGTACAGCAGCGCCTTAGACACGCGACAGGAGGTACGCTTTGGTGTTGCGGGACGGGTCTTCGAGCACTTCCTCGAGCAGCCGCGCGAGCGCCTCGCCGACGTCCGGTCCGGGGCGCACGCCCGCAGCGATGAGATCGTCGCCCTTCACGGCGAGGTCCTTCAGCGTCAGCGGAGCGTTTGCCGCTCGGATCTTCTCGACTGCCTGAGTGAGCGGGGAGCGGGGAGCGGGGAGCAACGCTAGAAGGTCGTCCGCATGATCGCCTACCGCTGACAGCCAGCGCCGTGTCGCCGTCGCATCTTTCGCATCTGGGTATTTGTCGCGCCAGAGCCCGATCGCACGGCCGCGTTCGATGTCTCGTGTCGAGCATTTGAGACGCGTGAGCAACGACGCCGGATCCTTCGCCAGAAACGCCGTGATCAGTACCGGATCCCGCGGAAGTTTGTCGACGTGCTTCATGGCATCGCGCATCCCGCTTCCCGCATCCCGCATCTCGGGGAGCCAGATTCGAATCGCGCCCACATCCCACCAGAGTGCAACCAGTTTCGACGGGCGCGCGGCGGTCTTCAGTCCCTTGAACCATTCGTCCCGCACGCGCTCGGCCGACAGCTGGGCGAGTCCCTGGATGTTCGCCTTGGCGGCCTCCAGGGTGCGCGCATGAATCCGGAACTCGAAGCGCGCGCTGAAGCGCAGCGCACGCAGAATCCGCAGATAGTCTTCCTGAAACCGCCAGTTCGGATCGCCGACGGACCGAATCAGCTTCTTCGCGAGATCCTGTTCGCCCCCAAATGGATCCCGCCACTCGTGCCGGATGGGATGATAGGCGATGGAGTTGATCGTGAAGTCGCGTCGCGCCAGATCGTCCATGAGCGACACGCCGAACTCCACCACCGCGTGGCGGCCGTCCGTTTTGATATCCTTCCGAAATGTCGTGACCTCGTGCTGCTGATTGGCGCCGTCGAGCACGGCGACCGTGCCGTGCTCGATCCCTACCGGGACCGTACGCTTGAACAGTTTCTGGACCTCGGCGGACGGCGCCGCAGTCGTGAGATCGAAGTCGTGATTCTCGACGCCGAGGAGGTTGTCCCGGATCGCGCCACCCACGCACCACGTCTCGAAGCCCGCGTCCTCGAGCTTCTTGGCAATCTTCAGGACTTCGGACGGTATGGGCAGCTTCTCGGGGAACGTCATCCGCAGAGCACTGAGCCGCCGTTCACGTTGAGAATCTCGCCGGTCATGTGCCTCGCGAGCGGGGAACAGAGAAACAGAATCGGACCCGCCACATCCTCGGCGCTGGCGACGCGCCGCAGCGGAATCGTGTTCTCGATGGCCGCACGACCGCCGGCGGCGTACGGCTTCGCCGACATCTCGGTGTCGACCCACCCCGGCGCCACGCAGTTGATCGTGATCTGCGGCGCGAGCTCGACCGCGAGGGATTTGGTAATCGCGATAACCGCGCCTTTCGTGGCGGCGTAATCGGCGTGAAACGCCTCGCCCCGCTGACCGGCGGTCGATGACACCAGGACGATCGTTCCCCCTTCGGTGATGTGCGGAATCGCGGCTCGGCAGACGTAGATCACGGCGTCGAGATTCGCGCGCCGGGTGGACTCCCACTGCGCGTCGCTCAGCTTCGCGACGGGCACGTCGTCGGCCGGCCAGACGCCATGATTGATCACGAGAATGTCGAGACTGCCGCCGAGCGCCCGCAGCGCCTCTGCGACGGCCTTGGTGGCCCCGGTCGGCGTGCCGAGATCGCCGCGGACGGCGGCAGTGACGTGCGCATCGGCGGCGGGTTTGCGGCTGCGGTACCCGACGGCGACCTTCGCGCCGGCCCGCGCAAGCAGTACGGCCGTCGCACGCCCAATGCCCCGGCCGCCGCCGGTCACAAACGCCCGCTTCCCGCGGAGATCGATCAATCCTTCAACCGATCTTCGACCAGGTCGCAGATCACGTGCTCGATCGCGAGATGCAGCTCCTGGATGCGCGCCGTCTCGGACGAGGGCACGATGAGGACGAGATCGGCAAGGTCTTTGAGCTGGCCGCCGGTGCGTCCGAGCAGCGCCACGACGCCCACCCCCCGCGCCTTGGCGGCCTGCGCGGCGCGAATCACGTTGGGACTCTCCCCGGACGTCGAATGCAACACGAGCAGGTCTCCCGGCTCGGCCAGCGCTTCGACCTGCCTGGCGAAGACTTCATCGAACCCCATGTCGTTGGCGCATGCCGTGAGCAACGACGTGTCGGTCGTGAGCGCAACCGCGCGCATCGCCGGCCGGTTGGTCTGGTAGCGCACCACGTACTCGGTGGCGACGTGCTGGGCGTCGGCGGCGCTCCCACCGTTTCCCGCGAAGAACAGGGTACCGCCGAGGCGCAGCGTGCCCTCGAACCGCTCGGCAATCGCCGCGATCTGATCCGCCTGCTCCGCTGCGACCTGGCCGGCGAGCGCCGCCAGGCCGCCCAGGGACTCGCGGATTTTCTCGGCGCTCACCGCACAGCCTCGACGAACGCCTCCAGACCCCCGAGTTCCCCCCCTCGCCCTCCCCCTCCCCCTCCCCCTCCTGGCGGTCCTTCTTCGACGACGGTGCCGATGACGACGAAGTCTGCCCCTGCCTGCCGCGCGGCGCGCGCCAGCGCCGGCGTGCGAATGCCGCCCCCGACGAACAGCGCGCACTTCGGCACGGCCGCGCGGCACGCACGAATCACCTCCGGTGAGACCGGCCGCTCGGCCCCGCTGCCGGCGTCGAGATAGACCGCCTGCATCCCGATCAGATTGGCGGCGGTCGCGTGAGCGGCGGCCAGCTCGGGCTTATCGGCAGGGAGTGGCCGCGTCTGGCTCACCGACTCCACGCTCGTTACCCGCCCGCCGTCGATGAGGATGTAGGCGGTCGACAGCGTCGGGACCGGATGTTGCCGCAAAAACGGCACCGCGCGCACGTGCTCCTCGATCAGATACTGCGGATTGCGGCCCGACACGAGCGACAGGAAGAGCACCAGATCCACTTGATCGGTGAGCTGCATGGCCGATCCGGGAAACAGCGCCACCGGTATGCCGGGCGCGTTGGCCCGCAGCGCCCGCGCCACGTCGTGGGTCTGGGCGGCGCCGTCGAATGACGAGCCGATCAGCAGCCCACGCACACCCGCCGCTTTCGCCGCGCGTGCAATGCGTTCCGCCTCCGCGCCGCTGGTGCGGACCGGATCCACGAGCACGAGCAAACCCTGACCATCAAGTCTCATCTTCGGCCTGAGCCTCGAAAGCGTAGGTGGCGAATGCGTCCGCCGCGAGCAGATCGAGCGCCAACTCGCGGCCTCCCGCTGGTTGCGATGTTACCCCGTCCAGCAATTCCTGACCCAGGCGCGCGAGGTGCGCCGCGAGCCCGCCGGGCGCGTCGTGCACGGCGCGGCGCAGACGGTCGCGCAGTGTGGCCGGCGGCACGGGGCGGCGCGTGTCGAGCCACGCCAACACCTGGTCGCGGGTCATCGCGACGATGCCAACTCCCGAACGATGTCCGGCGTGCGCGCGCGTGCCTCGCCCAGCTTGGTGGCGTCCCCGACACCGGCGGACGCAAAATGGGGCCGCCCGCCGCCCTTCCCGCCCGTCGTGGACGCGATGGCATTGGCGATGTCACCCGCTTTGACGCCCTTGGAGACCAGATCGTCCGTAACGGCCACGTGGATCCCGGCTCGCTCGCCTTTTATGAACAGCACGGAAATAGCGCGCTTATGCTTCGCGCGGAAGCCATCCATGATCGCGGCGATTTGGCCGCGGTCGTCGAGCTCGGACTCGTCGATATAGAGCTCCACATCCCCGATGCGTTCCACGTTTCCCGTTTCCCGTGTCCCGCCTCCCGATTTCAGCAGCTCCTGAACCCGCCGTTCGAGCTTCCGGTTCTCCTCCAGCATCGCTTCGATGCGGCGCGCCAGATGCTCGGGCTGCGTCTTGAGCAGTCCCGCGGCTTCGGACAGGCGGCCCTGCTGCTCGAGCGCGTAACGGTAGGCCGTGGGACCGGTGAGCGCCTCGATGCGGCGCACGCCCGCAGCAGCGCCGGTCTCGTGCGTGAAGCGAAACAGCGCGATCTGTCCCGTCGACCCGACGTGGGTACCGCCGCACAGCTCGAGCGACACGCCGGGAACGTCCACCACCCGTACCACGTCGCCGTATTTCTCGCCAAACAACGCCATGGCGCCCGCCGCCACCGCGTCTTTGTACGCCATCTGTCGGGTCTCGATAGGGAGATTCTCCCACACGTGCGCGTTCACCTCGGCCTCGATGACGCCGAGCTGATCACGCTTGATGGGACCGGGATGGCTGAAGTCGAACCGCAGCCGCTCGGGCGCGACGACCGATCCGGCCTGGCGCACGTGCGGGCCCAGAATCTTCCGCAGCGCCGCATGCACGAGATGCGTCGCGGTGTGATTGCGCTCGATATTGCGGCGCCGCGCCTCGTTGACCTGCGCGAGCGCGGGCGTCGGCTCGAACGTCTCGCCGAACGTGCCGACGACGGCGTTCCTGCCGTCCACCTTCTCGACGCCTGCAACGGTCAACTCCCACCCGTCCCCTTGGACCACACCGGTGTCGCTGACCTGGCCGCCCGACTCGGCGTAGAACGGATTCTCCTCGAGGATCAGCTCGAGTTGATCACCGGTCTGCCGAAATGCGATCGGTTCGGTCTCGGCCTTGGTGGCCTCGTACCCGATCCACTTCTGCTTGCCCTTCTTCTTTAACTCAACCCATTCGCCGCCCCTTTGCCGCCCTTCGCCGCCCCCCGCCGCCGCCGCCTTCCTCGCCGCCCTGGATCGCCGCCGCTGTTGCCCCAGCGCCTGCTCGAATCCCTCGACGTCCACCGTATGCCCATGCTCGGCGGCGATCATCTGCGTCAGATCGAGCGGGAAGCCGTAGGTATCGTACAGCTTGAACGCATCGTCGCCCGAAATAACCGGCTGGTGACGCAACTCCTCCATCCGCGTGAGTCCGCCTTCAATAGTCTCGAGGAAGCGCTCCTCTTCGGCGCGGGTGACCCGCTCGATGTGCTGCTCCTTCGACCCGAGCTCCGGGTAGACGTCCCCCATCGCGCCCGTGACCGACCGCGTGAGCGGCGCCAGCGTCGGCTCGCGCCGGCCCAGAAGCCAGGCGTGGCGCACAGCCCGCCGCAGGATGCGCCGCAGGACGTAGCCGCGCCCTTCGTTCGACGGGTAGACGCCGTCGGCGAGCAGAAACGCGACGGCGCGCGCATGGTCGGCGAGCACGCGGTAGGGCGCGCCGGAGGGACCGCGATCGTAGGGCCGCCCCACAATCTCGACGGCCTGCGCGATGATCGGCTGAAACAGATCGGTGTCGAAATTCGAGGGCACGTTTTGCATGACGGAGGCGATGCGCTCGAGCCCGGCCCCGGTATCGACCGAGGGTTTCGGGAGATTCTTCCGCGAGCCGTCGGGCTGCAGGTCGTACTGCATGAAGACGAGGTTCCAGATCTCGAGCTGCTTGCCCTCCTCGTTCAGGCGCACGAACTCGTCCGTCGTGAGCTCACCCTTGCCGCGCTCGTTCTTGGGTCGCAGGTCGACGTTCAGCTCGGTGTTCGGGCCGGCGGGGCCGGTATCGGCCATCTGCCAGAAGTTGTCTTTGTCGCCGAGGCCGAAGATTCGGGCTTCCGAGATCCCGGTGATCTGGCGCCACAGCTTGCGCGCTTCATCGTCGGAATGGTGCACCGTGACATACAGGCGGTCCGGATCGATGCCGAGCCACTGGCTGCTCGTCACCCACTCCCAGGCGTACTCGATCGCTTCCTTTTTGAAGTAGTCGCCGAAGGAGAAGTTGCCGAGCATCTCGAAGAAGGTGTGGTGCCGTGCGGTATGGCCGACCTGCTCGAGGTCGTTGTGTTTCCCCCCCGCCCGGACGCACTTCTGGCAGGTTACGGCTCGCGCGTAGTCGCGGCGTTCCAAGCCCTGAAACACCCGCTTGAACTGCACCATCCCGGCGTTGGTGAAGAGCAGCGTGGGGTCGTCTGCGGGGACAAGGGAGGAGCTCGGCACCTCCTGGTGGGAGCGAGGCGGTGCCCTGAAGTAGTCGATGAACTTGCGGCGGATGTCGGCGGACTTCATGCAGGTAAAATATAGTGCAACTAGGAGTTAAGGGATTCGACCACCTCCCGTACGTCCCCGCCGTTGAACCCTCGCCGTACCAAGAACGCCACCAGCCTTCGCTTCCTCACCGCCGCCGGCAGCCCCGATAGCTGCCGAGCCCGCTTCTCGGCCAGCGCCCGCACCGCTTCGGTCGGATCGACTCCTTCCGCCGCCAGCGACGTGCGCACCGCGTCTTCGGCAACGCGTCGATCGACGCCCTGGGCCTGGAGATCGCGCGCCAATCGCGACGGCCCGCGCCCGCGCCGAGCTTTGGCTGCCGCGTAGTCCACCGCGAAGCGAGCGTCGTCGATCAGGCCGGCGGAGCGCAACCGATCCAGAGCGGCATCGACGGCGGCGGGGGGATGTTGTTTCTGCAGCAGCCGGCGCCGCAGGTCACCGCGCGCGTGCGCACGCCGGGCCACGGCGCGCAGCGCGGCGCGATGGGCGGCTTCGACATCGGCGAGCTCCTGCAGCCGGGCGAATATGACGGCGGGAATCTCCGCGCCAATCCGCAGTTCAAGATCTGCAAGATCTGTGGCCCGGAGGGACGCAAATCGCCCCCGATCCACGTCGACCAGCCTGTAGTCTGGGCGGTGTGGATCGGGGGCGAGTCCGGTGAGAATCACTCTTCGCTCGCGGGCGTATCCTCGTCGGCGACTGTTCCCCCTGCACCCGGTTCCACAGTACTGACGCCGAGGTGCTGCTTCACGCGTGCCTCGACTTCGGCCGACATGTCCGGGTGGTCCTTCAGGTACAACTTGGCGTTCTCACGCCCCTGTCCGATTCGCTCCTTGCCGTACGAGTACCACGCGCCTGACTTCTCGATGATGCCGGCCTCCGCCGCGATATCCACGAGCAGCGACTCGTGGCTGATCCCTTCGTCGAACATGATGTCGAACTCCGCCTGGCGGAACGGCGGTGCCACCTTGTTCTTCACCACCTTCACGCGCACATGATTGCCGATCACCACTTCGCGATCCTTGACCGGCGCGATGCGACGCATGTCGAGCCGCACCGACGCGTAGAACTTCAGCGCCCGGCCGCCGCTCGTCGTCTCAGGGTTGCCGAACATGACCCCGATCTTCTCACGCAGCTGATTGATGAAGATGACCGAGGTACGTGAGCGGTTGATCGCGCCGGCGAGCTTGCGCAGCGCCTGACTCATGAGCCGAGCCTGCAGACCCGGGAGTGAGTCGCCCATTTCCCCTTCGATTTCAGCTTTGGGCACGAGGGCCGCCACCGAATCGACGACCACGACGTCCACCGCACCCGAGCGCACCAGGATCTCGCAGATCTCGAGACCCTGCTCGCCTGTGTCCGGCTGGGAGACGAGCAGATTCTCGATGTCCACGCCCAGCTTCTTGGCGTACTCGACATCGAGGGCGTGCTCGGCGTCGATGTAGGCGGCCGCACCGCCCTCTCGTTGCGCGTGCGCGACGACGTGCAGGGCCAGGGTCGTCTTGCCGCTCGACTCGGGGCCGAAGATCTCCGTCACCCGGCCGCGGGGGATGCCGCCGATCCCGATCGCCGCGTCGAGATTGATGGCGCCGGTCGATATCCCGGCAATGCGCACCTGCGGTGTGTCGGCGCCCATCCGCATGATGGACCCCTTCCCGCAGGTCTTCTCGATTTGCGTGATCGCGAGATTCAGTGCCTTGCGGCGGTCGTCCGTGAGGGAGGGAACGGAGGACTTGGCCGGTTGCTGTTCTGCCATGGTTGACCTCGACATAAGGTGGCGAGCCTCCTGGTTGAGGCCCGAATATATACCGAAACCGATGTCACCGCCATCCGGGACGGAAGGCGTCTTCCAGATGCTCTAACTTGTTGTCGACAATAGCTATACAGTCGAAGCGATAGACGTCGGAACGCTGCCCATAACGGTCCATCCACACGCGCGCCACTTTCACGATTTCTCTCCGCTTGGCGCCCGTCACCGCTTCGAACGGACTCCCGAACGCGGTGCCCCGCCGGGTTTTGACTTCGACGAAGGCCACCAGATGACCACGCCGGGCGATCAGGTCCACCTCGATGCGGCCGACGCGAAAGCGATGCGCAACGACCTCCCAGCCGCGGGCTTGGAGATAACGGATCGCCTGCTCTTCACCGGCAAGGCCGCGCTGGTGGCGCGCGTCGGACCAGTCCGCTGGATCGCTATGGATGCCGCTCGACACGCTGAGAAGGTATCGGTCCTCCGGACGCTCCCATAACCCGATTGCCGCACGCCTCATCATTTAGCTGCTCGAATTTGCGCCCTCCCGGCCGGTGAGATCGTCGAGTTCTTCCAGTCCTACCAGCACATCCCGGGGTTTGGAGCCATTGGCGGGGCCGAGGACGCCCGCGAGCTCCAGTTGATCGATGATGCGGGCCGCCCGTCCGTACCCAATGCTCATCCGGCGCTGCAACAACGACGTAGATCCGAGTTGGTTTTGGATACAAACTTCCGCGGCGTGCCGAAAGAGAGGATCGCGTTCCCCGGCTCCCGGCTCCTGACTCCCGCCTCCTTCTCCCTCCTTCTCCGCCTTCTCGAGCGCCGCAACTTGCTCGTCGATCGACGTTCCAGGCGCGGCGACGGCCGCCGCGGCGTGCGCCTTGTACCACTCCATCAGCTTCTCCGTCTCGTCGGTCGAAATGAACGCGCCCTGCACACGCATCGGCTCGCTCTTGCCGGGCGGCAGGAACAGCATGTCGCCGTTGCCGAGCAACGTTTCGGCGCCGTTTTGATCCAGAATCGTGCGGCTGTCGACTTTTGCCGAAACGCGAAATGCGATCCGGCACGGGAAGTTTGCCTTGATCAATCCCGTGATCACGTTCACCGACGGCCGCTGCGTCGCGAGCATCAGGTGGATGCCGATCGCGCGCGCTTTCTGGGCGAGCACCGCGAGCGGCGTTTCGATTTCGCCCTGCACGGTGAGCATGAGATCGGCCAGCTCGTCCACGATCAGCACGATGTACGCGAGAATGCCGCCGCTGTACACGGCATCGAACGGCAGCTCTTTCTGAATGCCGGCCTGCGTGGCCAGCGTTTCACGCGGCCCTTTCAGCGGTGCCTTCGTCTCGACCTTCTTGTTGAAGTCCGTGATGTTGCGCGCGTGATTGGCGTGCAGCAACCGGTAGCGCCGCTCCATTTCCCACACCGCCCATTTCAGCACGTTCGCCGCTTTGTGATGGCTCGTCACCACGGGAAGACCGAGGTGCGGCAGCGCGCTGTACATCGACAGCTCGACCATTTTCGGATCGATCATCAGCAGTTTCAGCTTGTCGGGCCCATGGGCATAGACCAGGCTCGTGATGATCGCGTTGATGCACACCGATTTTCCCGACCCGGTCGCGCCGGCGATGAGGAGGTGCGGCATCTTCGTCAGGTCGTCGACGACTTCATCGCCTTCCAGGTTGCGGCCGAGGACGACCGGCAGCACGCGCGCCGCGCGCCGGAATTCCGCGCTGTCGATGAGATCGCGCACGTGGACCAGCCGGGGTGTCGGATTCGGCACCTCGATCCCGATCGCCGCCTTCCCCGGAATCGGCGCGACGATCCGCAGCGATTGCGCGCGCATCGCGAGCGCGAGATCGTCGGCGAGTGAGGACACGCGCCCCACCTTGACGCCGCGTCCCGGCTCGAGCTCGAACCGCGTCACGACCGGACCCACGGTCTTGTTGATGATCTGCGCGCCCACACGGAACGTCTCGAGCGTCGTGACGAGCCGCCGGCCCATGTCCTCGATCTGCGCCGCGTCCGCGTCTTCGACCGCGAGCGGACCCTCGGTTAACAACTCGATGGGAGGGATCTGCGAGCCCGGAGGTGGTGGAGACTTTGGGGACGGTGCGGGCTTTACCTTCGTGCGCTGTGCGCCGTACGCCGTACGCCGGACTGCAGTATCGGAGACCCTACGATCGTCGGATGGCATGTCTTCCGGCGCACTGCGCACGGCGGACGGCGCACGCTCTTTTGCCGGAGCCCTAGCACGCGCGCGGAGTAGTGTCAACGGATGCCAGCCGATAGTCAGCGCGCCGACGGCGGACAGAGCGAAGACACCGGCAAGCACAGCTCCTGCCGTTCCGATCGCGCCTTGCACACCGTTCGCCAGGAATCCGGGAAATAGCCCGACGAGCCGCTCGCTGCGCGTCCAGTTCGTGTAGTCGGGTGGGAACGTCGGCCCGATGGCGAGCGCAATACCATACGGAATGAGGAGAACGAGACCGGTGCCGAGCACGGCTGCCCGCTCCCAGGACAGCGCGCCGAGTCGCTCGAACGCGGCGAGCGCCCAGCCCACGCCGAGGATGGGCACGACGATCGCGCCGACGCCGAACAGCTGCCACAGCGCGTTGCCGATCGTCCGTCCCCAGCTTCCCGTCAACGCCACCGGCAGCAGCGTCAGCCCGAGGAAGAACCCCACCAGCAGGGCCGCGATGCCGACGAGCTCCTGTCGAGCTTTGGGATTCATGCCGCGATGCGGCGATCCGCGTAGACGGGGACGATCGAGAGCCGGTCGGGATTAGCGCAGAACTTCACGTCATCCCCGAGGCCCGCCTCGCCGAGCATGCGCGCGGCATCACTCGCGCCGAGCGCATCCTGCCAGCCGCCCAGCGCCGCGAGGTCGAGCGAGACCTGTGCGGCGTCGTTGAGGGCGAGCTTTTTCGGCGGCACGCCCTTCTTCACCGCCTTGATCAGGCGGCCGGCGGTGTAGGCGTCCTCGAGCGCGAACTGCTTATCGCGCCCCGCGCAAATGATGACGAGATCGCCGCGCTCGGTGAACAGCCCGCGGGCGCGCTCGGCCACGGCGCTGAAGTTCAAGGCTGCGGCGACCAGCACCGGATCCCCGCCTTGTGCCGCCAGCAGGGCGGGTGTGCCGTTGGTCGTGGCCAAAAACAGCGTCTTCCCGCCCACGGCTTCCTTCGTCATCTCCCGTGGCGAATTCCCCAGGCTGAATCCCTCGATCTTCAGCAGGCGCCGCTCGCCCGCGAGGACGATCCCGTTCTTCTCCAGGTTCGCGGTGAGGCGCACGACCTCGTCCGAGCTGGCGGCGGGGACGATGGCCTTCGCCCCGGCCGCGAGCGCGGTCACGATCGTGCTGGTCGCCCGCAGCACGTCAATGACGACGACCGCTCGGCCCGTCAGATCTCCCGCATTGAGGCCGAGTGGGGTGTAGTAGACGTCGATCTTCATGTTTGATCTTTGAGGAGCTGCGGCTCGCGCTCGAGGAATTTCGTGTCGACCTTGCCCGCGACGAAGTCCGGGTGCCGCATGACCCGGCCCAGAAACGGAATCGTCGTAGTCACGCCCTCAATGATAAACGAGTCGAGTGCCTGGCGCATGCGGGCGAGCGCCTCCGTCCGCGTGTTGCCGTGCACGATCACCTTGGCGAGCAGCGAGTCGTAGTAGGGCGGGACGGTATAGCCCGCGTAGATGTGCGTGTCCACCCGCACGCCCGGGCCGCCGGGCGGATGGTAGGCGGTGATCAAGCCCGGCGCGGGTTGGAAATTCCGGCTCGGATCCTCGGCATTGACGCGGCACTCGATGGCGTGCCCCCGCAGCCGGTTGCCGTTCATCACGAAGGACAGCGGGGCACCCGCCGCGACCACGATCTGCTCCTTCACGAGATCGAAGTTCGTGCACATCTCAGTCACCGGATGCTCGACCTGGATGCGGGTGTTCATCTCCATAAAATAGAAAGCGCCGTCCGCGTCGAGGAGAAACTCGATCGTTCCCGCGCCCACGTAGCCGATCGACTCGGCCAGCTTCACGGCCGCGTCGCCGATATCCTCGCGCAGCGTCTGATCCACCGCGGGCGACGGCGCCTCCTCCACCAGCTTCTGGTGACGGCGCTGCACCGAGCAGTCGCGCTCGCACAAATGCATCACCTTGCCGTACGTGTCCCCCATGATCTGAATCTCGATGTGGCGCGGCCGGGCGAGGTACTTCTCGATGTAGACCTCGTCGGAGTTGAAGGCCGCGAGCGCTTCCTGCTTGGCGAGCGTAAACGACTGCGCGAATTGATCGGCATCGTTGGCGACGCGCATCCCCTTCCCTCCGCCACCGGCCGCCGCCTTGATGATGACCGGGAATCCGATGTCCTCGGCCACCTTCTGGCCTTCCTCGAGCGACTCGACCGGACCAGGGGAACCGGGCACCGTCGACACGCCCTGCGCTTTCGCGAGCTTCCGCGCCGCCGCCTTGTCGCCCATCTGCCGGATCTGGTCCGGCGTCGGCCCGATGAAGGTGATGTTGGAGGCGCTGACTTTTTCGGCGAACTCGGGGTTTTCGGCGAGGAAGCCGTAGCCGGGGTGGATGGCGTCGGCCCCGGTGATTTCGGCCGCCGCGATCAGTCTGGGGATGTTGAGATAACTGTCGCGGCTTGGCGCGCGGCCGATGCAAACGTCGTCGTCGGCGAAGCGGACGTGCAGCGACTCCCGGTCCGCCTCCGAATACACCGCCACCGTCTCGACGCCCAGCTCCTTGCACGCGCGGATCACCCGCAGGGCGATCTCCCCGCGGTTCGCGATCAGCACTTTCTTGAACATTACGGCGTAAGCTCGATCGCCCCGGCCGCGTCGGAGCCACCCAGCCGGTTCCCGGACGAATCCACGCCCGACACCTTCAGGGCGAACTCGCTCGGGTTCGTCGCGTAGAAAATCGCGCTCTCGTAGCTGATGACGCCCTGCTGGTACCAGTGGAACAGCGACTGGTCGAAGCTCTGCATGCCGTACTGCACCGAGCCTTGGGCGATGAGATCGGGAATGTTGAGCTGCTTGGACAGATCCCGGATGTTGTCGGCCACGGCGGCCGTATTGATCAGTACCTCGGCGGCCGGGACGCGGCCGCGGCCGTCCTTGCGCGGCACCAGTCGCAGCGAGACGATCGCCTGCAGCGCGGTGGACAGGAGGTGCCGAATCTCGTCGTGCTGGTGCGGCGGGAAAAACGAGATCACGCGGCTCACCGTCTGCGTCGCATCGGTCGTGTGCAGCGTCGAGAACACCATGTGACCCGTATCCGCCGCCTTGAGGGCGGTGTCGAGCGTCTCCATGTCGCGGATCTCGCCGATCAGGATCAGATCGGGATCCTGCCGTAGCACGTGCCGGAGCGCGGAGTTGAACGTGAGGGTGTCGTTGCCGACCTCGCGCTGCGAGATGTTGGCGTGCTGGTCGCGATGCAGGAACTCGATCGGGTCCTCGATCGTGATGATGTTCACGCGCCGGTTCGTGTTCACGTGGTTGATCATCGCGGCGAGCGCCGTCGATTTCCCCGACCCCGTCACGCCCGTCACCAGGACCAGGCCGCGCGGCTTGAGCGCGATTTCCTCCAGCACGCCCGGAAGATTCAGCTCGCGGATCTGCTTGACCTCATACGGAATCGCCCGGAACGCGAACGCCACCGTGCCGCGCTGCTGATAGACGTTCGTCCGGAACCGGCCGACGCCCGGCACGCCGATCGCGAAGTCCGCCTCCTTATGCTCGGCGAACTCCTTGACCTGCCGCGGCGTCATGATCTGCTCAGCGAGCGACTTGAGCTCCTCCGGCTTGAGTGGCGCGGTATCGAGCGCGACCAGGTCGCCGTTCACGCGGATGGTCGCGGGACGCCCGACTTTCAGCAGCAAGTCGGAGCCGTTGCGCTGTACCATGTGCGTGATTGCTTGTTTGAAGTTGAATGCCGGCAGATTGCTCTGCGTCGCCTCACCCATGCGGATCCACCCGGAAAAGGACCTGGCCGAACTCCACCGGTTGCGCGTTCTGCGCGGTGACTTCCCGAACGACGCCGCCGACCTCGGACTCGATTTCGTTCATGATCTTCATCGCTTCGATGATGCAGACCACCTGCCCTACGTTCACCCGCGACCCGACCTTCACGTACGGCTGCGCGGCAGGCTCGGGCGACTGGTAGAACGTCCCCACCATCGGGGACTTGATCTCGAGGAGCTGGGGGCCGGCAGAGGGAGCAGGAGCGGTTGGAGCGGAGCCTGGAGGCGGGGCGCCGGGTGCTGCAGCGGGGTGCGAGACGACCACATGGGCTCCCCCCGCCAGTCCCCCGCCGATCGTATTCCCGTGGCCCGCCTTCGAAACCCGCACCGACGACCACGCCCCGAACAGACCGCGACGGATCTCGATCGCCCCCACCTCGGGGGCGTCCTTCAAGATCTGCACGATCTGGGCGATGATGTCGAGCTTCATATCGTGAAGATACCCCCCAAGAGGCCCTACACCAGTTCCAGGAGATCCGTACAGCCGTCCGTCAACAGCACGGGCCCATCGACCGACAAATGCACGTCGTCTTCGATCCGCACGCCGCCCCGTCCCGCGACGTAGACGCCCGGCTCGATCGTCACGACGGCGTCCTCGGGCAGTGCGTCGGGCGCAGTGCGCGCGAGCCGCGGAGCTTCGTGCACCTCGAGACCGAGGCCGTGCCCCGTCGAATGCCCGAACGCGGCGCCGAAGCCGCGTGCTTCGATCGGTTCGCGCGCGAGTGCGTCCGCGTCCCGCCCGCTCATGCCGGCGCGCACACCTTCGCGTGCGCGCCGCTGCGCCTCCTGCACCAGGCCGTACAGCGCGCGTTGCGACTCATCGGCCCGCGCGCCGACCACGACCGTGCGCGTCATGTCGGCGCAGTACCCGTCGACAACGGCGCCGAAGTCTAGCAGCAGCCACTCGCCCGCCGCCACCGTGCGGCGGCTTGTGAGCGCGTGCGGGAGCGCGCTCCGCGGCCCGCTCGCCACGATCACGGGGAACGGGTGCGCCTCGCTGCCGCGCCGCCGCAGCGCCCGTTCGAGGTCCCCCGCGATCTCGAGCTCCGACTGCCCCGACCGCACCGTCTCCAGCGTATCGCGCAGCGCCGCCGTCGCGAGCGTCGCAGCGGCACGAATGGCGGCCACTTCCCCCGCGTCCTTGCGTACCCGCAGCCGCTCGACCAGCTCGCCGGCGGGCTTCCAGCGCCACGCCGTGCCGGGTCCCGTCGAAAACCGCTCCGCATCCTTCACGCTTATCGCATGCGCTTCGAAACCGATCGACCCCCCAGGCCCCAGCCCCGAAACCCCAGCCCCGAGCTCCTTGAGCAGCCGATCCCAGACACTCGTCCCTTCGATTTCGACGCGCGCCACCGAGCCGGACTGCTGCCGCGCTTGCTCGTCGTAGCGGAAATCGGTGACCAGCAGGGCCTCGCCCCGGGTCACTACCGCCACGCCCGCTGATCCGCTGAATCCCGTCAAATACCGAATGTTCGGCCGCGACGTCACGAGCAGCGCGTCCAAGCCCTCGGCATCGAGTATTGCCGCCAGCGCCGCCTGTCGCTCGGCGCGCCTATCGCGACTCGAGGTACCTGGCAAGCGCTTCGAATCCCAGCCGATAACTGTCGGCGCCGAATCCCGTCACTACGCCAACGGCAAGATCCGCGAGCAACGAGCGCCGCCGCTCCGGCTCGCGGGCGAAGATGTTGGAGAGATGCACTTCCACAAACGGCACGCGCACCGCGAGCAACGCGTCGCGCACGGCCAGACTGGTATGCGTAAACGCCGCGGCATTGATCAGCGCGCCATCGGCACGGCCTTTCAGCCCCTGAATCGCTTCTACCAGCTCGCCTTCATGATTCGTCTGAATCCAGGTGCACTCGACACCCAGCGTGCGCGCGCGCTCTTTCGTGGCGCGCTCGATGTCCGCCAGACTCGTGCGGCCGTAAATCTCAGGCTCACGCTCTCCCAACAGATTCAGATTGGGGCCATTCAGCACGGCGATGTGGCGAGACACTAGGACTTGAGCTTCTTCAACCACTGCTGGAACTGATCGGCTTCCACCTCGTCTTCGGGCGGACGCTGTGTCCGGCCGGACGAACGGCTCGCGCCGGGGGTCTTGGACGACGCCGGGTCGGCGCCGCCGCCTTCACTCGTAGCGCCCGGCGCGCCCGGCTTCCCGCCGGCGAAGAATTCGTCGAACGAGAAGCCTCCCGTCTTGGCTTGAGAGGATGAAGCGGGTGAAGGCGGTTCGATTGGGTGCGCGTTCCCGCGCCGTCCCGCCTCCTCGCCAAAGACGGAGTCGAGCGAGATATGGTCGTTCGCCGGACGCGACGGTTCGCCGGGGGGCGGCCCCCCTCCCCCACCCGCCGCGTCGAACGCTGCGGCGAGCGTACCCTGGTCCGCCGGAGCGGGCGGACGGGCGCCCGCCCCGCGTCCCGCCCAGATGCCCTTCAGAAAGGCCTGCGCCGAAACGCCGGATTTCTTTCTGCCGCCGGAGGACAACTGTTCGACCTTGCTCCTCAGTTTCGCGTCGCTGGGACGCTGCGCGAGCAGCGCCTGATAGACGCGGAGCGCGTCCTGTTGATGGCCCTGCTTGAGGTACAGCTCCGCCATCGTTTCCGTGAGCACGGGCTCCGCTCGTGACAGCGTCGCCGTGTCCGCTGCCCCGTCATCATCCGACAGGGCGACCGCCGCAGGCACCCGCGACGGCGGTGGGGCTGGTGGAGGTGCTGGAGGCGGCGGAGGCTGTGGCGGAGGCGGTGGCGAGGGAGCGGCCGCTCTGAGGGGGGCGAGGATGTCGTCGTCCGGCATGATGAGCGGCAGATCGACCTGCGGCAGCGCTTCATCCAGGTCTGGTCCGGACTCCGAGGTCGGTTCCCGCGCATCGAGCTTGAACATCCCGCTGCCTTCGTACTGCGTGCGCGCCAGACCCTCGATCTCGACCTGCTCGATCTGCTGCGCGTTCAGCTCGACGTCTTCCTGAACCTCCAGGCCGTCCGCTTTTGCGGCGGCGTGGGCGTTGGGATTGAAGCTGATGGGGTTTTCAAAGTTCTCGACTTCCGGTATGGACGCCGAAGGCCGCGACGGCCGCTTCAGCGTGACCGGCTCGGGAGTCTCGTGCTCGACCGCGAAATCCGGCTTGGTCATCGGGGTCGTAGCGGCAGCCTTCCGCTTGGCTCGCGCCAGCGCTTCGGCTGCGTCCCCATTCATGGGGTCGGCGTTCAACAGCCGGGACAGCCACTCGACTTCTTCTGCGTACTTCCCCGTCCGCTCGGCGAGTTCGGCGAGGCCGCGCAACGCGATGATGTTTTCTCGGTCCAGATCCAGGACCTGCGTGAAGACACCGTGCGCACCGGCCTCGTCCTTCTTGTCGACGAGGCAGCGGGCGTAGACGATGTAAGCGCTGACGTAGTCGGGGTGCAGCTTGAGACCATTCTGACAGAGATCGATCGCGTTATCTATAAGTCCTGCTTTACGATAGGCGTCCGCCAAGGGGGCAAAGTTTCTGCCCTTGGGGTTATCCCGAAAACGCGCTTCGAGCTTGTCGATCTCACTGGTATAGGCCACGGCCCCCCCGGCCTAAGTCTATGTGGGAATTGGGCGAAGATAGTGTTGGGCCTGCGCCGCTGTCAAATGACCCGTGCACCTGTGCGCTTGAGTTTGTGCGTTGTCGTTTTTAGACTTATGCCCCTTCAGCCCTCCTCTCTTCAACGGAGTTCGAGAGTCGCCATGCTGCGCACGATGCGCGCCAACGCCAAGTGGATCTTTTACATCCTCGCCGTCGCGTTCGTGCTGTGGCTCGCCATCGGACAAGTGATGAGTATCCTCGGACCCAGCGGCAACGTCGTGCTGCGGGTCAACCGCAAAGAATATCCGGTCACCGAATACCAGCAGCGCGTCCAGGTGGCCTCCGAGCAATACCATCAGCAGTACGGCACGGCGCCGACGACGAAGGAAGAGGACCGGCAACTCCAGGATCAAGTCATCAATCAGATGGTCCAGGACGCGCTGCTCGAGCAGGAGTACAACCGTCTCGGCATTCGGGTGAGCGACGACGAGATCATCGCCATGGCGCATAATTCGCCGTTGCCCGACATCATGCGCGATCCGCAGTTCCAGACCGACGGCCAGTTCGACATTCGCAAGTGGCAGCAGTTCCTCTCCACCACCAGTGACCGCAACCTGCTGCTGCAGCTCGAAGCGATCTACCGCCAGCAGATTCCGCGCCTCAAGCTGTTCGAATATCTCGCCAGCGATGTCTACATTCCCGACGCCAAGCTGTGGCGGCTGTACAAGGATCAGCACGACTCGGTGCGAGTCGCCGCAATCGCCGTGTCACCCTATGCGATCATCGACACGACGCCGATCGGTGACGCCGAGCTGCAGGCCTACGTCGCGAAACACCCCGACGACTTCAAGCGGCCGGCCGTCGCATCGGTGCGGTGGATCGCCATTCCGCGCCTCCCGAACGCCGAGGACAGCGCCGCGGCGCGCGCCCACGTAGCGCGGGTGCGGAGCGAGCTCGCGCGCGGGGCAAAGTTCGAGGACGTTGCCAAGCGGGAGTCCAGCGATTCCGGCAGCGGCCAGCGCGGCGGCGACCTCGGCTGGATCAAGAAGAGCGACAGCACCTTCGTTGCCCCCTTCATGCAGGCCGTCCGAAACCTGAAGCCGGGCCAGCTGTCCGGCCCCGTGCAGTCACAGTTCGGGTATCACCTGATTCGCATCGACCAGGCCAAGGGCGACTCAGTCAAGGTCCGGCACATCCTGATTCCCGTGCCGCTGTTGGCTGCCCACCTCGATCAGGTTGAAACGCGCGTCGACACGCTCGAACGCCTGGCGGCAGAGCGAAGTGATCCCACGACGCTCGATGAGGTGGGCCGCCGCATGGGATTACTGCTGTCTCCGGAGTACAAGGTCGTCGAAGGTCAGGGGTTCCGGCTCGGAGACTACCGGATTCCCGACGTGAGTGTGTGGGCATTCGAGACGCCAGTCGGTGAAACCAGCCCCGTGATCGAGGGCGACGCGGCATACTACGTGTTCCGGCTCGACTCCGTCACGACCGCGGGCACACCGCCGCTGGCACTGATTCGGGCGCGCGTTTCCGATCTCGTTCGTGTCGAGAAGCTCAAGACGCTCGCGCGCCGTCGCGCGGACTCGCTCGCTGCGCTGCTCAAGGGCGTGCCGGATCTGGCGAGTGCCGCCGCAGCGCGCGGCATCCCAGTGCAGCGCCTCGGACCCTTCACGCGCATGCGGCCGCCGCGCGATCTCAGCGGCGAGCCGATCGCCGTCGGGACCGCCTTCGGCCTGCGCGTCGGGGAGCGCAGCGCCGTGGTCGAAGGTGAGAACGGTTATTTCATCCTCGAGTCGTTGGGACGCAGACTCGCGGACTCGACGGCCTGGCTCGCGCAAAAAGAGGTACAGCGGACGCAGCTGCGGCAGGCGCTGCAGCAGGCGCGGATTCAGCAGTATCTGGACGGGGTGCGCGCCAAAGCCAAGGTCGTCGATCGGCGCAAGGATCTCTTCAAGTCGCAAGCCTCGGCGGACGCCTCGACGCTACTGCAGTAACACTACTCGACTAAACGCTTCGGTTTGGCATCGCGCGGCTGCTCTTCCTCCCGCGAGGGGGGCAGCTGCTGAATGCTGTGTTCCGCGTCAGAGAGCGCGCGTTTGAACTCGCGCAGTCCCTTCCCCACCGCTTTGCCCGCTTCCGGCAGCCGATTCGCGCCGAAGACGAGCAGGACGATCAACATCAGAATCAGGATTTCGCTGCCGCTCAGATTTCCCAGCATGAGACCGTGCCGCTACTGATTCAGACGCTTCGGGCTGCCGCCGCCGGCCGGGGGGATTGAGGAATCCGAGGACGCCGGCGGTTCCTCGGCCGACACGTCCTTGAGACCCTTCTTGAATTCCTTAATGCCCTTCCCGATCGACGCGCCGATCTCCGGGATGCGCTTGGCGCCGAAGAACAGCACCAGGATCAGCAGCAGAATCGCGATTTCCGTGAAGCCGAGATTGCCGAGCATGATTCGCCTTTCTAGAAGAGCGAGCGGGCCACGAGATACGCGACCACGACACCGACCACCGCAAGCAGCGACACGTCGAGCCCGATCGGTCCGAGCGTAATCGACATCACCAGCAGATCCAGGTGCACCGGCCCGATCGTCGGGGTCACCGACCAGGTGAACACTTCCTTCGCCGGCCCCTGAGGTAAGAAGCGCCGCAGGAACGCCTGCAGCAAGCCCCCGACCACGAAGCCAACCGCCAGCACCCCTAGATAGAAACCGGGGCGACGCGGGCCGTGGGACATGGACCTAGCTCCGACGTTCCACGGCATAGGCAATGCTCCCCTGTAGTGCATCCCGCGCGGGCGAAGCCGGCAGAACGTCGAGCTCCGCCTCCGCCTGCTGGGCAAGGTCCAAGGCCCGCTGGCGAGCCGTCCCGAGCCCGCCGGCGCCCTCCACCAATCGGATCACTTCAGCCACCAAATCGTCACCCGGCTCCGCCGCGTCCATCAGCTCGGCTACCACCGTCCGACCCTCGGCCGGCATCCGCGCGAGCGCGGCGATCAGCGGCAGCGTCACCTTGTGCTCGCGCAGATCGAGGCCGGACGGCTTTCCCGTCACCGCTTCGGGCTCGGTGTAGTCGAGCAAGTCGTCAGTAATCTGGAACGCCATGCCGAGGAGCATCCCAAAGCGCGCCAGGGCCTGGCGGAAGTTGGCGGGCGCGGTCAGGGCACCCACCTCGCACGCGCCGGACAGGAGCGACGCGGTCTTGGCCCGAATGAGCGCATCGTACGCCCCTTCGCCGTACGCCAGCTTGTCGTGCGCCTCGAGTTGCCGCATCTCGCCGACGGTCATCTCGTTCGTGACCCGCGCCAGCACGCGCAGCGCCTCGTGGTCGTCCAGCCGGACGAGCTCGATGATCGCCCGCGAATAGAGATAGTCTCCCATGATCACGGCGATCTGATGCGAGAACAGCGCATTGATCGTGGGCAGGCCGCGCCGCAAGACCGAGTGGTCCACGGAGTCGTCGTGCACCAGCGTCGCGAGATGGATCAACTCCACGACGGCCGCGAGCGTGACGGCGCGCGGATCCTTGGACCCGGCCGCCTGATGGCTGAGCAGCAGGAGCGTCGGCCGGAAGAGTTTCCCCTTCATTTGTAAGAGGTGGTCGTTCACTTCGCTCACGCTTGGGAAATCTGCGGCGATGACGCGCCGCAGCTCGAGGACCACCTGCTCCAGCTCCCCAGCCACCGGTCGCTGGACGTCGCGGAGGCTCACACGGGTGACTTGTTGACTCACGCTATTTCGCCTTGGCGAGCGCTTTGACGCGCTGCTCGGCATCGAGGAAACGGATGTCTACCGCAAAGACGCGTCCATACAGGTCGCGCGCGTCGGCTTTCTTGCCCTGCTGTTCGAGCGCGCGGCCGAGCCAGTACAGGACGCCGAGACGCTCCTGATCGCCGGAGGCGGGCAGATCGAGACCGCGCCGCAAAATCGATTCGGCCACGCCGTATGCCCCCTTCTCGAAGAAGCAGATCCCCAACATCTCCGACGTGCGCAGCTTTCCTTCCGGGGCTCGCAAGGCCTTCTGCAGCTCCGCAATCGCCTCATCGAGCAAGCCCATTTCCTTGAACGCGACGCCCAGATCGTAGTGCGATTCGAAGTCGGCCTCATCGATGTTCTCGTCGATGCCCTGCTTGAACCGGGCCAGCATGTCCTGGAAGTCCTGCTCTTCGTCGCCGGTCGGCTCTTCGTCGGCGACGGTCATCCGCGTGTCCTTGGCCGGGACACTGTCGTCGTCCTCGTCGGTGAGCATCGAGCCGAGGTCGATGAAGTCGCCGTTCACGGCTGCTTCGTCACGGACCTTCATTTTCGCGTCTTTGGCTTTGACCTTGCCCTCAGGTTTGCCGGGCGCGGCCGCAGGCGTCGCAACCGCCGGCGCGAGCATCGCGAGCGCGGCCTTGGCACGCTCGTTTTTGGCATCGTGCTCCGCGACGCGCGCGTACACCGCGCGGGCTTTTTCTGGAAGATCCGAACGCAACAGCGCGTCGGCAAGCTCGAGATACGCGTCCACCAGCCTTGCTTTGTCGCCCGCCTTGAACGCGAACTCCACCGCCTTCTGCCGGTGACGCACGCTGTTCGGGTCGAGCCTCAGCACTTCATCCACGAGATCGCGCGCGTGCGAGAGATTGCCGCCGTTCTCGTAACCCGCGGTGGCGAGATCCAGCTCTTCGATGCCGCGCTCCCGCTCGCCCTGCTCGATCAGCGCCTCGCCGAGCGCTTGATGTGCCTCGGGATCGTCCGGATTATCGGCGACCCGTTCCTCGAGCTCTTCGATGCCCGGCGCCGCCGGCGTTTCCTCGATGTTGGAGAAGACGAGCGAGCCCGCCTGGTCTCCACCGCTGCTGATCTCGTCGATCCCGAGGTCGATGAAACCGGAGCGACGCCCGCCGGACGATATCGACGTGTCGTCTTCGGTCTGGATGAAGCTCGGATGTCTGGGCGTCTCGTCGATGGCAAGCGGCTCCTCATCGACGTCGTGCCCTTTGTCGGTTATGGCTGTCTCGAAGTCCGGCTCCAGCTCGAGCGGTGGGACCTCGACGACGGTTTTGCGTTTCCCCGGCGCCGAGGATGCCGGCGACGCGGCTGGACGCTTCGGCACGACCGGCTTCACGCGCGGCGTGTCGGCGGCCGGCTTGCCCCCTCCCCCGGGGCCACGTCCGAGCGGCTTGAGTGTCGGCACCGCCTTCTTCGCCGGCGGTCGAGGCGCGGCCGCCGGCGTATCCACGACGTTGCCCTCGAGGACGAGATCGGCCCCCTCCAGCTCGATTCCCTCGTCCGGGCTCACGGCGGGGATCGTGGGCTCGAGCTCGGCCACGGGCTCGAGATCGAGATCCGCCGGATTCAATTCCTCGCGGATCGACGGCGTCTTGGGACTCTCCTGGCGCACCTGTCCGAAGTCCGCAACCGTCGTCTCCAGACCCTCGAGCATCCCGCTGCCGCCGCCACTACTCGGAGGCTCATCCACCAGACTCGTCGTTTCGATCTGCAGCGACTCGTCCGGCTCGGGCACGACTTCCTCGATGAGCTTCTCCGCGACGGGGGGAGCCGGCTCTGGTTCCGGCTCTGGCTTGGGCGCTGGCGCTGCCTTCTGGCCCTTCGCGACGCGCGGCTCATCCAGATCGAGGAAGACAAGACTGGATGTCTTCCTGCTGCCCGATTTGTGTACGTCGTCGCCACCCGCGGGCGGGGCCGTTCTCGGCGCCGCAGGAGGAGTCGGTCGCCCTCCGGCGGACGAGGCGCGCTTGCCTGGGTCGGTGCCGTACATCTTGAGATGCTCGGAGAGCATGTCGCGCAGCGACGCGCTCTCGCCCGATATATCGGTGAATTCCTTCAGCGCCGCGAAGGCGTGTTCGATCTTCCCGACCTTCTGCATCCGTTCGGCGTACTCGACGAAGTTGTGCTTCGCCTCGGCGATGAAGCCCTTGGCGGCGTACAGTTTCGCCAGCTTCAGATACGTGGTCTGCCGCGCCGGCGCGTTGCGCAGCACCTTGTTGCACATCGCGATGGCGTTGTTGTGAAACCCAAGCTCGGCGTACTTGTCCACGGCCTGGTCGTAGTAATCCGCTGCCAGCGCGGGGTCCTTCAGCTTGATGTAGAGATCGCCGATGCGATTGTATATGGAGAGATCAGGATTGGTCTCGTCCTGATTGTTGAGAACCTCGAGCCAGATCTCCACGGCCTTCTTCGGATCCTTGGCCTCGAGACCTTTCGCCTTCTCTTTGAGCTGCTCGAGCTTTGACATATGGAACGACTAAGATATCGGGGCCCCCTTGGTGGGACAAGCCGAACCTGCTGTCCAGACGGCGCTTACGACCTCTTTCCCCATCCAGTATGCGACCTCCCGCCAGTCGTCTGCGGCCACGACGACGAGATCCGCGACACATCCGGCGGCGATCTGGCCACGGTCCGCGGCGAGTCCGAGTGCGGCGGCGGCATTGATCGTCACGGCCGTCACAACTTCCGCGTGACGTAGCCCAAGTTGCGAGACGCCCAATGACATGACGAGCGGCAGGCTCACCGTCGGCGAGGTCCCCGGATTGAAATCCGTCGCCAGAGCGACGGCTGCCCCCGCGTCGATCAACCGCCGGGCTGGCGCCTGGGACCGCTTGCCGAGAAAGAGCATCGTCGCCGGGAGCAGCACGGCCACCGTCGGGCTGGCGGCGAGCGCACCGATCCCCGGCTCGGAGATCGCGGCCAGATGATCGGCCGACACCGCCCCCAGCTCCGCCGCCAGCTCGGCGCCGCCGGAACCCTCGAGCTCGTCGGCGTGCAGCTTCACCGCAAAGCCGTGCGAGCGCGCGGCTGTGAGAATCTGACGACTCTCCGCCACCGTGAAGACGCCCGGCTCGCAGAAGACATCACAACACTGCGCCAGCTTTTCGCGCGCAACGGCCGGGAGCATTTCCTCACAGACGAGTCGCACGTACTCGGCGCGCTTGTTGCGATACTCCGGCGGGACCTCGTGCGCGCCGAGGAATGTCGGGATCAGCGTGACCGGCAGCTGCTCAGACAACTGGCGGATCACGCGGAGTTGCTTCAATTCGGCCTCCAGCTCGAGGCCGTACCCGGATTTCACTTCGATCGTCGTCGCGCCATGCGCGATCAGCGTCTCGAGACGTGATCGGGTGAGTGTGACGAGCTCCGCTTCGGAGCGGCGGCGCACGTCGCGCACCGATTGCAGAATCCCGCCCCCCGCCGCGGCGATGGCCTTATAGTCGACGCCCAGCGCGCGCCGCTCCTGATCGTCGAGCCGGGGCGCGCCGAAGACACCGTGGGTGTGGCAATCGATGAACCCGGGGAACAGCACACCGTCGATTTCGACGACGCGTACAGGCGCAGCATGCTGCGCCTCTACTTTGGGCGCCTCCCGTCGCGGACCCACCCACGCGATCCGGGCGCCGTCGATCAGCACCGCCGCGTCGGCGAGCACCTCGACGTCCGCCATCTCGCGCCCACGGCGGGCGCGCGCAGGCCCGCGACACGTCACGACCTGGCGCGCCCCGACGAGCAATGTCTTCAGTCGAGATCCTCGCCCATCGGCAGCCGGATGTTGTGGCGGCGCGCCGTATCGATCGCTTCGGGATAGCCTGCGTCGGCGTGACGGGCGACGCCAATTCCCGGATCGTTGGTGAGCACGCGCTCGAGCCGCTTGCCCGCGGCGCCCGTCCCGTCGGCGACGATGACTTGCCCCGCATGCAACGAGTTGCCGATGCCGACGCCGCCGCCATGATGAAACGAGACCCACGACGCGCCGGATGCGGTATTGAGCAACGCATTGAGAATGGCCCAGTCGGCGATCGCGTCGGAACCGTCACGCATCGCTTCCGTTTCTCGGAACGGCGACGCAACCGAGCCGGTGTCGAGGTGATCGCGACCGATGACGATCGGCGCCGCCAGCTCGCCGCGTCGCACCAGCTCGTTCAAGGCAACTCCGAACCGCGCGCGCTCTCCCTGCCCCAGCCAGCAGATCCGCGCCGGAAGTCCCTGGAATGCCACGCGCTGTTGTGCGAGCGTGATCCAGCGTTTCAGATGCGCGTTGTCGGGAAACAGCTCCAGCACGAGCTGATCGGTGCGATGCAGATCTTTCGTCTCGCCGGACAACGCGACCCAGCGAAATGGGCCCTTCCCCTCGCAAAACAGCGGCCGGATGTATTCCGGCACGAAACCGGGGATCGCAAACGCGTCGGTGACCCCGGCATCCCGCGCTTCGGTGCGGATGTTGTTGCCGTAGTCGAATGTGACGGCGCCGCGCTGTTGGAATGCCAGCATGGCGCCCACGTGCGTGGCGATACTCGCGCGCGCGCGCGTGAGATACTCATCGGGCGACGTCCGCCGCAGGTCCGCCGCGTCCGTGAGTGTCATCCCACGCGGGACGTAGCCATTCAATGGGTCGTGCGCGGACGTCTGGTCCGTGACGACGTCGGGAGCAAAGCCGCGCGTCACGAGCTCCGGCAGTGCATCGGCGCAATTACCCACCAGCCCGACGGACAGGGCGCTGCCCCGCCGTTTCGCGTCCTCGCACCAGGCGAGCGCCTGGTCCACGGATGTGGTCGCGCGATCGAGGTACCGCGTCTCGAGCCGGCGCTGCACGCGGGCGGGATCGATTTCCACAGCGAGACAGATCCCCTCATTCATGGTCGCGGCGAGAGGCTGCGCGCCGCCCATCCCCCCGAGTCCACCCGTGAGGACGACGCGGCCCTTGAGCGATCCACCGAAGTGTCGGGCGGCGACCGCGGCGAAGGTCTCGTAGGTTCCCTGAAGGATTCCCTGCGTGCCGATGTAGATCCACGACCCCGCGGTCATCTGGCCATACATGATCAGGCCGCGGCGCTCGAGATCGCGGAAGACGTCCCACGTGGCGTACCGCGGGACGAGATTGGCGTTCGCGATGAGCACGCGCGGCGCATCCGCGTGGGTGGTGAACACGCCGACCGGTTTGCCCGATTGCACCAGCAGCGTCTCGTCGTCCGCCAGCACGCGGAGTGTGCGGCAGATCGCGTCGAACGACGCCCAGTTGCGCACGGCCTTACCGGTGCCGCCGTACACCACGAGATCTTGCGGACGCTCCGCCACCTCGGGATCGAGATTGTTCATCAGCATGCGGAGCGCCGCTTCCTGCACCCAGCCCTTGCAGCTCTTCGTGGAGCCGCGCGGAGCGCGCACCGTCCGCGGGCCGCTCATGAGGCGAATTTCCCCTCACGAATACCGCTCGCGACCTGCTCAATGTCCCTCGTCATGGGACGATCGCCGGTGAGCGCCGCCGCGTACTGACGCACCGCGGCGTGGATCCGCGCGACGGCTTTGGCCGGCCGGAGCGGCTTCAAGTATTCGAGTCCCTGTGCGCCTGCGAGCAGCTCGATCGCAACGATGCGCTCGGCGTTCGCGAGGATGCGTCCGGCTTTCCATGCGGCGCTCATCCCCATCGGGACGACGTCTTCCTGGTTTCCTTCCGTGGGCACCGACTGCACGCTCGCCGGAGTCGCGAGCACACGGCAGTCGCCCACGAGCGCGGCGGCAGCGATCTGCGCGGTCATGAACCCCGACTCGAGGCCGGGGTCGTGCGCGAGAAACGCCGGCAGTCCCGACGACAGGTCGGGGTTCACCACGCGCTCGAGGCGCCGCTCCGCGAGTCCCGCCAGTGTGGTCAACGCGATCCCGATCACGTCGAGCGCGAGCGCGATCGGCTGTCCGTGGAAGTTCCCGCCCGACAACACGTCGTCGCCGAAGACGAGCGGGTTATCCGTCGCCGCATTGAGCTCGGTCGTCACCAGCCGTTCGGCGAACGCGAGGCCCTCGCCGACTGCACCCAGCACCTGCGGCGTGCAGCGCAGCGAGTAGGCGTCCTGGACGCGTGGATCGTTTTCGCGATGAGATTCCCGGATTTCACTGTCGGCGAGGAGGTCGCGCAGCAGCGCGGCGGAGCGCTGCTGCCAGGGATGCGGGCGAGCGTCGTGGATGCGGGCGTCGAACGGATCGGGCGAGCCACGGACCGCCTCGAGACTCATCGCGGCGGCGGCGTGCGCGCTCCGCCACAGCGTCCAGGCGTCGGTCACGAGCAGCGCCGCCAGGCCGGTCTGCGCCTGCGTCCCGTTCACGAAGGCCAGCCCCTCTTTGGCCTCGAGCGTGATGGGCTTCGGCACGTTCACGTCGCCTTCGCCGATCATCGCCAGCGCGAGATGCGACAGCGGCGCGAGGTCGCCGGAAGCACCGACGCTGCCCTGCGACGGCACGGTCGGATGGAGTTTGCGGTTCAACATGTCCACCAGCAGCTCGGGAAGGACGGGACGCACCCCGCTCGTCCCGCGCACGAGGACGTTCGCCCGCAGCAGCATCATGGCGCGCACGGCAGCGGCGGGGAGCGGCTCCCCGACGCCTGACGCATGGCTGCGGATGAGGTTCAGCTGCAGCTGGCGTGCTTGCTCGGGTGGGATGCGAACGTGCGCGAGCTTGCCGAACCCCGTGTTGACACCGTAAATCGTCGCGCCGCGCGCGACCGCCGCTTCGACCGCTTTCCGGGATTGTGCCACGGCCGCGAGGGCCTTGGTATCGAGCGCCACAGCAGCGTGCTGCCGTGCGACCGCGACGACATCGGCGATGGAGAGCGAATGACCATCCAACGTGACGGAGGGGAGCTTCGCCATGGGAAACAAAGCTAAAGCGCCGGAGTGGCTGTTGCGACCACTCCGGCGCTCGAGCTGACCCGGACTCCCTATTTTGAGCCTGAAACCCCGGTGCCAGTCGCCATCGCGGTCGACTGCCCGGCGCGGATCTGCAGCTCAGGATTGCCTGGATCAGTTTGGAAGCTCCAGTCAAAAATCACGTAGTCCCGGCCGACATGCGTCATGCGCAGCGCGCCATAGCGCACGGTCGAGCCTTCGACGATCTCGAACACGTAGCCATACGTCGGGACCGCTTGGATGGCATTCCGCGTGTACCCGGTCGCCAGCGCGGAATCGATGTTCGTCAGATCCGCGACCTGCCCGTAGATCCCGATCCTCGTCCCGCTGAACACGGGCTCGATCCACATCGTATCGGCGGTGCCGCGTGTGATTCGGAAATCGACATCGGTTGCGCTCCCGCTCTCCACGAGGCCCAGCTCGGAGACCTGACCCCGGCCGTCGCCGTTTACATCGTCCCAGAAGCGGAAGCCCGCCTGGGTGCCGTTGACCTGCAGGGCGTACACCAGCGTGTTACGCGCATCGGGACGGGGCGTGTCCTGACGCAGCGGCGACCAGAGGCTCTCGTAGCCCTCCCGGCTCACGGCCGAAACGCCGAAGCAGCGCGGTACGCCGTTGCTCATGGCGCTCGCAAGAAACTCCGGCGCGACGGTGGTGCCTTCGAGCAGCCAGCTCGTGTCGCACCGCCCGGTGTCGAGGTTGTAATCAGTGCTGTAGATGCGGTACCACTTGAAGCGCGTCGGTGCCGTGATGTACGAGCTGTCATCCCACTCGAGGTGAATCGCGCCGTTCAAGGAGATCGAAGACAGCCACGCGGGGGCATCGAGCTGCAGCCGCTCGTCCACCGTGATCACGTTGCTGCCGCCGCTTTCCTCGCCGTTGTCGTTCACGGCTGTCACGTAGTAGTCGAGATGGGGCACACCGTTGTCGTGGAAAGTGTTCGAGCTGGTTTCGCCGCGTAGGCCGTAGGAGCCGCTGCTCGAGGAGCGCGAATAGACGCGATAGCTGGCAAGGTTCGCGTCGGTCACATCGTCCCACATGAGCAGAATGCCGAGGGGGCGATTGGGATCGCCGCTCGGCTCGAGCTCATATGTCAGGTTCGCCGGCGTGGACGGCGCGCTGCCGCCGGGACCGACGAGGGACGGCTGGCACGCCACAGCAACCAGTAGCACGAAGGACAGGAGCACGCGCATAAGAGCCTCAGGACGGGGGATCGCCCGAGGTGTAAGCACGCCTCATGCCCGAAGCGAAGTGCCTGATTTTCAGCGGGTTACGACTGAGCCCGGCTTGGCGGTGTCTCCGCCAGAGGACAACGATCTACCGCACATAGGTGGTCTGATCGTAGTCGAACTTGATGTCCGGCTGATCGGTGAGCGTAATGTTGAAGCTGAAAGAAAAGTTACCGGCCGCCGTCTTGTTGAAGCTGAAGCTCGCACGCCACCGCCGCAGATCACGTTGGAACGTCAACGAGTGGTAGGAGAACTGCCGCGTTCCCATATCGTACGACGTGCTCCAGTTCGCCGTCCAGTTGCGGGTCGGGCTGAACGCCAGATTCAGATTGGTCGTCTGCCGTCCCGGGGCATGGCGCTGTTGCGGAGTCGTGTCGCTCCGGCTCCGCGTGCTCGACAACGAAATGCCGAGCGTAAAGCCCCTGCCTCCGCCGTAGCCCCCGCGGCTTCCCATCCCTGGTACGCGCGGCCCGTATGGTATGCCCGAGCTTCCCTGGTAGCGACGGCAGTCAGTGGACGCACCCGCGCACTGTGTCGCGGTCGTGTCTGGCGTTGGCGCGGCGACGGGGTGCGAGCGCAGCCCGAACAATCGGCCCAACCCCTGGAGCGTCGCCGGTGTCACGGTGAAGGATGCGGAGATGCTCTGCAGGAACGGTGAGAACTTCGCCGAATCGGTGCCGACCTGGCCTTTCCACAGGTCGTGGGAAATCGACAGCTGAAAGCTCGGGAGCAGGTCCGACAGGAACGTGTTCTGGAGCGAGGGGTTCTGCCACCCGGTGTGGTGTGGTTGCTTGGCTTGCTCGAAGTTGTAGCCGATCGCGCTCGTGCTGATGCTCAGCAGCTTGATTTTGCGCGGTTCCTTTTCGCTCGCGGTGTCACCGGCCGGCGGCTTCAGCTTGGCTTCGAAGGTCTGCGACAACCCGATGCTGATGGTCTGCTGCGGGTCGGTGCGGGAGTTCAACGCCCGACCCGTGGGATCGATCGCATGCGCAAACTCCTCTGGGACCTGGACTCCGGGCGCGTATTGATAGCTGATCTGTGGCGAGATGGAATGCCGGATGCGCGACAGCGGACCGAAACCTGGAAAGAAGCCGAAGAAGGTCGGCGACAGGCTCATGCTGAAGGCCGGCCGCTTCCCCTGCCGCACATACCGGCCGCCGGTGAACTGATTGCGGATCATGAAGGGGCCGCCGCTCGTCGTGTTCAAGATCCCCACGCTCGGCTGCAGCTTCCAGGTACCGGAGAAAAACGATGGCAGGTTGATGCTCGTGTTCCAATCGACGCGCGTTTCGAACGTCTCGCCGAAGAGGACCCGTCGGACCCCGCCGGTGCTGTCTGGGAGCGCGAATTCCTGGCGCCCATGGACCCGGACATCGGTCACGGTGACACTGTTCCCCCAATTCCAGCGGCCGATGCGGAGCGGCGTGCTGATGGACACGTTGGTGTTGCGATTGTCGTTGAAGAGCCGCAGGGTGTCGGGCACCGTGCTGTCGCCGGGAACCAGGAGCGTGCCGCTCGCGACGTGGAATTGCTGATCGTTCGTGAAGCTGAATCCCGGTGACCAGGTCATCCACGGCGTGATGTTCACCGAGGACGGCGTCAGGCTGATGGTCGGGAAGGTCTGGCTGACGTTGGCCGTCGAGAGATCCTGGGAGCGCGTACCCCCGATATTCAGCGCGCCCCACGCAAACCGCTTGTCGAAGTTCAGACTCGAGCCGATCCGGGCCGTGACTTCCCAGGGGTTGAGCGAATTGCGGGTGATGAGCGTCCCGTTCGTCGAATAGTCGACGTGCGCATTGAACGACGTGCGCGAGTCGAAGCGCTGTGAGTGATTCCAGCCGATCCGCGAATTGACGCCCGGCCGGTCGATCTGGGACATCCGCGAATACGTCAAACTCCCGTCGACAAAGCGGTCGATCCAGTGATACTGGGCCTGGCCGTGAAACTGCACGTACCGGTCGGCGAACCAGTCTCCGGACACGAGCACATCGACGTAGTCGTTGACGGCGAAGTAGTAGCCGAAGTCGGAGATGTGCCGCGAGTACCGGCGCGTCGGGCGCACGATATCGTTCAGACCGAAATGCGGGAACAGAATGCCGCTGCGCCGGCCCCCGCGAATATCATTGAAAATGAACGGCAGCCACATGACCGGGACGTCCCGGACGTACAACACCGCCGGCCGCGCCACCATCGTGCTCCTGTTGAGCCATTTCGCCTTTCCAGCGGCAAAGTGGTAGTCAGGGACGGGCTGGGGATCCGACGTGAACGTTGCCTTCGCCGCGTACACGCGTTTCGAGCCGGAGTCGGATGCAAGCCCTCGCCCTCGCATATACCAGGTGACCCCGCCCTGCTGAAAGTCGGTCAGCGCGTCCCGCACGGTGCCGCGGCGCAAGCAGGTGTCGTAGGTCATCCCTTCCCCGACGAGCACGGTGCCCTGATCGAACAGCTGCGGCTCCCCGGAGGCATTGAGCCGGCAGCTCGCTTCGTGATAGCGAATCGAGTCGGCCTGGAGCTTCGTGCCGTCGCGCTCGACGTACGCCTCGCGCCGCAAGAAGATCGTCTGGCTGTCGCCCACGACGACGAAGGTGTCGGATGTGTAGCGGGTGATGCGGAAGCCTTCGAGTTTGAGCAGCGAGTCCATCACGGCATCGGGCGGGGGGAACGAACGGGTGGGGCCGGTCGGCAGTCCGAGCTTGCGGGCGGTCGAGCTGTCCACGCCGCGGCGACCGCTGTCCGCCTGGGTCCCCCCGGGCGGCTTGACGACCGCCGTCGTGTCGCGCCGCGGCGGCGGTGGCGGAGGATTCTGCGCGTGCAACGATGCCCCGCCCAGGCCAAGCACGAGCACCACCATGGTCGCCGCCGCGATCCGGCGGGCACGCCTGCGGCTCGCGACCCACGCGCACCAGATGCTGAGCTCGTACAAGAGGAGCAATGGCCCGAGCATCAGCATCATCGAGACAGCATCGGGCGGTGTCAGAATCGCCGCGAGGAACGCGGCGATCACGATCGCGTAGCGCCGCTGCCGCCCCAGGAACTGCGGCGTCACGATGCCCAGAGACGCGAGAATCGTGACGACGAGCGGGAGCTCCGCGACCAGCCCGCATCCGACGACGAACGGGACGGCCATGCCGAAGTAGCGGTCGATGGTGATCATCGCCGTCAGGTCGCTGCGCTGGAAGCCGATCAACACCTTGAGCGCCGCCGGCAGCAACCACTCGTAGCACGCGATCGCCCCGGCGAGGAACAGCACGACGCCGATGGCGAGCGCCGGCACGATCAGGCGCCGCTCGCGCTCATACAGCGCCGGTGACAGGAACGCCCAGATCTGATAGATGACGACCGGCGACGCCACGAGGCAGCCCAGCGCGAACGCCACCTTCAGCGTGAGCATGAACGGCTCGGCGGGGCTGGTGAAGACGAGGCGCCCGCCGGGCAGGTACGGCGCGATGGGCCGTTTGAGGACGTCGATGATGTCGACCTTATCGAGCAGCCACCAGCCAACGATGGTGCCCACGAGGATCGCGATGAGGCTCCAGAGGATGCGCCAACGCAGCTCCTCGAGATGGTCGAGAAACGGCATCTCACCGCGCGGCGTCATCGTTGGGGTACGGCCAGGAGGTTACGGCTTGAGACGCTGCTGATTTTGCCGCGCGAGATCGGCCTCGGGCGAGCGCGGATACGTCGCGATCACCCGCGAGTAGAAGGTCCGCGCCGTCGGCTTGTCTCCCCGCTGTTCGGCGAGCAGACCCAGCTTGTACAGCGCCGACGGAGCGCGCGGCGAGGTCGGGTAGGTCTTCACGACTTGATCGTACACCGCCGCCGCGGAATCGGGTGCACTCTTTTCGAAGCTTTCGCCGATATAGAAGAGGGCGTCAGGCGCACGCTCATGCGCCGGGAAGACCCGCAGCAACTCCCGGAAGCCCAGCCGGGCGGTCGCGAGACTGCCACGGCGGTACTGCTGCAGTGAGACGTCATACATCTGATCGGGACCGGGGCCGGCGGGATTCCCGGAGGGACCCACCGGCGCTCCCCCGGCCGCGCCCGGGTCGGGCTGTTGCGCCCGCGACTCGATGCGCGATCGCAGCTCGGTGATCTTTTGCTGGCTCACACCCGCGAGCTCCTGGACGTTCGTGAGCTGCTGTTGTACGGACAGCAGCTCCGTGCGGATGTCGCCGCGCATCTGGACCAGATACGCCTGCTGTGTAGCGAGCGCCTGCTGCAGCAGCCGGACGGCGGCCAGGATCGTGTCCCGTTCCGCCGCCCGCGCCGCATCGCTCTTCGCGAGATCGGCTTGTAACGCCTCGACCTGGAGCTGGACCTTCCGGACATCGCCTTTGAGGGCGCAGCCGGCGACCAGCCCCAGCGTCAGGACGAGCGTGCTACGGACGGCGGAGATTGTCGCCACCGCTGATGGGCTCGAACTCGTCACGCCGGTTCTGCGACCACGCGTTCTCGTCGTGGCCATCCACGAGCGGCCGCTCCTCGCCCCACGACTGCGTCTCGATGCGGCTCGCATCGATGCCGTGGCTCACGAGATACTGCTTCGCAGATTGCGCGCGGCGATTGCCCAGGGCGAGGTTGTACTCGTCCGAGCCGCGCTCGTCACAGTGCCCGCCGATCCGGATCCGCAGATCGGGATTGGCCTGCAGAATCGCGACCTTCTGATCGAGCGCACCCATGTCGTCGCCGCGGATGTTCGACTTGTCGAGGTCGAAGTGAATCATCGCGGCGAGTGTGGTCCGGACCTCTTCGCCCGCGCGCGTGAGTGCGGCGAGAGAATCCGACCGGCGCTGCGCCGCGATGCGCTCCGCCTCCGCCTGCGCCTGACGGGCCCGTTCGGCCTCTGCCGCGGCGATGGAATCGCGTATCCGCGCGTTCTCGGCCGCGGTGTCGATCGCCGGCGTCGTATTCTGCGGGGGCGGATTGCCGCCACACGACGAGCCGGTCAGGACGGCGGCGCCCAAGCCCAGCGCGAGGAGCAACGTTACCGATTTCATCCTGTCTCTCCGATCAGGGGGTGGTAGATGGGGCCTCCGAAAGCCGTGGAGACCAAGCCGGCAAACGCGCCCCACTCTGCTGCAGCAGTGGCCGAATTCGGCCGGTGTCGAGATCGATGATCCACAACTGGCGGTAGCCCGACCGGTCGGAAACAAAGGCGAGATGACGGCTGTCGGGAGCCCAGGTCGGATCCTCGTTGCGCCCCACCGAGGTGAGCTGCCGGACCGTGCGTGTCCGCACGTCGAGCACGAACACCTGCAGTGTGCCCGCCACGTCCCGGTGAAATGCCACCGATTGCCCGTCGGGCGACCATTCCGGCGCGTTAGACGAGCCGGTCACACCGTAGTCGAATGGTGCGAACAACTGCTGGTCCGTTCCGTCCGCCGCCATCACATAGATCTGCGGCAGACCCGGGCGCGTCGAGACGAATGCGATGCGCTGCCCGTCAGGGCTGAACGTCGGGGACAAGTTGTCTGAAAAGCGCCCCACGGTCAAGCGGCGTAAGCAACAGTTGCTCTTGACGTTAATCGTGTAGAGATCGGTCCCTTCCTCCGTCGCGCGGCTGAACGCGAGGGTTTGGCCATCGGGCGAAAACGCCGGCGTGAAGTCGAGAGCGCTTCCGGTGGTCGACACCGCGGTGCGCTTCCCGCTGCCCATCTCCTGGAGATACAGCCAGCCCTTCCCAGCTTGAAACTCCATGTACGCAAAACGCCGCCCGTCCGACGCCCACGCCGGCGACATCGCCTGGCGGTCGCTCGACGACACGAGCTTCTGCTCAGCTCCGTCTTGATCGATCTGATACACCTTGCCGTCTTTGACGAACAGGATCCGCGTCGCCGCGATGCCCGCGGTCCCCAGCGCAGCCAGGAGTGTCTGATCGGCGAGCCGATGCACCGCCTGGCGAAAATCGGGATCGCCCGGCCGCGGCAATTTGACGCGGACGGCGCGGCGAATGCCGGCAGCGGCGACGTCGTGCAGCGTCGCCACAGTCGTGTCGCCCGCCGCGGTGATGTCGAGTGCGAAATCGGCGCCGAGCGCCTGATAGAGCGGATAATTGAGTGTTCCGGCCTGCGCGCCGCCCGTTGCGGCAGTGCCAGTTCCGGATCGGCGCGTGCCGGTGCCGCGCGTGGGTGTGGACGACGACGTCGCAAGACGAATCGAGTCGCCGCCTGGAAGCGTGATCACTTCGAAACGATCGCTGTAATCGAGATCGCGGGCGATGATCGCACGCACGGAATCGAGACCCACGCCGGTGCGGGGCAACATCACGAGTCCCGGCCGCACACCGGGCCGATAAATGATGCCGATACGCACGCCGCGGTCGATCGCGCTGGTGTCCTGGGCGGAAAGATGGAACGATGGAACGATGGAAAGAACTGCCACCGCCATAACACATTCCATCATTCCAACATTCTCTCGTTTCACTGTCTCTGCCCCGAAAAATAGAATCGGACGAACAACACATCGGGCGTCCAGCCATCGGGCAGCGGGCCAAACGCGCGGCGGCTCGCGGCTGCCTCGATCGCTCCCTGCGCCTCGAGATCGAATTGGAAGTTGTTCGAGCGGTGGATGAACGACAGATCGGTCACCGAGCCGTCGCGATGCACGAGAAACGACAACTCTGCCTCGAGCGGCGTGCTCTGTTCGGGACGCTGCCAAAGCCTGAGGACCTGCGACACGATGTTGCTGAGGTACTGAGGGTACGGGAATGCAATGCCCTCGGTGCTCACGGTCGCGACGTCGTTGCCCGTTGACGGCTTCTCGCCCGGCAGTGGCGTGGTCGACGAGGTGGTTCGCGGGGCTGCTTCGCGTCGAGTCTGGTCCTGCGTCGGCGGCGGCGTCGCGCGCGAGACGGTACTCTGCGGACGCTTGGCGGCCGGAATCGGCGCCGGTTTCTCCTCGGCGGGACGCTCGAATGCCTCGGGCGCCTTGCGGGACTCCATGTCGGCGGCGGGGGCCGCAATCAAGCGGACGCGATACGTCGGCGGAAGCCGCGTTCGTCCGCTGGGCGTGCCGAACAGCAACACGACCACGAGCCCGTGAACGAACACGGTTCCCGTCACCGCCATACCTACGGGGGTCGGAGCGCGGCCGCGTCCTCTCATCGATTGATCGTCTCCGGTTCGGCTACGAGTCCCACGTCCTGCACGCCCGCACTGCGAATCACCGCCAGCACCTGCACCACGCGGGCATAGGCGACTCGACCATCGGCCCGCAGATACACCCCGGTGGGCCGTTTCGTTCGCACAAAGGCCGGAAACGTGGCCTGGAAATCGTCGTAGGAGAGTCCCGCCTGATCGAGATAGATCTTGCCCTCCATGTCGATCGTCACGACGAGTCCCTGCTTTGGCTCGATGGCGCGCACCTGGGCCCGCGGCAGACGGACATCGACACCCCCCTGCATGATCGGCGCGGTGATCATGAAAATGATGAGCAGCACGAACGCGACGTCCACGAGCGACGTCACGTTGATGTCGGCGTTGAGCGGCAGCTCGCCGTGGCCGCGCAGGCCACCCCCGCCGCTCCCGAGCAGTCCTGCCATTAGATCCGTCCTTCCCGGGCGAGCGTCCCGACGATCTCCTGGGCAAAGCCCTCGAGCTCGCCGGCGAACAGCCCCAGCCGATTGACGAAGAGGTTGTACGCCATGACGGCCGGAACGGCGACCGCCAGGCCGCCGACCGTCGTGACCAGCGCTTCCGCGACGCCGGGCGCCACGGCGGTGATGTTTCCCGACCCGCCGACCGCGATTCCGATGAAGGCGTCCATCACGCCAAGCACCGTCCCGAGCAGGCCGAGGAGCGGGCTTACCGAGCCGAAGGTCGCGAGCCATGGAATGAATCGCGCGGCCGTGTCCCGCTCCGCCGCGACTTCCTTGGCGAGCACCATGCGCAGGGCTTCGAGCTGAGTGGTCGTGAGCGTGCCGCTTGCCGCTCCTCCGGGCGGGCCGGGTGGTCCACCCGTGCCTTTCAGGCTTCCCGGTTTCAGCTCGGAAAAGAAGTGGACCGCCTCGCGCAGCAACCGGTTGTACGGGGACGGTGGCAGCCGCATCGCCGCATGATACGCCTCTTCGAGCCGCGGTGCCTTCTCCACCTCGGCGAGGAAGCGGTCGCCGAGCTGTCGCATGCGGCGGAATTGCCACCACTTGAGAACGATCAGATACCACGACACCAGCGAAAAGACGGCGAGCACGGCCAGCACGAACTGCGTTTCGCGGCTGGACGTGAGCACCAGCTCCCACGGCGTCGTGGGGATCGCCCCTCGGACCTGAACGAGCACCCTAACCTCCTCGATATCCCTGCGGGTGTGCCTGATGCCAGCGCCATGCGCTGCTCAAGATTTCCTCCAGACTCGAATGCGATGCGCGCCATCCAAGCAGCGCCGCCGCGCGGCCCACTGCCGCGACTAATTCCGGCGGATCGCCGGGGCGCCGCGGCCGCGCCACCGTCGGCACCGCACGCCCGGTGACGCGGCGCGCCGCTTCCACCACCGCGTGGACGGAGCATCCGGTGCCGGTGCCGAGATTCACCGCGACGGCAGCGTCTCCATCCAGCGGGACATCGAGCGCGCGCAGGTGCGCGTCGGCGATATCGGCGACATGCACATAATCTCGTACGGCGGTGCCGTCGGCCGTCGGGTAGTCCGTGCCGTACACGTCGAGCGCCGCGCGCTTACCGAGCGCCACGCCCAGGACATTGGGGATCAGATGCGTCTCCGGATCGTGATCCTCTCCGCGTCGATCCGTAGCGCCCGACGCATTGAAATACCGCAGGCTCACGACCCCCATGCCGTGTTTCGGCCCGATATCGGCGAGCAACCGTTCGAAATCGCGCTTCGTCTCGCCGTACGGATTCACCGGCTTGAGCGGCGAATCTTCCGTGATCGGAATCGCCGCCGGGTGGCCGTACACCGCGCACGAGGACGAAAAGACCAACCGGCGGATTCCGGCCCGACCCGCCGCTTCCAAGAGTACACGGGCGGCGGTCACATTGTTGGTCACATACTTCTGAGGCTGGGCGACCGACTCCGGGACCAGGGCGAACGCGGCCAGGTGGATGATCGCCTCGATTCGCTCCCGCTCGAGCAGCGACTCGACCAGCTCGCGGTTTCCTACACCCCCCTGGACGAAGCCCGCCCCCCTGGCAACCGCCTGCCGGTGCCCTACACTCAGGTCGTCGAGCACCACGACCGTGAACCCTCGCTCGAGGAGTTGATCCACGACAACACTGCCGATGTAGCCTGCCCCCCCGGTCACGAGGATTCGTGTCACGCCGGTGGCTCCATTCCAAAGAGCCGGCGGACGGCCTCGAGCAGGCCGTACCCGCGGCCTTCCTCCGCCGCCTTCTTGAGGGCGATGGTTGGCTGGTGCAGGAACTTGTTCAGCAGCGCCTGACTGAATTGTTCGACCTGCGCGCGATCAGCGGGACTCAGATGATCGAGCTGGCGCAGCACGCGCTCGACCTCGGTCGCGCGCACATCATCCATGCGGGCGCGCAGCTCCTTGATGGTCGGAACCACGCCGAGCCCGCCGTACCACGCCCAAAAGAGGTCCGTCTCGTCTTCGACGATGCGTTCGGCGGCGGGGATCTCATCGCGGCGCCGGGCGGTCGCCTGCGCGGCGACCGTTTGTAGATCGTCGACATCGTACAGAAACACGTTCTCGAGCTGCGCGATCGCCGGATCCACATCGCGCGGCATGGCGAGGTCCAGAATGCACAGCGGCTTGCCGCGCCGCGCGCCAATGATCGTCCCCACACGCTCCCAGGTCACCACGGCGTGCGGCGCCGCCGTCGAGCAGAGCGCGATGTCCGTCGTGGCGAAATGTGGCCACGCTTCGTCGAGCGATACCGCCTTGCCACCCAACCGCTCGGCGATCGCGCGGGCGCGCTCCTGGGTGCGGTTCGCGACCAGGGTGATCTGCACGCCCTGATCGCTGAGACAGGTCGCCGCGAGCTCGGCCATGTCGCCGGCGCCGAGGATGAGCGCGCGCCGGCCGGCGAGATCGCCGAAGATCTTGCCCGCCACCGCGACGCCCGCGGAGGCGGCGGACGCCGTTCCCATTCCGAGACCCGTTTCGGTGCGCACGCGCGACCCGACGTGCAACGCCGTCTGAAACAACCGGTGCAGTACAGGACCGGCTTGCGCGCGCGATGCCTCCCACGCTTCTCGCACCTGCCCCTGGATTTGCGACTCGCCCAGGATGATGGAATCCAGACCGGACGACACCCGATACAGGTGACGGACGGCGTCACGGTCCCGCGCGATGTAGCCGTATTCCCGCGCACCGCCCGAAGGCGTCGACGAGAGTCGCTCGCCAAGCAGCGACCACACCGCCTCGAGTGCAGGCTCGTCGTCCGCGACCAGGTAGAATTCGGTGCGATTGCACGTGGAGAGCAGCACGCCGCCGCTGGCGCCCGCCGCCATGACGCGCGCCAGTGCGCCCGGCACCTCGTGCGCGCCATGCGCAAACCGCTCTCGCACATCGAGCGGCGCGGTGCGGTGGTTCACCCCGACGACCTTGATCCCCATTTCCATATGACCCGTCGTCATAGGAACCGTTCGGCGCCTGGTTGGGTCAGCTTCAGCGCGACATATACCAGCAGCACCGCGCCGAAGCCGGCGATACTCGCGAGGGCCGCGCGGCGGCCGGCCCAATGGCGCACGACACGCACCCAGACCGCCCAACCCAGGACCACCCAGGTAAAGATCCCCCACACGAGCTGCGCTTTGGCCACATGCAGCCCGCCGGAGAATTGCGCGCCGTAGCCGAGCGCGAGCAAGACGCCGAGCGTCAGGGCTGGAAAGCCGGCGACGAGGGCGACGCGGTTAAGCTGATCGAGCCGTTCGAGCGGCGGGAAAAGCTGGAAGATCTGGCCGAAGCGGCGCGCCTTCAGCTCGCGGAATTGCAGCAGGTACAGCGCGGCGGCGATGAAGGCCAGCGCCATCAAGGCGAGGCCGAGGGCGCTGAGCGCGACGTGCAGCACGAACCAGGTATTGCGGGCCCCGACGGTCTCGGCGCCGGGCGCGAGCCCGCTCAGCAGCGCCAGTCCGACGAGGCCCGTGGCCAGTGGCGCCGCGAAGAACGACACCGCCGAGCCGCGCAGCAGGCGCTCGCTCGCGAGCTGTAACAGGACGAGACAGAGGGCCAGCATCGACAGCGCCGGGCCGAGACCGACGAGCGTGAGCTGCGAAACCGCGACGACGTGGACCGCTGCGCCCGCGCAGGGAATCGCGATCGTGAGGACGCGCGGCGCCGGCCGGAAGCCCATGAACGGCGCCAACGTCAGCGCCGTGGCCAACCCGTACAGCGCCAGGGCAACGAGATGCAGCGTGACAATCACACCAGATACGGGTCGGGCCCACGACATTGGGCCCGGCCGCCTTTCAGGAAGGCATCTTCTTGATCAGCCGTATCGGCATACCCCGTTCGAGCGCAGGATTCATGATCTGGAGCAACAGACCCGTGGCGGACTTCTCACGCGTGTGGACGATCATGAGGACCGCGCGGACTTCCTCCGATGCCGATCCCGCATACCCCTGTGCCGGCTTGAATACCTCGAAGACGTCGCCCAGGCTGACGCCATCGCGGCGGCCCTTGTCGATGAAGTAGTACTGCTGGGCGCCGGCGATCGGATGCGGATCGCGCTGGGCAAGGAGCTGGCCGGTCATCCCCTTCTCGACGGGCGTCGGACGGACCTCGCCGGGGTTGCGGAACGGCTCGAGCGCCATCGCCAGCTGGCCCTCATGAATGCGCTCGAACTGCGTGACGACCTCCGCGAGCACTTGCTCTGCCTCGATCGACGTGACGCGGGCGATGCCGACCGGGACGACCACGTCGCCCCACCGGCCGAACTCGAGCCCTCGATCGATGCGCGCCAGCAGCAACGAATCGCCGACGTGGAACGATGCGTTGCGCGGGGGCCGGACGGCGATCTCTTGGAACGTGGTCGCGGACGTCCGTTCCGTCAGCCGGTGAATCGCGGGCGTCGCAGTCGCGCCGAGCACGCGGCCCCACGGCAGCCGCTCCTCCTCGCTCAAGAACCCGGCGGCGTAGAACTCCCCCGCACGGAGCGGACGGTAGGGCTGATGCGTGTAGGCGCGCAGCACATCCTGCACGACCTGCCGATTCGTGCGGCGCCGGTCGAATATCGTCTCGCGGCTTTCCGCGACCGTAGGCGGCGGCGGCTCCACGACAAACGCCGTGGTGTCCGATGGAATCGTATCGATCATCGCCGTGTCGAGCGGAACCACGGCGGGCACGGTGTCGCCAGGAGCCGCGCGAACGGTGTCCGCGGCAGCCGGTGTCGTATCCGGGCGCGCCACCACGGTGTCGCCACCCTGCGCGATGGTCACCATCTCCGAGAGATTCAGAACCTCACCGGGATAGATCCAGTGCGGGTCTTCGATGACGGCGGTATTGAGACGGTAAATCTCCGGCCACAGCAGCGGGTCGTTGAAGTACATCTGGGCGATGGACCAAAGCGTCTCACCGCGTGAGACTGTGTGACTGGCGGGAACCTGTCCCTGAAAAGCGGCGGCCGCCTGCGTCGTGTCCTGTGGTTGGGCCGTTTGCGTGGTGTCCTGCGCCGGCAGGACTCGCCACATGAGCGGCAACGCCGCCAGGGCCAGTAGTATGGCGCGGTCAGAACGGCAGATCGTCGTCCTCCTCATCCAGCGCCTCCGGGAACGCGTCGAGCGACTCTGGGGCTTTGCCGCCTGCTTCCGAGGCCCCCTTCACAGCCCCCGCTCCCACTGGAGCGGCTCCGCCTCTTGACCCCAGCATGATCAACTCACGCGCGATGATCTCGGTGACGTAGCGCGTCTGCTTCTCGCGATCTTCCCACGTCCGGTACTCAATCCGCCCTTCGATATAGACCTTGTCGCCCTTCTTCAGGTACTTCTCGGCGATATCGGCCAGGCCGGAACCCTTGTTGTTCCAGCAGATAACGCGGTGCCACTCCGTCTTTTCCTGCTTCTCGCCCCCGTTGCCGGTCCACTGGCGGCTGGTCGCCACCGAGAGAGTCGCCACGCGGGAGCCGTTATTCGTGCTGCGTACCTCGGGATCTGCACCCAGATTCCCGATGAGCTGGACCTTATTGAGACTGCGGCTCACAACAACCTCCGACGATGAAGCGGGTTAGGGCCCAAGGGTGCCTCACACTATATAAATCGCAAGTCATTCTGTCAACCAAAGATACGCCACTTGTACCGAAGTTATGCATCAAGTCTCAGCACGATGGCGTCCTCGACCGGCCGCCGGTAATACTGCTTCCGGCGACCCACCTCCTTGAACCCGTGCGCCGCGTACAGGGCGCGCGCCGGGGCGTTGGAGTCGCGCACCTCGAGGTAGACCTGCCGGACGCCGCGCGCCGACAGCGCCTCGAGAATGTGTTGCACGAGCGCGCGTCCCAACCCGGCACGCCGGCCGGCGGGGGCCACGGCAAGGTTCAGGATCTCGCCTTCGTCGGCGGCATCGAGCGCAACCACGTACCCCACGACCGCGCCACCAGATCCTTCCGCGACGAGAAACTGCGCAAACGTCACGCAGTCGCGGAAATCCTGCCTGGACCACGGATCGCTGAAGACCTCCTGCTCGATCGCGTGAACGGCTGCGACATCGTCGAGCTTAGCGGGACGAATGCGGAAGGGGGCGGCCGTGGCGCGTCTCCCATTTCACTTGAGCCTCTGCGGGACGCCCATACACCGGCTCGACAACCCGCGGATCTTCAATCGCGCGACGCGCGCCGTCGTACGAATACAGCGCGAGCAGCGATCCTGCGATGGGCGGGAGGGCGGCGATGCCAACGGGCGCGCGTCCCGTCCAGGCGACGACGGTCTCGCCATAGCGCTCCGCACCTTCTCCCACCACGAGATCCGGGGGCTTTCGCGCCCGCACGGCAAGCGTGGGGATCGTAAACAGGTCTGGCGCGACGAGCGTCTTCACCTCATCGCCGTCAAAGGCATAAATCGCCCCGTACACCTGTCCGCGTAACGCGTCATAGCATACCGCAACGCTCTCCACGGCGGCGGCGTGCGCGGCTCCGAGCAGCGAGGGAATCGCGATCAGGGGGAGTTGGCGTTCTTGAATGAGACCCTTGGCGGCAGCCCACCCGATGCGCAGCCCCGTAAAGCCGCCAGGTCCGTCGCCGACAATGACTCCTCCGATCTGCGCGAGCGACAGCTGTGCGAGTCCGAGTACCGCTTGAACAAGAGGCACGATCTGCGCAGCGTGTTGGCGTGCGCCGCGAATCGACCGCGCGAATGTCTGCTCGCCAACGCGGACCGCCACACTCGCGACGTCCGTCGCCGTATCGATGGCCAGCCACGTCACGTCGCTCACGCCGTCCCAAGATCTGCGACGACACGCCGCGTCGGATCATCATCGTATGACAGATGAAAGCGCCGGTCGAGCGGCGGCGTCCATGCGCCGGCGCGCTCCGGCCACTCGATCAGCATGATGGCGCCTTCGCGCACCATGTCGTCAAAGCCGAGGTCGCGGGCTTCGTCGGGATTGCGGAGGCGGTAGCAATCGATATGGTAGACCGGCGCCGCACCGGCATGGTAATGATGGACGAGTGCGTACGTCGGGCTCGTGGCACGCGCTTTGGCACCCAGGCCGCGGCAGATGGCCTGGATCAGTGTCGTCTTCCCGGTCCCCAGCTCTCCCGACAACCCAATGACGGCGGGGGCGCGGAGCTGGCGGCCGAGGTCCTCACCGAACCGGCTGAGCTCGCTCGCGGAGAGGCGCATCGGCCTTGAGCTCCAGGAGCTGATCGCGCAGCACCGCCGCCAGCTCGAAATCGAGCTCCTCGGCGGCGGCCTGCATCTGTTGCTCCAGCATGCGGATGAGGGTGTCGCGCTCGCCGGCGTTGGCGGGCCGGCGGATCTCCCCGGCACCAGGCTTCCCAACCCGCGCGTCGGCCACGCGGGTAACGAAACGGATATCGAGCACCGACTTCACGATGGACCGCGGTGTGATGCCATGCTCGACGTTGTAGGCAAGCTGAGTTTCGCGACGCCGGTCCATCTCCTTGAGGGCGCGCTCCATCGAGCCGGTCTTGCGATCGGCATAGAGGATGGCTCTGCCGCTGAGGTGGCGCGCCGCTCGGCCGACGGTCTGAATCAGTGACCGGTCCGAACGCAGGAAGCCTTCCTGGTCGGCATCCAGCACCGCGACGAGAGAGACTTCCGGCAAATCCAACCCTTCGCGCAGCAGGTTGATGCCCACCAGCACGTCGAACTCGCCGAGGCGGAGACCCCGAATGATCTCGACCCGCTCGATCGCATCAATTTCCGAATGCAGATACCGCACCCGCACGCCGTGCTGCTGCAAGTAGTCGGTCAGGTCCTCCGCCATGCGCTTGGTGAGCGTAGTAACCAGCACCCGCTCGTTCTTCTTTTCGCGGAGGCGGATTTCGCTGAGCAGGTCATCCACCTGCCCCGCCACCGGCCGAATCTCGACTTCGGGATCGACGAGTCCGGTCGGCCGGATGATCTGTTCGACAATGACGCCCTGCGACAGGCGTAGCTCGTCCTGGCCGGGTGTCGCGGAGACGAACATGATGCGGGGCACGAGGCCCATGAACTCGTCATAGCGCAGCGGACGGTTGTCGAGCGCCGACGGCAGCCGGAACCCGAAGTCCACGAGGGTCTGTTTCCGCGAGCGATCGCCCTCGTACATCGCCCCGAGCTGCGGCAGCGTCTGGTGGGATTCGTCGATGATGCACAGCCAATCCTTCGGGAAATAGTCGAGCAGGCATGCGGGCCGTTCCCCGGGCAGCCGATCGCTGAACAGCCGCGAGTAGTTCTCGATGCCGGCACACCGCCCCACTTCCATCAGCATGTCGATATCGAAGTGCGTGCGGGACTCCAGGCGCTGGGCCTCCAGCAGCTTGTTCTGCGCCCGCAGCTCTGCCAGCCGTTCGGCCAGCTCCGCCCGGATACGCGACACGGCGCGCTCGATTGTGGCGCGCTGCGTGACAAAGTGCGTGGCGGGATAGATCGCTGACTTATCCATCTGCGTGATGACGTTGCCCGTCAGCGGGTCGATCTTCGCGATGCGCTCGATTTCATCGCCCCAGAATTCGATCCGGACTGCCTGCTCGTCGTACGCCGGGAATACTTCGACCGTGTCGCCACGCACGCGGAACGTCCCGCGCTCGAACCCGATGTCGTTGCGCTGGTACTGCACGGCGACGAGATCCGCGAGCAACGCATCCCGGCCCCGCGCCTCGCCCTTCTGCGCCGTCACCAGCAGCTCGCGATACAGCTCGGGGTCGCCGAGGCCGTAGATCGCCGAGACGCTCGCGACGATGATGACGTCGTCGCGCTCCATCAGACTCGAGGTCGCGCGCAACCGCAGGCGCTCGATGTCGTCGTTGATCGAGGAGTCCTTCGCGATGTACGTGTCGGTGGACGGCACGTACGCCTCGGGCTGGTAGTAGTCGTAATAAGAGATGAAGAACTCGACGGCGTTGGACGGGAAGAACGCCTTGAGCTCGCCGTACAGCTGCGCGGCGAGCGTCTTGTTGTGCGAGAGCACGAGCGTCGGCTTGCCGAAATCCTTGATGACGTGCGCCATCGTCATCGTCTTGCCGGACCCCGTGACGCCGAGGAGCGTCTGATATTTGTCGCCACGGCGCAGGCCGGCGTTCAGCTCGCTGATCGCGCGTGGCTGATCACCCGCCGGCGGCGGTGCGTTGCCAAGCTCAAACGGCATAAGAGGGAAAACTAACCGACGACGACTTCAGCGGGACCGCTCGAGTCCCGTCGCGCGATCTCCGTTACACCCTTCACCTTGCGCACCGCCTTCAGGACCTTGTGCAGATGGGTGTTATTCTCGACCTCCACCAGCACCGAGCCGAAGACCACGCCGTCCTTCGACGCCAGCTCGGCGCTGCGGATGTTCGTCCCGGTGCCGCTGATGGCCTCACAGATATCGGCATAGAGGCCGCGCCGGTCCTCGCCGCTGACCGCCAGCCGGACCACGAACGTCTCGCCCTCCACCTCGCGCCAGTCGATCTCGACGCGCCGCTCCTCGTCGCCCGACAGCGTGAGCAGGTTGGGGCAGTCGTTGCGGTGGATCGAGATGCCGCGGCCCTGCGTGACGTATCCGACGACGGGATCGCCGGGGACAGGCTGGCAGCACTGCGCGTAGCGGACCATCAGGCCCTCGACGCCGTGAATCTTGATGCCCCGGCCCAAGCGCAGGCGTTCGATGACGCGTCCAAAGGCCGTCGGCTTGGGCGCCTGCATGTCCTCGGGCGGCAGGTTGGGATACAACGCTTTCATGACCTGACCGAGCTGCACGTCGCCCCGGCCGATCGACGCCTCGACCTGTTCGGCCACGCCGAGCGAGAGCGTCTCCGCCGCCTGCGTCAGCTGCTCGGGGGTCGGAGGACTGAGCCGCCGGCGCCGGACTTCGCGTGCGAGGATCTCGCGGCCCAGCGTGACACTCCGCTCCTGCTCCTCCTGCTTGATCCACTGCCGGATCTTCTGGCGGGCCCGACCGGTCTGGACATGCGCCAGCCAGTCGCGTGAGGGCTTGGCCTGCGGACTGGTGAGAACCTCGATCGTGTCGCCGTTGCGCAGCGGCCGATGCAGCGGCGCGATCCGGCCGTTCACGCGCGCGCCGTTGCAGTGCTGGCCGACCTCGGTGTGCACCATGAACGCGAAATCGATCGGCGTCGCGCTCTTCGGCAGCCGCTTCACGTCGCCGCGCGGCGTAAACACGAAGATCTCGTCCTGATAGAGGTCGATCTTCAGGAACTCGAGGAATTCCTCGGGGCTATGCGCATCCTGCTGCAGCTCGATCAACTGGCGGAACCACGACAGGTGGTGGTCGAGCTCGTCGGGGCTCTTGCCGTTCTCCTTGTACAGCCAGTGCGCAGCGATACCGTACTCCGCCGTGCGGTGCATGTCGCGCGTGCGGATCTGGATCTCGTACAGCTGGCCGCTGGGCCCGAACACAGTCGTGTGCAGCGACTGGTAGCCGTTGGATTTGGGACTCGCGATGTAGTCCTTGATCCGCTCCTGCAGCGGCGTCCACGTGTGGTGGATGATACCGAGCACGTGGTAGCAATCGGTGATGTTGTTCACCAGGACGCGCACCGCGAGGAGATCGTAGATTTCCTCGAACGGCTTGCCGCGCTTCTTCATCTTCTTGAAGATGGACCAGAGGTTCTTGGGCCGGCCCACGATCTCCCAGCCGACGATGCTGGCGCGGCGCAGCTCGTCGGAGAGCGGCGCGCGCATCCGCTCGATGGTGCGGTCGCGCTCCACGCGCCGCGCCTTCACCTGCTTCGCCAGCTGCTTGTAGTCGTCGGGCTCGAGGTATTTGAACGACAGATCCTCGAGCTCCGCCTTCACCCCCGCCATGCCGAAGCGATGCGCCAGCGGCGCGTACAGCTCGCGCGTCTCCAGCGCGATCCGTTTGCGCTTATCCGCCGGCAAGGGATCGAGTGTGCGCATGTTGTGCAGCCGGTCGGCGAGCTTGATGATGATCACCCGGGCATCGCGCGCCACCGACATCAGCAGCTTGCGGTAGTTCTCCGCCTGCTCTTCGGCGGTGGAGCGGAAGTTGAGGGCCTTGATCTTGGTGAGGCCGTCGACCAGGTCCGCCACTTCGTTCCCGAAGTCCCTGCGGAGCAGCTCCAGCGTGACGTCGGAGTCTTCGACCACGTCGTGCAGCAGCGCCGCGGCGATCGTCGTCGTGTCCATCTGCTGCTCGGCGAGAATCGTCGCGACGGCGACGCTGTGGGACACGTAGTCGTCGCCGGACATGCGCTTCTGGCCCTGATGCGCCTGCGCGCTGATCTGGTAAGCGCGCGACAGCACCTCGAGGTCGAGGCGGTCGCGTTGCGCGGCGACAGCCTTTGCCAGTTCGGGCGCGAGAATTGGAGCCGTACTCGTCACCTATGGAGGATGGCGAGGCTCCCGCGGTCCGTCAACGCGCTGGCCACCACCGGCGCTTCCCCGTATGATGGAACCGCCTCAGCCTCCGGGAACACCGCGTGATCACTCTGCAGGAGAGCCTGCGGACTGGGCTGGTTGACCGCTACCAGATCGACCGGGAGTTGGGCCATGGCGGGATGGCCGTCGTTTTTCTTGCCCAGGATCTGAAGCATCATCGCCAAGTCGCGATCAAGGTCCTGCGTCCGGAGCTGGCCCAGGCGCTTGGCGCCGAGCGGTTCCTGCGCGAGATCGAGATCGCGGCCCGGCTCAATCATCCCCACATCCTCCCGCTGCACGATTCTGGGCAGACCAACGGCTTGGTGTATTACGTGATGCCGTTTATCGAAGGGGAATCGCTGCGGGATCGGCTGACCCGGGAGGGGCAGTTGCCGCTCGAGGAAGCGCTCCAGATCACTCGGGAAGTGACCGGCGCCCTCAGCTACGCCCACGCGCACGGTGTCGTACACCGCGACATCAAACCCGAGAACATTCTGTTGTCGGGCGGCGTGGCGCTCGTGGCCGATTTCGGGATCGCCCAGGCGGTCAGCTCGGCGTCCACCGACCAGTTGACCTCGACCGGGATGAGCATCGGGACGCCCGCTTACATGAGCCCGGAGCAGGCGGTCGGCCGGGCCCCGATCGACGGGCGCGCCGATCAGTACAGTCTCGCGTGCATGTTGTACGAGATGCTGGCCGGCGTCCCGCCGTTTACCGGACCAACCCACCAGGCTGTGCTGGCCCGGCACGCGATCGATCCGGTGCCTCCGCTGCGCACCCTCCGCGATACGACTCCGGCGGTAGTAGAGCAAACGGTGTCGCGCGCCCTCGCCAAAGCCCCCGCGGATCGGTTCCCCACAGTCGGGGCGTTCCAGGAGGCCCTGACACGAACGGTTGCTGTGCCGACGGCACGCCGGCGGCTCGCGCGAATCGGCCTGCTCGCGGCCGGAGCCGCTGCCGTGAGCGCCGCGGTCTATGCGCTCGTGACTCACCCAGCGCCGCTCCGACCGCTCGGCGCCGATACGGTTGCGCCGTCGATCGCCGTCCTGCCGTTCGTCAACATCGGTTCGGATCCGAACGACGAGCCGATCAGCGACGGAATGTCCGAGGAACTGACGACCGCGCTGGCCAAGATAGCGAAGCTCAATGTGGCCGCCCGGACTTCGGCATTCAGCTTCAAGGGAAAGAACCTCGACGTACGGGAGATCGGGCGCAGGCTCAACGTCGGCTACGTGCTGGAAGGGAGCGTGCAGCGGGCGGGCACGCGGCTGCGGGTGAGCGCGCAGCTCATCAACGCGGCAAACGGCTACCACCTCTGGTCAGACGAATACGAGGGCGACACCAAGGACATCTTCGCGGTCCAGGATGAAATCGCGCGGGCCATGGTCGGTGTCCTGCAACTGAAGCTCACGGGTCCGGTCGGCGCGCCGTTGGTGCAGCGTTCGACTGGGAGTCCGGAAGCGCACGAGCTGTACTTGCGGGGGCGCTACTTCTTCGCCCGGCGCGACTCCGCGAGCCTCCGAAAGGCTCGGGACTATTTTGAGCGCGCGATTCAGATGGACTCATCCTACGCGCTGGCCTGGTCGGGCCTGAGTGACGCGTACAGTCACACAGGAGTGTTTGGCTACGTTCCATACCGCGCTGTGTATGGGAAGGCCAAAGCAGCCGCGCTGCGGGCGCTCGCGCTCGACAGTATGCGTGCGGAGGCCCACACCTCCCTGGCGTTCATCGTGCTGTTCTACGAGTGGGATTGGCGTACGGCGGGGCGGGAGTTCGATCGGGCGCTCGCCCTCGATTCCCGCTATCCGGACACCCATCTGTTCCGCGGCTGGTATTTCGTGGCAACCAACAGGATGGACGACGCCGTGCGTGAGCCTCGGCCGTGCGGACGTGCAACTGGGTCATTGCGTGGAAGCGCTGACTGCGTTCCAACGAGGGCCGGAGCTGCCCGCGCCTCCGTTCCGAGGCCTTTTAGGGTGGGCCTACGCGCGGTGCGGGCAACGGGCGCAGGCGTTGGCCCAGCTGAGTCATCTCGAAACCGAGCGGAAGCAGGGTCAGGTGGTGTCGCATTACGATTGCGCGATGATTTACGCCGGCCTAGGCGACACCGACCGGGCGTTCGCAGAGCTCGATAGCGCCTATGCAGAGCGAACGTGGGCCATGCTTCTCCTGACAGTGGACCCCACGTTCGACGGCTTGCGTGCCGATCCGCGGTTCGGCCGCCTCCTCAAGAAGGTGGGTCTGGTCTCCTGAGCATCGTGGAATCCCATGGCTGAGCTGGTTGCCCGCTTGCGCGCCGCACTCGCCGATCGCTACGCAATCGACCGGGAGCTGGGGCGCGGCGGCATGGCAACAGTTTTTCTGGCTCGGGACGTGAAACACGACCGCTCCGTCGCCATCAAGGTGCTCCGTCCCGAGCTGGCGGCGGCTCTCGGTGCCGAGCGCTTCCTCCGTGAAATCGAGATCGCGGCCCGCCTCACCCATCCCCATATCCTCCCCTTGCACGACTCCGGCGAGGCAAACGGGTTCCTCTATTATGTGATGCCATACCTGGAGGGTGAATCACTGCGTGACAGACTCAACCGCGAACAGCAGCTGCCTGTCAACGAAGCTGTGAGGATTGCCAGGGAGGTGGCGAGCGCGTTGAGCTACGCGCACAGCCACGATGTGGTGCATCGGGACATCAAGCCAGAGAACATACTGGTATCCGGAGGGGAGGCGGTCGTCGCAGATTTCGGCATCGCGCGCGCGATCGTCGCGGCGGGCCCGGAGAAGCTGACGGACACCGGACTCGCGGTGGGCACGCCCGGGTATATGAGCCCGGAGCAAGCGACGGCTCACGTGCAGATCGACGGGCGGGCGGACACCTACGCCCTAGGCTGCGTTCTGTACGAGATGTTGGCGGGGCATCCGCCGTTCCTGGGCACGACGGCGCAGGAAGTGCTTGCGCGACACACGCTCGATCCAGTGCCGCCGCTCCGCACGATCCGCCGCGAGGTGCCTCCTGCATTGGAGCACGCCGTGCTCAAGGCACTGGCGAAGTTACCGGCGGACCGATTTGCGACCGCGGCGGCTTTCAGCGACGCGCTGACGCAGGCGGGGGCTCCACCATCATTTGCGAGGAAGACCGCTCGTCCGGCCCTGTTCGTCGCGGCCGGTGTCGCCGCGCTCGTGGCCGGATATGCCGTCGTGACGCGCCTGCCCGGCACATCCGACGGGCCGGGTCAATCCATCGCCGTCCTCCCGTTCAAGAACATCGGTGGCGATCCGAACAACGAGCCCTTCAGCTCTGGCATGTCGGACGAGCTCACCACGGCACTGGGAAAAGTCGAAGGACTCCGCGTCGCGGCGCGATCGGCGGCGTTCAGTCTCAAGACAAGCAATGCCTCCCCTCAGGAGATCGGGAGAGAGCTCCATGTCCTCTACGTGCTGGACGGCGGGGTCCGGATGGGGGGCAAGCGACGACGAGTCAGTGCGCAGCTCATCGACGTGGCGAAGGGAAGCGAGCTTTGGTCCGCGGAATTCGATCGAGACGCACGGGACCGAGATGTGTTCGCCGTTCAAGACGAGATCACACGCGCCATCGTCGCGGCGCTGCGCGTGCACCTTTCGGGCCCAGCGAGCGCTGCGTTGGCGAAGCGCTCCACGGGGAGCCCCGAGGCCCACGACCTATATCTCCAGGGTCGCTACTTCTTCGCGCGGCGTGACTCTGCCAGCCTCGCGAAGGCCCGGGACTATTTTGGTCAGGCGATTCAGAAGGACTCATCCTACGCGCTGGCGTGGGCGGGGCTGAGTGACGCGTATAGTCACCTTGCGGTTTTTGGCTACGTTCCACCGCGCGTCGTGTATGCCAGGGCCAAGGCGGCCGCCCTGCGGGCGCTCGCGCTCGACGGCACGCTCGCGGAGGCGCACACCTCCTTGGGATTCATGGCGCTGTTTTACGACTGGGATTGGGCAGCGGCAGGGCGCGAATTCGATCGGGCGCTGGCCCTCGACCCCGGGTATCCCGATGCGCACCTGTTCCATGGGTGGTACTTCGTGGCAACCAACCGAATGGACGACGCCATACGCGAGGTCCAGAACGCCGTTACCCTAGATCCCTTCTCTTCCGTCAATAACGCCCGCCTGGCTTCGATGTTATTCCTGGCGCGTCGCTACGATGCAGCGCTTGTCCAGTCCCGTCGGGTCCTCGAGCTGGACTCCCTGTTTCAAGGGCCGGCGACACGCGCGGAACTTGCCCGAGCGTACCTATGGCTGGGTCGGTGCGCCGAGTCGTTAGCCGAGCTCGAAGGCAAGCCCGTGTTTTCCACCATCGCGTGGGGAGGTTTCCTCGGCTACGCCTACGCGAAGTGCGGGCGCCGGGCGCAGGCGTTGGCGGAGCTGGACCGGCTCGGCGCTGTAGCAAGGGAAGGTCGCTACGTGTCGCACTACGCACTCGCCATGATTCACGTCGGCCTGGGCGACAACGAGCGGGCGCTCGCGGAGCTCGACAGCGCCTATGTGGAGCGCCCCTGGACAATGTTCACGCTGAGAGTTGACCCTACGTTCGACGGACTGCGCGCCGATCCGCGGTTCGAACGTCTGCTGAAACGCGTGGGTTTACCTTGAATCCCCAGGAGACCGAGAATGGATGACGCAGGATTTCATGCCGGCCGCCGCGATTTCTTGAGTCTGGCGGCAAGCGCTGCGGTAGGCTTCGGCGCCGGCGTACCCCTCGCGCGCCACATCCCGGCGTCGCAGGACCAGAGCACTGAGTTCACGCGCTGGCTCGACAGCATTCCCGGCAGTCACAAACAGCTCTACGATATGCCCGAGGTCAACCAGGGTATCGGGCTCGTCTGGTCGTGGGCCTTCTTGACGACCGGCGCGCCCGCGTACGGACTCCCCGAAAAGGACCTCGGCGTTGTGATCGTGCTGCGTCATAACGCGATTCCTCTGGCGTTGACCGACTCGGCATGGACCAAGTACAAGTTGGGTGAGGTGTTCAAGATCGAGGATCCCGACACACACGCGCCCGCTGTGCGCAACCCGTTCTACCACATGCCAGGCGCCTTCGCCGTTCCGGAGGCTGCTCTCCAGAAGTTGATCGCTCGGGGCGTGAAGGTTGCCGTGTGCAATCTGGCCATCACCATCTCCAGCGGTACGGTCGCCCAGAAGATGGGCCTGAAGCACGATGACGTGAATCGTGACTGGATCGACGCGGTGTTCGCCGGAATACAGGTCGTACCGTCCGGCGTGGTAGCGTGCAACGGCGCGGCGTCCCGAGGCTGCGCCTACATCTTCGCGGGTTGATCACGACAGGCGGTCATGTGACTCTTCATCGCCTTATCGCGGCCACCATGTTCTTCGTGTCCGCCCCGCTCGCTGCCCAGACCGTCGGCGACACCGCCCCCGCGTTCACCCTGAAAACGTTGGACGGGAACTCGGTCAGCCTCTCCGACTTCAAGGGGCACCCGATCGTGATCAACTTCTGGGCGTCCTGGTGCCCGCCCTGCCGCGACGAAATGCCGGTGATGGTCGCAGCCTACCGCGCTCACAAGGACTCCGGACTGATCATCTTGGCGGTCAACGGCAGGGATCAAGAGACGTCGACGCGGGCCGTACGGAGATTCGTCGCCGAGTTCCAGATGCCTTTCCCGGTCCTCCTGGACGAGCACGGGGACGTGCGGAAACGCTACAGACTGCGTGGCCTCCCGACATCGGTCTTCATTGGGGCGGATGGGTTGGTGCGCGGCCTCATCATCGGGCCATTCACCCCACGGGCGTTCGAGACGCATCTCAAAGAGATTCTGTCAGCGCCCTAGAGGCGGTTCAGAATCGCCGGGAAAAACCAGCGTAGATGACATAGTCGGACACGCCCCCCATTCCGAGGCGAGCGGTTTGAGCGTTGTTGATCAGCATATTCATATAGTCATGACGGACGCGCACCGGGACGTTGAGCGTGAACTGATTCGGTCCGCTTTGGAGCGCAACCCCTGGGTCGAGGTACATCGTGTAGCCCGGTTTACGAAAGTAGTCGGTTCGTCCGCCAACGAGGTCGCGGACCATCGTGCCGTCCATCCGCCAACCAAGACTCGTCGAAATGCCCGGCTCGGCCTTGATACCGTAGGAAAAACCTGTGCGCAGTGAATACACGTCGGGCGCGGCCCATAACCTGTTCTCCGCTGGAAACAGCACGTCGGTGTGTTGGGTTAAACTGACCGAGTAGAAGCCGGAGAAATACACCGAACCCCGAGGCAGGACCTGTCGGAAGGCCTGGCTCTGGAGCAGCACCGCCCATCCTCCATCACCGAGCTGCAGGGTCTGCACGAGCGGCACTTGCGTGACGTTGCCCTGCGCGTCGTAGGTCTTCCCCAGCACGTCATTGCGACCGGTCGGAGCCTTGATGCCGAAACCCACCAGGACATTGCCTTTGAGATGCGAGACCGGAGCCCCGAGCCAGAGGTTCCCTATGAGATTGATGTCACCGATCCCCGTACTCGAAACCTGGTGCCGCTGGAGATCGGGATAGACGTTGTCGCCGGTGCTGTAAGACATTGGGACGACCAGTGTGAGGCTGAGGCGCGCGCTCGTCGCGTAGGTGAAACTCACATCAGCCGAGTTCAGCCGCAGGTGGAGCGGCTGGCCGAAGGGTGCTTTGGTTTCGTTCTCCTGAGTTCCGACGAAGAAGCGGTTGGTTGCGACCCGGCGGACAGCGATCCCGACCTGCCACTCACGCGCCTGGAAGTATGGCGACTGCTGGCCACCGAAATTGGGTGACGTGAAGCGAAGGGGCATGCAACCCTGACCATACGACACCCGCGGAACCACAAGGAGGCCCAACACTGCGCCAAGCACCAAAACAGCTCGGGAACTGCGCCGCATATCTGCCTCCTCAGGTGTCGAACTTCTTCGCGTCCAGCCTTGCAAGGTAGGTCTGCGTCCACCCATCCGCAACCAAATGACGGTCACGCCAGCATTCCCTAGCCTAAAAGTCAAAAGTCAGTCGCCGGTCATTTCCGCTGATGATTCCTCGCTGACTCTCGAGTGACTGCGGACTGACCGGTCCTTCCTAACCTGTACTTCGACCAGAGCCACAAGGCCGGTCGTTCACCCAGGGGAGGATCTATGCTTCGCTTTCCGCTTCACGCGCTTCGCGCCTGCACATGCGCCGTGCTGTTGGCCGGCTGCCAGTCCGCGGTCGAACCCACTCCGCAACGGCTGCAACCGCAGCCACCGCCGCCAGTGCAGTCTCTCTCATTTGAGATTGCCGGTCCGTTCCAGATCGATGCCAGCGGGTCCTTCAGCTGGGAAGCATTCGCCTTCGGTGGTTCCGGTGCCTACCAATACCGGTGGGAGGTGACGCGCCTCGCGGGGCAGCAGATCCCCTCAACGACTACGGAGCGAGACCTGTCACTCTTCGTCGCACACTCTGACGGAGACATCGTGTTGACGTTGACGGTCACGTCCGGCAGTGAAATCAGGGTTCGACGGTTCGAAGTGAGGAACTGCATTGGTGGATGTGACTCAGGTCCCTGATGTGACGTTCCGCAACCCGGGGCCCGGCGGCACAAGACCGCGGGCCCCGCGTCTGGCGACTCGTCAACCGGTGCCAGAGCCGTCTCGCAGCTGCTCAATCACTCTCATCACCTTGGCGTCCGGAGGAAGATCGAGCTCGCTCCGAAGCAGATCTGCATGCTGCTGGGCGCACCGAACCGCGGCCGCCCGATCACCGATTGCCACCCACGCCTCCGCCAGCCGCAACACGGTGTCCGTATCATAGGGATTCAACTCGCTGGCGCGGCGCCACCATTCGACCGCCTGGTGGCGGTCGCCCCTGGTCACGGCAGCCGCCGCGAGCAATCCGAAGGCCCGAGCACAGCGTTCCGCCAGGCGCTTGCGCTGCTCGTCAGCCCAGCGCTCGAAGCCAGGGGCCCCGCGCAGAAAGAAGCCGTCGAGAAACGAGCCCGTATACAACCGTACGGCGACTTCGTGGGCGCCCGCGTCGATGGCGTCCTCAAAATCCCACACATCGGCCGTAATGAGTGCCTGATTGAGACGGAGCGTCTTCTTGCCGAGGAACAGGTCCTCGCTGTCGAGGTGACGTCGCTGAAAATAGACCAGCTGGTTCAACCCGTGACGCGCCTGCGCAGTGTCGCTCTCGGGCCAGAGATAGGCTTGGACTTTGTCGCGGTTCAACCCCCGGTCACGCGCGAGGGCAAGCAGCGCAAGGAGGGCCAGCCGACGGCGTCGGGTTGCCGAGCCAGTCGTCGCTTGGCCACCCACCAGAAGGTTCAAGCCGCCAAACGGTGTCGCTCTCGGGCCAGAGATAGGCTTGGACTTTGTCGCGGTTCAACCCCCGGTCACGCGCGAGGGCAAGCAGCGCAAGGAGGGCCAGCCGACGGCGTCGGGTTGCCGAGCCAGTCGTCGCTTGGCCACCCACCAGAAGGTTCAAGCCGCCAAACGTCAGGAGACGAAGCTGCTCCATCCAGATGAATTCCCAGATGATTCTCGGGTGATCGGGGGCTGATCGACCGCCTATAACATGGGCGAATGACAGACCACCGGACAGGGACAACTCACAACAGGCCTGCCTCCGCGAAACTCACGTACCGCTCTCCTCCTCCTATCACGACATGGTCGTACACCGGAACATCTAGCACCCGGCCGGCATCGACCAGCTGTCGCGTCACCGCTCGATCGTCGGCCGAGGGCGTGGGGTCACCGCTGGGATGATTGTGCACCACGATGATTCCCGCCGCTGCCTCGGCGATCGCCGCCCGAAACACTTCCCGCGGATGCACCAACGAGCTGTTCAGGATGCCCCGCGAAATGAGCAGATCCGCCAGAATCTGGCTCTGGCTCCCCAGGGCGAGGACATGAAACTCCTCGACCGCCAGGTCCCGGAGGCGCAGACCATAGTATCGCTGCACGTCGCCCGGTCCTCGAATCCGCTCGGGCGGAGGCTCCAGCTCCGTTCCGATCCGGCGACCGAGCTCGATGGCGACCGCCAGCCGGGCGGCTTTCGCCCTGCCAACTCCCGGAATCCGGGCCAGTTCGGCCCAGGGCCGGGTGGCGAGACGCCGCAGCGAGCCATCACCGCGCGCCAGGATCTCCGCGGCGACCGCGAGGGCGTCCTGCCCGCGCGTCCCTGTTCCGAGGAGAATGGCCAGAAGCTCTTGTGCCGTCAGCGCGGCGGGCCCGACGGCCCAGAAACGCTCGCGTGGGCGGTCGCGTTCGAGGTGCTCAGAAAGGCGCAGCGGCATGGGAAACACTAGGGACACGACGTCGGTGAGGCATAGGCAGAATCATGCCGTCCCTCATCTAACGGCTGCTCGATTTCGGAGCGTTTATTGTCACGCCACCTTGTGCCGTGCGCACCCCATCCACGAGGCGACGCTGTCCCCATCGTTTCACCCCGACCTCGTGGAGGCATCATGCGTGTTCCATCGGCAAAAATAGCAACTCTGCTGTCCGTCCTCGCCGCTCTGTCGGCCTGCACTGACCGAGCTCCCGCGCCAACCGGGCCCGGCATCAGCGCATCACGGAGCGGGGTTCCTTTCAGCTCCGGGCTCGCAAGCCCGGTCTGGCAGGCGGTTGCGGGAGCACAGGCGATCGGGCCGACGCCGCCCGTGGGTTCGTTGAACCCGCTTCAAGCCGCCCACGCGTACGCTTTGCTCGGGGTCGCGCAGTATCTCGCCGTGCAGGAGGCAGACGCGGCCGTTGGCAGCGATGGTCGGAGCCGGAGCGAGGTGCGGTGGCAGGCGCGTCGGCCGCTGTGCTGACGTATCTCTTTCCAGGTGCCACTCAGTCATTCGAGGATCTGGTTAGCGAGCAAGCCAATGCAGGTCTGGGGCAACCGCATCCGTGGTTGGCGCGCGGTGAGGCGATCGGTCGCGAGGTCGGCGCCGGCATCGTGGCGCGGGCGCGCAACGACCATTTTGGTTTGCCGCTCAACCCAGCTCCCCCCGTCGGCCCTCAATATTGGACCAGCAACTCGCCGACGG
>QHUZ01000045.1 GCA_003223395.1 Gemmatimonadota bacterium | reverse complement strand
AAGCCCGTCATCGTGAAGAAGCTGGACCCGTACAACCCCGCTACGGTGAGTCCGTACTTGATCGGGTCGGCTGCGGCGTGCTCGGCCAGCAATGAGCCTTCGCGATATCCCGCGGGCGTGAACCCATGCCCAACGAGTTTGATGTACTCGACCACCTGGACGCTCACGAACCCCGCGCCGCAGATGATCGTGATGAGCAGCCAGAATTTGAGCCCGCCGTCCTGGAGCCGCTTTCCCGGGACCTTCCGCAGAAAATACCTCTTGCCGTCCGCGATCGCGGCGTAGGCCTTGACCATCGAGACGGACGAGCAGATGAGGAGGAAAGTGTTGAGCCCCGTGAGCGGCACGTTGAGGATCGCGCCCGGCCTGGCCCACTCTCCCGGCGCACCGAAGCGGAGCACGATGTAGGAGCCGATCAGCGCCGTGAAGAACATCACGTCGCTGGCGAGGAAGACCCACATCCCGAGCTTGTTGCTGTAAACGCCCGATCCCGGCTCGGCCGGGTGTGGCGGCCGCATCTGATCGAGGGCTTGCGTCGCGTGCGTCATCGTCCTCTCCGGTCAGTGCGTGGCCGGCAGCGGCGCCGGCACGGGGTCGCGGTCGGTAGGCAGCTTCACGAATTGCGGCAGGAAGTCCTTATCGCCGGCCTCTGGTGCACTGAACTCATACGGTCCGCGGTACACGTTGGGCGTCCGTTCCCAGTTGCCGTGGGGCGCGGGATTGGGCAGCGACCATTCCATGCCGTTGTCGTCCCAGGGATTCTGGGGCGCCTTTTTGCCGAATTTGAGGCTCCACAGGAAGTTGAACGCAAACAGGACCTGGACCGCGAACAACGCGAAGGCGCTGTAGGAAATGAACACGTTGAGCGGCTGCTGCGGCTTCAGGAAGTCGTAAATCGTCGGATCGTAAATCCGCCGCATCTGCCCGCCCATGCCGATGATGTGCATCGGGAAGAACGTCATGTTGTAAAAGACGAACGTCAGCCAGAAGTGGACCTTGCCGATTCGGTGGCTCATCATCCGGCCGAACATCTTCGGATACCAGTACGTGATCGCTGCGAACAGCGCGAACAGCGATCCACCGAACAATACGTAGTGGATGTGCGCGACGATGAACTGGGTGTCGTGCAGCGGGATGTCCACGGGCGTCGCCGCCATGAAGATGCCGGACAAGCCGCCGATCGTGAACATCGACACGAAGCCGATGGCGTTCAGCATCGGCACATGGAAGCGCAGGTTGCCGCGCCACATCGTGCCCAGCCAGTTGAACACCTTGATCGCCGAGGGCACCGCGATGAGCAGCGTGGAGACCATGAACGTGGACCCGAGGGTCGGGTTCATGCCGCTCATGAACATGTGGTGGCCCCACACGATCCAGCCGAGGAACGCGATCCCGATGATGGCGAACACCATCGAGTGGTAGCCGAAGATCGGCTTGCGGCTGCCGTTGGCGATGATGTCCGAGACCATGCCCATCGCGGGCAGAATCAGGATGTAGACCTCGGGATGCCCGAAGAACCAGAACAGGTGCTGCCACAAGAGCGCCTGGCCACCCGCTACCGGGTCGAAGAAGTGAGTCCCGAGGACGTTGTCGAACAGCAGCATGATCGCCGCGCCCTGGAGCACGGGCAGCGCGAGCACGCCGAGGATCGCCGTGATGAAGAGCGCCCAGACGGAGAGCGGCATGCGGAACCACGTCATGCCCGGCGCGCGGTGGTTGATCACCGTCGTGATGTAGTTGAGTGAGCCCAGCACCGACGAGAGTCCCAGCACCACGATCGAGACGCACCACAGCATCTGGCCGACTGTCACGCCCGAGAGGTCGGGTCGCGCGGCCAGCGGCGCGTAGTTCGTCCAGCCCGACCGGATCGGGCCGTTCGGCACGAAGAAGCTCGCGGTCATGACGAGGCCGGCAAGGAGCGCAAGCCAAAACGACGCCATGTTGATGCGCGGGAACGCCATGTCGTGCGCGCCGATCTTGAGCGGAATCAGGAAATTGGCGTACACCCCGACGAGCAGCGGCATGATCGCGAAGAACACCATGAACGTGCCGTGCATTGAGACAAGCTGGACATAGTACTCGGGCAGGATCACCCCATTCACGACCATCGTCTCGGGCAGGATCCCGCCCCCCGGCAGCGGCTTCCCGGGGAACCCTAGCTGCCAGCGGATCTGCATCGCCAGCAATCCACCCACCAGCAGGAAAAACAGGCTGACGAACAGGAACTGAATGCCGATGATCTTGTGGTCGGTCGAGAAGATGTATTTGCGCCAGAAGCTCATCGGCTCGTGGTGCGCTGTGGTCGGAGTGTGAGCGACGGCGGTCATTCGGAGCCTCCGGCGGCTTGTTGAGCAACCCAGGCCTTGTACTCGTCGGGCGTGTGAACGAACACGCGCGCCCGCATCTTATAATGCCCCATCCCGCACAACTCGGCGCAGCCGAGCTCAAACTCTCCCGTCTTCGTCGCCTGGAACCAGGCCATAATGTGCATGCCGGGCACCGCATCCTGCTTCAGGCGAAACTCCGGCACGAAGAAGGAATGAATGACATCCTCGGAAGTGAGCTCGACGGCGATCGGCTCGTTGACCGTCACATGGAGCTGGTTACGCACGGTGAAGTCGTCACTCGTGCCGAGCTTCCCGTCCGGACCGGGATAGGTCACCTGCCACTCGAACTGCTTCGCATGCACACCCACGTGATAGGCGTTGGGCGGGATGCTCTTCTTGTCCTTGATCAACACCCAGTAGTGATTGCTGATCAGTCCGAGCGCGACCATCGTCACGGCGGGGATCGCCGTCCAGATCACTTCCGCACGCGTCGAGCCGTGCGTGTAGAAGGCCTTCCGGCCGGGACGCGCGCGGTACTTGATGACGAAGGTCACCAGTCCGACTTCGACGACCACCAGCGCGATTCCGGTGATGATGAGAATCGCCAGGAACAGCGTGTCGATCGGACCAGCGAACGTCGACCCTGCGTCGGGCAGCCACCAACGCATGCGGCTCTCCTCGCGCTCAGCGCGCGGCGAAGGTGAAGTTCTGCGTCTTGCTCTCGGTTCCCGCGATCGTCACGGTCGCCGTCTGCGTGCCGAACTTCTCGTGCCACGCCTCGATCGTGTACGTGCCGGGCGGCAGGCCACTGATCGTGAAGCTGCCGTTTGCCGCCGACACCGCGAAGAACGGATCGGGGCGCACGCCGGCGTAGGCATGCATCCAGCCGTGCACGTTGCACTCCAGGTTGACCATCACCTCGGGCGCCGTGAACGCCCGCGTCGTCTTCATCCCGGCACTCGGCTGACTCACGTTGAACGGCCGGTTGGCTTTGGCGATGGCTTTGATGTTGTGGAGGACGGGGTCGGTGTTCAAAATCTCGAGCGGCTGGCCCACCATGATCCCGAGGACGTGCGGGTGATAGCGGCACCCATCCTGATCCAGGACGACGGCCGTCGTCGGCGCGGTGAACGTCTGGCCCGCGGGCACGCCGGCCTTCACGTACACGAAGACGTTCGCCAGCGCGTTGGCCGGACCGGCCACCACATTCTCTTCTGTCGGCGTCGTCTTGTATTTCGCCTTGCATGCCGCCTCTTCGCTCATGTCGATGGGCGGGTTTTTGGGCGCCACCCCGGTGAACTTGATCGTGCCGGTGATCGTCCCGCCCGCCGCCGCGTTCTCCACGGCCGCTGGCGCCGGGGGAGCGGCGGGAGCGGCCGAGCTCTGACTGCCTTTGCTGCACACGGTGAGCAGGAACATCCCGCCCACCACGCTGAAGATTCTGCCTGTCATTGCTGCCTCCGGTATGAAGTCTTCTGCTGCGCGCGCCACACGACCAGCATGCCCAACCCCAGGGTGAGCACCATGGCGAGCACCGGCGAAATGAACACGCGGGCCGGCACCGGTTCGTCGAGGGCGAGGAAATACCAGGTACTGACGGCCATGCGCGACCCGTGCTCTCCATTCGACCCGTCCGATGCGAAGAACGCCACCGGAATAGCACGGCCGGTCCGGAACGGAAGCTGGCTCGCGGTATCAGTCGAAGCAAGTGCGCGGGTAAAGACGACCCGCCACTGACCGTGATCGTACACGGCTTGCGCGGCCGGCCCTCCGCTCGACAGGGGCTCGAAGCGATCGATCCCGCGGGCGAGGCCGGCGACGGGTGCAGTTCGTGCGATACTCGACCAGCGCCACTGATAGACCGGCGCGCCGCTGCTGCCCATCAGGAAATAGGGCCGCTCCATCCCCGTGGGAATGGAGACGGGGAACTGTACGATCAACTGATCCGGCCAGGGCGCGGGCTGCTCGGGAGTCGAGTCGTCACTCTGCAGCGTTGCGAAGACTCGCCCCACGTGCGCCAGCCACGACGTATCGGGGCTTTGCGATCGGTCGTCCCACACCACGCGCAGCGCGATCGAGTCGGCGGTGTGTACCGCTTTGACCCAGACACCGGTCACCGCAGGTGAGAACCAGCGCGCTTTGTGGATGATCTGGCCGACCAGCGGGAACCAGTAGACAGCGACCGCGGTCCAGGTCGAGTCGTCCGGCGCGTGCGGCAGGGATTTGGTCAATGGCGCGTGGACGACGTCGCGCACGACCGGCGCGTCTTTGGGCGAGAGACTGCGCACGTACTGGGCGACGCGCCAGAGCTGTTCGTCGGTCAGGAACTTGTTCTCGATCAGATCGCCGAACGAGGGCATCGGAGTGCCGTCGAGGCCGGTGCGCAGCCGCCGGTAGATGTCCTCGACCGTGCCGCCGCCGTTGAAGCGCCAGTTCTCGTGGAGGTTCGCGGCGAAGATCGGATGCTGCGCGTCGTCCTTGAGGGTCGGCGCGGACGGCCCATCGCCGCGACCCAGATCGCCGTGACATTTGCGGCAACCGATCGAATCATAGAACTGCCGGCCGACCTTCAACGCCTCGGCACCGCTACCGCCACCCGGCGCATTGCCGAATTTGATCGGTTGCGGCCGCTGGGTGGTGTCGGCAAAGAACGTCGAGAATGTCTTGATGTAGGCCAGCACGTCGCGACGCTGGCGGTCGGAGAGGCGGGACTTCCAGCCCGGCATCGCGGTGCCGAACAGCCCTTCATCTATAGAGCGGAGCAGGTCGGCGTCAGTCGGAAGCTGACTACTCGGCGTCGATCGTATCTGATAGACCGCGCCGGTGAAGTCGCGGGGCGGTGGAATCATATGCTTGGCGGCGGGACCATCGCCGGCGCCGTTGTCGCCGTGGCAGCCCGCGCACCACTTGGTGTAGATCTGTTTTCCCGCCGTGGTGTCCTGAGTCGCCACCAGGGTCAGGAGCAGAAGGGCGTGGATCATTTAGCCGCCTCCGCGCTGACTTCCCACGTCCTCGGCTTCCACCCCGTCTGATCATACAGGAACAGCACGACCGACCAGATCTCGTCCTCCGTGAGGAAGTCTTCCCACGCCGGCATCGCCGAATTCCATGGCGTGCCTTCGCGCGGGAGACCCGGCCCGCCTTTGGCGACGCGCCAAAACACAAAGCTTTCGGTGAGCTGCGCGATCGTGCCGTTGTCCTGGAAATTGGCCGGCAGCGGATTGAGTCCCGCCGCGAAGTGGCCCTGCCCGTCCAGATGGTCGCCGTGGCACGGCACGCAGTTCTGATAGTAGACGCGCCGGCCGACCGCGAGATGCGCCGCCATGTCGCCCGAGCGGCGCAGCGGATTGTCGAGACCGACGAGCGTGATCGTCTTGCCGCGGAACGTGATCTGCGGCGGCGGCGCCGGATGGATCGAGCGAAGGTTCGGCGGCGCCGCCACGCTGGCCCGCACCTGACTGTAGGTGAGGCAGCCGACGACGAGCGTGACGGCGGCGAGCAGTCCGTTCCGCACCATTTTCAGACGCGGCTGGACGAGGACTTCGTGTAGCGGCTCTTTGAATTGAGTCCAGCGGGCTTCCTCATCACTTACCCAGATCAGGATACCGACCAGCACGGTGGCCATGTATTGCAGCACCACGCTGCTCGGCACCATCGCGCTGCCGGGCAGCAGCGGGATGACGAAGGCGATGACCAGATACGCGAGCACCAGCAGGCCGGCTGCCTGCCAGAACGGATGCCTGAGGTAGGTTCTCATTTGTGGCTCGCGAGGAATTGCACCAGCGCTTCCAGCTGCGCCGCCGTGAGCTGGTTGCCGAACATTTTCGGCATGATGCCTTTGAACTTCTCGAATCCCTTGGCGATCTTCGCGTCCGGCGTGAGTATCGACTCCCGAATCAGGTTCGCGGAGAGCCGCGAGCCGACGTGCGTGAGGTCGGGCCCGATCGCGCCGCCTTCGCCGTTGATCTTGTGACAGCCCGTGCACCCGGCGCCGCGGATGATCGTCATCGGATCGGTGGAACCGCCGGCTATGCCGGCGGAGGGTGTCGAGGATGTCGAAGTTGTGGAGGTCGTCGAGGACGGTATGTCCGACGCGCTCACATCCACCGTCCCACCATTTGACTCCAAGAACGCCACCAGCGCCCAAAGCTGCTGCGGCGACAGGATGCGCCCCATCTCCGGCATGATCGGTTCGTAGCCGGCCACGACGTACGCGCGCGGGCTCGTCAGCGACTCGTACAGATAGGCCTTGCAGTCTTTACCGGCCTCGCGCTTGCCACAGCGCGCGCCGACCGGCCCCTGCCCCTTTTCGTCGGTCAGGAGATTCGGCGCCCGCGTGCCGAGGCCGTGGCATGCCGTGCACCCACCCGCGCCGTGATAGAGCTGGTCCCCGGCGCTGACGAGCTGCTCCGGCGTGACGTTCGCGCCGAGCGACAACGCGCGCGGCACTTCCGACTGCACCTGGGGAATCTTGTTCGCGATCAGCGTATAGAGCGCGAGCGTGCCGAGCACCACGCCGATGATGCGGAGATTAGTGGCCCACATGCGGCGCCTCCACGGTCGACGGCACGAACGTCGATTTCTCGGCGAGTCCCCCGAGCCAGAAGATGAAGCCGACGAGCGAGAGGAAGATCAGCACGCAGGTGCTGATCATGATCGCGGCGTAGCCGAGCGCGGGGGTGGCGGCATAGGGCGTCATGTCCTGGATGACTCCATACACATGCCAGTGCTGGCGGATGCCGCTGCGCGCGAATCCCATCAGGCCCATCAGCCACGTGAACGTGACGGCGAGAATGAAGAGCGCGTACTGCGAGCGCGGCGGCATCTTGCCCCACTGAATTGCGCCGAGCGACTGCGCGCCGCGGGCCATGAGGACGTCGATGAGCGTGACGAAGACGATGCAGGCGAGGACCGCGCCCACCTGGTAGACCGAATACCCGATCCGGACGATCGCTTCGACGAAATAGCCGCGAATCCCGAAGAACAGCACGACGCCTGCGGCGATCACGAACATCGCCGCCTGGATGCGCGTGCCGGCCTTCGCCCACGGCACCGTCGGCCTGATGTTGGCCCGTCGATAGAGCAAGAACGAGAGGAACGTCGCCAGAATCATCAGGTTGACCGCGGTGTTCTTGGCGCTCATGACGCCGAGCGCGCCAAGCAACGGATGGTGTGAGCCGCCCATCGCCGCCAGCTCGCGCGAGTCGGCGATCATTGTGTGCGGCGTGCCCCACACCAGCGCGCCGAGCACCAGCACGACCAGCAGCCATTTCGTATAGGGCTGGTAGCGCTCGGCACCGGGAATCCGGCCCATTCCGACCCACAGGTAGTAGTTGCCGGCGAGGAACAGCACCGCAATGAGGAAGGCCTGAATCACCCACAGCCAGCTCATGAACCCGCCCATCATGGTGATGCCCAGCGACTGGTCGTACTGATAGATCTCGCGCCCTAGCCAGTAGCCCGCGAACGGCAGCACGATGAGCGCCGACATCGCGATGAAGTTGCCGACGTATCCCATCCAGTCGTAGTGCGCGCGCTCTTCGTCGCTGCGTGACGCGAGGAAGCGGTAGCTCGCGTAGGCGCCCACGATCGCGCCGCCGAACACGACGTTGCCGATCAGGCGGTGAATGTTGATCGGCATCCAGGTGTGGTTGAGGATTGCGTGCCAGATCTTGATGCTGGCGGGCGACGTCTGGGGCGTGATATCACGCGGCGGCGTCATCATGTAGGTGAGCCACGAATCGGCGATGAACATCACGATCGTGCCCCAGATGTTGAGCAAGATGCCCAGACACCAGTGCACGATCTTCGCCCGGCCGTACTTCCACCGGTCCCAGCCGTAGTAGTAGAGGTAGAGCGTGAACGACTCGAGGAAGAAGATCGAGACGTACACCCACATCGACGGCCCGAAAATCCGTGTCAGATACGCCCACAGTCCGGAATACAGCGTGGACAGCAGGAACACGAACACGGCGCCCCAGATCGCGGTGGCGCTGTAGGCGATCAGCAGCAGCCGCGTGAATTCCTTGGAGAGCCGATCGTAACGCTGGTCCTTGCCGAAGATCCCGATCGCCTCGGCGACCACTGCGAAGATCGGCACGCCCAGCACGAACGCGGCGAACATCAGGTGGACCTCCGCCGCGATCCAGACGGCGGCGCGGCTGCCGATCCATGGGAAGTCGCGATACGCGTTCGCCGTGTCGGCTGCGGCCTGGAGCAGCAACATGCCGTCAGCCATCAGCCGTCAGCCTTCTGAACAAAAAAGGGTTGGCGTTTTGAGAAATCGATGGGCATAGCGTTGCGGATCTCGCTGAGCAGCTCGGGCGTGATTTCCTGGAGTCCGCGCTCGCGCGCCCAATCCTCGACGCGCTTCGTCACTACACCGCGCACGAACGAGGGAATGCGATCGAGCCTCGCCCGCGCCGCGGCCGACCAGGTGAGCGTGGGGGCAAAGTCGCTCCCATAACTGACACTCACGGGCTCGAGGACCTCCGCACCCGAGGGCTCGTAGACGCATGAGGGATCCGCGGCGAGCACGTCGCCCTCGAGCGCGTACGCGCGCGCGCGACAGCCACCGCACAGCTTCTGGTACTCGCAGCTGCCGCACTTGCCGCCAAGCGTCCCTTCCCGCAGCTGCCGGAACAGCGGCGCGCTGCGCCAGATCTCGCCGAAGCTCTGCGCGCGGAGGTCACCCGCCACCTCAGGCAGATACGGACAGGGGGTGAGCTTGCCGTCGGGGGTGATGCGGCAGTACTGCGTGCCACATGGGCAGCGCGTCTGGTAATTCATGATCGGCGACGCAGGATCGGCCGCATGCACGTGCCGCATGAAGTGCGGCGCGCACTTCGCCCGAATCATCATCTGACCGCGGTACTCGCGCTGCCAGCGCGCGAGATCGGCCAGGACCGCTTCGTACTCGGCGGGCGCGAGATCCGACATGCCGGCGCCGCGCCCAGTCGCCACCAGGAAGTAGCAGTTGAAGGCGACGGCGCCCTGCTCCGCCGACCACTGCGCCAGCCGCTCCAGCTCGGCGCGATTGCCCTTGGTCGCCGTCGTCTGAATGATGAAATCGAGCCGCGCCGCGCGCAGCCGCCCCAGCGCTAGGGTCGTGGCCTCGAGCGAGCCTTTGCCGTGCCGGAAGTTGTCGTGGTAGGTCGGCCGGAGTGAGTCGATCGAGACCGCGACGCCACGCACTCCCGCCGCCTTGAGTGCCGCAATGCGCTCATCGGTCAGCAGCGTGCCGTTGGTCCCGACGACGACCGTCGCGCCATGTTGCGACGCATAAGCCGCGATCTGCGTGAGATCCGCGCGGAGCAGCGGCTCGCCCCCGGACAGGATGATCAGCGGCGCAGGATTCACGGCCAGCAGCTCGTCCACGATTCGCAGCGCTTCTGCGGTCTCGAGCTCGGACGTCGCGCTCTCACGCGGACCGGCGGAGATGTAGCAGTGGGCGCACTCGAGGTTGCAGCGCCGCGTGAGGTTCCAGGCGACGACATGTGGAACGTAGCTCACTGCAGCAGTTTCTCGACCGCCCGTTTCGCCTCTTCGGGCGTGACTGTCTTCATGTCGACGGGGCACTTGTCCATCTTCGCTTCGATGTCCCGGATGGGGCAGCGCGTGATCCCCTGCGCCTTCGCTTCCTCGATGAACGCCCGCATCTCGGGCGAGAGCGCGTCCTTCCCCTCGGCCTCCGCGCGGATCTGCTTGGCGCGCAGCTCGGTGAACATCACCATCATCGTGTCGATGTCGAACTCGTCGGCTTCGATCATCGCCTGCTTGTTGTCGTCCATCACCGGCGTGGTGACACGCCAGATGTCGTGGTTCCGAGCGAAGCGCTCGACCGTGTTTCGCGCCAGCGGGCGGGCGATCAGCGGCACGAGCTGGAGCCGTTGCCACGCCTCCTGCGTCCAGACGATGGGATCCGTCACCACCCGCGCTCGGGTGCTCACGTTCCCAGTCACGGGGCATTTCGTTTCGATCATGGGAACCGCCGGCACGAGGTCCGCGTCGTGCCCCTGCACCTTCGTCGCCTTCATCTGCTCCGTTGCCTTCACTTCCGCGAGCGCGATTTCCTCGGCGCTCCCGATGCCCATGATCAGCTGCATGTGCGTCGGCAGCAGCTTCTGGATCGCTTCGTCGAGCAGCTTGCTGGTTACTATACTGCCACCTTTTTCAAGGACGAACTCCTCGACCGCGCGGCGCGCGATCCCTTGCGCGAACGGCGGCACGCGGAGAATCCGCACCTCGGCTTCAGGCGCCCAGGGCAGGCCCGCCTGACCGTCCTCTTCGATCCAGGGAATGTCCTCGGGCCGCACGCCGACCACGCCCGCAAGCAGTACGCTGCACGACGCAAGCCTGACGAGGTTTTCGGATTGCGACCCGAGCTCGGTGTTCTCGATGCGGTGCGCGCCGTGGCGGCCGAGCACGAGCAACGACGGCTTGATCTCCTCGGCCCACTGCATGATCACCTGAAACGGCTTGCCGATGAGGATCTGCGTCTTGAGGGGGACGTCCGGGAACTGCTGCGCCATGACCTCGGCGCGCTTCAGGTTCGCCTGGCAGAGCTTGAGCAGTCCCTTGTCGATGATGTTGTTGTGCAGCTCTTCCTGCTCCTCGAACTTGAAGACCTTCGACGCCTGGTACGACAGCACGTCCTTGATGTTGTGGAAGACGACGTGGTGGTATTCGACGTCGAACGCACTGCAGACAAACAGCGAGCCGCCGAACTCCTGAGCCAGCTCCAGCGCCGACTTCATCGCTTTGTAGCTGTAGGACGAGCCATCGACGCAGACCATGAAGCGGCCGCCCTGGAGCGGTTGCTGGTCGCGCACGATCAGCACGTCTTTTTCGATCCCGCGTAGCACGCGCGCGACGACCCCGCCGAGCTGGGAGAACGTCTGGCGGCCGAGGCCGTGAGCGCCGATGGCGAGGAGGTCGTACTGTCGCCCCGACGAACCGACCAGGCGAGCGGCCGAGTCTTCGTCCTCGGCGACGAGGCGTCCGTTCTCACCGAGTTTGACGTCGCTGCGGACTTTGTCGCCGCCGTCGTAGCCGGCGGCGCGGTTGGGATCGAAGCCGATCAGCCCCGGCAGCCGTCCGCCGCCGCGGTCGACCTCGTTGACGATCTCTTCGTAGTTGATGCCCTCGAGCAGTTGGCGCGTGAGCGGCACGCCGGCGGATTCGCAGCGCTTGCCCAGCTGATCCAGAAAGCTGTCGGCGATCAGCTGCAGGCCTTTTTCGATCAGCTTGTCGTGGATTTTGCGCTGTTTCTTGATCTCTTCGGGTGTCTGGAACTGCGCGGGGAGGCCGGTTTCAAGCTGGCGGAAGCGGACATCGTGGAGGCGGGCTGCGTACACGTGATTACCGGTGATTCTGCCGCCTGTTTTCCTACACATCTCAATAGCGCGGTCAACGGCCCAATCGGAGTGCTGCGAGTTGTCGACCGGAACGAAAATCTCGCGGTACACCACTACCTCCCCGAGTAACGCCGCTCGAGCGGGCCGGAAACTCTAGATGTCGGTGTGGATGCCGTCAGAGTTAAGGGATATGTACACGAGTCGCGAAGCTGTCAAGGAACTTGTTCACAAACTTTGGGGGACGATTTGGGCACCGGTTTCGTTCCAAACCGTAATCGCGTCCACGGGACAGGCGTCGCACGCGCGCAGCAACCGCTCCCGCTCCACCGCGTCCGGCTTCACGAAGACGGCGACGCCGCTCTCGTCGAGGACGAAGGCTTCGGGCGCTTCCGTAATGCAGTCGCCGAAGCCGACGCAGAGCGTCCGGTCGATCCGGACCCGGAGCTCGCCAACGCTGCGCTCTACGTAGTCGCCCCCCATCACATCCCTTCCAGGCCCAGCTCGGCGCGGGCGGTGTCCATGATCGCGGGTGTGATCTCGGTAATGCCGCGCTCTTTCGCGTAATCTGCGTAGATCCTCTTCACCATGCCGCGCACGAAGCTCGGCACGCGCGCGAGCCGCTCCTGCGCATCCACGGACCAGCTTGGGGTGGCCGTCTGGCCGTCAGGCCGTCCGTCCGTCACAAACGTGCGGACCATCTCGAACGGCTCGGCCGGCACCGTGCGCCCGCCGATCTCGACACCCAACGACGCCACAAGCTGCGTCTCCATGGGATTCGTGAGCATCGCGACGACACGGCCACACGTCGGGCATTTGAAGGTGGCCGCCAGTGTCCCGTCTCCCGGCAGCGCGCGCTCCGCAAAGGCCATCTGTTGATCACATTCGACGCAGAGGAATTTCATAACTGCGCTGCCAACCGGTTCCAGGTTTCCGGTGTCGGGTGCCAGGGGACTCTGGCCACGACGGGTGTTCCAAACTCCGCCGCCAGATCGTCTCCGGCGCTGCCTTTGAGCTCCCCTCCAACCATGTTCTCGACGATGCCGAGGAGCTCCGAGCCGTGCTCGACGGCTGCGCGCATCGCACGCCGCACGGCGTCGCGCGATTCAGGAGTCGGGATGGTCACGGTGAGGACGGCCGGCGCATTCCCGAGGATGTCGCACAGCTCGCTGTAGCGTTGCATGCCAGGCGGCAGATCGAGCAGCAAAACGTCGAGACTGCCCCATTCCACATCGCCCAGAAACTCCCGCAGCGCCGACGCTTCCATCGCACCTCGCCACACGAAGCTCTCGGCGGCGGGCCCTTTGAACGCCAGGGGAGCGCCTTCATCGAGGAAGTGCCCCATGGAGATGCACTTCACTCCGTCGAGGCCAATGGCCGGCGGCTGGGCGGTGTGGGGGACTTGCAACAGGCCGGGGATCGTGGGGCCATTCAAGTCGGCGTCGAGCACGCCGACGCCGCGGCCCCCGCGGGCCAGCGCCCGTGCCAAGTGCGCCGTGACGTAGCTCTTGCCCACACCCCCCTTACCGCTCATGACCGCCACGATCCGCCGGACGGCAGCCAGGCGCTCCGCGACCCGCTTACGCTGCGCGCCGATCTGGTCACCGAGACCGGAGCGGTCGGGGTCGGTCAGCTGGTGGTAGGTGCGCATGCCTCCCTAAAAGCTAGCCGGTTGGGCGGTTCGGCGGTTAGTATCCTGCATGATCGAAGGCCTCAAGCAAAAGCTCCAGGCGGAGGTCGAACGCCTGAATCACGAAATCTCCTTCGTCCTGCCGAAGGAGATCGAGAAGGCACGCGCGCACGGCGACCTGCGCGAGAACTCCGAATACAAGGCCGCGCTCGAGCGGCAGCAGTTCGCGCAAGCGCGGGTGCATCATCTCCGGCTTCGGCTGTCGAAGCTCTCCGATGTGCGCGAGCAGGACATCCCGCGCGACCGCGTGGGCTTCGGCTCGCGCGTCACCGTCGAGGATCTCGATACTAAGAAGCGGGAGGTTCTCGCGTTGACGCTGGGAGAATTCATCGAGGGTGAGGATGGCGCGGACGAGATGCCGGTCTCGATGGCGTCGCCGCTCGGGAAGGCGCTGCTGGGCGGAAAAGTCGGGCAGAAGGTGGACATCACACTTCCGATGGGCAAACGTAAACTCAAGATCGTGAGCGTAGATACGGTGCACGATCTGGCGGAGCGGCAGGCGTGAGCGAGACGCCGCTCTTGACTAAAACGTTTTCAGAGTGTCACTTAGACCCCAACGGCTGTTCCAACCTGGGGGAGACCCAACGATGGTGAAGCGTTTCATGACCGCTGCGGCGGTTTTCTTGCTTTTCGCCCCTAAACAGACGCTCGCTGCGCAAGCAGATCCTGACCGCACAGTTGCGGGCGGCGGCAACTTCCCAGCCGGCTGGCATGTGCGCACCGAGACGAATCGCCAGACGGGGCAACCCGCACCGCTCGAGAACGTGAAGTTCACGGGCATGGGTGACGGTCTGCATACCACGGTTGGACCCGCAGCGATTTACTGGCGCGATCGTGATACCATCTCCGGCAATTACCACGTGGTCGCGAAGCTCAGCCAGATGAAGAACCCCGCCCATCCCGAAGCATTCGGCATCATCATCGGCGGCAAGAACCTCGCCGACTCCGGTCAGACCTACACCTACTTCCTCGTGCGGCCGATCGACGGCATGTACTCGATCCGCCGGCGCGCGAGCTACTCGAGCCGTCCCACCGCGGTGGTCGAATGGACGGCGAGCGACGCCGTGACCAAAGCCGACACGAGCGGGCGCGCCATGAACGAGCTCAGTATTCAGGTGCAGGGCGGAAAAGCGAAGTTCATGGTGAACGCCAAAGAAGTGTACACGGGCGACGCCGCGAATCTGGACGTGAACGGGGTCGTGGGCTATCGCGTGAACCACAATCTCGACGTCCATCTGGGCCCGCTCGGGATCCACAAACTGTGACCGCCTTGAACCCAACCGCGGACGAGGATCGCTTTTCGTTCACGCCGTTCACGCGGCATCCGTTCTTCGCCCATGTCAACAACTGGATTCTCGAGCGGGTGATTTGTCCGGGCCGTCAGGTGATCGTCGACCTCGGGTGCGGCCCGGGCGCCATCACGGAGCTCATCCTCGAGCACGTACGCGATCAGCAGCCGCCGCCCCACGTCATCGGGGTCGATCCGTCCCCCTCGGCGCTCGCCAAGGCGCGGGCGGCGATTTCCTCCAAGTTCGCCGAGTTCGTGCAGGGCAGCGCTGAATGGCTGTCGAGGCTCGTCAAGTCCGCAGACGCCGTTGTCTTCCTCAATGCGATCCATTTGATGCCCGACAAAGTGCAAGTGCTAAAGGAAATCCGGCGGGTGTTGAAGCCCGGTGGGTTGCTGGCGTTCAACAGCACATTCTTCAATGGCGCGTATGTCGAGGGGACGAGCGGCTTCTGGCGCCGCTGGGTCGTGCGCTCCGTGCAGGCACTGCGTGAGAAAGGCATCGAGGTCAAGCACACCGGCCACGCTGCTGCGATGGAGTGGTTCTCCGCCGATCAGTACGCCGCCGCCTTGAAAGATGCCGGGTATCGCCCGACGACTGTCGAGCTGTTGCGCGTGGAAATGACGCGTCAAGCGCTCATCGATATCGGCCGGTTTTCGCTCTTCATCGAGGGTGCCTTGCCTGGCGCGCCGCTCGAGGCAGGCGCCGAGGCACTCGAAGTAGGCCTCGAGCGCACCATGGAAGAGCTCAAGGTTGAGTCGGTGCCGCGTCATTGGCTGGAGGTTGTAGCCGAAGCCGTCTAAACCAGGACGAATTCGAGGCGCCGGTGCGCGTCGCGCAACGCGGCCTCGACTACTGCCGGCGTCTCGCCCCGTGCAAAGATGAATCCCGGATACCGCGACCCCTCCGGGAACGGAATCAACCGTTCCCCGGGGTGGGCGGTGATCTGCACATCCTCGATCAGCGGCACCGCCTTCGCTTCCGCAATGCCCCGAACGTCCTTCAGCGTCCCCGCCCCCGGTATCGGAATCATCATCACGCCGGCCGCTTGACGCTCGCGCTGTAACGACGGAATCGGCATGCCGAGGGCGTGCCGCAGGATGATTTCTTCGAGCGTCACCCCAGCCCCTGACCCCAAGCCCCCAGCCCCGAACCTCAGCACCGCCGAGCAGCGGCCACCGATCGGACGGGCCGCCAGCTCGATGAGCCACGGACCGTTCTCATTGTACCGCAGCTCGGCATGCACCGGGCCCTCGGTGATGCCGAGCGCGCGGACGGCGCGATCGGCGCAGTCTGTGATGGACGATTGCAGTCCGGCCGGGACCGTCGAGGGCGTGACGTAGATCGTCTCCTCGAAGAACGGCCCATCCAGCGGGTCTGGTTTATCGAATATCGCGAGCACGTGCAGCCGGCGATTGACCACCAGACCCTCGAGCGCGACCTCGTACCCTGGAATGAACTCCTCGATCAGAAACGACGCCTCGGGCTCGCACACGATCGCGTCCAGCCGCTTCTGCGCATTGCTGAAGCCTTGGACGTTGTCGGCACGCATCACCCCGCGGGATGCGGAGAGACGCAGGGGTTTCACGACGCAGGGGAACGTCACGCTTCTGGCGATTGCGGCCGGATCTTCATCCAGCCTGCGCAGCATGAATCGCGGGATCGGGACGCCTGCTTGGGCAAGCAACTCCCGCTGCTGATGCTTGTCCCGCGCCGCCTGCATCGCGTGAACGGGATTCCCCTTCAGGCCAAGGCGCTGTGCGATGAGGGCCGCGACGATCGCCGTGTCATCGTCCACGCCAACGACCGCCGCGACCGGGTACTTCTTGGCAAAGAGGAATGCTTCTGTTGCGGCGCGTTGAGGATCCTGCAGTGGCAGGGTGACGAGCCCGCCGAGGCTGGTCGCCTGAAGCGCGCTGGGCTCCTCGGACGCGACGGTCAGCTCGACGCCGATCTGCCGCGCAGCCTCCACGAACGCCGTCGTGCGGTAGGTCGTGGTGGGCAGCAACAGCAGGAGCCGAGGAGTTATTTCTTCGCGGCCTGGAAGTAGGGGTTCGCGCCCGAGGTGTGATCGGTGATGTCCACGATGCCGCGAACCGCGGGCACGAGCTGCGCGAGCATCCCCTCGATCCCCTGGCGCAGAGTGACGTCGGCCATGCCGCAGCCCTGACACCCGCCGCCCATGCGGAGCATCACGACCGCGTCCTGCACGTCGATCAGCTCGACGCGGCCGCCGTGGCGCGCCACCATGGGATTCACCTGCTCGTCGAAGACCTTCGCGACCTGCTCGTAGAGCGCATCGTCAGTGACCGCCGATCCTTCACCGGAGGCAGGTTTCGGGGCCGCAGTGACCGCCGGCACGTCCGCCGTCACCGTGGATCGGATGGCGTTACCGACCGCCCGACCGGCGGCCTGCCAGGGCGCCGTGGACTGCTTCACAACGGTGATGATGTTCCCAGACACGATGAGCTCGCTGACGGCCAGCCCCGGAATGGCGAAAATCGCCTCAGCCAGCGGCGAACCCTTCGCCTCATCCGCACCCGTGAATCGGCGTACTCCACCAGCCCACACCGGGACGCTCACGACAAACTTGCAGCGTTGGGTGTCGATCGGCTCGGCGGTGATCCGAATCTCTTCCGTCAAGACGTCTCTCGTTCCACGGTTTCCGTTTGACGCCGTTTCTTCGACGTCTCTTTTTTGACGTCTGTCGTTTGACGCATCTCGTTCGCGGCTGCCACCATGTTCCTGAGTGCCGCCAGCGTCTCGTCCCAGCCGCGGGTCTTGAGCCCGCAGTCCGGGTTGACCCAGATCTGCGCGCCATCCAGCACGCGCGCCATGCTTTTCAGGGCGCCGGTGATTTCCCCCACGGGCGGCACGCGCGGCGAGTGGATGTCGTAGACGCCGGGGCCGATCTCGTTGGGATACTTGTAGTGCTCGAACCCCTGGAGCAGCTCCGAGCCGGAGCGGGCGTTCTCGATCGAGATCACATCCGCGTCCATGCGCTCGATGACCCGCAGGACGTCATTGAACTCGCTGTAGCACATGTGCGTGTGAATCTGGGTCCCCTCCCGCACTCCCGCCGTCGCCAGCCGGAACGCGTCCACCGCCCACTGCTGGTAGGCGGCCCAATCAGCCCGGCGCAAGGGCAATCCTTCGCGGAGCGCCGGTTCGTCGATCTGGATCACGCGGATGCCCGCCGCCTCGAGATCGATGACCTCGTCGCGGATCGCCAGCGCGATCTGCTTGGCGGTTTCCGCACGCGGCTGGTCGTCGCGCACGAAGGACCACTGCAGGATCGTCACCGGGCCGGTGAGCATGCCTTTCACCGGGCGCTTCGTCAGCGATTGCGCGTACCGGCTCCAGCGCACGGTCATCGCGCTCGGGCGCGAGACGTCGCCGAAGATGATCGGCGGCTTCACGTAGCGGGTACCGTAGGACTGCACCCAGCCATGCTCGGTGAACGCGAATCCGGCGAGCTGCTCGCCGAAGTACTCGACCATGTCGTTGCGCTCGAACTCCCCGTGCACGAGCACGTCAAGGCCGATTTCTTCCTGCAGCTTGATCGTCTTGGCGACTTGCGCCTCGATGAAGCGATCGTATTCCTCGGCCGAGAGCTGATTGTCATTGAGCTTGCGCCGCGCGGCTCGCACTTCCGTCGTCTGGGGGAACGAGCCGATCGTCGTCGTCGGATACGGGGGAAGATCCAGTTGTGTCTTCCGGCGCACGGCGAACGGCGCACTGCGCACGCTGTCTTTCTCCGTCACCGAGCCGGCACGGCGCTGCACCGCGGCATTGTTGATCCGCTTGGAGGCACGACGCGCCTTGGCGGCCTGGCCACTGCTCTCGACGGCCTTGCGATCGCCGTTCGCCAGCGCGACGACCTCTTGCAGCTTCTGCTTCGCGAACGCGAGCCAGCTCTTCAGCTCCGGATCGAGCTTGGTCTCGAGATCGAGGTCGAGCGGCGTGTGGAGCAGCGAGCAGGACGGCGCCACCCACAAGCGATCTTTCCCCACCTTCGCCGCGGCGCGCTCGACCAACCCGGTCTGTCGTTCGAGATCGGCGCGCCACACGTTCCGCCCGTCGATCACACCGGCGGACAATACGCGGCCTTTGGGCCACGCGGCGAGCAACGGATCGAGCTGCTCGGGCGCGCGCACCAGATCGACATGCAGCCCCTGGACGGGGAGGGCGACTGCGGTCTTCAGGTTGTCGGCAAGGCCGGCGAAATAGGTCGCGACCAGCAGCTGCAACTTCCCCGCCCGCGACGCCAGGTACTTGTACGCGCGCAGGTACGCGGCGCGCTCGGCGTCGGTGCGATCGAGCGCGAGACTCGGCTCGTCGAGCTGCACCCAGGTCGCTCCTGCGGCCGCGAGCGATTCGAGCACGTCGCCATACACCGGCAGCAGCGCGTCGAGCAACGACAGGCGGTCGAACGCTCCCCCCTTCGTCTTTGCGAGCAAGAGGAAGGTCAGCGGCCCAATCAGCACCGTCGTCGCGTCGATGCCCAGCGCTTTCGCTTCACGGTACTCGTTCGCCGGTTTGGCCGACGCCATGCGGAAGCGTTGGCTGCGCTCCAGCTCGGGGACGATGTAGTGGTAGTTGGTGTCGAACCACTTCGTCATTTCCATCGCGGTGACGTCGCGACCTTTGCCCTGACTGCCGCGTGCCATCGCGAAGTACGTGCCGGGGTCCACCCACTGGCCTGTGAAACCGTAGCGCGGCGGCACCGCACCGACCATCGCGCAGGTGTCCAGCATGCGGTCGTAGAACGAGAAGTCGTTCGCAGGGATGCGGTCGATGCCGAGGTCGCGCTGTAGCTCCCAGTGGCGGCGGCGCAGCTGCGCGCCGGTGCCCAGCAGCTGCTCGCGGCTGACTTTGCCTCCCCAATAGCCTTCGGTCGCGCGCTTCAATTCGCGCGCGGCGCCGAGGGGGGGGAAGCCCAAATTCGAGGCGGTTGTCATAGAAGGAAGGGAATCTTACCGGGTTCTAAGCCTTTACGGTACTTGGCACGACCTCCTGCTGTAACGGCGGGCTACGGATGCGGCGCAGGTGCCGGGGGGTGCGGCGGGTGAGGCGGTGGCGGATGCCCCTGCCCGCGGCCCGGCGGCGGACCATGCCGGGCCTGCGCCGCTGCCGCCCGGGCAAGCCCAGCGGCCGCTTGGGCCGCAGTAGCCCCCTTCGCCATTTCCGCCTGCACATTCGCCGGCAGTAGGAGCAGAGTCGACGCCGGTTCACCGGCGCGCAACTCCACACTCACGAGTCCGATGTCTTCCGCGGGCGGCACACCCAGCGCCGCGAGGGTGCCTGCGACCCGCAGCCCCACGGTCAGCGCCGCCGCATTCGCACCGGTCCGCGCGAGCGCCGTGATATCGCTCCCGCTCAGCCCGGCCGAGATCGCGAACTCACCGGCGGCGATGGCGAGTGTATCGGAGGGCAGTCCACCGTCTCGCAGTGCCGTCGCGGCGGTATCCAAGTGCATCGCGACGACGCGCAACGCGGTCGCGACACGGTCGGGGGGAACACCCTTCGCGCTTCCTTCAATCGCCTTCTGAATCAGCGGATCGATCGGGAGACCATGCGCCGCCGCGGCGGTCCCCAGGTCTTCCACGAGCGATGCGATTTGCGGGGGCACGCGTCCGGCGAGCCGCTGGGCAATCGCGCTGTCCGCGGCCTGCTGCATGCTCAGCACCGTAAGCGGAATTGCGAGGAGGGCGATCATCACAGGGTCAGCACGCTGTTGCGCCGGCCGAAGCCGTCATCCACAGCCGGAGCCCCAGGGTCGGGGACCCACCGGACGCCATCGACGACGAAGGCGTACTGGTGTTGTCCCGCCGGGAGCGTGAGGGTAGCTGTCCAGACGCCGGTCGGGCCCGTGCGGACCAGCGGTGTGGCGTGCGAATCCCACTGGTTGAAGGTGCCCGCGAGGCTCACCTGTCTCGCTTCCGGCGCCACGAGGACAAACCGCACGGTGACAACCGGGGCGGACGGCGGGGGGCTCCCCGGACGGAGCCAGAGGACGAGCACGGCGGCGGCCGCGAGCGCCGGCGCGAGCAGCCACGGCAGGAAACGGCGACGCCGGCGTTCCAGCGCTGCCATGACGCGCCAGGTGACCGCCGGCATCGTAACGTCCGTACGCGCCACACGCGCGAGCAACCGCAGCGCCTCTTCACCCTCGGCACGCAGCTCCGCCGGCAGGTCGGCGAGCGTGATGTCGCCGTCCAGGAGTTGCTTGACCAGAGGATGAAACTCGTGCCCGCTCATGTGTGATCTCTCAGTTGTTCGCGCAGTTTATCATACGCGCGATGCATTCGCATTTTCAATGACGGCACCGAAGTACTCAGCCGCTCCGCGATTTCGCTGTACGACAACCCTTCTACATGCTTCAGGACGAACACCTCGCGCTGATCCGGCGTGAGCCCGAGCAGCGCGAGCTGTAGCGCGCGACGCTGTTCGGCGGTTTCGGCGCCCCCGTCCGAGCGATCGACCGCGGCGACGCCATTCGCGGCCTCCAGCGATGCTGACGTCCGGTTGCGGCGCCGCTCGGCGAAACAGCGGTTGCGCAGAATAAGGAAGAACCAGCCGACGAACTTGTCGGGCTCCTTACACTGCGCAAGCTGATCATAGGCGCGGACGAACGCGTCCTGCACGGCATCTTCGGCGGCGTCCACCGACCCCAGCATCCGGGTCGCATAGCGCGCATAGCGGTCGCGATACCGTTCGACCAGCTGGGCGTAGCGCTCGCGATCCCCTGCGAGTACCGCCCGAACGATATCGCCGTCCGTCGCTTGGGACCCAGAGCGCAACCTGCTGCCTCCGCTAAAGAGTTGTGGCGTACACAATTGGTAACGGCTCCGGCGCCGTTGCATTGTGACGTGCGTTACCTCCTACCACGCCCTGCAATCTTTACGAAGCTATGTCCCTCATGCCAGAGGCTCAGCGCCCCGTCCTCTCCGATGCCGAGTTGCTGCAGCGCCTCGCGCGGCGCGACTCCACGGCCCTGATCGAAGTAGAGCGGCGCCATTGGTCTTCCCTGTACGCGCAGGTGTACGGGATGGTGATCGACTCCACGCTGGCAGAGCGGGTCGTCCGTGACGTGTTTACGCAGCTGTGGTTTGCAGCGGAGCGGTTCCCGCTGCGGCACAGCATGTGGGCATGGCTGCGTGACATGGCGAGAGAGCTCGCGCGCGCGGAGCAGGCGCTTGCGGGTTCGAGTAATTCGGACGATGAATCATCCATTCGGGGGTTGCATGAAGCGAGTACTTCTGTTCATCCCGGCGCTGCTGCTGCCGGCAATGCTCACGGCGCAGACGCCGTCGATTCCGAACTCCCCCGCGTCTGATATCGCCAAAGCGAAACTGGCGGCGCGGGCCCGCCGCGCGACGCACGTGCGTGGTGAGGCCGTCGGGCTGGACAACCGCCCGGTAACGCCGGCCACAGTCGCGGCGCGGGCGACGGGTGCGACGCCGGCAACGCCAAACCCGGACGGCGGTCCCGCCAGCCGGGCGACGCCGGCCACCCCCGCGACGCCGGCCACCCCCGCTTCCCCCTCGCATCGTCCCGACCACGCCGGCCAGGGAGGCCAGGGGCGCGGCAACAACCCCCGCCGGCCCTGAACGAAGCGACGCTCTAGCCGCTGTATCTTACCGGTCCCATGCGTATGGGACCGGTTTTCGTTTTGGCGTTGCTCGCCTTCATGCCCGTCACGCTCTGCGCGCAACGCCAGGCGTCGCTCGGCATTGGTCCGGGCATCGTCCGCTACTCCGGCGGCTCCAGTTTCAGCGCGCTGACCCTTTCTCCCGCGGCGCAGCGGTTGTCGGCATCGACATATCTCGGCGCCGGCGGAGCGGTGTCGCTGCTCGAGCGTGGTGTGTGGGCCAGCCAGGGCCGGGCGGACATCTGGGCTGCGTTTCCCGTGCAGACGGGCGGCATCCGCCCGGCGCTGAGCGCCACGATATCAGCCAGCACACGCTCCGACGGGGTCGCCGCCGGATCCGGCGTCGCCCTCATCGAGGCCGTCCGCAACAATGTCGCGCTGGGCGTCGGAGCGGCGACCGGTGTGATCCAACAGGAGCCAGGCGTTGGCGCGCTGCGGCTCCGCGGTCGCGCCTGGTGGCAGCTCCAGGCGGCACCAGCACAGCTCTCACTCACCACGGAAGCCACGCGGTTCCTGGGCGCCTGGTATACGGATGTCGTTGGCGGCGTCACGTTCGACGGCGCGCGCACCGTCGGATCTCTCTGGCTCAGCGGCCGGCTCAGCAAAACCTACGGATCGACCGGCGCTGCCAGCATGACACTCCAGTATTTCCTCACGCCGTCCGTTGCCGTCGAAGCCTCGGGAGGCAATTACCTGCGCGATCCATTCCAAGGTTTGCCGCTGGCGGGGTTCGTCGCGGGGGGCATCCGCGTCTTCGCGTCGCGGCGCGCCGGCATGGTGCGAACGGCTCCCGTGCAGCCGGCGCTGCAGCCGTTGGTTGCGGCGCATCGCGACGGCGACACGATCGTCGTGCGTTTTCGGATGCCGGCGGCGCGGTCGGTGGCGATTGCGGGCAGCTGGAATGCCTGGACGCCCGCGCCGCTGCGCGCGCTGGGCGACAACGTCTGGGAGGGGGCACTGCGCCTGGGGCCGGGCACCTACTACTTCAACCTGGTAGTCGATGGCGGAGAATGGGTTGTCCCGGGTGGGGTCGCGACGATTTCGGACGGGATGGGTGGGCTGATCGCGGTCCTGAACGTGCTGTGACTTGACGATGGTCGTCCGATTCCCTAGCGTGGCGGCGGCGGGTTGGCCCGGTTCGATGATGTCCTCTCGTTCGAGGGGGTGCTCGATGGGAAAGATCAACATGCAGAAGGTGCTGATCGGTGGTCTGGTTGCGGGCCTGGTATTGAATGTTATCGATTTCGTGATGTTCGGCATGGTGCTGAAGGCGCAAATGGCCGCGGCGATGCAGGCACTCGGCAAACCCGCCATGACCAACGCGCAGGTTCCGTGGTTCGTCTTCCTTGATTTTGTCGGCGGTGTGGCCATGGTATGGCTCTATGCAGCCATGCGGCCGCGCTTCGGTGCAGGTCCGGGAACGGCGGTCAAAGCCGGGCTGGCCGCGTGGTTCCTGGGTGCACTGCTGCCGGCCCTCTTCATGTGGCCGATGGCCATCATGCCGCAGAATCTCACGATCATCACGACCCTCATACCGCTGGTCGAGTGGCCGCTCGCGGTAGTCGTGGGCGCCAAGTTCTACATGGAAGGTGCCGGGATGGGAGCGGGAATGGGTGCGGGGATGGGCGCGAGGATGTAGGACTTTCAGCTGCGCAGAAAAGGCGCGAAACGGCGCGGTGGGTGGTATCTCACTCACCGCGCCGTTTTGCGCTGTTCCGCGCCTTGAAGACTAGTAGTTGAAGTTCACCGACACGCCGAGCGTTCTCGGCTGGTTGACGAGATATCCGACGCGCGCCCGCAGACCCCGCTCGCGGTCCAACGCGAGACGTGCGTTCTCGTCCGTCACATTGTTCAGGAACACTGCCGCTTCCCATGTCGAGCGGGACAATCCCACCCTGAGGTTCACAAGCGTGTATGCCGGCAGGAGCGGATTGAAGGTGAAGGTATTCTGCGTGAGCGGCCCGCCCATGTTCGCGCCGAACGGTGCGATGTTGACGGTACCGATGCCGGGCGTCTCATCGTCGATCTGGGTGTAGCGCGAGCCGACATACTGCGCGCTGCCGCTGAACGACATGCGGGACCCTGCACCGCCGCTGAGCGGCAGGAAGTAAGTGATTGCCGCGCTGCCCTGCACTCTCGGCACGCTGGGTAACCTGTTGCCGGACTTTACGCCGCCCACCACGGTCGTGACCCCCAACGTATCGGTGCTGTACACGGTCGACTGCAGTTTGGCGTCGTTAAGGCCGGTCGAGAACGCCAGATCCCAGTGATCGTTGGGCTGCGCGGTGAATTCGAACTCCAATCCCGCGCTTCTCGCCTTGGGCACGTTATAGACGAGACGCGACGAGCATGTGCCCGCCGTGAGGTTCAGTTGGAGATCCTTGATGTCCATATAGAACGCCGCGATGTTGACGGAGGCGCGGCCGCCCGCGAGCCGAGACTTCATGCCTGCCTCGTAATTCCACACCGTCTCGTCCTTCCAGCGACCGTGCCCGCCGAACGTGAGCGTATCTGCGGGCGAGCAGATCGGTTTGTTGAGCGGGTCGTTGATGCCGCCGAGCCGGAAGCCGCGCGAGAGCTGGGCATTGAACGTCAGGGCGTCGGAGGCCTTGTAGTTCGCGATGAACCGTGGCGCGAGGCCGTTGGCCTTGGTCGTGCCGGGGTTGGAGACGTAGCCGACAAAGAAACCGTCGAAGAACTGCGTGCGGTCTTCTTTGAAGTCATACCAGCGCGCGCCCGCCGTGAGATCGAGCTTCGGCGTGACACCCAGCGTCGCTTCGCCGAACACCGCGGTCTGCCGCAGCTTGTAGTGCAGATCCGAGAAGAACAGGTGGTCTTTCGCCGCCAGCGGACCCTGCGTGAAGCCGTACGGTTGCGGCGGTGGAGGGAGGCCGGGCTCCAAAACGGGACAACAGATGGGAGCCGCAAGCGTGTCGAAACCCCGCGCATACACGTCCTGCCCATAGCCGCGCTTGGTGTTCGCGTAGAAGCCTCCTACCAGCCAGTGCAGGCGCTCCCGCGTGCCGGCGACCCGGACCTCCTGCGTCCACACGAGCGAGTTCGTGTGATCCTGGAACGGGTCAGGAAGCGTGTAGATGTTCTCCGGCAGAGCAAAGGACCCTCCGACGACGCTGGAATAGAGGGCACCTCCGTCCCGCTGCACCAGGATATTGCGATGCGTATACGACGTGATCGACGTCAGCGTCGCGCCGCCGAGATCGAGCTGCAGATTGACGTCGCCGAGCAGGAACTTGTCCGTGTACGGCTCTGCGACGGCGGTGAAGAGCTGTCGCGGCCCCAGCGTCACTTTCGGCCGGGTCGTCGTGTACGGATTCGCGAGGACGTTGAACGCGTCGTTGCGATTCCACCCGTCGGCCTTGACGTCTTGATAGACGATGCGCGGCGTAATGTGAAACCGGCTGCTGGGCTCCAACCGCAGCGCGGCTCGTAGGCCAGCGCGCATGCTGCCGTTCACGTTGTGATTGACCGTGAGGTCGGGTTGCACTGCATCCATCCAGCCACCGGTCCGGCTACTGTAACCCACCAAGCGGGCCGCGGCCTTGTCGCCCATCGGCACGTTGAAGCCAAGCTTGGCGGTGCTACCCGGATCGCCGCCGTCGATCGCGGTCACGCCGGCCTCACCGAACGTCTTGCTCACGCCCAGCTCCGGCTGGTTGCTGATGTAGCGCACCGTGCCCGCCAGCGAGCCGGAGCCGAACAGCGTGCCCTGCGGCCCGCGCAGCACCTCAACGCGGCCGACGTCGAACAGATCGAGATCCGGCGTGAATAGCGACAGCGACACGACGGATTCATCCAGATAGGAGCCAACGTCTTCCTTCACGCCGGGCTGGTCACGCGAAATCTGCCCCGAGGACGCGCCGCGAATCGCCGGCTGGCTCTGGCCCGGGCCGAGGTTCTGCACGCTGAAACCGGCGACGTTCTGCGCGACCTCTTCGATGTTCTCGACGCCGCGGATCCGCAGCGCCTGCTCCGTCGGCGCCGCGATCGAGAGCGGCACGTCGATCAACTGCTCCTCACGCTTCATCGCGGTGACGGTGACGGCCTCGAGCTCGAGCGCCGTCATGACGAAGTCGACCTGGGCCTCCGCGTCCGCCGCGACCTGCACGCCGGTCTTTTGTTGCGTGCGCACGCCGGGCAGTGACGCCGACAGCGTATATGTCCCCGCGGCCAGGCCAGTGAGGCTGTAGCTCCCGTCTTCCGACGTGGTGGCACGGCGCGCCGGCCCGGGACCGCTGGCCCGCACGACGGCCCCCGCGAGTGGGCTGGCGTGCGAGTCGCGCACCACACCCCTGATCCGACCGTTCTGGGCGTGCGCCATCCCCGGGGCCCCGACCAACAGGCCGACGAGCGCGGCAAGGCTCAGGAAACGGCTTGCGGGGCTGACCATAAAACCCTCCTCCGAGAAGAGTGTCACTACTGGTTTAGCCGCATTTCCGCGCGCGCGTACAAATAGCGGCCGTTGTAGCCGAACGGCGACGCCGCGGCCCAGGGGAACGTGCCGAAATTGTTATTGAAATCCATCGAGCGATCGTTGAACGAATCCACGATCACCTGCGAGCTCGGCTTGTCGGGATACGTGTCGAACAGATTGCGGACGCCGAGCGTCAGGTCCACGCTGGCGAACCGATACCCGATCTCCGCGTCGAACAGCGTCTTGGCGCCGTAGCGCTCGCGGCACAGATCGCAATATCCGGGCTGGGCCGACGAGAACTTCCCGTAATACGAGGCGCGCACCAGAGCATGCACCCGATTCACCGCATACTCACCGGTCAGCGTGCCACGCCAATCGGGCCGCTCCTCGGTGATCGCGATGTAGGTCACCGAATCGATGATCCCGCCAACGGTGGAGGTGGTCCCGGTGAACACTGCCGGGCGCGGGTCGAGGCGGGTGATATTAGTCTTCGTGTAGTTCGCCATCGCGGTCCAGTCGATCGTGCCCACGCCGGCGTTCATCCGCAGTGTTCCCGTGAAATCGAGACCACGCGTCCGCGTATCGAGTCCGTTCGTGAAGTACTGGAGGCCGCTCACGTCGGTGAAACCATGGGTCAGCAGAATTCTTTGGGTCACGGTGTCGCTAAACGTCGCGCTGAGCAGAATGCGGTGATTGATCTTGATCTGGAACGCATCGACTGTGAACGTGACGTTGTCATTGGGACTGAACGCAAAGCCGGCGCTCACGTTCACCGACTTCTCGGCTTGCAGCGGCTTCGAGTTGAACAGTCGCGCCGCGCTGTCGGCCACCGGCACGATGAGCACGTCCGTCACCACGCCGCCGATGACGTTCGTATTCACGCGACTGAAATGTGATTGGGTCAGTCCCGGCGCCTGGAACCCGGTGCTGAGGGCGGCGCGCACCGTGAACTGGCGCGTGGGCTGCAAGCGGACCGCGGCCTTGCCGGTCGCCAGCGAGCCGAAGTCGGAGTAGTGCTCGAACCGCCCCGCGACGTTCGCGAGGAACTTGGGCGTCAGATTGGTTTCGAGATCTGCGTACACCGCCGCATTCGTGCGGTGCGAATTCGTCTCGTCCTGCGGCCGGAAGCCGGGGAAGACCTGCGAGTACGGGCGACCGGCCGAGCCATCCGGGCCGAGGTGATGGCCGTTCACGTAGGATGCAAGCTCGCCGCGCGTGATCTGATAGCCTTCACGCCGGAACGCGGCACCGATGGCCACGTTGACCGGCTCGCGCAGGCCGAGGCTGACCGATTTGGCGGCGTTCAGGCCCACGAGCATCTCGTCGCGCTTGAGCCGGCCCGCAAAGAACGACGTCTGATTGGCCATGTCGTCGGCGGTGCCCAACGTGCTGTCCGGGCCCGGCGCGCACGGATTGGCCGGGTCGAGGCATGGACCGAGCGACACGTTCAGGGTGTGCCGGATGTGATAATCGAACCGGTTGTAGCCGTACGACGTGCCGAGGTCGATCGACCAGCCGCTCGCGAGCGTGCGGATCCCGGCGACGATCGAATTGTCCAGCACGTTCGGCGCGAACTCCGGGAGATAACCGAAGGGGTAGATCTGCGGCCAGTTGCGGCCCTGAATGAAGCTTGCGCAGTCCACGGCGCAGCGCCGATAGCCGTTGCCCGTGCCTTTGCGATAGCTCCAGCCGCCGAAGCTGTAAAACTCCGTGGTGCCCTTGTCGTTCAGCGGCAGCCGGAAGTTTGCCATCGTGACGACGTCTTTCTCGAGCCCGTCGCCCCAGTGGTGGTTCGGCTGCGGCGCGGCATTCCGTTTGACGATGATGCGGCCGTTGACGATCGAGTCCGTCACGCCCGTGCCCGCGTCCTCGTACGGATCGGGCCAGGCGCGATTCGTCGGCTGGCGATCCAGGAACTCGCCGAACAATCCGAGCGAGCCGCGGCCGATGCCGATGCCCCAGCCGCCGTTCAGATTCGCGGTGGTACCGTCGTCCGCATAATTGTCTGGGTGATATCGGCCGATACTGGTGTTCAGGAATGGCGTGAACTGCCCTTCCTTCAGCACCATGT
>QHUZ01000044.1 GCA_003223395.1 Gemmatimonadota bacterium | reverse complement strand
CCGGCCTGCACGCGTTGCGCGATCTGGCACACCGCAGTCGCCGGGAAGGGACTCTCGTGATCCTGTCCGATGTGCACGCCCAGCCCGTGGTGGCCCTCGGGCGTTCAGGACTGTACGACGAGCTCACCGAGGAGAACATCCACGGCAACATCGACGACGCGCTGAATCGCGCGCGGCAGTATCTCGGGCTCGAGCCGGTGGGGCGCCCCGAGTTCGCGACGCCCACTGTCGCCCGCGAGTCGAAGGACCGCTAACGCCGCTGCACCGTCCAACGGCCGGTCTGTGTATCGCCCGACGGCAGCCTGGTCGTGTAGGTCCCAGTGATCGCCTTGCCGCTGAGCTCGCCGCTGAAGGTGGTCAACAGGCGCGCGCCGGTCTGTGGATCGGCATAGGGATCCAGCGTGCCGCTCACGTGGCCGTGCTCCACCCGCACGAACCGAATCGTCAGCACCGTCGAGGTTGGTTGCTGATTTCCCACTGCCCCCGCTGTGTTCCCCTCACGATACGGCATGAGCGGCCGACCCCATGCGGTCGGGATCATGACGACATCGCCGAACGCGGAGTCGCCAGCGGCCCGGAGTGTGAAGCTGATACTGCCGCTGCGCCCGGACTCGGCGCTGCTGTAATCGCCGGCCCATTCACCGGTGAGGGCGCTGACGTCGCTCGCTGCGCCCACGAGCGGGACGGGCGACCGAGAAGCGCCGCACGCGCTCAGGGTGAGCGCCAACATGAGCAGGCCGGGTAGAGTCGGGGAACGAATCATGGTCGCCTCGCGGTATTGGGTGTGCGTGTATACGCGCGACGGCGGCGCGCTGCAATCATAAACATGCAGGCTATCTTAGAAACGTGCTACGCCGTCAGCTTGGTCTCGTCGCCGTCACGGCACTCGTCGTTGGCGAGGTCGTGGCCATCGGGATTTTTCTCACGCCGGCGGGCATGGCGCGCTCGCTGGGCTCGCCGTTTTGGTTGTTGGTCGTTTGGCTGGTCATGGGTGTGATGGCGCTGAGCGGCGCACTGTGTTATGGCGAGCTCGCGGCACGAACGCCCCAGGCGGGCGGCGGCTATGTGTACCTGCGTGAAGCCTATGGTCCCGCGGTCGCCTTCCTGTACGGCTGGAAATGCCTGCTCGTCATGGATCCCGGCATCACCGCGGCACTGGCCGCCGGACTCGCGAGCTACGTCGGCTACGCGCTGGGCGTTTCCGGCGTGTGGCTCAAACTCATCGCGATCGGGTCCATCCTTGCGATCTCGGCGGTCAATATCGCGGGCCTGCGGCTCGGCTCCGGACTCATGCAGGGCCTCACCGCGCTGAAGCTCGGCGCGCTGGCACTCATTGCGATTCTGGCATTCGCGCTGCACGCAGGAAGCTGGTCGAACTTCGTGCCCTTCGTCGCGCAGCGGGCCGGTTCGGATCCGCTTCCAATGGCGTTGGCCGCGGGGTTGGTCGGCGCGTTCTTTGCATTCGGAGGCTGGTGGGAAATCCCCAAGCTGGCGGGGGAAGCGCGGGATCCCGCCCGCACGGTGCCGCGCGCGCTTGCGATCGGGGTGGCGATCATCACCGCCATCTACATCTTGACGAGCGCCGTCTTTCTCTATCTCGTCCCGCTCGAGCGCGTGACGTCCGGCGAGACGTTCGCGGCGCAAGCCGGCGAGGCGTTGTTCGGACCGGCGGGCGGCCGCGTGTTCTCGGGCGTGGTCATCGTCGCGGTGCTGGGCAGTTTGCTCGGGCTGCTCATGGCACTGCCGCGCGTCTATTACGCGATGGCGAGCGACGGTGTGTTCTTCAGGGCAGTGGCCGCCGAGCATCCGCGCTTCGGAACCCCGGCTCGCGCCATCGCGATCCAGGCGGCGATCGCCTCGCTCTACGTGGCGTTGGGCACGTTCAATCAAATCATCGGGTACTTCGTCTTCGTGACGGTGCTGTTCGTCGGGTTGACCGTGGCGGGCCTGTTCGGCATCCGGCGCCGCGCACCTGCGGCGTCGTACCGCACCTGGGGTTATCCAGCCACGCCGGTCGTGTTTCTCGTGCTGGTCGCCGTGGTGCTCTTCTTAGTGGCCGCCCGCAACCCGCTGCAGGCCGCGCTCGGTGTCGGTATTGTCGCCGTTGGGGTGCCAGTCTACTATCTACTTTTTCGTGGACGGCCTAGCCCGAACCCCGAACCCCTAGCCCCTAGCTCCTAGCCCCTAACCCCTAGGATCCGATGACCTGGATTCGCACAGTTCCGCTGAGCGAGGGGGATGAGAAGCTGCGCCGTGCCGTAGAGGCGCAGAAGGCGATGTACCCCAAGGAATACGCGACGCCGGTCCACCCCACGGCTGACGGGACGTCCGGCATCGTCGCCTCGCACAGCCTGATCCCCGACGCGCTGTATCACGCGTTTGCGACCTTTGGGGCGCTCATGTCGTCCGACCTGCCGCTCACGCGCCGCCAGCACGAGATGATCACCACGGTCGTCTCGGTCACGAATCGCTGCCGATACTGAATTGAATCCCACGCAGAGTTTCTGCGTCGGATCACGCTGGATCAGTCGCTCGTGGCGGCGCTCGAGGACGATTACACCAAGGCGCCGATCTCGGAGCAGGAACGGGTGATGCTGGACTACGTGGCGCAGCTCACGCGCGACGCCACGCGCATCGGCCCGGCGCACCATAAGGAGCTGCGCCGAGTAGGATTCGACGATCGGGCAATTCTGCAGATCACGCTGATCGCGTCGTGGTTCAATTACATCAACCGTGTGGCCGATGCCCTCGGCGTTGGCCGGGGGTGATGTCTGATTCATGGCTAGCGCGCAAACAGCGACCGTCGTCTGCCCGTTCTGCGAAACCCTCAATCGCGTGGACCTCGCGCGCATCGAACAGCACCCCAAATGCGGCAAGTGCGGCAAGCCGATCCGGCTGGACCGTCCCATCGCGATTTCCGATGCGTCGTTCGAGCGGGTCACCACCGACAGCACGGTGCCGGTGGTGGTGGACTTTTACGCGGACTGGTGCGGGCCCTGCAAGATCATGGCGCCGCTCTTGGATGACGTCGCGCGCCGCCGCGCCGGCCAGATCCTCGTGACAAAGCTCGACACCGATCGGAATCCGGCTGCCGGCACGCGCTTCGGTGTGCGGGGAATTCCGACCTTGATCGCGTTCCGGGACGGCAAGGAAGTGGCGCGCCGGGTGGGCGCCGTGCCGCCGGCCGAGCTCGAGGCTTTTCTAAACTCGATCTAGCCAGCGCAGCGTCGCCACGGCGCCCGCCGGCAACACGTAGATCAGCGTTTTTCCTGCAGATCGGACCGCGAACCGTTGTTCCCCAGCGGCCGTGTTCACCACGATGAGCACGCGAGAGCCGTCGGGATTCCTGAACGCGACGCTCTCGAGCCCAGCCACACCGGATGACGATGCGATGCGCCGCGCGCCTTGGCGCACGAACCGGCTGGCGTGCGCCAGCACGTAGTACTCGTCGTTGCGCGTGACGGCGCCCGATTTGGAGTCGATGGTGACCACGCCGCGGCAATTGCCGCATCCGCCGAGGTGGGGACCATGGTTCTCGTCCAGCGCGAGATTCCAGAACAGCACACCGCGCGCCCAGTTGCGCGTCGCCCCGATGATCAGGTGCTGCGTGCCCCAAAGAAGATTCTCCGCGAACTTCGGCGCCCAGTCGCCGCCCGAGCATTCCGTGAAGTAGGCATCCACCGCGGGATAGGCGTCGTGCACCGTCCCCTGGGCGGCTACGTCACCGCCATAGCAATGCCACGCCACTCCTGCGACATAGCGGCGCGCCACGCTGTCGGCGAGCACCTGGAGCGGCGACTGCGGCTGATCCCAGTTGTGATCCCAATCGAAGATGAGAGTCCGGGATCCGGCGCGCGCGAGCCGCGGGCCGAGGTATGCGGCGATGAGGCGCGCTCGCGCGGGCGGCTCGAGCCGCATGCCCGGGTAGTCTCCAGGCTCGTAGTGCGGCTCGTTCTGCACCGTGAGCGCGAAGATCGGCACGCCCTCGGCCGCGTAGGCGTCGACATAGCGCGCCAGATACTCCGCGAACGGCCCGTACGCATCGGGACGCAACGTGCCCCCGATGAGCTTGTCGCTGGTCTTCATCCAGGCGGGGGCGCTCCACGGCGACGCCATGATCCTGAGCTCCGGGTTGATCGCCAGGGCACGCCGCAGCACCGGCAACCGGTGCGCGCGATCCGGTTCGATCGAGAAGCGCAGCAACGACGAATCGTGCTGTCCCGGCGGCATGTCGTCGAAGGTGTAATGAGTCGGCGAGAAGTCGGACGCGCCGATGGTGAGTCGCGTGAAGCTCAAGCCAATTCCGTTGTCCCGGTCGAACAGGTCACGCAGCAACGAGTCCCGGCGATCGGGCGGTAGCCCGTTGATCAGTAACGCGGACGCGTCGGTGAGTGCCGCGCCGAACCCCACCATTTCCTGATAGCTCGGCGTGTCGGCCACGGCGATCGTCGGAAGTCCCGTCGTGTCAGCCGTCGAGAAAGCAACGTCGGGTTCGCGGGAAAGGAGTTTCCGCTGATCGCCCGTGGTGACCCACACCGAGGCGACAGGCTGGCGGCCACAGCCACTCACGAGCGCCAGCCACAACACAAGGAACGCTTTTACGGTTGCTTCCCCGCAAGCTGGCGCAGCACGTACTCCAGAATGCCGCCGTGTTTGTAGTACTGCAGCTCCTGCGGCGTGTCGATGCGGACCAGCGCTTTGAACTTCGTCACCTTGCCGTCGTCGGCCGTCGCCGTGACGGTAAGCTCCTTGGGCATCTCGCTCAGACCGAGAATGTCGTAGCGCTCCTTGCCCGTGAGGCCCAGCGTCGCGGGGTTCTGTCCGGGCGCGAACTGCAGCGGCAGGATTCCCATCCCGACGAGGTTCGAGCGATGGATGCGCTCGAAGCTCTCGGCGATCACCGCGCGCACGCCCAGCAGTCGCGGACCTTTGGCTGCCCAGTCGCGTGACGAGCCCGAGCCGTACTCCTTCCCGGCCAGCACGACCAACGGCGTTCCCTCGGCGGCGTACTTGAGCGACGCGTCGTAGATCGTCATCTGCTCGCCGTCCGGCACATGCACGGTCAACGGCCCTTCGGTTCCGGGGGCGAGCAGATTCTTGAGCCGCACGTTGGCGAACGTGCCGCGCACCATCACTTCGTGATTGCCGCGGCGCGCGCCGTACGAATTGAAGTCGAGGGGCTGCACGTCGTGTTGAATGAGGTAGGCACCCGCCGGACTTGTCTTGCGAATCGAGCCGGCCGGCGAGATGTGGTCGGTGGTGATGCTGTCGCCCAGGAGGCACAGCACGCGCGCGCCGCGGATGTCACGCACGGGCCCAGGCTGGGGGGGCATGCCGTCGAAGTAGGGCGCGCGGCGGATGTAGGTGGACGTCGGCTCCCACGCGAAGCGATCGCCCTCGGGCACCGGCAGCCCGCGCCAGCGCTCGTCGCCGTCGAATACCTCCGCGTAGCTCTTGCGGAACATCGACGATTGAATCGAGCGCGCGATGACCTCGGCGACTTCCTTGGTCGAAGGCCAGATGTCGCGCAGGAACACCGGCCCATCGCTCCCGATGCCGAGCGGCTCGTTATGGAAATCGATGTCGATGCGGCCTGCGAGCGCGTATGCGACGACGAGCGGCGGCGAGGCGAGGTAGTTCGCGCGCACTTCCTGCTGGATCCGACCCTCGAAGTTGCGGTTGCCCGACAGCACCGAGCAGACGACGAGGTCGCATTCGGCGATCGCGGTCGAAACGGCCTCAGGCAGCGGCCCCGAGTTGCCGATGCAGGTCGTGCAGCCGTAGCCGACGAGGTGAAAGCGCAGCGCTTCGAGCGGCTTCATGAGTCCCGCCTGCTCGAGGTAGTCGGTGACGACTTTCGACCCGGGGGCGAGGCTCGTTTTGACCCACGGCTTGCTCCGCAGCCCGCGATCGACGGCCTTCTTTGCCATGAGCCCTGCGGCGACCATCACCGACGGGTTCGACGTGTTGGTGCAGCTCGTAATCGCGGCGATCACGACCGAGCCGTGGTGGAGCACGCACTCGACCTCGTCGATCACGAGCTTGGCGGACGACGGCTGCGGCGGTGGTGGCGTGAGTCCGGCCTGCCCGCCCTCGCCCTCCCACCGGCCCACGGGCACGGCGTTCACCGTAGGCACCGGCACCGGCTTCATCAGCGTCGGCAACGCCTCCGCAAACTTGCGCGGCACTTCCCGCAGTCCCACGCGGTCCTGCGGCCGGCGCGGGCCGGCCATGCTGGGCTCGACGGTCGCGAGGTTGAGCTCGAGCGTGTCGGTGTAGACGGGCTCCGGCGCGTTAGGCGTGTGGAAGAGCCCCTGCTCCTTCATATAGGCCTCCACCTGCTTCACCTGCTCCGGCGGCCTTCCGGTGAATTCGAGATAGCGCAGCGTTTCCTGGTCGACCGGGAAGATGCCGATCGTCGCGCCATACTCGGGCGCCATGTTGCCGATCGTGGCGCGGTCGGCGAGCGGTAGCGTGGACACGCCCGGCCCGTAGAACTCGACGAACTTCCCGACCACGCCCTTCGCGCGGAGCATCTGCGTGACGGTGAGCACGAGGTCGGTCGCCGTGGCACCTTCGGTAAGCTTGCCGCTCAGCCGAAAGCCGATGACCTGGGGGATGAGCATTGAGACCGGCTGGCCGAGCATCGCCGCTTCCGCCTCGATCCCGCCGACGCCCCATCCAACCACGCCGAGTCCATTGATCATCGTCGTGTGCGAATCGGTTCCAACGAGCGTATCGGGATACGCCTGCGACTCACTCGTGAATACCACGCGGGCGAGGTACTCCAGGTTGACTTGATGCACGATGCCGGTGTCAGGAGGCACGACTTTGAAACCGGTGAATGTCTTTTGCGCCCAGCGCAGCAGGGCGTAGCGCTCGCGATTGCGCTGGAACTCGAGATCGGCGTTCACCTGGAATGCGGTTTTGGTTCCAAACTCATCCACGATCACCGAATGGTCGATGACGAGCTCGGCGGGGAGGAGCGGGTTCACGCGTTTGGCATCGCCGCCCATCTGCACCATCGCATCACGCATCGCCGCGAGATCGACGACGGCCGGCACGCCGGTGAAATCTTGCAGCAGGACTCGGGCGGGCATGAACGCGATCTCTTCGTCCGGCACCTTGTGGGGCTCCCAGCGGGCCAGCTTCTCGACGTCTTCGGGCCGAACGACGCGGCCATCCTCCCGCCGTAGCAGGTTTTCGAGCAGGATCTTGAGAGAGTAGGGAAGCTTGGCAATGGAGAGGCCGCGGCGCTCCAGCGCGTCGAGCCGGAAGATTTCGTAGCTGCGTCCCCCGATCTTCAGCGTCGCGCGGCTGCCGAAACTGTTCGCGCTCATTGCGGCAGTACCTTCACGGCGACCACGAAATACTCCGTCTCGCCGAAACATGTCGTCGGGACGCCCTTGTGCTGTTGATACGTCAGCGCGACGCGCCTGCCGAGCGACCCGTTGATGTGCTCCGCGATGTTATCGTCCCGAACGGAGAAGTAGAATTTCTCGGGATTGGTGCCGGGCATCGACACCATCGCCAGCTCTCCCTCCCATGTCTTACAAAGCCAGCCGCGCTTCGAAAACTTCTGGACGAATCCGGCGCGCTCGCCTTCGGAGTAGCTCCACTGGAGGGCCGACCAGGTATACAGCGCAAAGATCACGATCGGGGTGAGCAGGATCCCCGCGATGATGAACTTGCGCTTACGGGTGAGCTGGAAATTGAAATCGAAGTTCACGGGGCGGAATCTACTTCGTACGTTTCCTGGCGATAAGGCGTGAAGCCGCGGGCAAGGTAATTCGGCAGTGCGTTGGGATGATCGAGCGTACAGGTGTGCAACCAGACGCGGCTAGGGGCCAGTGCCCAGGCGTCGCGCACGGCGCTGGACAGCAGATGTTTGCCGAAGCCGCGCCCGAACTCGGCAGCGACGATCCCGAAGTAGGCGATCTCCACGGAATCATCCTCCGCGACGCGTCGCAGCTCATACCATCCCGCCACGCCGCCATTCCGTCTCGCCACGAACAGCTGAATCGCCGGATCGGCCAGGTGTGCTGCGATCTCGTCGTCCGACCAATCCCAGCGATCGAACCAATGGAACGCTTCACCGACCGTGCGATAGCAGGTCCGGTAGAGCTCAGGAGAGGGATTCCGGGCCCGCGCAATCGTGATGTCGGGAAACTCCCCGAATCCCGCCTTGAACTGGTTGCGATCCTTGAGCTCGAGATAGGTGCGGGTTGCCTGCATGTCCGAAATCTAGGTGTCTGGTGTAGTTTTAAATCATGACCTTCAATAAAATGGGCACGCTGCCCCTGCCGCTGGCGCTCCATCTCGCAAGCTACACGGTGATCGGTCTGTTCTGTGCCTTTGCGGGCGGCCTCAATCTCATCGATCCGACGAAGATCATTCCCAACGCCATCATCTTCCTCGGCCTCGCCGGCTTCAGCTGGGGCTACGTGTTCGGGATTCTCATGGCACGCAAGGAAGTGTTGGGCCTAGGGCTCGTCGCCAGCATCGGCTACATCGGCGCTGGGCTGTGGCAGCTCGGCCCGCATTGGTCGCTGGGCGTCCTGCTTCTCGCGATCGGCGCGTACGGCCTCGCGACGCTCGCCCTCTACCGGCGGCAGATCCTCGAAGCGTAAGTCTCAGCCGATGACGTCGTCCCGCGCCGGGGCGGCGGGCAGCTCCACCACGAACTTCGCGCCGCCCAGGGTGCTGGAGTCTTCCAGCCAGATTCGCCCGCCCACCTCCGCGACTACGCGCTGACAAATCGAGAGGCCGAGTCCTGATCCTTCGTCGGGACTCTTGGTCGTGAAGAACGGATCAAAGATCCGGCTCCGCACGTCTTGCGGCACGCCCGGTCCCGAGTCCTCGACAGTCAGGCGCACCCAATCTCTCCGAGCCTCCGTCGCCAGCTCGATGACCGCGTTGGGACGCCCGCGCACAGCATGCTCGGCATTGGTGACGAGATTGATGACGACTTGCTGCAGCTCCTGACCAAGGCCCAACACGGCCTCGGCGCCCTGATCCATGCGCGTGCGCACTTCGATGTTGTCGGCGCGAAGCACTCGTTGCCGGATTTCCGCCACGTCGCGCACCAGCTCGTTGAGCTGAATCCGCACCGGAGTGGTGTCGGCCCGGCGTGCCAGGCGCAGCAGGCTGCGCACGATGCGGGCGGCGCGATCCACCTCGCGCACGATCGTCGCGGCGGCGGTGCTGGCCTCGGCGTCCTGCGTCGAGCGGCCCAGCATCTCAGCTTCCATGCGAATCGCGGCGAGTGGGTTGTTCACCTCGTGCGCGACACCGCTCGCGATCTCGCCGACCGTGGCCAGCTTCTCGCGGGCGATGAGCTCGCGCTGCGCACGCAGCTCGTCGGTTCGGTCATACAGCGCGACGAGCAGATCCTGCGAACCGAGGCCGCGCAGATCCGTCACCGTGCAATCGCAGATGCGACGGTCGCCTCCGCTTTGGGTCACCAGCACACGGCCGTGCCAGGGCTGGCCCTCCTGACGGCCCGTCAGCATGAGCCGCACCGTGAGCCCGCTGGGCGAGAGGCCGAGCTTCTCGAGATGGCGCCCGACCGCCGCGTCCTTCGACGCGACGCCGAAGACCTGCATCGCTGCGCCGTTGAGCTGGCGCACGGTGCCGGCGGTGTCCACGAGCGCCATCGGCAGGGGGCTCGCGTCCACCATCGCCCGCGCCCGGTCGGCCGCGGCGCGCGTGGCGGCCACGGCCTCCGAGAGCTCGATGCCGCCGGCGATGTGCGCGGCGACCGCGGACACATAATGCAGCTCGTGCAACGTGAAGGGCGGGGGCGCCGGGGCATCCGCAACCTGGATACGCACAAGTCCGACGGCGCCCACCGGTCCATGCGAGAGCCGGAGCGGGGCGATCAGGGCTGCGCGCACGCCTTCGGTGAGCCGTGTCACGATGGGGCTCGCATCCTGCTCGGCGCGCAGGTCTGCCGTCATCAGCGCTTCACCGGTGCGCACCACACGACCGGTGGCGCTGCTGTCGAGTCCGATGATCAGCCCTTCGACCGGTGCAGCGCCGCCAAGCGCGGGTGAGAGGCGCAAGTTTTCCCCGTCCGGCTGCTTCAGCGCGACGAAGGCGCCCTGGGCGTCCACCAGCTCCATCAGGCTTTGCAGCGTATAGCGCAGCAGGAGCTGCGTCTCGGGCGCGGCGAGCAGCCAGCGCGCCAATTCGACCACGAAGCTGCCGAGCCGCCGCTCGCGCTCGAGCGCGGCGCGCCGTCCCACCATGACGGCGAGGCGGGACGCAAACTCAATGGCCGCTTCGAGCTCCGATGTCGGAAGCGCCGGTGGGGCACCCGCGAGCGTCGCTTCGACCCGGCGCCCCTCGGGATCGTGCCACGTCGCGTTCAGGCTGCGGCCCCCGCGGTCGTCCGCGCCCGCCGTCACGGATCCGGCTTCGTTGATTCCCTGGTAGCGAATGGACAGCCGCGCACCGCCGGCCCAGCCGCTCAAGATTCCGGCGGCCGCGTTCCAGAAGTCAGCCGAGCGTTTCGCGTCGCTCGCTTCGCGGAGCAGCGCCTGCAAGACGTCTCGCATGCGGCCTCGAATATATGGTTTCGGGGAACCGCGTGGCGTTCCTGTGGCATGACCACACATCTCAATCTGGTGGAAGGGGAGCCTGTGAGTCCGAAGCAATCGCCTCTCCCCACCTCACCTCCCGCCGATGCCGAGTTGCTGGACGCGTATTCGCGAACCGTGAGCGGCGTCGTGGAGCGTGTTGCTCCCGCGGTCGTCAGTGTCGAGGTGCACCACCGGCGTCGTAGCGCGTCGCCACGCGAGACCCAAGGCGCCGGATCGGGATTCGTTTTCACGCCCGATGGATTCATCCTCACCAACAGCCACGTCGCGCATGGTGCGACCAGGACCGATGTGGCATTCCCTGATGGCCGCCGTATGCGCGCCGAGCTTGTCGGGGATGATCCCGATACCGATCTCGCGGTCCTCCGTGTCGATGTGTCTTCTCAGCTCGTCGGCCCCCTGGGGGATTCCGCGACACTGCGCGTGGGCCAAATCGTCATCGCGATCGGGAATCCTCTGGGATTCCATAGCACGGTGACGGCGGGCGTGGTGAGCGCGCTGGGGCGCTCGTTCCGATCGGTTTCGGGACGGCTGATCGACAACGTGATTCAGACCGACGCCGCGCTGAATCCCGGCAATTCAGGCGGGCCGCTGCTCGATTCGCGGGGGAGCGTCGTCGGTGTCAACACGGCGGTGATTCTGCCCGCGCAGGGGATTTGCTTTGCCGTCGCGGTGAATACGGTCAAGCTGGTCGTTGGCCAGCTCATAGCGTTCGGGCATGTGCGCCGCGCGCGCATCGGTGTCGGTGGACAAAACGTTTCGTTGCCGCGTCTCGCCGTGCGCGCCCATCGGTTGATTCAGCCGAGTGGCGTGTTGATCACGACGATCGAGTCCGGCAGTCCGGCGGCGCGTGCGGGTCTGCAGCCGGGCGACATCATCGTGGCGTTCGATGGACAACCGGTGCACGGCATCGACGACTTGCACCGCCTGCTCACCGGCGATCGAATTGGTAGCGCGACGACCGTCGCCGCCGTGCGCAAAGCGGAACGCCTCGAGCTGCCGATCACGGCTGCCGAAACGGCAACGCCGTAGCTGTGACGTGCTTGTGACAGCCAGGGTGTTGCCTGGGCCGACCAGTGTAACTACCATTCCTGCCATGACTTTGTGCGCCTGCAATTCGAACATGTCGCTCCACACCGGGAACCAAACCGGGGAGGCGGGCGCTAGCTGACGCGATGTACTCTGGTCGCAACTCAGACGACAGCCCGCACCCCGATGGTGCGGGCTTTTTCGTGTGAGGGATTCAACGAGGGGGATGTGGATGAAGAAGCATTACCTGCTGGCAAGTGACTTCGATCAGACACTGAGCTTTAACGACTCCGGCATCGTGCTGAGCGAGATGCTGGGGATCACGAGCTTTCGTGAGAAAGTGGCAGCGCTCTCGAGCCTTAATCTCGTGCAGCAGGGCGCCGAGCTGGCGTACCTGCTCGCGAATGACCCTGAGTACGCCCGAGTCACTCGCAATGATCTTCTCAAGGTCGGGCGCCAGGTGCGGCTCAAGCGCAACGTCGAGCTCCTCACCCGGATGCTCGCACAGGGAATCGATGGCAACCGTTTCGACTTCTACGTGATCTCCGCGGCGCCGCAGGAGGTCGTGCTCTCGGCGCTCGACGGCATCGTCCCGGCCGATCATGTCGTGGGCACCCGGTTCGAGTTCCAGCCCGATGACGGCAAGATCGGGACGCTCCTGCGCGTCGCGGCCGGCTACGGCAAGGTTGCAGCGGTCGAAGAGATCCGTGCGCGGCACGTCGTGCCGCGCGACCAGGTCGTGTACGTCGGCGACGGGCAATCGGACATTCCGGTGATGCTGCACGTCAACCGCGGCGACGGCTTCACGATCGCGGCGTCGGAAGCGCGCGAAGTCGCGCATATCGCCAAGCGCACCGTGATCAGCGATGACGCCCTCTCGGTGCTGGTGCCGATTCTCGAGGATATCGCCGGCTTCAGCCCGAGCCAGATTCGCGCGCTGTTCGAGGATCAGGGCCTGGTGATTCAGGAGTGGGACCGCGTCCGCACCGATTGGCTGACGATTCGGGACGGCGCGGGCGACGGCATCATCCGGCTTGATGCGGCAGCGAACGCCTAACCGCGAATCGCTCCGAGGAATCTGTCAGGGCTGGGTGTGTAGCCGGGAAAGACCGTCCCCAGGTCGGTCGCGCTCAGGTGACGCGCCAGAATCTCACCGAAGAGGTCGCGGAAGTCGGTCGTGACCGCGACGTCGCGGCCCTCGAAGCGCTGCTCGACACCCAGTCCCGGCCACTTGCCCAGCACTCGGCCGCCATTCACCGGCCCGCCGAGCGCCAGCATGGCGGTCGCATGGCCGTGATCGGTGCCGCTGTTGCCGTTTTCGCGGATCGTCCGGCCGAACTCGGACATGGTGAGCACGACGACGTTGTGCATGCGCTCGCCCAGGTCACGGTTGAACGCGGCGAGCGCCAGACCCAGCTCACGGAGCCGCGCGGCGAGCTGGCCGTCGCTCGAGCCCTGGTTCACGTGCGTGTCCCAGCCGCTGCAGTCCGCGAACGCGATCTCGAGCCCGACGTCCGCTTTGATGAGCTGCGCGATCTGGAGCAGCGTCTTGCCTAACCGGCCCGGCGGGTACTCGACCCCGGCGGCGGGGCGGTACTGCGTCGGGTCGGCGCGCTTCAACATCTGAACCGCCTCGAATCCCTCGCGCGACGACGACGCCAATAGCCCGGTGCCGGCCCCGTCGTACAGCTCCTCAAAGGCGCGCGTCAGCCGATCGCGGGCGGCCTCCTGTGGCACGCGGAGACCAAACGCTTGCAGATCATCGATTGCAAGCGACGGCGCACTGCCGGCGAGGATGCGCGGCAACTGCGGTCCGAACGCAACCGCGCGGAACGGCGTGTCGGCATGCTCGCGGTCGTGCTGGCAATAGCGGTTCATCCAGCCGTCGCCGGTGCTCTTCACACCGGGCGTGCCGGTCTCCATATAGTCCTGTGCATCGAAGTGACTGCGGGTCGCGTCGGGTGAGCCGATCGCGTGAATCGCCGCGAGGCTCTTGTTGTCCCACAGCTCTTTGAGTGGCGCGAGACTCGGATGCAGGCCGAAATGGCCGTCGAGATCGACGACGTCGCCGGCAGGAACCGCGATGCGGGGGCGCTCCTGGTAGTACGCCGGCTCGCCATGCGGGACGATCATGTTCAACCCGTCCACGGCGCCGCGCTGGAATAAACAAACCAAAATCGGGCGGTCGGAGGCGGTAGGGGGCGGTAAGGGGCGGTATCGCGCAAATACAGATCTTGCGAGAAAGAGCGGATCGAGTCCCAGGCTGACCAACGCCAGCCCGCCGTTCTTCACAAAAACCCGTCTTGAGATCGACATGTACCGCCTCCTACCGCCCCCTACCGCCGCTATTGTCTTTGGAAGTCCGGGCCACCGAGGGCCAGGCCCACGGCCATGACCCGAGCCTGCTCAGGATCGTGGATATCGGTCAGCTGCTCGAGAATGACGGTCCGCGTATGCGCTGACATCGTGCCGGCAAGCAGTTGTTGATTGATCATTTCCACCAGCTGGGCGTGATCGTCGATCGCGGGGATACTGGAGCAATCCTTGGCGAGCATCATGGCGGCGTTCATGCGCGCCAGCAGCGCGCCGCTGTTCACCCAATGCTCCTCGGTCTCGGCATAGCCGGTCGGGGCGGGTTGCTGGTACAGCGGTTCGCCGAGGCGGGCGACGAGCTGCGCGAGCCGCGGCGTATCGTCGGGCTCGACGCCGGTGGCGCGCACCGCGCTCACGACGAATTCGAAGGGCGTCTTGACCTTGGAGCGGACCGCCTGCGCCGACCAGAAGTCCGGGGACGTGAAGATGGCGCGCAGTACGGCGCGAATGTCGCCGTGCGTCTGTTGCCAGGCAGTCACGGCGGCGTCGACGCACCCATCCGGCGGCTCATCGGCGACGAAGCGCGCGCACAGCTTGGCGCTGACGTGATGCATCGTGGCATGCTCGTTCGCGAGGAACTTGAGCAGCTTGATGCCTTCGTCCTTGCCGTCATCACGGAAGGTGAGCCCAAAGACGTGCTTCGTTCCATGGTCGTGGGCCCAGTCGCGGAACACGAAACCGGATCCCCGTTCCGGGGGCTCGATGCTCCAACCGGTGAAGATGCGCGCGACTTCGATGATGTCCTGCTGGGTGTAACCACCGTCAACGCCCAGGGTGTGGAGCTCGAGGAGCTCGCGCGCATAGTTCTCGTTGATGCCTGTGGGCCGACGCTGCTCCCGCTGCCGGCGCTCTTCGGGCATCTCATTCATTCCAAACCGTCGCCGCAACAAGAAGGCCGGAGGGCGCTGCGCCGGAGGTCTGGAGCCCGGTGCCACGCTCTGCGCATTGTCGAGGTAGAACAGCATCGCGGGACTCTCGGCCGTCGCGATGAGCAAGTCCTCGAAGCGGCCGAATGCCCGCGGCCGGATCGTTTCCTCTATATAGGAAGGCAGCAAGAAGCGATCGGCGCCCTTGCCGACGAACACGTTGAAATGATTGGTCCAGAAATCGACCATCACCTCTCGGAGCTGCCGCTCTGACACGGCGGCACGCACGATGGCGAGCTGCTGCAGTTGACCGCCAAGCTCTCGGAACTCCTGCATGGGGCGGGCATCGCGCATCCGTGTCGAGTCGCCGGTCGCCGCGGCCTCGCGCTGCAGACGCTGGCGCTCGCGGGTCGCGTCCCGGTAGCGACCGGCGAGATCGGCGCGATCGTAATCGAGGATCTTGAATTGGCGCTCGTGCTCGGCGATTCGCGGGTCGGGGACGTGATCAGCATCGAGCTGCTGCTCGATCCACCGCATCACGCCGAGCCGCGCGATGCTGTCGGCTTCGCCGGGGCGGGCGCCGTACGCCAGACGATTCAGCGCGTGGAAGGCCGAATCCCGCGGCGTCAGGCTCGCACCAGGCGCCTGGGTGGTCAGCAAGCACAGGGTTGCAATCAGGGATAGCGGCATGTGTCTGGTCTGACGTCCTGGTCTGAGCGAAGTTAACGCTATGGGGAAACGGCGTCTGTATCGCGCGGCGCGCGCCGCTCAGGGCGCCAGTCCCGACGCCCCGCCCACCTGGGGCGAACGGCTCGCCGCCCTGCAACACGTGCCGCCGCTGGTCCGCCTGGTGTTTCAAACGCACCGCGGCTACACCGTCGCCATTCTGGTGCTGCGGGCGGTCCGGTCCCTCATCCCCGTCGCAGTTCTCTGGATCGGTAAGCTCATCATCGATGGCGTCATCGCCGGCGTCGCCACGGTGCACGCCGGCGGCACCCCCGATTGGTGGCATCTCGCCGGCCTCGTCGGGCTCGAGCTCGGGATCGCCGTCGTGGGCGAGGGGTTGGCGCGGCTCTCCTCGCTGCTCGAGAGCCTGCTCGGGGATCTCTTCGCCAATCGGCTCAGCGTGCGTCTCATGCAGCACGCCGCCACGCTCGATCTCGCGCAATTCGAGGACGCCGAGATCTACGATCACCTCGAGCGCGCCCGCCGCCAGACTGTGGGGCGCATCGGCCTGTTCACGTTGCTGCTGGGGACGGCGCAGGATCTCATCACCCTGATCTCGCTCGCGAGCGTCCTGCTCGTGCAGCTGCCCTGGCTGCTCCTGCTCCTGACCATCGCGGTATTGCCGGCATTCCTGGGCGAAGCGCACTTCGCATCCCTCGGCTACTCGCTGCTGTTCCGGTGGACCCCCGAGCGCCGGCTGCTCGACTATCTGCGCTACATGGGTGCGTCCGACGAGTCGGCCAAAGAGGTGAAGCTGTTCGGCCTGTCGGACTTCCTGGTGGGACGGTACGCCAGTCTGTCGGAGAAGTTCTATCAGGAGAACAAGCGGCTCGCGGTCAAGCGCAATCTCGTCTCGACGCTGCTCGTGACGGTGGGAACACTCGGCTACTACGGCGCCTATGCGGTGATCATCTATCGCACCGTGATGGGCGACTTCACGATCGGCACGCTGACGTTTCTCGCCGGGTCGTTTCGGCAGAGTCGAGGCCTGATCCAGAGTGTGCTCATCTCGCTGTCGTCGATTTACGAGCAGAGCCTCTACCTGAGCGACTTATTCACGTTCTTCGACGTCCAACCGAGCGTTGTCTCGAAACCCGGAGCCCGACCGGTGCCCCGACCGTTGCAGGCGGGGTTCCGCTTCGAGAATGTCGGCTTCCGTTATCCGGGCTCGCAGCGCTGGGCCGTGCGCGGGCTGTCGTTCACCTTCGAGCCACATGAGCGTATCGCGCTCGTCGGCGAGAACGGGGCGGGGAAGACGACGCTGGTGAAGCTCTTGTCTCGGCTGTACGACCCCGACGAGGGTCGCATCCTGCTCGACGGCGTCGACCTCCGCGACTACGACCTCGACAGCCTGCGCAGGAACATCGGCATCATCTTCCAGGATTTCGTCCGCTACGACTTCATTCTGCGCGAGAACATCGGCGTCAGCCAGATCGAGGCACTGGACGACGACGCCCGCATTCGCGAAGCGGCTACACGCAGCCTCGCCGACTCGGTCGTCCAGCGGGTGCCGCAAGGCTACGATCAGATGCTCGGCAAGCGGTTCGATAACGGCGTGGAGCTGTCAGGCGGCGAATGGCAGAAGGTGGCGTTGGCGCGTGCGTATATGCGCGAGGCGCAAGTGTTGATTCTCGACGAGCCGACCGCGGCACTCGATGCCCGTGCCGAGTACGAGGTGTTCCTGAGGTTCGCGGAGCTGACCAAGGGGCGGATGGCGGTGTTGATCTCGCATCGCTTTTCGACCGTGCGGATGGCCGACCGGATTCTGGTGCTCAAGGGCGGTGAGCTGGCGGATGACGGGACACATGAAGAATTGGTGGCGCGCGGCGGGCTCTATGCGGAGTTATTTTCTCTGCAGGCAGCCGGGTATCGGTAACGCGGTCCACGGAGGGAGCCATGTTGACGATCGTTCGTGCGTTGGTGCCGTTGTGCGCGATGGCGCTCGTAGCATCAGCGGCGCCGGCACAGTCCAAGCCAAAGAGCAGCAGCACGCTGATCACACAGGACGAGATCGAGCGCGCACGGCCGAGCGTCGGAAACGCATTCGACGTCGTCCGATTGCTGCGGCCGAGGTGGCTGGGGCGAGCGCGCGAGATGGTACTGATGCCCCAGCCGGGCTCGGATGCCCGGATGGCAGAGATCCACGTCTACATGGACGAGCGGGACAAGGGCGACATCGAGTTTCTCAGGACGATCCCGGCGGAGCTCATCTATTCGCTCAAGTACATGAGCATGACCGAAGTCGGCGCGCGCTTTGGACCCAGCAGCGGTCCGGGAATCGTGGTGACGCTGAAGCACTAGGGCGCCGGCCGGAGATTCCCTCCATCGGCCACGAATTTCCAGCTGCCGTCGGGCTGGCGCCGCCAAATTGTGAGGTATTTGCTGTAGTGGTTGAGGCTGGTGATTTTCGCCTCGCCCACGGTGCAGCCGAGATCTCCGGACGCCGCGATCTCCGCCGCCACCGGCCACCATTCGAGCACTGCGCCGGCCGGAAAGCCGTCGAACCCCGCGCCAATCGCCTGCCGCCCCTGCGTCATTTGCGCTCCGCCCCCGAACGAGATCGCATCCTCGGTCGCGAACGCGAGGAACGCGGTCTTTGCCCCGCTCGTCACCGACAGCGCGGCGAATGCGGAGTCCGCCTGCAGCAGCTCGTGCGGATCAGCGCGGCCCCGCACCTGCGCACCGAGTTCACCACCGGGACCGCGTGGCGCAACCGAGTCCGCGACCGGCACCGTTGTCGTGCTGGCATAGGCGACGAGTCGCCAGCTGCTCCCGGCTTTTTGCCAGCACGCGAGGTACTTGCCGCGTGTCCCAGCGGCGTGCGTCCAGCCGTAGGTGTAGCCGAACCGGCCGTCGGCTGAGACGTCCGCAAACGCGGGCGCCCACGTCTGTTTCCCGAGCGAGTCGGCGGTCTCGAGAAACGTGCGAATTCGCGCGGTGCCGCGCAGCAGGGGCGCGCCCGGATACAGATATGCGGCGCCCTCGGTCATGCTCGGCAGAAACCCCTGCACCATGCCCCGCGCAGCGGTCTTGTCGGAGAGCGAACGGTCGGCGGCGAGCAATGCGTCACGATCGGAGGACCGGTCGCCGGCAGCGACGAGTACGATGAAACCGAGCAGCGGTAGTCGCATGGTGTGACCTCCCGCGGACAATCTGATGGCGCGGCGGGAACCAGCGTAGAGGCGCGGCGTTACGGCCTTGTGAAGTTCACACGATTCTGACCACCACGTGCCTACGGGCCCGTCACCGGTTTCGTAGCATGCTACAATGAAGCTCGTGAAGCGTGCACTGATCATCTGGGGTGCCTGGACCGCGGTCGCGCTGCTGTTCGCGATCCAGATGCACTTCCAGACGGTGGGCAGCGCCGACCCACGATCCTGGAGCTGGATCCTCGCCTGGCAGCTCACGGGGTGGTGGAGCTGGGCGCTGTTTACGGCGCCGGCATGCGCGTTTGCCGCATGGGCCATCCGAATTCGCCGGCCGGCGGTGGTCATCGCCGCCCACATTCCCATGGCGCTGATCACCGCGGTCGCCTGCGCCGGCTTCGAGGGCGGCCTGAAATGGGCGCTCGGTTTGTGGCGCACACCGCATACGTTCCTCACGGGCGTGCTGGACGGCATCGGGATCTGGTGGACGTTCAATGTGCTCGTCTACGCGATGGTCGCCGGGCTGTATTACGCCTGGCGCACCGCTCGACTCGAGACGCAGCTCGTACAGGCGCGGCTCGATGCGCTCGTGGGACAGCTCCAGCCGCATTTCCTCTTCAACACGTTGCACACCATTTCGGCATTCGTCCTCGAGGATCCCAAGCAGGCGAACCGGATGATCGCGCGCCTGTCGGAGCTGCTGCGGCAATCCTTTAACCGGGAACGGGGTCCGCTCGTCACACTCGAGGAGGAACTCGAGTTGCTGGACCATTACGTCGCCATCCAGGAAGCGCGATTCGGCGATCGTCTGCGCGTGACATTTCGCGTCGATCCCCGGGCCGCATCCGCCGTCGTCCCGACCTTGCTCCTGCAGCCGCTTGTGGAGAACGCGATCAGACACGGCGTCGTCCCCAACGGCAACGTCGCGGAGATTTCGATCGCCGCGGTCCGGGAGGGTGACCGCCTGCATCTCGAGGTGCGTGACAACGGGCCGGGCCTCAACGGCAGCTCCAGCGGCGGAGGATTGGGACTCGCCAACACACGGGCCCGTCTGCAGGAGCTGTACGGTCCGGGTCATCGCTTCGAGCTGACCAACGCCCCCGCCCCGGCCCCCGGCGGCGCCCTGGCCGTGATCGACATTCCCTACTCCGATCATGCGCGCGATCATCGTTGACGACGAAGCGCCGGCGCGGCGCAGGCTGCGCGGCGTGCTGCAGCAGATCAGCAGCGTCACGCACATCGAGGAGTGCTCGAGCGGTCGCGACGCCGTGGAGCTGCTGCGGCGCACGACGCCGCCGCCGGATCTCGTGTTCCTGGACATTCAGATGCCCGACCTCGACGGTTTCGCGGTCGCGGCGGCGGTGAACGAAGCGCGGCCGCCGGCGATCGTGTTCGTCACCGCGTTCGAAGAGCACGCGGTACACGCGTTCGAGATCCAGGCGTTCGATTATCTCCTGAAGCCGTTCGACGACGAGCGCATCATCGGGACGGTCAAGCGTGCAGCCGATTTTCTCGAGTGGATCAGGCGCGAGGACGCCGGGGACCCGTCGCTGCACGGCTTCGGCGACGTCACGGTGGACTTCGCGCGCCACCAGGTGCGGCGAGCCGGCCGGCCGGCGGAGCTGCGGCCCAAGGAATACGCGCTGCTCGCCGCACTGCTCAAACGCGGCGGGCGCGTGGCGAGCCGTCTCGAGCTGCTGCGCGAGGTGTGGGGCTACGCCGAGGACGTGATGAGCCGGACTGTGGACACGCACGTGGCCATGTTGCGGCGCAAGCTGGAGCGCGATCCCGCCCATCCCCGCCACATCGTTACCGTCCGGACCTTCGGGTATCGGATCGAGCGCTAGCGAAACAACAACCGGTCGGCGATGCGCTCGGCGATCGCGCCTGGTTCGCCGCTGGAGCGATTGGTCAGCACGATGACCGTCAGACGGCGGCGCGGGAACCGTTGGATCGCATTCCGGAACCCACTGGTCTCGCCGGTATGGCGCCAGCGTTTTTCGCCCCGATAGGTATCGACGAACCAGCCGAACCCGTATTCCGTGGTCGCCCCCGCCCCCGCGGGCAGTTGGGGCGGCGTCGCCGCCAGATCCAAAGTCGCCGCATCGACGAGCGCGGTGGCCCCCGGATAGAGCGCCTGATCCCACCGCTGCATGTCGTCCACGTTCGTGTAGATCCCGCCATCGCCCAGCGTGGCGCTTGTGACACTTTGGTCCGTCTGAACGAACATCCCGCCGCGCGGTGAGTACCCATAGGCCCGGCGCGACACCGTGTCCGAGCCCTCCACGTGGGCCACGGTCGCGCTCATGCCGAGCGGTTGGAAGATTCGCGTGCGCAGGAACTCCGGGAACGACAGCCCCGACACGCGTGCCACGATCAGGCCGAGCAGCACATATCCGGAGTTGCTGTAGCGATACTGGGTTCCCGCCGGGAAGTACACCGAATCCTTTGCCGCGAGCAGGCCGACCACATCCCGATCGTCGAGCTGCGCGGTGCGCGATTCGGGAACCAGGTCCTCGTAGTCCACGAGGCCCGACGTGTGGTTCAGCAGGTGGCGGACCGTCACCGGCTGCGCGGCGCCGGGCAGCTCGGGCAGGAAGTCCCGCACCGGCTGGTCGTAACGGAGCTTGCCGTCCCGGGCGAGCAGCATCACGGCCATGGCGGTGAACTGTTTCGAGACGGACGCGAGGCGGTAATCGGTCTCCGGCGTAGCGGCGATGCGACGCTCGAGGTCCGCCATCCCGTAGGCGCGTCGCAGTACGACGCGCCCGTCCGCGATCACCACGACGCTCGCGCCCGGCACCGTGGACCCGCTGTAGGCCGAGAAGAGCGAATCGACGAATTGCAGGTCGTCAGTCGTCACGCGGGGCTTGCTTGCGGTCGCACACGCGGTACACAGGACGAGCGCTAGGATTTCGCAGTGGCGTACCACGTTTTCCAGGTTTCCTCCGCGGCGCCGATCGTGAGCTGCTGCTGGTTGCGCACCAGCGGCATGTGCAGCAGCAATGGCTCGAGCGAGAGTTTTTCCAGCCAACGCTCTTCACTCAGCATCGCCGAGCGCAGCCCCAGCTCCCCGAACCGGCGCGATTCCCGGTCGAGGAGCGCGGTGATGCCGAACTTCTGCGCGAAGCGCCGCAGCTCGCCGACCGACGCGGCACGCTCGTGCAGATCGACGAAATGGACCTTGATGCGCCGCTCGGCGAAAAACCGCAACGCTGCGCGCGTGTCCGCGCTCTTGCGCACACCGAAGACCTGGACTTCCACGGCTGCTAGTGGGGTTGGGTGATCACTTCGATGGCGCCGAGGGGGTGGCCCGGACCAAAACGCGCCGTCGCCTCGAGGGGAGAGAAGTACCGCGCTGTTGCAATCGCGCTGAGCGCGAGCGTGCGCAGGCCGTCGATCCCCGCTCCGTAGCGCGCTCCATCCATGTAGATAATCACGTTGGTCTGAGCTGGCAGTACCGGGTTCTGCCGCGTGCGCAGAATCCACGCCGGGCGTAGTTGCTGAACGGCGTCGTACAACGTGCCCCCCTTGACCTCGACGAAATTCGCCGCCGTGAGGAAATCGGCATCGTGACTCGGAGCGAGCTCGGGTGACTCGCGTACGCCGTGGGAACAGGCGACCAGTATCACGGCGAGTGCGGTGGCGACACAAACCCTCATCGGCACCAAGCTAGCCTATATTCCTCGCTCCCGGCGAGGTGCCATGAGTCCCCGATCGAAAATCATTGTCGCAGCCGTTCTGTTCTCGAGCGGGGGCGCGGCCATCAAGTTCTGCAGCTTCGGGGCGTGGCAGCTCGCGGCGTTCCGCGCGGCGCTCGCGATGCTCACCATCCTCGCGCTGCTTCCCGAAGCGCGGCGGGGGTGGAGCTGGCGCACCGTCGTGGTCGGCGTCTCGTACGCCGCGACGACGCTGCTGTATGTGCAGGCGAACAAGCACACGACAGCGGCCAGCGCCATCTTCCTGCAGTCCACGAGCCCGCTCTTCATTCTGCTGCTCGCGCCCGTGCTGCTGGGTGAGCACGCCACGCGGCGCGACATCGGCCAGATGGCGGTCATGGGTGTGGGGCTGGGGCTGTTTCTGCTCGGTCACGATCGGCCCTCGGCGACGGCGCCGAATCCTGTCCTCGGCAACGTGCTCGCGGCGATCTGCGCGGTGACGTGGGCCTTCACGGTGATGGGCTATCGCTGGCTGGCGGCGCGCGGCCAGTCCGTCGCCGCCGCCGCGGTGGCGGGTAATCTGACTGCCGGGACGATCGCACTCGTCATGGCACAGCCACTCGTCACCGGACGGCCGGTCGATTGGGCCGTCGTGGTCTTTCTGGGCGTGTGCCAGCTCGGTATCCCGTACCTCTTTCTGGCGCGCGCCGTGCCGCGGGTGCGGGCGCTCGAGGTCGGGCTCTTCCTTCTTATCGAGCCGGTGCTGAATCCGATCTGGGCCTGGCTGGTGCATGGTGAGACACCCGGCCCCGCGACGCTGGCGGGCGGCGCGCTCATCCTCGGCGCGACGGCGGGCCGCATCCTGCTCGACGTGCGACAGGCGCCGCGCGAATCGATTGCGGCCTGAATGCAACCGGGCCCGCCACTCGGCGGGCCCGGTTGTCTCTCGTCGCGTCGGGGCGTTACTGAACCGCTCTGAGCGCGTTGACGCGACCACCACCGTAGAAATCGTCGTTACCAGGCTTGCCGAGATCGTCCGCTGACTGACGCAGACGCCGCTCGACTGCGGCCGGTCCGATGCGGCCAAACTTTCCAATGATCAATGCGGCGACGCCCGATACCGCCGGCGTTGCCATGCTCGTGCCTGCGGCCCATGCGTACGAGTTTATGGCGCTCCCGGCCCCGCGCTGCGGCGCGAGAACGAGGTCGAACACCCAGCACGGGCGTGTGAGAGAGCCGCTGGGATTCAGAGGCTTCGTGCAAGGGGCCTCGCCTGGCAACACAAAGTCGCCACCCGGTCCCGCGAACGTGACCGCCGACTGACCAAAGTTCGTGTACGACGCCGGCCGATCGAAGTTGTTGACGCCGAGTGCCCATCCCATGGGACCGGTCGCCGACACGGCGATCACATGCGGCGACATCGCCGGGACAAAAATCAGGTTGGCGGTGTGATCGAGATCGGCGGCGTTATTCCCGAGAGCCGCGATCACGGTGACGCCCCGCTGGTAGGCGTACGTGGTCGCCTTGCCGAGCGCGACGGCAAGTTTTGCGGCCCCGACGCCTTGCCGCGGGAACAGCGCCCCGAGGCTCATGTTGATGACGTCCGCGCCGGCTCCGCCTTCGGCAATCGGGGTGGCGGCATACACGATTCCCGCGATGACGCTCGCGAACGAGCCGCTCCCGCAATGCAGCACCTTTACGCCGATCAGGGTGGCACTCGGCGCGATTCCGACCGTCCCGAGGCCCTGACCGGGAGCGCCGACGATTCCTGCCACGTGGGTGCCGTGCCAGAACGTGTCGTTCAGGCGGCAGACGCCCAGCGTGTCACGCGCTTGATCGAAGTTGAAAGCCCGGCCCGTGACAAACGACCGTGAGTGCGCGACATCGAGGTTCGGCGCAATGTCTTGGTGAGTGCTGTGGATGCCGCCGTCCACGATTGCCACGCGCGCACCTGCTCCCCGCGCGCCGAGATCCCAGGCCGCCGGGGCCGAGATCGCGTCAGGTGCCCATTGGATCTGCCGGAAGGCCTCCGTCGCGCCGAAGCTTGCGGCGGGGTCAAAATCGCCTGCATCGACGATCCGTTCCGGCGCGACCCACTGTACGTCGATGTCTTCCGTCACGTCCGCGACCCCATTGATCTTCGCCGCGCGCGCGGCGAATCTCGGGTCACTCGACGCGGCCACGGCGACGCCAATCTGGTCGACCGTCCTGGTCACGGTTCCGCCCGCGGCACTCAGCTGCGCCGCGAGATCTGCCGGGAGCTGCGAGCCAGTGAAGTTGATGACGTAGGATTTCGCGTCTGCGGGTGTGGCGACGACTTGAAGCGTTGGGCTGCCGGCTGTTGGAGCTTGCGTGGCCATTTCTGCAGTCGGAGTGATCGGTGCGTACTCGACGCATGCCGCGACGACGATCGCGCCCGCGATCGTTGCGGTTCTCAGGACGAAGCTCCGCATTGTGATTCTCCTGGACCTATGGGAACGGGCGGGTGGCAAAGGCTCCCTTAGTCTGCCTCCGTTTCCGCGACCCTGCAACCTGTATATTCCTCCCCCCATGCCCGCCTCCCGCTCCCGCTACGCCGTCATCTTCTTCACCGTCCTGATCGATCTGATCGGCTTCGGGATCGTGATGCCGATTCTGCCGTTCTACGCGCAGCGCTTCGGGGCCAGCGGCCTCGCGTATGGCGCCGTGCTCGGCGTCTACTCCTTCATGCAGTTCGTCGCGACCGCGCTGCTCGGCAAATTGTCCGACCGGATCGGCCGCCGGCCCGTGTTGCTGACGACGATGCTCTTCAATGCGGCCGGCTATGCCCTGTTTGCCTTCGCCGGCTCGTACTGGGTGCTGTTCCTGTCGCGGGTCGTCTCCGGCTTTGCGGGCGGCAACATCTCGGTGGCCCAGGCGTACATGGCCGACATCACCACGCGGGCCGAGCGGTCGCGCGGCATGGGCATCGTCGGCGCGGCATTCGGGATCGGGTTCAGCGCGGGGCCGGCGCTGGGAGGACTGGCCGACCATTTTCTGGGGCACAGATGGCCTGGTCTCGTTGGCGTCGGATTGTCGCTCGCGAACTTCGTGTCGGCCTACTTCATCCTGCCCGAGTCGTTGAAACACGAGCTCCGCGTGAAGCGGCCGCTCTTCGACCTGAATCACATCGTTCACGCGATCGCGCGGCCCCGCCTCCGCCCGCTCATGGTGGTGTGGGCGCTGGTCCCGCTCGGATTCGCTGGATATACCGCGGCGCTGCCGTACCGTGCGATGGACGCGCTCGGGTGGAAGCAGCTGCAACTCACCTTCCTCTTCATCATCATCGGCGTGACCGCGGCGGCGGTGCAGGGCTACTTCTTCGGCAAGGTGGTGCGGCGCACGGGTGAGCGGACGCTGGTCATCATCGGGACGTTCGGGATGGCGGCGTCGATTGCCATCGTGCCGTTCCTGCCGAGCTCGGCACTCCTGTACGTATGGACGTTCGTGCTCGCCGTTTCGAACAGTCTGTTCTCTCCGGCAGCGACGGGCCTCGTGTCCGTCTACGCCGACCCCAACGAGCAAGGCACGATCCTCGGCGCCGCGCAGGCGATCAGTGCGTTGGGTCGCACCGTAGGTCCACCGCTCATCGGGAAGGTGTACGACGTGAGCCAGGTCACGTCCTTCGTGCTCGCGGGTTTTTTCATGGCGATCGCCGGGCTTGCGGCGTTTCGACTCGCACCCGTCACGCACCACGTCACACCCGGCCCGTCTCCGCCTCCTCCTCCGGTACCGGTCGTCCCGTTACCTGAACGCCCTCCCGTGGAGTCTTAACGGCGTCCACGCTTCAGCGTCCAAGGCCAGACTTCTCACGGAGCGATTGATGTTGAAACGCATGACGATAGCGCTTGGCGCTCTGACGTTTGCGGCGACAGCGTGCAGCCAGGATCCGACTGGGGCGTCTTCGAACGAGCTCGTGCTCGCACAGAACGCCCAGGTGATAGCCGACAACGTCGCGGTGACAGCGGGCGGCGGCACCAACTACGAAGGCTGGATCCGGAGAGTCCTCGATACGCTCCGGACGACGGATGATCCGGTCGCACGCGCCTACCTCGACTCCGCACGCGCCAGCCGTGATTCCGCGTGGGCCGCATTTCAGCGGGGTGATACCGCCACCGCGCGCGCGGATCGCCGGGCGGCGTTCCGCTACGTGCTGTCAGCCGTGATCGAGCTCTTCCCGAACGCGCCCGAGCGCACCGGCCTCGCGGTCGACAGCGCGATCGACCGGATCGAGAAGTTCCTCGGCGGCCGTGACGCGCCTCGCCTTCGTGCGATTCTGGCGCACGTGAAGGATCTGCGCGTACGGGCCGATCAGGCGTTCGTCGGCGGTGACAAGGTCACGGCACTCGCGCTGAACCTGCGCGCCATGCAGATACTGCACCGGCTGGTCGAGCATATCAGGTACGCGAATCACGACCATGATGCGACTGCTGATGCGGAGATGGAGAGTGTAGGCTACTGAGGACCTGCAACTACTAGGCCTCAGACGCGCCGCGGGCCTCGGTAAACGGGGGTTGGGACAAGCAGGTTGTCCTGGCCTCCGTTGCCCGTTTACCGCTGCGCGTCTGCGGCCTAGCCTTTGCCTGGCCTAGCCCGGCCCCGCACCTGCGGTTCATATTTTTGGTCCCCCTCGCAGGAGAGCTGCGCCCCATGCGTGTGTATAAGACGCCGGAGATCCGGAATGTGGCCGTCGTCGGCCACGGCGCGAGCGGCAAGACCTCCCTGGTCGATGCGCTGGCGTTCGTGGCCGGAACGAGCAAACGACATGGCTCCGTAAAAGACGGAACCGCCCTCACCGATTACACCGCCGACGAAATCGAACGCAAGTACTCGATCAACCTCGCCCTCGCCGTTGCCGAATGGATGGACACGAAGGTCAACCTCATCGACACACCGGGATATCTCGACTTCACGGGCGACGCGCTCGCGGGCGTGTATGCCGCGGACTCGGCAGTCGTCGTCCTGTCGGCGACGGCCGGTGTGGAAGTCGGGACCGAGAAGGTGTGGGACTACTGCGAGCGCCGCTCGCTGCCCCGCCTGTTCTTCGTGTCGCTGATGGACAAGGAGCACGCTAACTTCGAGCGCGTCTTCAATCAGATCAAGGCGCAGCTGACGCCCAAGGTGATCCCGGTGGAGATCCCGGTCGGCGAAGGAATGGAGTTCCACGGGATCATCAATCTCTTCTCGAAGAAGGCGCACCTCTATAAGAAGGGAACCAAGGCTGGCGAGTACGACGAGGTGGACGTTCCCGACGAGTACAAGCAGCGCTTCGAGAAGTATTCCCAGGAACTGATCGAAAGCATCGCCGCCACCGACGACACGCTGCTGGAGCGCTACCTCGGCGGCGAAGAGATCGGCCGCGACGAGGCGATCGCCGCGATGAAGGCCGGCATGGCGAAGGGGGAGCTGTTCCCGTTGTTCTGCGGCGCCGCCGAGCTGACGTACGGCACGCGCGCGTTACTCAATAAGCTCGTCGAGCTGTGTCCGGCGCCCAACGAGCGCCCGCCTGTCGATGCGCAGAAATGGGGCACCGCCGAGCGCTTGACCCTGAAGGCGGATGACGCGGGACCGTTGGCAGCACAGGTGTTCAAGACGGTCTCCGAGCCGCACGTCGGCGACGTCACGCTGTTCCGCATCTTCTCGGGCCGCGTCAAGAACGGACAGGATGTCTGGAACGCGCCGCGCGAAGCGTCCGAGAAGCTCAATCACTTGTGCGTGGCGCAAGGCAAGGAGCGGATCGAGCTCCCCGAGCTGCACGCGGGTGACATCGGTGTGGTCGCGAAGCTGCGCGACACGCATACCAACGACACGCTCTCGGCCAAGGACATGGGGCTCGTCCTGCCGAAGATTCCGTTCCCCGAGCCGGTGATCACCGTTGCCGTCGAGGTGAAGCAGCGCGGGGAGGAAGACAAGCTGTCGACCGGCCTGCACAAGCTGCACGAGGAGGATCCGACGTTCCATCACGAGTACAACAGCGAGCTGAGCCAAACACTCATTCGGGGGCTCGGCGAACGGCATCTCGAAATCGTGGTGGGGCGATTGGCGCGGAAATTCGGCGTTCATGCACAGACCGCCAAGCCGAAGGTCGCGTACCGCGAAACGTTCCGGGGAAAATCAGAGGGACAGGGGAAGCACAAGAAGCAGACCGGCGGGCGCGGGCAGTACGGCGACTGCTGGATTCGGATCGCGCCGCTGCCCCGTGGCTCAGGGGTGCAGTTCGTGGATGAGATCGTCGGCGGCGTGATCCCGCGGCAATACATCCCGGCCGTCGAGCGCGGCGTGCTCGAGGCGGCGCACAAGGGGCCGATCGCCGGCTATCCGGTCGTGGACTTCAAGTTCGAGCTATACGACGGCTCCTACCACGACGTGGACTCGAACGAAATGTCGTTCAAAATGGCCGGCATTCTGGCGTTCCGAAACGTGAGTCCGGGAGCGCGGCCCGTGCTGCTCGAGCCGATCATGGATGTCGAAGTCTGGACGCCCGACGAATATCAGGGTGCCGTGATGGGCGATCTCTCCTCCCGTCGCGGGCACATCGTCGGAACGGAGAAGGATGGACGACTCACGAAGGTGAAGGCGCTCGTCCCCGAGGCCGAGCTCGACCGGTACGCCACGACGCTGCATTCGATTACGCATGGGCGCGGGACGTATCGCATGAAGTTCCACGTGTACCAGGACGCGCCGTCCGAAATCGCCGCAAAGGTGACCGAGGCGCGGAAGAAGGAGCTGGAGGAAGCGAAGGCCTAGCGACCGAAAGGGTTGTGCAGTTCATCACAGAGCCGGAGGTCGGCGCGTGCCGACACGGTAGCGCCGGCGCCACAGGTTCCGCCGCCCGCGAATTCCCGGGCGACCAAGGTGGCGACGGTCGTCGGGTTTCTGACGCCGGAATCTGTGCTCGACGATTCGGCGCAGGACATCTACTTCGTGTCGAACATCAACGGCAGCCCGCTCACGAAGGACAACAACGGCTTCATCAGCCGCGTGCGGCCGGACGGGGCGATCGAAGTGCTCAAGTTCATCGAAGGCGGTCGCGGTGGTGTGACACTCAACGCGCCCAAGGGTCTGGCTGTGCTCGGTGACACGCTGTGGGTGGCCGATATCGACGTCGTGCGCGCGTTCAACGCGCGGACCGGAGTTCCCATTGACAGCGTGAAGCTGGACAGCCTGGGAGCGGTGTTCCTGAACGACATCGCGATCGCTCCCAACGGCGCGATTTACGTCACCGACACCGGCATTCGCTTCGATGACGTCGGCAACGTTCTGCACCCGGGGCCGGACCGCATTTTCCGCGTCGGACCGGATCGCAAGGTGACTGTCGCCGTGCGGGGTGACACACTCGGCCGGCCCAACGGGATCACACTCGACGCCGTGGGGCGGCGGTTCATCGTGGTGCAGTACGGCGGCAAAGCGGTGATGGCGTGGAAACCCGGCGATCGCGCGCCCAGCGTAATCGCCAGAGGCGTCGGCGGGTTCGATGGCGTGGAGATGATCGGGGGGAAAGTGGTCGTGTCGAGCTGGACGGACTCATCGATCACGCGCTTCGACAGTACCCAGGGCACGAAGATCATCAGTGGCGTTCCAAGTCCCGCCGATATCGGATATGACGCCAAGCGCAATCGGGTGCTGATTCCGATCCTCACAGGGAATCGCGTGGAGATTTGGCAGCTGCAATAGGATTGCGCTCAGACGGCACACGGCGTTGATGATCCTCGTCACGCACGCGCGGGCCGCATGCGCGACACGCGTTACTTCAGGACGGGTCTGGGGTTCTTGTAGAGACACGAACCGAGGAGCTCGCGATGCGCGAATCCTCTCTGATTGGTCTCTATGAGCGCCGCTGCGAGCTGCTGAATCAATTGAGTACCGCTCTCCGCGGCCGCACCGTGGCGCTCTGGCGCGTAGTTCGCGGCGGACTGGCAACGACCGAGGCCGTGAGCCGGCGGCCGCCTCCCGACGGTGACTTGGAGTTCGACGTCGTAGATGTGTTGCGTCGGTGGGGCAGACTGGCGCTGCCCCACAGTCTGTGGGTCGGCTGCCGCGTCGATGCCGATCGTTGGCATGTGGCGGCGGTGCGCAACGATCCGCCCGAGCCGCCGCCGACGGGACTCGAGCGCCGCAGCCCCGAGCGGCTCGTGGTCGAGCTCGGAGGACTGTGCCTGGGAGCGCATGAGCGCGCATGGTTGGCGGTGGACCAAGCAACGGTCTATCTGTGCTCCGCACTCGAGAGCCTGGAAGCGTGCCTGGGACGGGTTCGAACGGCGGAGGGACTCTCCGCCAACGGGCGCGCCCACATCCTCGCCGACCTGGCCCGCGTCGCCGACGTGATCGACGGCGCAATGCGGGCCTAAGCTGCCGGCTCCTGCTGCGTCAGGCAATGGATCGTGCCGAGTCCCCACACGAGATCCACCGCGTGAATCCCCACCACGGGCCGATCGGGAAAGAGCTCGGCGAGAATGCCGAGGGCAATCCGATCCTTGGGATCATTGAATGTCGGCACGAGTACCGCGGCATTGGCGATGTAGAAGTTCGCGTAGCTGGCGGGTAACCGAACGCCGTCGAAATACAGGGGGGCGGGCATCGGAAGGTCGATAGCTTCGATGCTCGTCCCTCTTTCCAGATGCATCCCCTGCAGGCGCTCGCGATTCTCGGCAAGAGGCCGGTAATTCACGTCCTTCGGATTGTCTTCGCGACACAGGACGACAGTTCCGTGCTTCACGAAGCGACACAGGTCATCCACGTGGCCATGCGTGTCGTCGCCCGCGATCCCTTTGCCGAGCCACAGGGTGTTCGTGATCCCGAGGGTATCGCGAAACACGGTCTCGATCTCCCCCCGCGAGAGTCCGGGATTGCGGGTCTGCACGTTCGGATCGAGCAGACATTCTTCCGTCGTGATCAGGGTGCCGCGTCCGTTCACGTCGATGCTGCCGCCCTCGAGCACGACCTTCCCTTCAATCAACGGAAGCTTGAACCGCTTCGCCGCACGCTCGGGGATCTTGTCGTCTTTCTTCCAGTCCTTGTACTTCGCCCAGGCGTTGAAGTGGAAGCGTGCGATCGCGAGACTCCCGTCAGCCGACCTTCGAACGAAGATTGGGCCAAAGTCGCGGGTCCAGCCGCGGTTAGTCGGGAAGCGCAGGAAGTCGACGCGGGCCAGATCGACGCCGACCTTGTTGAGGATACGACGGGCCTGCGTCTGCTGTAGCGCCGAGTTGACCAGAATGCGAACCACTTCACCGGGCGCGAGCGTGCGGACGATTTCGCCGTAGACCCATGGGATCGGAGGGAACTTCCCGGGCCAGTCGGTGACGTTGTGCGGCCAGCCGATCCAGGTCGCCGCATGCGGCTCCCACTCGGCCGGCATCCTATAGCGCTCTGCCATCAGCCGTCAGCCTTCTGTGGTGTGCTTGCTGATGGCCGATGGCTGATGGCTGAGGTCAATCGGTAAGAAACCGGTGTTGAATGCCGTCGTAGGCATCAGTGCGCCGGTCACGCAGGAACGGCCAGTTGCGGCGGACCTCCTCGATCCGCGCCAAATCCACCTGCGCCAGCACGAGCGCCTCGTGTTCCGCGGCCTCGGCGACCACGATGCCGAACGGGTCACAGATGAACGAGTGGCCCCAGAACTCTAGCCCCGCGCCTTCACCACCGAGTTTCTCGAAGCCGACGCGATTCACCGCCGCGACCCAGCAGCCGTTCGCGATCGCATGGCTGCGCTGAATCGTCTTCCAGGCATCGAGCTGCTGTTCCCCGTGTTGCGCTTTCTCTGAAGGGTGCCAGGCGATCGCGGTGGGATAGAACAGAATGTTCGCGCCTTGCAGGGCCGTGAGCCGAGCCGCCTCGGGATACCATTGATCCCAGCAGACGAGCGTGCCGATCGGGCCGACCTTTGTATCGAACGCGCGAAAGCCCAGATCACCCGGCGTGAAATAGAATTTCTCGTAGTACGCGGGGTCGTCGGGGATGTGCATCTTGCGATAGATCCCCTTGACCTTGCCGTCGGCGTCGATGACCGCTGCCGTGTTGTGATACAAGCCCGCGGCGCGGCGCTCGAACAGCGACGCGATCACGACGACGCCATTCTCTTTTGCAATCTTGCCGAGTGTCTCGGTCGTCGGTCCGGGGACCGCCTCGGCCAGATCGAACAGCGCGTGGTCCTCCCGCTGGCCGATGTATTGGGTGCGGAACAGCTCTGGCAGGCAAACGAGGTCCGCGCCCTGTTGTGCGGCCTCGCGAATGCGCGC
>QHUZ01000043.1 GCA_003223395.1 Gemmatimonadota bacterium | reverse complement strand
CGATCGCGAAGCGCTGCTTGAACTCATCCAACCCGTCGCGGCCGTTGTAGATCACGCCCTTGTGGTCGCACATGACGATGTTCTCGCGACGCACGCCGAGGCGCACGTAGTGCTCGGCGGTCGCGATGGCGGCCGCGCCGGCGCCTGCGAATACGATCTTGACCTTGGCGAGGTCTTTCTTGACGAGGAGGAGCGCGTTGAGCAGCGCCGCGCCCGAAATAATCGCCGTGCCGTGCTGGTCGTCGTGGAACACGGGGATGCCGAGCGTTTCGCGCAGGCGTTGCTCGATATGGAAGCAGTCCGGCGAGCGAATGTCCTCGAGATTGATCCCGCCGACCGTCGGCTCGAGCAGCTGGCAGAAGCGGATGACGTCTTCCGGATTCTCGGAGCCCACCTCGAGGTCGAACACGTCGATGTCGGCGAAGGCCTTGAAGAGGATGCCCTTGCCCTCCATCACGGGCTTGCCCGCGAGCGCGCCGATGTTTCCCAGGCCAAGCACCGCCGTCCCATTCGAGACCACGGCGACGAGATTGCCTTTGGCCGTGTAGCGGTAGGCGTCGTCCGGGTTCTTCGCGATGTCCAGGCACGGCTCGGCGACGCCCGGCGTGTACGCGAGGGATAGATCCCGCTGATCCTTGAACGGCTTTGTAGGTGTGACCTGGATCTTCCCAGGGCGGCCCTGCGAGTGATAGTCGAGGGCCTCCTGGCGGCGGCTGGGCGGGACCAAGGACAGAAGTCCTTTATAGAGAAGGGGTTATGCTAAGGGGGTGTGACGGAGGCTGTCAAGACCGAGTCGTGCGTTGTAATATGCCCCCGATGCGGAAACGCTCGCTGTGGGTCCGGACGCCGCTTCTCCTCCTCGCGCTGTTGCAATTCAGCGTGCCGGCGGCCGCGGCGTGGGCCGATGCCAGCATCGGCGAGCAGTCCGGTCCGGCGCACATCGAGTCGCACTCCACGGCCGGGTGCCCCCGCATCCATCCGGCCGACTGCGCATTCCACCGACTTCTCTCGGCACCACTCGCCCGTACAGCAACGACTGTCATTCGCATTCCCGAAGGGCGGGGCATCAGATGGGCGCCGATTGTCGTTCAGCACTCGTCGACTGCCGCTGATCTCACTCTTCCTGGTTCGCGCGCTCCTCCCACGCTCTCCTGAGTAACGGCGCCGCGCTTCCGCGGCGACCGCAATTCAAACAACTCGCTCGCGTTCACGACTCCGTTGGAGGGGTGTGCGCGCGCCTGAACAGGAGAGCGTCATGCATTTCCTCACATTGCTGCTCACGCTACTGTCCGGCAGCACCGGGATATTGTCCGGTCGCGTCACCACCCCGGCCGGTGCGCCGGTTGCGGATGTTCTGGTCTCACTTCCCGATCTGCATCGGTCGACGACGACCGATACCTCAGGACGCTATTCGATTGCCGGCCTCCCGGCGGGCACCTTCACCGTCACCTTCCAACGTATTGGCTACGCCCCGGCGGTCCGCAGCGTCGTCGCGACGGGCGGCGACGTCACCGCTGACGTGACGATGCGGGAGTCGGTGGTCGAATTGACGGGCGTTCAGGTTACCGCCAGTGCCAATGCTACGAGCCCATTGAACTCGCCCCAGCCTACCAGCGTCGTGGCGGGCGATGAGCTCCGCCAGTCGCAATCGCAGAGTCTCGGTGAGACGCTCTCGGGCGTCGCCGGCGTGCGCAGCTGGAGCACCGGGGTGGGGATCGGGAAGCCGGTCATTCGCGGTCTCACCTCGAATCGGGTGCTCGTGCTGGACGACGGCCAGCGGCTCGAGACCCAGCAGTGGGGCGATGAGCACAGTCCTAACATCGAGACGGCGAACGCCGAGCGGATCGAGGTGATTCGCGGTCCGGCGAGCGTACTGTATGGCTCAGACGCATTGGGTGGTGTGGTGAACGTCATCGAGAAGGACCTTCCGGACGCGGTGGGGGTGCCCGGGTTCGTGCGCGGCACGATGTCGGCGGCTTACGGCAGCGGCAACGGTCTCAAGGATGGCGCGCTCGATCTGGAGGGGGGGAGCGGGAGCGTCGGATTCCGCGGCAGTCTCAGCGGACGGAGCAGCGGCGATGTACACACGCCCGACTACGTGCTCTGGAATAGCGGCGATCGAGCCCTCGGTGGAAGCGGGACCATCGGCGCGCGCGGAACGTGGGGGAGTCTATCGGGAACGTTCTCGCAGCGCGACGAGCGGATATCGATGACGGACGAAGATCCCCTCGCGACCCCGACGCAACGGATGTCCACGAGTCACGCCCGGGCCGATCTCGCGTTGCCGCTCGGCGCCGCTCGTCTCGAGGTCTCGACCGGCTACGAACGCAGCCGGCGCCGGGAGTTCGAAGACGACACGACGAGCACCGTGGGGCTGGGACTGCTCTCGCAGACCTATCTGGCGGACGTCCACTACCACCACGCGCCCCTCGGGCAGTTCTCCGGCCTGCTCGGTCTGTCCGGGTTGCGGACGACGTTCAACAAGTTCGGTGAAGAGACGTTGATCCCGCCCTCGCGGCTCAATACGGTGGGTATCTACGCATTCGAACAGTCCGAAGGACGGCGCGTGAACCTATCGTTCGGCGCGCGCTACGATTACCGCCGCCTCGATGTGGACGCCGATACCGCCCTGGGAAACAGCGCGCGGACGCACACCTGGAGCTCGGCGATCGCCAACGCGGGACTGTTGTTCCACCTCAGTGAGCCGGCGGCGCTGGTCATCAACGTGGGTCGGGGGTTCCGCGCTCCGTCCTCGTTCGACTTGTACTCGAACGGCGTGCACGAGGGCACTGTCGCTTTCGAACGGGGCAACCCGAATCTCAAGACGGAGAAGTCCATCAACACCGATGTTGCCGTGCGGGCACAGACGGCGCGGCTGGCCTTCGAGGTGGGGGCGTTCGTCAACCTGATTCAGGACTACATCTATACGTTCCCCACTGGGACCGTCGACAGCGCGTCGGGCTTTCAGATCTACGACGTCACCCAAGGAAACGCTCGCCTCACGGGCTTCGAGAGCGCGTTCCAGTGGCACCCGACAGCGTATCTGCATCTGCAGGGCACCGCGGATTATGTGCGCGGCCAGAACACGTCAACCGATCAGCCGCTCCCCAACATGCCGCCGTTCCGCGCAACGTGGACGGCGCGGCTTGAGCACGGCCAGCGGGCCTACTTCTCGATCGGCGGTGAGACCAATGCTCGCCAGACACGCCTCGACCCCGCGGAGCGGCAGTTTTTTGCGGACGCTTTTGGAGGAGCGGGGTATCAATCTCGTCCCTACGCGCTCATGAACGTCGGTGCTGGTGCGGGGTTCGTCGCCGGATCTCGCACGATCATGGTAGATCTGTCGTTGCGCAACGCGTTCGACAGGCGTTATGCGGACTACTTGAGCCGTATCAAGACCAACGCAGTGGATCCAGGCATGGGCCGTTCACTCATCGCGCGGATAACGACGGAGTTCTAAAGTGGCTGTGAGCACTCGGGTTTCATTGCTGGGAATTCTTGCAAGTGTGGGAGGCCTGGTCCTGACGGTCGCATGCAGTAGCGATTCGGCGGGGCCTGGCCTGCCGTCCTGCGGGGCGCACGGCACGCCGCTGGCCCTTGCCGTTGGTGCCTACACGTCCATCGACCCCGCAAGCGATGCCGGTTGCGTGACGTTCGCGGCGAATACCGCACCCGACACCGCCGAGTACTTGGTACTGCCGTGGTCGACCGTCGGCACGCCGGGGGCATCGGCGCCCTTCATGCTGCAGTCGGCGGAACCCGTGCCGTCGATCGCGATGTCCCGCGCTTTCACGCCGTCCGGTCCGCGCAGCCGGGGTGCGACAGCCGCGGCCTTCGATCACTTCCTGCGGGACCTCGCCACCAATCGTCGCTATCCGCCAGCCGATCGATCGGCGCCCGCGGTCAGCGCCGGAGTGCCACAGCCGTCACCGGCCGCCGGCCCACCGGTGGTTGGCAGCAAACGAGCGTTCAAAGTCTGTGCAGACTCGAACTGTTTGACGACGGTCAATGTTCGTGCCGTTGCGCGGGCGGTAGGTGTGCACATCGCCATCTACATAGATTCGCTGGCTCCTTCTCCTGGGCTCAGCGCCACCGATCTTGATTCGCTCAAGAACGTGTTCGATTCGCGGCTCTACCCGCTCGACACGACCACGTTCGGTCACGTGTCGGACATCGATTCCAACTCCGTCGTCATCGTCCTGATGACCAACCAGGTGAACAAGCTTGTCACGGCGGCGCAGTGCAACACTCCTGGAGCCGGCTACATCGCGGGCTTTTTCTTCCCCGGCGACCTCGCTCCCGGATTCTCCACGACCTACAACAACGGCGAGATCTTCTACTCGATCGTGGCCGATTCGGCAGGCACGCTGAGTTGTGCGCACAAGAATTCAGAGGTCAACTTCATCACGCCGGTCACCTTCACTCACGAATTCCAGCACATGATCAATTTCGTCGAGCACGTGCTGAGGGGTGCCAATAACCCAGAAGAGGGATGGCTGGACGAGGGTCTCTCCAAATACGCCGAGGAGCTCGCGGGTCGGAGTTACCTCGCCGAGGCAGACACGGCGATGTTCAGCAATTACGCGTTCGGGGACGCGTACGATGCCTATCAATATCTGCTGGCAACTGCGGATACACCGTTGTTGATCCCCGTCGATAACGGGTCGTTGGCGATGGTCGGCGGGAGCTGGCTCTTCACCCGCTACATCGTGGATCAATTCGGCGCGGCGTTGCCGGGCAAGCTCGTCCAAACGTCATTGACGGGAGCCTCGAACGTCGCGGCGCAAACCGGCCAGCCCTTCGGCCAGACGGTCAGCAACTGGGCGCTCGCGAACTGGGTCTCCGATCTGCCCGGATTCGCGGCGCCGAGCGAGCTCCAGTACACGAGCTGGCACTTCCGCCGCACGTTCAGCTCGCTCCACAGTCAGAACGCCCAGGTCTTCCCGCGGGTGTACCCGCTCGTCCCGACATTCTCGGCGGGAGGCGCTGTGAACCTCACGGGTACGCTCAAGTCGGGCTCAGGCGCGTACCTGCGGGCGGTGCAGCCGGCGGGGGGAGCGGCGTTCACGCTCCATTTCAGCGGGAATGGAACGACCGCCGTTTCGCCGGCGGTCATTCCGCGCCTAGTGGTTCTGCGGATTCGGTAGCGGTTTGTTGCCTATACCGAGCCTGCGGAGCACTGCCGCCGCAACGAGCAGTAGGCCGTACATGCAGACGACCAGCGGGCCGGTGGGCAAATCCTTGGTGTAGGACAGCCACAGGCCGAGGACCGATGCCAGGGCCCCTGAGCTCCACGCGATAATCGTCAGCCGGCGCTTGTCCGCGGTGAAGAGATTCGCGATCACCGCCGGCACAACAAGGAAGCTGAACACCATCAGCACGCCGGCAATCGGCACCGCGAGCGTAATCACGACGCCGAACGACAGGTAAAAGACGAAGTCCCACCAGCGAATCTTCCAACCCTGCGCCTCGGCCTCCTGCGGATGGAACGAGATTGTGAGGAAGCGGCGCCGCAGGACGTAATGGAACACGCCCAACGCAGCGTACGCGATCGCGAGCTTTCGGATCGTCGGCCACGTGACCCACAGCAGACTGCCCACCAGTGTTTTCTCTACCGCTTCGCCTCCGCCCGGGACTTTGTTCGCCACCAGGACCGCGGCAGCGGACGCGACCACGTACACGATGCCGATGAAGGCCTCCTGCGGCACCCGGCCCGCCCCGCTGCCGCCGTGCACCGATGACCGCGTGAGCGCGAACAGAAACGCGCCAACCGCCGTCATCAGCAAGGCGAACACGTACGTCTTCGCGGAGTCGGGGGATACGTGGAAGAGCAGCGCGGACAAACTCCCCAGCGCCGCCATCTGCGCGAGCGACAGGTCTACGAAGATGACCTCGCGCGCGATGACGTGCAGGCCGAGGTACGACAACATGGCCACGAGAATCATGCAGGCGACGAATGGCGGCAGCATCAACTCCAAGCCGCTCACGGAACCTCCTTCGCGCCGAAGGCCTGGGTGAGCTCCGTGACCCAGAGATTCATGAGATCGAAATAGGTATTCACGCCGGCCTGACCTCCGGTGTTGGACGGCACGATGACCGCTTTGGCACCCGTCCGCTGGGCCACGTCCATCACCTGACTGCGATCGTAGTAATTCGTCGACAAGAGCACCTGAATGTGCTGGTCCCGCATCGCGGTGATGATCTCCTGCACATGGCGCGGCGTCGGCGGAATACCGGGTTTCGGCTCGATATAATCGAAGCAGGTGACCTGGAACTCGCGCGAGAAGTAGTCCCACTCCTTGTGGTAGCACGCCACCAGCTTGCCGCGGAACGGCATCCCCTGCTTCAGCCAGCCACCCAACCGGCCGATGAGCGGAGCGCCCTGATACTGCTGTTGCCCGAGGAAGTTGAACAGCTTGCCCTGACGATCGAGATCGGCAAGCGTCTCACCGCCGATCAACTTCACCAGTTCGTCGCCGAACAATGCGCGATACATCCGGTCCTCGAAATCTTTTTCGCGAGCCGTGAAATAGTCCGCATTCTCGGGCGCGACGCGCTTCAACCCTCGCAGAATGTTGCGCGCGATGAGCACGGCATTCAGCGGGTCGGTCCAGATGTGCGGGTTGCCGTAGACGTGGATGTCGCCCTGGGAGCGCGACAGGTTGACGGGAACGTCGAGCAGCGGCAGGCCCTGGTAGGCCGCGACATATCCGGGCCCACCCTCGGTGATCTTCGCATTGTTCGCCTTGTCGAGCAGCGCCGGCACCCAGAGCTCGAGGTCCAGTCCCGTCGTCACGAACAAGTCGGCCTGTGCCAGGGTCGGCACGAAGCTCGGCTTGGGCTGCACGTAGTGCGGATTCTCGTCACCCACGGCGATCGAGCTGACTTTCCCCCGATCGCCCACGATCTCCACTGCGATCGCGGCGTACGTCGTGAGCGAGGTGACCACCTTGACCGGCGCCGCCGGTGCGTTTGGTCGTGAAGGCGACGGGCTGACGGCGCCAAGTAACAGAGCAATGATCGCTAGCATGTCAGTAGGTCTCGTGTTTATGGGGTCCGATGGCCCAGACCGCCTGGAAGGCGATCTGGTGATTCGCGGGCGCATTCGCGATCTGCTGCCACTGGTATTGAGCGCGGAGGAACACCCACTCGCTCTGCCAGAGCGTGAGCGAGGGGATCAGTTGTCTCGTGATCACGCCGAAATCCGGCGACTCGACGTAGTCGTAGCGGGCGCCGAGGATGAAACGCTGGTTCAGCTTGTAGGTGGAGCTGACATAGCCTCCCAGGCGCGTCGGCCCGGTACCGGCGACCTGCTTCTGCAACGCGAGCAGTTCGCCGCGCAGCGTCCATTCGTGATACATCGCCCGGAGCGGCGGCCGCCACGTGAGGCGGAACTCGAGCCCGCCGACCTTCGTGCGCAGCGCCGAATCGGGGTCGGTGCCGTACAGCGCCGTGCCGCCGATCTGCATGTACGTCGAATGGTTGAGTTGCCAGAAGTTGAGGAGATGCAGCAGGTAGGTCGGCCGGCCGCTGTTTCCGAACAACTCCGAGTCACTGGCGCTTCGTGTGACCTGTGCCGTGAACTCGTGTGTCCCCAATCCGCCAAAGGCGCGATACAGCGAAATCCCCGTTCCCGAGAGCCCATCCTCCCCCAGGAAGGTGGTAATCGCGAGCGGGTACTCGGTCTCCGGCACCGCGTGCAGATGCCAGCGATTGAGCTCGCCGAATTGCTGACGGTATTTACCGAGGTCGAGTCGAATATGTCCCGGCAGGCCGGTCCAATAGGCGTACCCTTCCTCCACACTAACGTGTCCGCCTTCGAGGCTGATGAAGATTTTCGTATGCGAGTAGGGATCGAGGGCCGACTGGAAGCCGACTTCGAACTCTCGCGGATCGAAATTCTCGCGCTGCACCCCGCGCCCCGTCGCGTAGGCGCGCACGTCTCCCGTGGCGCCGATCTCCGGATTCAGCTGGGCCTGGTTCCGCTCCCGACCCATGGCTTGCGTCAGCGTGTCGGCGGCCCGCGTGGTGTCGCTGAGGCCACCGCCCGCGGCCTGGCTCGCAGCGGCCCGCAATGCGGCAAGCTCGTCACCGACCGGCGCTGCGGGAGGTGGCGGGGCAGGGCGACGTCCGAGTGCGGCGAGAACACTGTCCAGCCTGGCGCGCAGCTGTCGGACCTGCGCCGCTAAAGAATCCATCTGTCGTTGCGTCGGTTGCTGGCTGACTCCGGGCGCCGTGAAACACGTCGCCGCAAGCAGCACCGCGCACACCGTGCGTATCATGTTGGATGACCTCTCCTGTATGTGCGAAACGTGGGCTCCGCAACGTGCGGAGCGCGTACTGGTGATTCAGGAGAGGAACGGAGGCGGCGCTCGCGCGGGGGCGGTGAGTGGAACGACGGCCGCGAAGACGACCACCGGCTGCACGGGCGCAACGCGGACGGCGACCTGGGGCGTGTTGAGGGTAAAGGCCTGTTGCCGGACGACGCGGGCGCTCGCGTAATGGCAGAGCGCGCAGCGCAGCTCGTCGTGAAGAATTGCGCACCGCGCGTCATGCCGCGCCTCAAACCCGGGCGGCGCCACGACCGCGTCGCGCGCGTGCGCCAACGTGATCGCGCCACCGCCAAGGGCCTGAATGGCGAGCAGCAGCATGAGCGAGATGCGTTTCAGCATGGTCTCCTTCATACGCCGACAGCGGCTCGCGTGTTGCCGCGCGCGTACGCGCGCAACCGCCGCAGCATCCGGCGATCGTGCCGCAGCGGGTCATCCCGCTTTGGCGTTTCGATAATCTTAACGACCCCGGCCAATCGCGCGTCCCGCATGATGCGCCGGAACGGCTCCGGCCCGATTTGCCCCTCGGCGATCCATTCGTGCCGATCTACCCGCGATCCGCGCGCCGCGCGGGAGTCATTGAGATGCAAGCACTTAAGTAGATCGAGCCCGATCACGCGGTCGAACTCCTCCCACACCGCTTCGATCCGCGCCAGATCGTACCCGACCGCGTGCAGATGGGCGGTATCGAGGCAGAAGCCGACGCGCGTCCGGATTCCGTCAGGCAGCGCGTTGCGCAAATCGCGCAGCTCCTCGAACCTCGCGCCCAGCGCGGTGCCCGATCCCGCTGTGCCTTCGATCCACACCTCCACATCGCCCGGAACCGACCGCAGGCACTCCGCGTAACCCGCGGCATTGCGCTCGACCCCCGCCGCGCGCTCATCCATGTAGTTGCCCGGATGTGAGACGACCGCGCGCAACCCCAGCGCTCGCGAGCGCTCGAGCTCCTGTCGGAAACTCTCGATGCTGCGCGCCCGTAGCACCGGGTCCGGCGAGGCGAGGTTGATGAGATAGCTGTCGTGCGACACTACCGCCTCGAGCTTGTGACGCACGACCTCCTGCCGGAATCGCTCGACCTGTTCCGCGCCGAGCACGCGCTCGCGCCACTGGTTCGGCGTCTTGGTAAAGAGCTGAATCGCCGTGGCGCGCAGCGATCCGCCCCGCGCCGGTGCCGTCGCCACCCCGCCCTGACTCGAGACGTGCGCGCCGAGCATCACGCTTCTTCGGTGAACGCGAACCGCGAGATCAGCGGCACGAAGCGCACACCGCCGGCTTGATGCTGTACCAACCGTGCGCCGCTCGCGGGCCGTTCCAGAATGACCAGCTCTTGCGACGAGAGGTCACCGACGGGAATGACCAGCCGCCCCCCTGGTGCCAGCTCGGCGGTCAGTTGCTCGGGAATGCGGGGTGCCGCCGCGGCCACGATAACCCGGTCGAAGGGCGCTGCCTCCGGCCAGCCCGCCGCGCCGTCTCCCAACCGGGTTTCGATGTTGCTGAGTCCGAGCCGCCGAAACCGCTCTTCGGCTTCGACGAGGAGGTCGGGGAGGCGCTCGACCGTGAAAACTCTGCCGCTCGAGCTGAGATACGCGAGAATGGCGGTCTGGTACCCGGAGCCGGTGCCGATCTCGAGAATCCGGTCCGTGCGTTTCGGCTCGAGGCGCTCAGTCATCAGTGCGACGACGTACGGCTGCGAAATCGTCTGCCCGCTCCCAATCGGCAGGGGGCCGTCGTTATACGCGTCGCCGGCGAGATGCGGCGGCAGAAACCATTCGCGTGGCGCCCAGCGCATTGCCGCGAGCACCCGCGGATCCCTGATCCCGCGCCCCGCGAGTTGCCGTGCCACCATGCGCGTGCGAGGTCCACGGGTGTGCGGTGCGGGACGTGCTTGCCGGGGCATGCGCTGAACTATAGCTTGCCCCCGCCCCTAGCGCGGTAGAAGACGTTTGCCGGACCTGTTGCGTCATCGCATTCTGCTGCTCGGCAGTCCCAGCCGTCGTCCCGATGGTTTGGAGCGGATGCTGGTTCGTGGTGGCTTTCAGGTAGCCGAAGCGGCGTCGGCCACTCCTCCCGATTTCATTCTCTATGCGCCCGATCCCGGCGTCGCGGATCTCGCGGCTGAAATCCGCGCCCTGGCGACCGAATCGACCCATGGTGGAGCGCCGATCTTCGTCTTGCTGACCCACCGACCGGCCGAGACGGCAACCGAAGCGCTGCTCGCCGGCGCGCGGGACGTGCTCGTGGCCCCGATCCACCTCGCCGAGCTGCGGGCCCGCCTGGACGTGCACATCCGCGCGCGCACCGAGGCGCGGGAAGCCCAGGAAGCGCTGCGCGCCCGTGATCTGTTGTTCGACATCTTCCAGGAAGTCTCGGCAGCTGCGCGTGCGGACGAGATTTTCCAGACCCTGGTACGGCGCGTGGGCCAGGCGTTCGGCCTGTCGCACTGCTCGCTCGTGCTCACCGCGCCGGGAGACGATAAGGGTCGCGTGGTCGCGGTCTACGAGAACCCAGCGATCCGCGATCTGCGCGTGGACCTCGGGCGCTATCCCGAGATCCAGGAGGCGATCCGGAGTGAGCGCCCTGTGGTCATCCACAACGTGCACGAGGATCCGCTCTTCGCCTCGATCCGGCAGCATTGGAGCAAGCAGCAGATCGAGGTGAATGTGCAGGCGGCTGTGGCGTTGCCGGTGTTCGTGCAGGGCCGGGCCGCTGCGGTTTTCTTCCTGCGGACCGAAAAAGGCGACCCCCAGTTACGGGCCGCGGACGTGGCCTTTGCCAACACGATCGCGCAGGCGGCCGCCCGCGTGCTCGAAAACGAAGAGCGCCGCTCGGCCATCTATCGGCGCCAGATCAGCGCCGGTACCACCGACGAGACGACCGGCTGCGCGTCCCTCGACGCGCTCGATCGCCGCATGCGCGATGAGTTCGAGCGCGCACGCCGCTACTCACTGCACTTTTCGCTCGTGCTGATCGACATCGATCGCCTGCGCGAGATCAACGACCGGCTGGGCCACACCGCCGGCGATCGCGTGCTCGGCGAAATCGGTGCTATCCTGCAGCGCGAGCTGCGCGCCCCCGACTTCGTGGCGCGCTACGGCGGTGACGAATTCGCGTGCGTGCTGCCGGAGACGGATGGCGCCGGCGGCCGCCACTTCGTGGAGCGGCTGCGGCAGGTGTTCGCGCGCCACACCTTCGGCGACCTGGGCCCCGCCAACGCACCGGGCATCTCAGCCGGCGTCGTCGGCTACCCGCACAGCGAAGCACTACGCCCGGAAGATCTCTTTACGCTCGCCGAAGGAGCGCTACAGAAGGCGAAATCCGGTGCGCCGGATCGGATTGGAGTGGTGGGAGAACCGTAAGCCGGTTTAGTCGAGGGTCTTTTGAAAGCGGCGGACTGATAGCGCTATGAGCACGGTCGCGAACAGCAGCAAGATCGCCATCTCCTGCCATAGCTCGGTCACGCCCACACCCTTCAGCAGAATCCCGCGCAAGACCTTGAGGAAATGCGTGAGGGGCAGGAACGCACCAATCCACTGAAAGAAGGCGGGCATCGCCTGCCGCGGAAACATGAATCCCGACAACAGGATATTGGGCAGGACGAAGAAGAAGCTGGCCTGCATCGCCTGCTGCTGCGTGCGGACGAGCGTCGAGACGAACAACCCGAGCGCGAGACTCGCCACGATGAAGACGAATGCGACCCCGTAGAGCAGGACCACATTGCCGGTCAGCGGCACATCGAACACAAATCTGCCGAGCAGGAGCACCGTCGTCATTTGCACGAGACCCACGCCGACGTACGGCGCGATCTTGCCGAGCATGAGCTCCGTCTTGGTGATCGGCGTGACGATGAGCTGTTCCAGGGTGCCGCGTTCGCGCTCGCGCACGATCGCCATCGCCGTCACCAGCACCAGCGTGATCGTGAGGATCACGCCGACGAGCCCCGGCACGATGTAGTTCGGGCTGCGGAGGCCGGGGTTGTAGCGCGGCCGGACGCGCGTCTCCAACGGCAGCGTGTTGCGATGTGCGGCCGCCGACAGGATTGCGAGGTTGCGCACCTGCGCGACGCCGGCGGCCGCGGCGAGCGCGGCCTGCGATGACAGCGGATCTGATGCGTCGACGATGACCTGGATCGTCGCCGTCGTGCCGCGAGCCAGATCGCGGGGGAAGTCCTGAGGGATCACGATGCCCGCCTGGGCGTCCCCACGCGCGATCCAGGCGTCCAGCGTAGCGCGCCCATCCACGTGGGTCACGATCCGGAAGTTCCCGGTGTTCTGGAACGCCGCGATGACATCGCGGCTCGTCGGCGTGCGCGATTCATCGAGGACTACGGTAGGGATGTGACGCACGTCGGTCTGAATCGCGAAGCCGAACAGGAGCAGCTGGATGACGGGAATTCCGACCATGATGCCCAGCGTGAGCCGGTCGCGCCGCATCTGAATGAACTCTTTGCGGAACATCGGACCGAAGCGCTTCACGCGTCCTGCTCCTGCTCGTCGCGCTCCTGCAGAATGATGAAGGCGTCTTCCAGACTCTTTCCGCCGACCTGCGTGGCTACCTCGTCCGGCGTCCCCAGCGCGATCAGGTGGCCCTGGCTCATCAGACCAACGCGATGGCAGCGGCCCGCTTCGTCCATGTAGTGTGTGGTGACGATGACGGTCGTCCCCTGGCTGGCGAGCGTGCGGATGGTGCTCCAGAATCCCCGTCGTGCCGCCGGGTCTACCCCTGCCGTCGGTTCGTCAAGGAAGAGCACCGGCGGCCGATGCATGAGCGCGCAGGCAAGGCCGAGACGCTGTTTCCAACCGCCCGACAACGTCCCGGCAAGCTGGTTCAGCCGGCGATTCAGTCCCAGAAAGCTCACGACCTCGGCGATGCGCCCGCGGCGGCTCGGTCCTTCGAGCCCGTAAATCCCCGCGAAGAAATCCATGTTCTCGGCGACGGTGAGGTCCTCGTACAACCCGAAGCGCTGCGACATGTAGCCGATGCGCTCCTTGATCAGATCGGGCGACTCCCGCACGTCCACGCCGGCGACGATCGCAGTTCCCTCGGATGGCGCGAGCAGCCCGCAAAACATGCGGATCGTCGTCGTCTTGCCTGAGCCGTTGGGCCCCAGCAAGCCGAAGACTTCGCCCTGTGCGATGGTGAGATTGAGGTCGCGGACCGCTACGATGGGACCGAAGCGCCGCGTGAGGTGGCGGGTCTCAACCGTGATGGCTGAATCGATCACGGGAGCAACGGGATCTCCACTTGCACCGGCATTCCCGCCTTGAGCCGCCCCCCCCCGCCCGCCCCGCCGGCGCCGTCGGTCGTGATCTTGATGCCGAAGACGAGGTCGGCACGCTCGCGTTCGGTCAGCGCCGCGCGCGGCGTGAACTCCGCCCGCGGCGCGATTTCAGTAATTCTCCCCGCGAACGCCGAGTCAGATCCATCGACGCGAATGCGCACGTCCTGCCCGGTCCTGAGCCGCGTCACAAACCGCTCGCCCACGTACGCCCGGATCCACGGAGTGCGCACCAGGCCGACCGACACCACCGGAACGCCGGCGGCAATCACCTCGCCGCGCTCTGCGAAACGAGTCAAGACGATGCCGTCCGCGGGCGACACCAGGACCAGTTGATCGAGGACAGACGCGGTGGCCTCGGCGGCGGCGCGTGCGGCCTGTGACTCGCGCACCGACGCGCGGACGGCTTGCAGCCTGGCACCCGCGGCGGCCGCCGCCGCCTGCAGGCGCTCGAGCTCCTGCGCGGACGCAATGCCCTGGCCGGCCAGCACGCGTGCCCGCCCGAGATCGTTCGCGGCGCGCTGACTGTCCGCCTCGGCGGCGCGGATCTCGGCGGTGCGGATGGAGGCGGCGTCGGCAAGTGCGCGGCGCTGCTCGATCAGCGCCGCCAGGCCGGGCTGCTCTAGGACGGCGACCGTATCGCCGACGCGCACCGAGTCGCCTTCATCCTTGAGCAAGCGTTGCAGTCGGCCGGACGCGAGCGGGCTGAGCCTGACCTCGCGAATCTCGACCGTGCCGGCCACGGTCAAGGTGTTAGTGGATCCGCCGCACGCTGCCGCGAGTATTCCCGCGGCGAGCGCTACCGCCGCGGTCGGGGTGCGCGCAGCCAATTGCCGGGATCCAGCGCGATGCCGCCTTGGCCGCGAATCTCGAAGTGGAGGTGTGGGCCTTCGTCGCTCGACTCGCCGCCGACGTGCCCGATCACTTGCCCGCGAATCACCCGGTCGCCTGGGCGGACGGTCGCGTCATTCAGGTAGGCGTAGAACGTGTAGTAACCGCCGCCGTGATCGATCAGCACCGACGTCAGGTACAGCCCGAGCGGACCGGCGAGGCTGACGGTGCCGGCCGCGACCGCGCGGACCGGCGTGCCGACTGCGGCCTTGATGCCAATCCCGTGGCGTGGGATGCGCGTGTTGTTGGGGCCGGTCGTCGTCCCGAAGGGGTAGATGATCGACCCCCCCCCTTCCACCGGCCAGTCGAGACTGCCGAGGTCGGCGGTCGTGATGGTGCCGGCCGCCGCGGTGACGCCGCGTGACTCCGCCGCGCGCCGCGCGCGCTCGAGCGCCTCGATGCGGTCGTTGAGCGACTTCTCGTCCTTGTCGAGGCGCGTCAGCCGTTGCTCTGCCTGGCGCGCATTGCGCCGAGTCTCCCGCAGGTTGGTCTCCCGCTCGTGCTCGAGCGTGAGGTAGCGCCCCAGCTCGTCGGTACGCTCGCGGCGGCGCCGGCCCAGCGTCTCGCGCGCGTCCACCAGTAGCTGGCGCTGCCGCTCGACGCGGCGCCGGAGCTTGTCCATGTCGTTGGCGAGTAGCCGGTCCTGCTGGGTGACGAGATAGAGATACTTGTAGCGCGACAGCAGGTCGCCGAAGCTCTCGGCGGCGAGCAGCACCTGCCAGCTGTACAATGCGCCCCGCTTGTAGATGTCCACGAGCCGCCGCTCGAGCACCGCGCGCTTCTCGAGCAGCGCGTCCTGCGCGATCAGCAGATCCACCGTGATCTGGTCGATCTGCCCGCCGAGTCCGGCGATCTGCCGATCCAACTCGTTGACGATGCGGTTGGTGCTCTGTTTCTGTGATTCGATGTTCGCGATTTCGTCCGAGAGCGAGTGCGCCTGCGTGCGGAGCCGCGCGAGCTCCTGCTCGACCTCGGAGCGCTCGCGGCGGATGCCCTCGAGCCTCTGCTGGTTTTCTTGCATCTGCTGCTGGTACGTCGGACGCTGCGCGGGAAGGGGGACGGGGGACGAGGGAAGGGTAAGGCAAGCGACGATCGTCGCGCCGAGTAGTACCCGTCCCGCTTCCCCCGTCCCTCGTCCCTGGTTCATACGCGCTTCAGGTGCCGTCCGACACTGATGGTGCTTCCGAGGAGTCCGATCAACGCCCCGAAGGCGATGATCGCGACCGCCTGTTCCTGGGTGAAGAACGCCGACTGGAGCAGGTACCGATTGATCAGCAGAAATGCGGCGAACGACAGGCCAACCGCGACCATGCCCCCCAGCAGGCCCTTGATGGCGCCCTGCAGCAGGAATGGCAGGCGAATGAAGCCGTCCGTCGCGCCGACCAGCCGCATGATCGCGATCTCGCGGCTGCGCTGCAACACGGCCATGCGGATCGTCGTGCCGATGATGATGATCGCGACGACGGCGAACGCCGCCCCGACCACGATGCCCACGGCCGCCGCGAGGCCCCGTAGGCGATCGAGCTTCTCGACCCAATCGCGCCCGAACCGCACGTCATCCACGAACCCGAATCCCCGCATCCGCTCGGCGACGGCGGCGACGTGATCGGTGTCGCGGAATCCGGGCTTGAGCTTCACTTCGATGGAGGCGGGCAGGGGATTCCGCTCCAGCTCCTGCATCACGTCCCGCAGCTCGACGAGCTCGGCGCGTGCCCGCGCGAGCGCGTCGTCTTCCGAGACGTACGTCGCGGACTGCACCTCGGGGAAAGCTTCGATGTCCTTGAGCGCCTGGGCGGTCGCCTCGATCGGGGCGCCGGGCAGCAGATAAGCGACGACCTCCACCCGCTCCTCTACGTTATGCAGCGCGTCCTGGAGATTGATGACGACCAGACCGAAGAGCCCCAGGACGAACAGCGAGAACGCGATCGTCGTCACCGAGAGCACCGAGAGCAGCGGTGCACGCTTGAAGGTGAGGATTGCCTCGCGGAACGTCAGGTTCACGGCGCGGCTGCCTGATCGCGTGCTTCGTCCACGGCGGAGTCGTACACCAACGCGCCTTCCTGGAGCTCGATCACCCGGTAGGGCGCCTGACGTACCAGGTCGAGATCGTGCGTTGCCATCACCACCGCCGTCCCGCTGGCGTTGATGTCACGCAGCAGCTGAAACACGCCGCGCGTGGCGCGCTCGTCGAGGTTGCCGGTCGGCTCGTCGGCGAGCAGCACGGTGGGCTCGTTCACGAGCGCCCGGGCAATGGCGACGCGCTGTTGCTCGCCGCCGGAAAGCTCGCGCGGGTACGCCTGTGCTTTGGCGGCGAGACCGACCTGTGTGAGGACCCGCATCACGCGCGCCGCGATCGTCGATGAGCGCGCGCCCGTGACTTCCAGCGCGAACGCGACGTTCTCCTCGGCGGTGCGGTCCTCGAGCAGCCGGAAATCCTGGAAGACGATCCCGAGCTTGCGGCGGAGCCTCGGGACCTCGCGCGGCCGCATCTCGTTCACGTTGTATCCCGAAACGCGCACCTCGCCGGAGGTGGGCCGCTCCTCGGCGTAGATCAGCTTCATGACAGTCGATTTCCCGGCGCCGGAGTGCCCGGTGAGAAAGGCGAACTCCCCCTTGGCCACATGGAAGGAGACGTCCTTGAGCGCCAGGCCGCCCTTGGGGAAGGCCTTGAAGACGTTGGTGAACTTGATCACTTAGTGCCGCGCCAAGGCCTGGGCGAAGTCCGCGATGAGATCATCGGGATCCTCCAGTCCCAGGGAAAATCTCAGGAATCCGTCCGGAATGCCAGCCTGCGCGCGCTGTTCCGCCGTGAGACTGGCGTGCGAGGTGAGCCGCGGCTCCGAGACCAGCGTCTCGACGCCGCCCAGGCTGGGCGCATGGGCGGCGATCGTCAGCGCCTTGAGGAAACGCTCGGCGGCGCGCACGCCGCCTTTCAGCTCGATGCCGAGCATCCCGCCGAAGCCTTCCAGGGTGCGTTTCGCCAGCTCGTGATCCGGATGCGACGGCAGGCCGGGGTAGTGGACCTTCGAGATGCCGTCCTGCTTCGCGCACCACTCCGCGACGGCGAGGCCGATCTCGTTCTGGCGCCGCACGCGCACCATTAGGGTCCGCATGCCGCGGTCGATCAACCAGGCGGCGAAGGGATCGATGGCCTGTCCCCACACCTGCATCAAGCGCCGCACCTCGTCCACGACTTGATCCGTTCCCACGACCGCGCCGGCGATCACGTCGGTGTGCCCGTTCAGATACTTGGTCGCGGAGTGGATGACGAGATCGGCCCCATGCTCGAGCGGCCGGAAGTTGACGGGTGACGCGAAGGTCGAATCGACGATGAGCGCGAGTCCTTCGGCTTTGCAGAGCGTCGCGACCGGCTCGAGATCGATCACGCGCATCAGCGGATTCGTCGGCGTCTCGAGAAAGACGGCGCGCGTCGTCTTGCGCATCGCGCGCTTCCACGCGCGGGCTTGCGTCGGATTTACGAATGAGACCTCGATGCCCAGCTTCCCGAACTCTTCGCGGAACAGGCGGTACACGCCGCCATAAATCCATTCGCTCGCGAGCAGGTGATCACCGGGACGCAACACCGCCAGGTGTGCGAGCGCGGTTGCGCCCATGCCGCTCGCCAGGAACAGCGCCGCCTCCGCGCCCTCGAGCAGGGCCAGTTTCTTCCCGATGTCTACCTGATTGGGATTGTTGCCGTACCGCGTGTACAGGACCTCGGCGGTCGAGCCGACAGGATTGGTGAAGGTGGCGCTTTGGTACAGCGGGGGCGCGACGGCCGTCCAATCGGCGCGGGCCTTGGGATCGCCGTGAATGGCGAGGGTGGAGAGTCCCAGGCGGCGGCGTTTCACGCCGCGGTGAGTCTGATGGAGCCTCCCGGATTGCGTGCGGCCAGCCGCCGCTCGACCAGTTCATCGAGCAGCGCCGGGGCCGGCTCACTGGCGCCGAGCCCCTCGAGTGCACCGTCGGGGCGCTCGCACAGGACGGCAAGCCCGGCGCCGGCGAGCACAGGTTCGATCGCCTCACGGTGCGCGTCCGTCAGCCCGCGCAGCAGCAGCATTTTGACCTTGTCCCGGACCAGCTTCGCCACGATCTCGTCGGCGCACGAGTAGTCGAGGCAGCCGACGCCCGTGAAATCCATCACGGCGATCGTGCCGGGGGGAAGATCTCGCTCGATGTTTTCGCGGACGGCGCGGCCGGTGGGCCGCGTGACGAGGTCGGTGTAAAAACCGGAGACCGACTGTTGTAAGACCGCCTGTACCATGATGTGTTGAATCACTTCGCCTCTTGCTCTGGAATGATGAGCAGGACCTGCGACCCCGGAAATGCCGGCAGTCCGTCCCTCAGCGGCACATCGTCGTCCCAGCGGGGCACGATCGCGATCCGCGCACTGCCGCTGCGGATGGCCACTTTGCCTTCCCAGCGCGCGAGGTACCGGCGGATCCCGGCAAGCCCTTGTCCCCGCCCCGGATCCCGAAATCGACTCACGCCCTGGATCAGCGCCGCCTCCAGCGCCGCGGCATCACCCCAGCGCTCGCCGAACCGCTTGGCCTGCGTGGGCTCCAATGAATGCCGGAATCCCACCCCGGCGTCCGCCACCGCGATCACAACGACGCGCCGCGCCAGCTTGCGCCGCCAGTTGTACGCCTGCACCGCAACCCAACCGCCGGTGCCCGCGTGCTCCACAATATTCTGACAAGACTCCGAAAGCGCCATAGCGAAGCCCATGGTCGCCTTGGGATCGAGTCCCAACTCCGAGCTGAGGATCGCGGACGCGCGCTGCTGAATCGTGGACACGACCGCATGCACGTCTTCGGCCGCGCGCACGGGTGTGACCGGGAGCAGCACTTCACTCTCCACGGCGACTTTGACCTTCGGCACCTTGCCGTGCACCTCGAACAGGTCCGCCGCTTCCCGGAAGAAACCGGCGCGCGCCCAGTAGCTCACGACGTCCGGATTCGCCGGCGCGGTGAGCAGCGGCCGCTCGCCTTTGCGGGCAGCCGCCTCGCCGGCGGCGAGCAGGCCCACGAGCCCGTAGGGCGACGCCCATTCGGCGGCGTGCGCGTCGAACAGCAGGCGCTCGCCATCGACGGCCTGCGCGTACGACGCCGCGAATTGGTCGAATGAGCGGTCGTCGAACTGCGTGGGCACTTCGATCAGGCGCGTCATGCCATGGAGAGCTTTCCCATCAGGTGATCGCGCAGGCCGCTCGCACCGTGGTGATTCACGTTCCGCGCGCCGAGCTGGTTGCCCGTGCGCAGCGCGTCTTCGAGCGTCGCGCCGGCGAGCAGCAGCGCGGCGACGGCGCCGCCGAACACGTCGCCACATCCCGTCGGATCGACGATCTGATCGAAGGCCGCCTGATGCATCGCTGGTGCGGGAATCAGCTCGGTACGAATCGGATTGCCGGTGAAGTACGCGGCGCCCCGTTTGCCCAGCGTCACACACAACGTGCTGCAGCCCTGCCGCAGCGCGTCGGCGGCGATCGCGAGCGCATCCGGTCCCAGCTGGCCCATCTCGTCCTCGTTCAGCTGCACGACGTTGAAACAGCCGAACCACGTAGGGGCTTGGGGCAGGGGGCTAGGGACTCGAGTGCCGTCCGGTTCCTTGGCCAGGAAAAGGCTGTGAAGATCGGCGTAGATGAATCCGGGGAATCCGCGCCGCAGGAGCTGCGCGGTCTCGAGATTCATCTCGTAACCGGAAATGAAATTGATGTACACGGCATCGAGGTCCTGGACGAGCGGCCCGAGCTCGGGCCAGGTCCACGGGGGCACGCCGCCGCTCATCTGCTCGCAGCGCCGGTCGGCCGATTCGTAGCGCAACGTGACCCGGTTGTTGGGCTCGGGGACTTCCAAAAAGCGTGCGCCGTGCGCCGTGCGCCGTAAGCTGGACAAGAACTGGTTGGCTTTCGCCGCCAGGTCTCTACCGACCTTGATGAGCGGGACGATCTGCCAATCATCGGGCAGCGTGGCGTCGAGCGCGGCGAGCGCGTACGAGATGCCGCCCCATTCCTGCACGGCGGCCTGAGCGGGATCCCGGCCATGAATCGTGTCCCACACCATCGACCCGATGACACCCAGTCGCTTCAGCGCAGTCCCCAATGCTTTTGAATGAACACGCCCGCGGCGCCGTACACCCCGGCGGTGCCGGGAAGCGTTCCCGGCACGATCTTGCACGCCTCCCACGCCGGCTTGAACGCCCGTCGCTTGACCTCGCTCCGCAGCGGCTGAAACAGCTTGTCGCCCGCCTGCGTGACTCCCCCGCAGATCACCACGACTTCCGGGTTGAAGATATTAATGAAGCTGGCGACCGCCGCGCCGAGCAGCGCGGCGGTCTCGCGCACGACCTCGAGCGCCCATGGGTCGCCGTCGTTGGCGGCCTCGTACACGATCTGGGCGGTGAGCTTCGAGAGATCGCCCTTCACGTACTGCGCCAGCGACGTGTCCACGCCCGACTCGACCCCTTCGATCGCCCGCTCCGCGATCGCCGGCCCGGACGCGTAGGCCTCGATGCAGCCGTAGTTGCCGCATTTACAACGGCGGCCGTTGGCGTCGATCGTGACGTGCCCGAATTCACCGGCGACGTCGGTCACGCCATGATAGATCTCACCGTCGATGACGATGCCCCCGCCGATTCCCGTGCCGAGCGTGAACCCGATGACGTACTTCGCGCCGCGCGCGGCGCCGCGCCACCATTCACCGAAAATCGCGCAGTTGGCGTCGTTATCCAGCGTCGCGGGGAGGCTGAGTCCTTCACTGACGCGGTCGCGGAGCGGCATGTTCGTCCAGCCAAGGTTCGGCGTCAGGAGCACGACGCCAGTCTTGGTATTGAGGGGTCCGGGTGAGCCGATCCCCACGCCTTCGATCTTCTTGCCGGATTCCGCAATCGACGCCTTGGCAAGCTTGATGATGCGCGCCGTGACCGCATCCGCGCCCTGCGCGGCCATCGTCGGCTCGGAAACGACGCCATGAATCTCGGAGCCGTCCTCCGCGAGGACTCCGGCAACAAGATTCGTTCCCCCGACGTCAACGCCGACGACGTAGCGCACCAATCTCCTCGACGGCCGCGATCACGGCCTCAACAGTGATTTCATGCATGCAGCGGTGATGTCCCAACGGACACTGCGGCGGACCGTGCGGCGAGCAGGGCCGGCATTGCAGCCCGTCGATACCCAGTGCCACATCTCCCGCGCGCAACGGCCCAAACCCGAATTCGGTCACCGTGGGCCCGAACAACGCGACGAGCGGCGTCCCCATCGCAGTCGCCAGATGCAGCGGGGCGCTGTCATTGGTAACCAGCACGCGTGCCCGTCCGATCAGTGCTGCCGACTGCCGCAACGTCAGCTTGCCGCACGCATTGACGGCCTGACGGCCCGACGGCCGGACGGCCGCAACGATCTGCTCCCCCACTTCGACGTCGTTAGGCCCGCCCACCGCAACAACCGCGACCTGCTCGGCGAGCCGCGCGGCCAGCGCCGGATAGTACCCCCAGCGCTTACTGCCCCAGATCGAGCCGGGCGCCAGGGCAACAAACGGTTCGGAAATCAGCGCTGCTGCCACCTGTGCGTCCGCCGCCGTTGGCTGCAGGAGGGGAGGATAGACGCCCGGCGGCTTGTTCGCGAGGGCCAAGAGCCGGTCACTTTCGTGCCCGAGAGCAGGCTTGGGGCGAGCGTCTGTATAGAGGAAGGACCACCGGCCCGAAAACCCGATCCGGGTGGGTATGCGGGCAAGGACGCTCAGTGCTGCACTCCGTAACGATCGATGGGGCAGGTAGGCACGTGCGTACTGCTCCGCCTTCAATCGTTGCGCGAGTTTCCGCAGCCCAGTCCAGCCGCGGTCGCTGCCGCGCTTGTCGTAGGCGATCACGTTCCGGACCGCGGGATGGGTTTCGAGCAACGGCGCCGCGATCGGGGTCGTCACGACGTCCACCGGACCGTCGTCGGCCGCGACGGCGGACAGCAGCGCCGTCGTCAGCACGACGTCGCCCAGGAAAGCGGTTTGGATGACGAGGGTGGCCGAGCTCAAGGGAGCTGAGCCACGGCCCAAACGGGGTCGTGGTCGCTCGTTCCCAGCGTGTCGCGCACGACCCCCGTGAATCGTCGATCGGGCGCCAGCGGCGTGAAACCCTTGAAGAAGACGTGATCCCAGTTGAACAGCGCCGTCGTGAAGCGATTGTGCTCCGTCGGCCAGAGGAAACCGCCGGCCACGAACTCCTTGCCGATACCATGGCTGTTCATGTCACCGGCCACGATGACAAGGGGGTACGCGGCCGCATCCGCGAGAATCGTCCAGGCCTGATCGCGCCGCTTGGACGGCCGAATGTCACTCGGCGTGCCGAGGTGCGTGCTGTACACGCGGACTCTGACGGTCCCCACCAGAATCGTCGCCGCGGTCGCGATGCGTTGCGCATGTCGCAGTCCACCGATGTGCGGCAGCAGCAGTTTTTCATCTTCGACGATCGGCCAGCGCGACAACACCGCATTGCCGAAGTCGTGCCCCAGCTTGGGATGGACCGCGGCGGGATAGTAGACCCAGCACATCCCCAATGCATCTGCGATGCGCCGTGTCCCGTCGGCATCCATCTCCTGCAACACGACGATGTCCGCATCGGCGAGTGGCGCACGCGTCTGGAGCACGGTGATCGCGCGATCGATGTGCTTGCCCCATTGCACGTTGTAGGTGACGACGCGCAGCACGTGACCGTCGGCGTGCAACGTGGATGTCGTCGTGGGCGCGCCGGCGTATCGGGGCCCGAGCGCGCTCGGATAATTGAGCACCGCACGGCAGCTCGCCAGCACTACGACGAGCAGCAGCAAGGAGGTGAGTCTCTTCAACGTCGCCGTCTCCTACTGTCGGCCCGTAGCCCGTGGTTGCGCGGCGGTTGTCTGAAGCTGGCGCTCCAGGAACTCCGCCGTGGCCTTGTCCACCGTCAGAATATTCGCATACCGCAGGAAATGATGCGTGTCGTCCGGGATGACGAGAGTCTCAAACGGGACGCCGGCAGCCGCAAGCCGCCGGACGAGATCGGTGCTCTGGGTGAATCGGACGTTGCGATCGTCATCCCCGTGAATCAGAAGGACCGGCGACTTCCAGCTGGCGACAGACGACACCGGAGAAGAGTGCCACGCGGTGGCGACTGCGGAGTCAACGTCCGGCGCCTGCTCGTAGCGTTGCCGGTCGAGGCCGCGCGCGTATGTCGACCAGTCGTGGACGCCGTGGATATCGACGCCCGTGGCGAAGACGTCGGAGTTTCGCGCCAGCGCCAGGGCCGTCAGGTAGCCGCCGTAGGAGCCGCCGTAAATTCCGATACGGCTCGCATCGACGCGGGGCTGGGAGCGGAGATACGCCGCCCCTGCCTGAATGTCGCGATACTCCGCGGCGCCGCGCGCTCCGGAGCTGGGCGGCTGATGGAAATCGTAGCCGTACCCGATGCCGAGTCGGTAGTTCACAGAGAGGACGATGAACCCACGGCTCGCGAGATACTGATTGAGCGCGTAGGCGTTCGAGTAATAGTCCGAGTAGTGCCAGCCGAGCAGCATTTGCCGCGGTGGCCCACCGTGGACGTAGACGATGGCCGGCTTTCGCGTGTTCCCACCGCCCGGTGCTTCGAACAACTGCCCGTGGATGGTCAAACCGTCAGCCGAGCGAAACACGACCTGTTTCGGCGTGACCAGCGCAGTCGGAAAGTCGGCCGGAATGTGATCGGCGCCGATGGGACGGATCGCGGCGCGCGAGGCGCCGAGCGTTAGCGCCGCGGGCAACGGGGGCCGCTGCGGCGTCGCGCTGATAAAGACGAGCGTCGTGCCGTCGCCAGTAACTGCAGGCGACCACTCGAGGCCGCTGCCGGGCGTCATGACCTGCGGCGCCGCACGATCAACCGGCACGCGAACCACGTGGCGCCGATCGATGTCGAGCGAGTCCGCGCCCATGTTGCCCGCAAACACGAGCCAGCGTCCGTCCGCACTGAGCGAGATGTGCTCGGCCATGTAGCGGCCAGGAGTGAGGAGCAGAGCAGTGCCCCCCGAAGCCGGAATCGAGTAGAGATGCGGCCACCCGTCCTGATACGACAGAAACACCACGCGGTCGCCGGCCCCCCAGCCGAGATTCGTCCCGCCATCCGTGCTGGGCACGGAGCCGCTGAGCGTCTCGGGCGACTTCCAGAGTCGCTGTGCTGTTCCGGTCATTGCGTCGGCGGTCCAGATCTCCCAGGGATTGGGCCGGGGTGGGAGCAACGAGTCCGGCGCGCCGCCGGCACCGGGCAGCCGCACGAACGCGATGCGCTTCCCGTCGGGAGACCAGCGCGGCGAGCGGTCGCGGGCGAACGCGGGTGCGAGCCACGTGATCGCCGTGCTGTCGTTCGCGTAGACGCCGATAAAGGCGTGATCGCCGCGATTGGCGACGAAGGCGAGCCGGGAGCCGTCGGGCGACCAGCGCGGGTCCGCGTTCTCGCCGCGTGCCGTGAACAGCGTCTTGGCGGGCGCCGAGCCGTCGATCGGCACGGTCCAGATCTGGCCGCCTTTGATAAAGGCCACGACATCGCTGCGTGGGGAAACCACCGGCTCATCCCCGTCGGCGATCGGCTTGGGATCGCCGCCGTCGAAGGCGACGCTGAAGATCTGCACCTTCGGTGCGGTCGGGTTCGAGCCGACGTTCACCGGAAGCCCGTCGTCCCAGTTCGAGCCGTGATCACCGCCGCGCACATACACGACCCATTTTCCGTTCGCCGAGACCGCAACGCTGCTGAGCTCCTGGCCGTCATCGCGGTCGTAATGCGTGAGCTGGCGCGCCGAGAACGCGGGGCCTTCGGCGACGAAGATGTTTCGGCGGCCCTGCTCGTTGAACGCCCATGCGAGTCGGCTCCCGGTCGCGGCGGCCGTGAGCTCGTTTGGGAACGGATACGAGCGCACCTGATTCACGGTGAACGGCGTGGCCCGGGACGACTGGGCCGCCGCAATGGACGACGTAACAAGGCTCAGACCAGCTACCGCCGCGACGATGGTGCGCATGAGACCCCCTATTCCACCTGGAGCACTGCGAGAAACGCTTCTTGCGGTATCTCCACCGTCCCGACCTGCTTCATCCGTTTCTTACCTTCTTTTTGCTTCTCCAGCAACTTGCGTTTGCGGGTGACATCGCCGCCGTAGCACTTCGCGGTGACATTCTTACGCAGCGGCCTAATCGACTCGCGCGCAATCACCTTCGTCCCGATCGCCGCCTGAATCACCACTTCGAACAACTGGCGCGGGATCAGCTCCTTCAGCTTCTCGGCAATCTTGCGACCCCATTCGTAGGCTTTGTCCTTGTGAATGATGACGCTGAACGCATCCACCGCTTCGCTGTTGAGCAGCATGTCGAGCTTGACGAGCTCGCCCGTCCGGTAGGCGAGGAACTCGTAATCCAGCGACGCATAGCCGCGAGAGATCGTCTTCAACTTGTCGTAAAAATCGAGGATGATCTCGGCGAGCGGAAATTCCCAGTCGAACTCGACACGGGTCGGGTCGAGGTACTGCATGCCACCGTACACGCCGCGCCGCTCTTGTCCCAGGTTCATGATGCCGCCGATGTACTCGGCCGGCGCGAAGATACGCGCCTTCACGTAGGGCTCTTCGATGCGGTCCACCTCTGAGCCGTGCGGCAACAGGCTCGGGTTCTCGACCAGCTCCATGCTGCCGTCCGTCTTGTAGACGTGGTATTCCACGTTCGGAACCGTGCTGATCAGGTCGAGATCGAATTCCCGCTCGAGCCGCTCGCGCACGATCTCCATGTGCAACAGACCGAGGAAGCCGCACCGGAAGCCGAAGCCCAAAGCGACCGAGGTCTCCGGTTCGTAGTGCAGCGAGGCGTCGTTCAGCTGTAGCTTGGCGAGCGCGTCGCGGAGCTCCTCATACTGTTCGGCGTTGGTCGGATAGAGGCCCGCAAAGACCATCGATTGGATGTCACGATAGCCGGGCAGCAGCTCGACGTCCCGATACTCGGCGTCGAGGATGGTGTCGCCCGGGCGCGTCTCGCGCACGCCGCGCACGTTCGCGACCACGTAGCCGACCTCGCCGGCCTCGAGCTGCTCGGCCGGCTTGTGGCCCAGCTGCAGGTAGCCGACCTCATCCACCTCGTAGATATCGTCGCGGTGCGCGCCGAACGCAATTTTCATCCCCGGCTTGACCACCCCGTCAACCAAGCGGATCGAGGGGATCGCGCCGCGGTAGCGGTCGTAGTAGGAGTCGAAGATCAGCGCGCGGAGCGGCGCCTCATGGTTGCCGCGGGGGGGCGGCACGCGGGCGACGACGGCCTCGAGCAGCTCCGGGACCCCTCGCCCCTCCTTGGCAGAGATGCGGAGGATCTCATCCGGCTTCGTGCCGATTAGGTCATGGATCTCGTGGGCGCGCTTGTCCGGCTCGGCGCCCGGCAGATCGATCTTGTTGAGGACGGGTATGATTTCTAGCCCGGCGTCCATCGCCAGCAGGAGATTAGACAACGTCTGGGCCTGAATCCCCTGCGACGCATCCACGACCAGAATCGCGCCCTCGCAGGCAACCAATGACCGCGACACCTCGTACGTAAAATCGACGTGTCCTGGCGTATCGATGAGGTTGAGCTCATACAACTGGCCGTTTTTCGCGTGATAGCTCATCCGCACCGCATTCAGCTTGATCGTGATGCCACGCTCGCGCTCCAGGTCCATCGTGTCGAGGACCTGGTCGCGCATGAGGCGCTTGTCGAGCGTGCCGGTCAGCTCGATCAGCCGGTCGGCGAGGGTCGACTTCCCATGGTCGATGTGGGCGACGATGCAGAAATTACGGATATGGTCCTGGCGCATGCGGCGCTAAATATAGCGTGTAGCTTTAGTCAGCCTTCCTAAATGCCTCCCATCACCGGTTGGTTTGATCCTTCGCAGAAAGGCGGCGCGCTCCGGCTCGCCGCCAACAGTTATCTGCCCGCGAAAGGCGATCCTGCCGTGCGCCTGCCCGGTCTCCGCCGCGGGGATCTGATCGTACTCGACAATGGTCGCGTGACGACGGTGAACGGCGAGCCGGCAGGCCAGCTCGACGGGCGGCCCGATTTCGCTAATCTGGGCGCTGTCCATCCAAACCGTCCGCTGACGCTCGAGACGCCCAAGGCATCGAGTCCCCGCACCGCGGAGACGCAGCGCGTCGTCGATCTCATCTGCCCCTTCGGCTTCGGCCAGCGGGCGCTGATCGTCTCGCCGCCCAAAGCCGGGAAAACGATGATGTTGCAGGCGATCGCGGAGTCGGTGGCCGAGAATCACCCCAAAGCGATTTTGCTGATCCTGCTCGTGGACGAGCGGCCGGAAGAAGTCAGCGAGATGATCGACTGGGGGCGGGGGGAAGTGATCGCCTCGAGCTTCGACTTGCCGCACGAGCGGCACGTGGCCGCCGCGGACATGGTGTTCGAGCACGCCCGCCGGCAAGTCGAGCTGGGACGCGACGTCGTCATCGTCCTCGACTCGCTCACGCGGCTGGCCCGCTCCCACAATACGACGGGGCGGGGCACCGGGCGCACCATGTCGGGCGGGCTCGACGCGAATGCGCTGGCGAAGCCCAAAGGGCTGTTCGGCGCCGCGCGGGCCGTGCCCCCGAAGGATGGGGGGGGTTCGCTCACGGTGATCGCCACCGCCCTCGTCGAAACCGAAAGCAAGATGGACGACATCATCTTCGAGGAGTTCAAAGGGACCGGCAACGCCGAGCTGCGGCTGACGCGTGCGCTGGCTGACCGGCGCATCTACCCGGCGGTGGACATCGCGGCGAGCGGCACACGCCGCGAAGAGCTGCTCGCTGATGCAAAGACGGTCGAATCGAAACAAAAGCTCCGGCGGGCCCTCGTGGACCTCCCGCCGGAGCAGGCGATGCAAAGTCTACTGCAACAGATGAAGCGCGCTAAGACGAATGCCGAGTTGTTGAGCGCGATTTAGTGCTCTCGCGCCGCACGGCCATGACGTGCCCAGTCGCGGCATTCACCTGGACGTCGGTCAAACCCGGCCGGCCTTTCCGTTGAACCTTGAACGTGTACACGAGGCGGGTTTTCATCTTCGCGAGCGTAATGCCCTCGACATCGCCGGGGACGCGCTTCAGCGCGATGGCACGGGCGGAGTCTTCGCTGATCTTTGCTTTGGCAACGAGACTGTCCGGAACGTTCCGGTCTTGAGCAGCGAGTCTTCCGGCGGCGAACGTCAACGCCGTCACGAGCGTCAATGAGGCCAGCAGGCGCATATTTCAGGCTCCTGAGAAGGTGGTCGTCGCTTGTTGAGACCACACCATTCCCGGAGCCGTCACCGCAGGCGGAAATCCGCACCCCGGATCGCGACAAGCAGCGTGGGGACGGCAAATAACGTAATGGGCGTGGAGAGGATCAAGCCGCCGATCACGGCCAGCGCCAGCGGCCGCTGCAGCTCACTCCCCGCGCCGATGCCAAGTGCCAGCGGCAGCAGGCCGAACAGCGTGCACAGCGTCGCGCGCATCAGCCTGGAGCGCGAGAACCAACAGCAGATGATCGCGATGACGGCCGGCGTCAGCGGCCGCTCGCTGGGCGGGGTCATGGGCGACGTGCAGCGTGCGCTCCGCGCCCATCCTGCACCGGCGGGGGTCCGGGTCGTGCTCGGCGGGCAATACGAGAGCCAGCAGCAAGCCTTCCGTGCCCTGCTGCTCGTACTGGCGCTCGCCGCGGTGAGCGTCTGCGCCGTCATGGTCGTGCAGTTCGAGTCCTTCGTCGAGCCCTTGATCGTACTGCTCGTCGCGCCGGTGTCGTTCGTCGGAGCGCTCGGGCTGCTGCTGGTCACCGGCACGGCGTTGAACGTGGCCAGGCTACCGAGTGGCGTGACGCGTCCCGTGCCGCTCGCGACGACGGGCAGCGCGCGCAGCCGCAGCGGATTGTAGCGCACCGAATCGGGGACGCGCACTCGCACCCCAACGGGCCGGTCCTCGGTGCGGATCTCGCCGGCCTCGGTCCCGAGCAATGCCGCGCTCACGGCACTTCCCACATCCTCGGGCGTCATGCCGATCCGGTCAGCCTCGGCCTGGTTGATGCGCATCATGAGTTCGGGAGACGGCTCGGCCACGCCGTTGAACATGTCCTCGAGGCCCGTGACGCCCTCCAGGTCTGGCGCGAGGCGCTGCGCATACGCTTCGAGCGTATCGAGCCGTTCGCCGAACAGCTTGATCTCGACCGGTTTCGGGTTGCCCGCGAGGTCGTTGACCACGTCGGAGAGAATCTGCACGAACTCGATCCGGAGGCGGGGAACCGCCGCGTTCACCTCGTCCCGAACGCCGTCCATCACCGCGAAGATGTCGCGTGACCGCTCATTGGAAGGCTTGAGCCGGGCCACCAGGTCCCCCGTGTTCTGCGCCGTGGCGAACAGTCCCAGCTCGGCGCCCGTCCGTCGCGACGTCCCCGAGATCTCGGGGGTGGCGGCCAGGATCTGCTCGACGATACCGACCTGGCGGTTTGTCTCGGCCAACGCCGTTCCACCGGGCGTCCAGTAATCCAGCACGAACGCACCTTCGTCCATCTCGGGCAGGAAGCCCGTACCCACGAGACGCATGAGGATGATGCCCGCCACCCCAAAACCCAACGCAAGGGCGCCGATGCGCCGCGTGTGGTGCAGCACGGCCGCCAGCGCCCGCTCGTAGCGCGATCCCAGTGCGTCGAGCGCGCGCTGCGCTCGAGCCAGCGGCCCGGTAGTGGTGGACTCGACCTCGTGCGCGGTCACGAATTGCTCGGCGAGCAAGGGAATGATGGTCAGGGCAAGCACCAGCGACGCTAGTACAGCCACGGTGAGCGTTGTCGCGAGGGCCGCGAAAAATTGTCCCACGACGCCCTGCAGCAAACCCAGCGGCAGGAACACGACGACCGTCGTCAGGGTCGACGTGGTCACCGGCCAGATCAGCTCCTGCACCGCCGCGCGAATCGCCTGCAGACGATCGGTCGTGAGCCGCAGGTGGCGGGCGATGTTCTCCGTGATGACGACCGCATCGTCGATGACGAGGCCGATGGCGATCGCCATCGCGCCGAGCGTCATGAGATTGAAGGTCTGACCGATCATGCTCATGATGAACACCGTGATCGCGAGCGTGAGCGGGATCGATGCGGCACTGATGGCCGTGATGCGGCCGTGACGGAGGAAGACCAGCAGCACGATGACTGCCAGCGTCGCGCCGATCAGCATCGCGTCTCGCACCGAGCGGACGGCTTCGCGCACGAGCTCCGCCTGGTCGTAGACCGGCTTGAGGTGCACGCCGGGAGGCAGCGAGGGCGCGACGGTCGCCATGATTCGCGCGACACTGTCGGCGAGCGCCAGCGTGTTGCCGCCGACCTGCCGTGTCACGTTGATCAGCGCCGCGGGCTTGCCGTCTCCCGCGATGATCCGGACATGGTCCTCGGTGCCCAACTGCACGCTCGCGACGTCCCGGACGCGCAGCCCGCCGCGGATGACCACTGCGCCGATGTCGTCGGGCGCATGAGCTTCCTGATCCGTCACGATCAAGTACTGCCGATAGTCCTGCGCGACCCGCCCGACCGCCTGTACGGTGATGGCACGCCGGATCGCGTCCGCCAGATCGGCGTAGGTCATTCCCTGCGACGCGAGACGGCCAGGGTCGGCGATCACCTCGAGCTCGCGCACGTCGGAGCCCTGCACGTCGACGCGTCCGACGCCGGGCACGCGGGAGATCAACGGCTTGATCTCGTAGCGTGCGAGGTCGTACAGCGTCGCGGGCTCTCCGCCCTCGACGTTGTAGGACACGATTGGGAACAAGGATGGTGTGAGCTGTTCGACCTCGATGCTCTGATTAGTAGGAAGCGCGCTCTGGACCTGGTTCACGCGGGCGCGCACCAGTTGCAGCGCCTGATCCATGTTGGTCCCGGGCGCGAACGTAATCGAGATCTCGCTGGCGCCGCGGATCGAATGCGAGCGGACGCGCGTTACGCCGGGCACGATGCTCACGGCTTCCTCGAGCGGCCGTGTGATACTGAACACGACCTGGCGCGCGCCGAGTGTCGAGCCCTGGGCGACGATCGTGATACGCGAGAACCGCAGCTCTGGGTAGATGGCGGACGGGAGCCGCAACGCCTTCCAGACCCCGGCGGCGCTGAGCAGGGCGACGAGGAGATACACGAGTCGTTGCTGGCGACTCAGGATGTCGAAGAGCTTCACCGCCGCGCGCCGCCGATTCTGGCGCTGTCCTGCACGCCGTACGCCCCGGTGGTTACGACGGTCTCGCCGGTAGCGACGCCCGACAGGATCTCGGCGAGTGATTCGGTGCGGCCGCCGACGGTGACCGCTCGCGCGTGCGCGATGCCGGCCGAGTCAACGACGAAGACGCGGTAGCCATCCCCCTCGGGAACCAGGGCGTCCACGGGAATCACCACGGCGCGCGGGTTCACGCCCGTGACGATGCGGCCGACGACCGACTCGCCGATCCGCAGCGCCCGCGTCGGCGCGGTGAGCCGCGCCCGCACCGCGACCGCGCGCGACGCGGAATCCACCGCCACCCCGATGCTCGTTACCACACCCGGACCGAGCGCCTCGACGCTCGTGCCTTCACCGCTCGTAACCGTGGCCGTATCGCCGCGATGGATGCGGCTCGCCTCCGCCGGCGAGACGTTGAAGACGATGTCCAGCGCCATCGGGTCGGCGACTTCGACCATGGTCTGGTTCGCATCGACGGACGCGCCCAACACAGCGCTCATGCGCGTCACGACGCCGTTCAAGGGAGCGCGCAGCGTTGCCAGCTCCTGCGCGCGTCGCGCCGTGACCGCGGCGGCCTGGGCCGCGGCAAGGTCGGCGGCGGCCTGGCCGCTGTCTTTTTGGGCGAGTACGCCGGCCTGGACGAGTCGCACGGCGCGCGCGTAGGCGCGCTCTGCGTTCGCGAGCGCGGCCGCAGCGCTTTGTGCCGCCGCTTCGAACGGCGCGCGTTCGAATTCGATCAACGGATCGCCTTTGGCGACGGCCTGGCCCGCGACCACGAAGATGCGCGCGACGCGCGTCTGTCCCGGTGGTGCGAGCGAGGCGAAGCGATCCGGCCGCGGCAGCACCATCCCGATTGCGCTGACCTCGTGCGGGAAGGCGCGAGTCGTCGCGACGCTCGTGGAGACGCCGAGCACGCCGGGTTCGCGCGAGACATCCTGCCCGTTCCCCGAGCCTCGGCCGCCGCACGCCGCGCCGACTCCAGCCAGCGCGACACTCATCCAGACGCGGCGGTTCACGGCTCGTCCGGAGCGGCGGTGAGCATCTTCAGGGCACGGGCTGCCGCGTCGGCGGTGGCGAGGTCGTCGATGTAACGCGCCAGGATCTCGCGCGCGTTACGCTGCGCCTCGAGCACGTTCGCCAGCGGGATCGCGCCCTCGCTGTAAGCCTGCAGCGACATCGTCGCCACGCGGTTGGCGCTCTCGACGAGTCCCGCGCTGCGCCGCAGCCGATCGCGTGCGGCGACCAGGTCGCGGCGCGCGCGCGCGACGGCGGCTGCGGTCTCCCGCCGTGCCAGGTCGAGCTCGGCGCTGGCTCGATCGCGCTCCGCAGCCGCACGGAGCACGTCGCCGCGGCCGAAGTTGAAGAGCGGGAACGGCAGCGAGAACCCAACGACCGGCAACAGCTGATGCGGTATGGGGCTCGCGGGGTCGCCCGTGTCGAAGCCGAATTGGACGCTCGGCGCGAAGCGACTGCGGCGCGCGAATGCCAGCGACCGTTCCGCGGAACGCAGCGACGCCTCGGCCGCAGCGATGGGGAGCAGCACGCGACCCTCCGTCGGTGCGCTGTCGGGTGGTGGACGCAGCGAATCCACCAACAGGATCGCCGGCTGGTCGCCGGTCAGGCCCATTTGCAATTGCAGCGACAGCAGCTTCTCGAGCGCCGCGAGCGAGTCATCCGCGGCGGCGTTCGTCAACTGACCCGCATTCACCGCGGCGAGCCGGACGTCGAGCTCGCTCACGTCGCCCACGTCCCGCCGCAGCTCGGCGATCCGCAGCAGGCTGTCGGCATCGAGGGCGGTGCGGCGAGACAAACGGGCCAGCAGCGCGGCCGCGAGGCTGCGGGTGTACGTGGTATCCACGTCGAACCGAATCGCCGCGCGCTCGAAGGCGAAGCGATAGCGCGCGGCGTCGCGCGCCGATTCCGCCGCCCCGATCCGGGCGCCGCGCAGCCACGGAAGGTCGAGGGGCAGCTCGCCGACGGCGTGATAGTTCGGCGTGTCCTTCGTGTAGCTCCCCGACACCGTGGGATTCGGAAATGCCCGGGCTGCCCGCGCGGCGCCCAACGCCGCCGTCGTATCGGCGCGGGCGAGCGCCACGCGCGCGCCGCGGGCCAGCGCGGCGGCGACGGCATCGGCACGCGTGACCTGCTGCTGAGCCACTAACGCGAACGGAAACAGCACCGGGGTCAGAACTGACACGAGGCGCATGGCCACGAAGCTAGTGTCTCTACCTTACAGCAGGCTTACGCGGCAGGAAATGCGATTTCGACGCGGGTTCCGGTGGCGTCGGAGGCGACGGAAATCCGGGCGCCGTGGAGGTCGGCGATCCAGCGCGCGATCGGAAGGCCGAGCCCCGAGCCCTCGGCAAGGGTGCGGGCGCTCTCACCACGGTAGAATCGCTCGAAGATTCGCGGCAGCTGGTCGGACGGGATGCCGACGCCGCTGTCTGACACGATGACGGAGCGCCCGCCGTCGCGGGCGGTGACATCCAGCCGCACGCGGCCGCCCTCGGGCGTGTACTTGATCGCATTGTCGAGCACGATGAGGACGAGCCGCTCCACGAGTCCCGCGTCGCCGCTGATTTGCGCTTCTTCGAACGATCCGACGACCAGCGCCACCCCTTTGCGCTCGGCCAACGCCCGAGCCGCTGCGACGACCTGCGAGACGACATCGTCGAGGTACAGCGACGCCCGCACGACCTGTCGCTCACCGGCATCGGCCCGCGCGAGTGTGAGCAGGTCGCCTACGATTCCCCCCAGCCGGTCCGCCTCCCGCTCGATTGCCTGAAAGGCGGCGGTGTCACCCGTGGCGTCACGCGGTTGCGCGAGCGCGAGCTCGGTCCGGGTGCGAAGGATCGTCACGGGCGTCCGCAGCTCGTGCGCGGCATCGGCCATGAAGCGACGCATCTGCTCCATCGAGCGCTCGACCGGAATCGTGGATTTTCGAGCGAGCATGAAGCCGCCGGCCGCCACCAGCAACAGCGCCGCCAGCGCGGCCGCGCCGAAGATCCCGATCAACGACGCGTACTGCTCCCGGATATTCGGCCGATCGGCGACCGCGGCGGCGACGTACGTCGTGCCTGAGTGTCCCACGAATCGCTCGGCGTGCAGCCGCCGCTCGTGGCTGCCGCCCGTGACGTGCTGCACGTCGGCGCTGCCATTCGTCGTTGCCGCGCGCGCCGCTTCGACAATCCAGGCTTCGGCGTTGGGTGGGGTGAGTGGTCCTCCGTTGGCGTCGAAGAGGTACAGCTCGCGATCGGGAATGTGGAGCTCTTCCACGGCATCCGCCGCGCCGCCAGCCGCGCGCTCGTTCTCCAGATCATGCGTCGCGCCCACGATCGCCGCGGTGGCCGCGGCGAGTGAGAGATCGAGGCGCCGCGATACCTGCGTCCCGATCGCCACGAACAAACCGGCGCCGAGCAGCACCAGGATGAGCGTGAAGGTCGCCGCGTACCACAGCGTGAGACGAACCCGCAGCCGGCTGAGGCTCATCCGGATACACCGAGACGATAACCGGCGCCGCGCACGGTGCGGATCAGCTTCGGCTCGAAGCCGTCGTCGATCTTGCTGCGCAGGCGGCGAACCAGCACTTCGAGCACGTTGGCGAAAGGATCGTGGTTGTTGTCCCAGACGTGCGCCGTAATCGCGGACCGATCGACGACCTGTTCCAAGTGGCGCAGCAGGAGCTCGAGCAGGGCGAATTCCTTCGCGGTGAGATCAATCGATCGGCCGCTGCGGCGCACGTGGCGGGCGCCGAGGTCTACCTCGAGATCGGCGACGCGCACGATGGTGGGGGTGAGTGTCAAGGCGCGGCGGCGCGCCAGCGCCTGCAGCCGAGCGACCAGCTCGCGAAACGCGAACGGCTTCGTGAGATAGTCGTCGGCACCAACTTCGAGGCCGCGCACGCGATCGTCCACGGCGTCGAGCGCCGTCAACATCAGGACGGGCACGCCCACTTTCTGGCGACGCAGATCGGCGCAGAGGTCGAACCCGCTGCCGCCCGGCAACCGGACGTCGAGGATGACGACGTCGTAGTCGCCGATGAGCGCCTGCTCGCGTCCCTCCGCAAACCCCGCCGCCACCGTCGGGTCGATGCGATGCTCGCGCAACCCATCACGCAGGAGACCTGCGAGTTCCGGGTCGTCTTCGACGATCAGTACGCGCACCAGCCTAAGATAGGCGCGCCCCCGCCCGCGGTCATCCCGGGTCGGGGGCGTCCCTTCACCTGATGCCGTTAGTTAGCGCTGACGATGCGCTTGTAGCTGTCCGGATTCCACTTCGGCCGCTCGGCACTGTTCGCGACGTCGAGGCCGAGGTAGAAGATGAGCTGCGCGACGCGCGACTCCTTTTCCGCGTCGATCTTGTCCGGCGAGTCACCCACCTTGTGGTAATCGATGTGGGTGCCGCTGAAGAAAAACAGGATCGGCACGCCCTTCTTCGCGAAGTTGAAGTGATCGGAGCGCCCGTAGAAGTTCTCGCCGGGCCACTTATCGTCGATCGGCTGCATGTTCAGCTCGCGATGCGCCGCGGCGACCCGGTTCAGAGTTGCGCCGAGATCCGAGTGTTCCTTCCCGATCGCGACGATGGTGTCCTTCCAGTTACGACCGATCATATCGATGTTGAGATCGGCGACCATGCTGGTGATCGGCACCGTGGGATGATCGACAAAGTATTGGCTGCCCCACAGTCCCTTTTCTTCGCCGCTCACGTTCAGGAAGATGATCGAACGCTGGGGGCGCGGCCGCAGCCCCGAGAATGCCTCGGCGATCTCCACGACGGCGGCCGTGCCTGAACCGTCGTCGTCGGCGCCGTTGCAAATCGAGTCTGCCCCCTCGGCCTGGCAGCTGCCGCTGCCCCGTGGTCCCGCGACCCCGATGTGATCCATGTGCGCGCTGAACACCACGTATTCGTTCTTGAGTGTCGGATCGCTGCCCTCGAGAATGGCAACCACGTTGGGCGCGGACTTCTTCTCGCGCACAGCCATTCGCGCGTGCACGTGCAGCTGGACGTCTCCCAACGGCCTCGCCTCGAACGCTGCCGCGGACTGCGCGCCGGCCAGATCGAGCCCGAATTGCGCCACGATCGGCTGGAACGAGGACATCCGCATGAGCAGGATCGGGCCACCGACGGAATTGTTGGGGTCGCGGGACTGCGGCCGACGTCTGCGACTGACAATCCTCGACCAGTCGGAGTCATCAGCGGACGTGAGCAGCACGACGCCAGCGGGCTTCCAGGCGAACAGCCTCTGCCGGTCACGAAAACGGGGGCTCGCGAAGATCACTATCTTGCCCGCGAACGTGGCCGTGTCCGCAGTCAGCGGACCGGTCAACGGACCCGTGACCAACACCACGCCGCCCGCGTAGTCGCCGCTTTCAAAGTTGTTATCGGAAAACACGAAGTCCTTCCCGTACTTCATCGTGGCGCCGCCGCCGCCGCCGCCGCCGTGCACGAATGCCACCGAGCTCTCGGCGACGACTTGCACGCGATCCAGTGAGTAGCGCTGAATGAACGTCCCGTTGTTGCCACCTGGCGTGAGGCCCAGCCGGCGGTACTCGCGCCCGATGTAGGCTGCGACTTTGTCGAGCTCGGCACTCGGTGTGTCACGACCACGCATGGAATCATCGGCAATGATCCCGATGCGCCGGCGGATATGGGCCGGCAGGA
>QHUZ01000078.1 GCA_003223395.1 Gemmatimonadota bacterium | reverse complement strand
AGAAAGGCCATTGAGTGTTCTGTCATTCCGGCGATCGTCTCCGGGACGTCGCCGGTGGAACGCCCAACGCCGGCGTTGTCGAAGAGGATTACGTCCCTACCGGAGGCAAGCGGATCAGTCACCGCTGGATCCCAGTTGTCGAGCGTCCCGGTGAAGTGCTGCAGGCATAGCAACGGCAGCCCCGAGCCATTGCCGAACCGCCGGTAGGCGTAGGAATGGCCGTTCACCTGAAGGAACTGCGTGGGAGCGGTCGTATTACTCCCGGTCTTCGTCACTGGCATAGTCTGCTCCGACTGGTCTAGAGGTTGAAGCCACCACTCACCCATTGCGTGACGATCGACTGGAACTCGGGCGCCCGTTCCTCCCAGACGCAGTGACCGGCCTCGAGAACATCCAGGCGTGCATGCGGCAGCCGCTCCCGCAGGAGCGCCGCGTCTCGAGCGAGCCCGTACGGGTCGTTCCGACCGACCACGATTGCCACGGGTACCTCGATCGACGCAAGGCGGGGCGCCAGTGCTGCCAAGTCCTTCGGGTACGCGCGCACGAGTGCCGCCGACCGCGTCAACCGATCGCCTTCATAGGACGCGAGGTAGTCGTCGCGGACGAAGGTTGGCACGGCGTACCCGCGAATAGACCCCAGGAACCCGCCTATAACCTCGACGGCATTGAGCGGCGGCAACGGCTCCGCTTCGATCATCCACTTGAGGGCGCCGTCAACATCGAGTGGGTACACCGTGGCGCCGGCACCCACGATGAGGCTGCGGAAGAGTTCTGACCGCATGAGCGCGGCGAAGAGGACCGACGGCGATCCGACGTCAAGTCCAACGGTGTGGACCGATGTGAGCCCGAACGCATCGATCGCCTTCACGATGAACTCGCCCATCTTCTGCGGCGCAAAGAGATCGTCGCGCGCCTCCGACCGCCCGAAGCCGGGAAGGTCGATCGCCAGCACCTCGAACTGTTTTGTCAGCCCGTCCCACACCGGAGCGAACGCGAAGATGCTCTCCGGCCATGGACTAAAGAGCACAAGCTTCTCGCCACTCTTCCCTCCCGTGGCGTAGCGCACTTTGAGCCCATCGATGGTCCGCCACGCGACGTCGAAGCCTGGTGATTGCCTCATCAACGTTTGCCGAGTTGCTCGCGCGCTACGGCGAGGAGTTCTGCATTGGTGTGCGCGCGGCCGCCAAGACCCCAGCCGCCGTCGGGCGCTTCGGTGAGCAGCACCCAGATCCGCTCCTTCACAGCCGGGTCGCCTGCCGCCGCTCCAACAATGCGTGTCAGCTCGGCGACCACCGCGAGCTGCTTCTCGCGGTCGAGGCCCCCGGCATTCGTGAGCACTTGCACGCGAACGCAGGCGTGATCGCCGTCGACATTCGAGAGGCTGTCCGGCGGCAGCTCGTGCACGAACGCCGCGGTGTTCTGACGAAACAGCGGGATGTTCGGCACGCGCTCGATCGTCATCACCGCTGTCGCGAGGTCCCGCACGAGCTTTGCCCGGTCGCGAAAGGTGCCGGCCGGGGCGTACACGTCGATCATGGGCATGCTAGCGGCTCGCGCTCTCGATGATTCGGGCGACGTCCTGCGCCCGCGAAATGAACACGAGATGCCCAGCGGGCAGCTCAGTCACGTGCGCATTCATCCGCTTCGCCATGAAGCGCGCGAGCTCCGGATTGATTGCGCGATCCTGCGTCGCGACGACGTACCATGTCGGCACGGTCTTCCAGGCCGGCGCGACGGCGAGTGGCTCGCCGAGCGCGCTGCCGGCAATCGGCTTCTGCGCCGTTGCGAATGCGCGCGCCTGAGTCGGCGGCAAGCCGTTGGCGAATACCTCGGGATACTTCGCTACGTCGATGTAAAGGAAACCCGCCGCATCCGGGACGAGCGCCTTGCCGAGTCCGAGATCGGGATAGCGCTGGAGCAGCGCACCGAGGGCTTCACCCGAATCGGGCGCGAACGCCGCCACATAGACGAGTGACTTGACGTTGGGATTGCCCGCTGCGGCCGCCGTGATGACGGCGCCTCCGTACGAGTGTCCGACCACGACGAGCGGCCCCTGCTGCGCATCGAGCACGCGTTTCGTCGTCTCGATGTCTTTCGCATACGAAAAGAGCGAGTTCTGCACCGCGACGACCTTGTAGCCGCGGGCCTGCAGCGCGCGCGTCACGTCGTACCAGCCACTGGCATCCGCCCATGCGCCGTGCACGAGGACGATCGTCGGCTTGGACTGCGCCGAGAGGTCTGTCGCCACCCCCGATGCAAGGACGGTGAGCGCGATGAGAGCATACCGCATCATGAATCCTCCTGGAATTGGTTCACGCCTGTCACGGTCGCTCCCTGCCCATCCATTCCCGGATGTAGCGCGAGCAGTTGCGCAGCTCCATCCCTTCCGCTTCGCAGCGGGCCAGGAAACAGACGACCGCAACATCGACCAGCTGCACTTCGTCGAGGTCCAGCACGACGTTTGGCCCGTATCGCAACAGGCAGGCCCGCAGCTCGCTCACATGCTCGGCGTCGATCCGCCCGCTCACCCGGAGCACGACCGTGATCTTGAAAGTCATCGCGAGGAGTGGGCAAACGTCGCGCCAGCGTGAGGTGATGCTCGGGCAGCGACTTACGATTGTGAGAAGTGCTGATGCTCAGAAAATGCTGAGCGAGACCTAACGTGGCCGGAATTTCAGCTTATCGATGCGCAGCGCCCGGATCTTGGAGTCGAGTGTCTGGCGCGGCATGCCGAGCTTCGCAGCCGCACCTTTGGTCCCCGCGACACGTCCTTTGGTCGCGGCCAGCGCCGCCTCGATCGTGACCCGCTCCTGCTCCACGCCCGCCGCAGGCGTTTTGACTTTCAGCCACGCGTCGTCGATCGCCAAGGTCTCACTTTCGCAAAGCACGACCGCACGCTCGATCACGTTCTGCAGCTCGCGGACATTCCCAGGCCAGTCGTACGCCTGCAGCAGTGCCATCGTGCGCTTGTCGATGCGCGTGATCTTCTTGCCGGCGCGCGTTGCGAACCGTTCCACGAGGTACTCAACGAGGACAGGCACGTCATCCGCGCGCTGCCGCAGCGCCGGGACCGAGATCGGAAAGACATTCAGTCTATAGAACAGATCGGCGCGGAACGAGCCGCGCGCGACCGCGGCCTCGAGATCCTGATTGGTGGCGACGATGACGCGCACGTCTACCGCGATAGGATGACTGCTGCCGACCCGTTCGATTTCCCGCTCCTGCAGCACTCGCAGCAGCGCCACCTGCGCCTCGGCGGGCAGGTCGGCGACTTCATCGAGCAGAATGGTGCCGCCCTCCGCCGCCTCGAAGCGGCCGAGCCGCCGTTGCAGCGCGCCGGTAAAGGCGCCCTTCTCGTGGCCGAAGAGCTCCGAGGCGATGAGTGACGTCGGGATCGCCGCGCAATTCACGCGAATGAAGGCACGGCTCGCGCGGCGCGAGCGCTTGTGGATCGCCCGCGCAATCAGCTCCTTGCCGGTGCCGGTCTCGCCGAGGATGAGAACGGTGGAATCTGTGGGGGCGACCTTCGCGACCTGCGCGAGGACATCGCGGAGCGACGCGGAGGATCCGACGATCTCCTCGAACATCGAAGCCCGGTCGATATCTTCGCGCAGCGCCAGATTCTCATTACGCGTGCGCTCTTCGACCCGCTTGCGATCGTCGATGTCGGTGCCCGTCGCGTACCAGCGCAGCGTCTGACCGTGCTCATCCCGTACCGGGTTGTACTGCACGAGGAACCACCGGTACTGGCCATCGTGGCGCCGAGCGCGCTGCTCGAACTCGAAAGGCACGCCACGCGCGAGCGCGTCCCGACGCTCCTCCCGGAGGCGCGCCACGTCTTCCGGATGAAACACGCGCGCGCGGAAATCGGTCGAGGTCATCTCATCAATCGTGAGACCGGTATACTGGAGCAGAGACCGATTGCCGTAGAGGGCTTGCCCATCGGGACCCAGGACGGCGATCGTTTGCGGAATGGCGTCGACGATCTGCTGCGCCTCCTGCTCGGACGACTTGAGTCCTTCCATGAGGCGAATGCTATGCCTCGCCTACCCGATCGCAATGACCAATGATTGTGAATAGCGGTGCGCAACAAAGCGCCCGCGTAGATTCGATTAGCGTGGCAAAGAAACGGGGGCTGCTACCTTGGACAACGTGGGACTCTTTCGCACGACAATCGAGATCAGGAACTGGGAACGGCAGGGCTCCTGGCGCGCGTTGCCCGACACGCTGGTGGACACCGGCAGTGAATACACGTGGATCCCCCGGCAGGTGCTTGAGGAGCTCGGAGTCATCCCTCAAAGGAAACAGCGCTTCATCGTCGCGGACGGCCCGGCTGGCCCGGTGATTGCTGCCATCAGCGACGCCCGCCCTTGAGGTGCCAGTCGAACCACGTGATCAGGCGGTCAGGGAGGAAGAAGTCGGTTTTGCTTCATTCGGCCGGATCGTAGATGCGCCGAAACATGATGCTCCGTCCCCGCCCCCCGTCGAAGCTCACGATCACAAACAGTTGCTTCCCATCGCTCGAGCGCAGGTAATCCTCGCTGACCTTCCCTCCCCCGGACACGCTCCGCTCCACAACGAGGTCGTTCCCTTGCCAGTGGCCTTTGATGTCCACGGCCCCTTCGCCCTCCACCTTCGCTTCACGGCGCACTTTGTGGCCGTCGGTGCTCAACACCAGCGTGTCCCCGTCGGTGACGAGCGTGACACTGGAATCCCGAGCGGCGATCACGAGGGACGCCGGGGCATTCAAGACCAGGTCCATCGTCTGGCGCATGCGCGCGCGCTGGTCGTCGCTCAGCCCACCGCCGCCGCCACCCTGACCGCCGCGGCGCCCTCCTCCCATCCTGCCACCGAATCCGCCGCGCCCGCCGAACGTCCGGCCGCCCCCGCCCCCGCCCCCGCCCCCGCCGCCGCCGCCGCGCCCGCTGTCACGGGCCTGCATCATGTCGCGGGGATTGTCACTCTGCGCCTGGTTGAACACCCAATGCCCTGCAAGATCGGGGTGCTGCGCGCGCGCCGTCGCGCTTGCAAGCACGACGAAGGCGACGATGAGAACAGTCTGTTTCACGTTGAGCTCTCCTGGCCGCGGGGAAGGAATGTGGTGAGACGACGGGACAGGCAGGTGGTTAACGCTACTGCGTCCTGTCCCGAATCAGCTTCAGCACGTCAGCGAGTGCCTCGTCCGCGGATACCTTGACGTCCGGCTCGACTCCGACCCCTTCCCAATTCGTACCCGTGATGGGGTTGATCGAATTCCCCCACGGCACGCTGATCGCAAAGTGGTCGCCCAAACGTCCCTCTGACGCCGGATGCGCACCGCCCGCCGTCGTCGCGCCCACGATGGTCGCGCGCTTCAGGGCTTGCAGATCGTACGCGAACGCCTCGGCGGCAGAAAACGTGTGCGCGGACGTGAGCACATAGACCGGCTTGGTGCCGCCGAAGCGCCGCCCGGGGACGCTATCCTGCGTCCAGGACTGGCGCGTACGGTTGGCATAACGGTCCCACATATCATCGAGGTGAGTGCGGCGGTCGAAGAGGTACGACGCAATCCAGGCGCCGATGTCATGGCCGCCGCCGTTCTCCCGGAGGTCGATGATCAGCGCACGAGTGCCGGCGAGGAACGTCATCGCCGCCGACGCGGTGACTCCGCACAGTGCCGTCTCCTCGAACGAGTCGAACCGGAGGTAGCCGATATTGCCGTCCAGTTGCTCGACCTTCTTGAATCCACAGTTGGTCTCGTCCCCGGGCGGCGCTTCTCCGGCTGGCTCCTTCGGCGGGATCGTCGACACGCTGTAGCGGATTCCCAGGTGCGTGTCGTGGGCGATCTCCGCGAGATCGGAGTTGAGCCGGAGGGCGAGTCCCGGCCCGTTCCGGTAGCGATCGTACGCGCCGCGCGCGAGCCGCGCACGGAGCGTGTCGCTCAGCTGCTTCCCGATCGCCGGGGAGTAGTAGAAGGAGTCGAGGAGCGCAGCTGCGCGGCCGACCACGGCTACGCGAGTGGCGCGATCGATCCGAAGCGCTTCAGTCGGGACGTTGGGACCAAGCGGAAAGGCGTTGCCGCTAATGCTGGTTGGATTGCCCGCCGCAACGTCGAGCATACCGTACGCGATCATGGCAGGGGTGTTGTGGTGGCGGAGAAAGAACTCGACGTGTCGCGGCTCGCTGACCTCCACGCTGACCAGGTCGAACCCCCCTGTCATCTGGCGGAAGTTGAACGAGTTGCGGATGGGGAAGTCCACCTGGTACGTACGGAGGAACGCCGCCACGCGCGTCGAGTCGCCGCCGTTGTAGGCGTCGAGCCAGGCGCGGAGCGCGTTTCCCGCAGGCGTGTTTGGTATTGCCGTCTGACCGAGCAGCGTCGGTGGCGTCAAGCTGAGCGTGACGACGAATGTCAGGGCGCGAAGTGACACTGTGCACAATTGTCGAAGAAATCGCTCAGGCGCAAGTGGGCGCTTGAAGCTGGCGGCGGGCGGAGAATATTGAGTGAGGACTCGCATAGTATGACCGCAGCGGATCGCATCCTCGGCTGCCTCAAGGGCATCGCTACCGGTGACGCTGTCGGCAAGCAAACCGAGATGCTGTCGCATGAAGACGTGCTCCGTTGGTATCCCCACGGCATCCGCGGTTTCGACGGAACTTCCGGGTCGGTCATCCCGCGATACATGGGAAATGCGAAGCACGAGTGGCGGATCGGGGAAACCACGGATGACACTGAACGGACCATCGCGGTCGCGCGCGCCATCATCACCGATCGGAATGTCTTGCATGTGAGCGTCGGTCGAGAAATGCTCCGATGCAGCAAGTCCGTACATCCGGGCGTCAAATCCCTCTGGGAGTTTCACCAAGCCGCCGATCCGACGCGCGTTGCGACGAACCATGATGGCTGCGGAGCCGCGATTCGTGTAGCACCTGTCGGCATCTTCTATACCTCGGCCCGCGTGGACGAGCTCCTCACCGGCGCCCGCGAGGCTGCGATTTCGACCCACGGCGGCTCACTGGCGATCGCCGCCGCCGCGGCGACTGCCGCGGCGGTCTCGGCAGCGATCGATGAGGCTTCTCCTCGCCAGGTCCAGGAGGTTGCGGTGCATGCCGCTGCCGAAAGCGAGCGTCGCTGGCCCGGACACAACGCGCCCGCTTTCGCGAACGCGCTCCGGGCCGTGCATGACTACCTCGAGAGCTTGCCAACGCTTCGACCTGCAGAGATCGCGGCGCAGTGCTTTCCGAATCGACCGTTGACGATCGCGCCGTTGGCCCTGGGACTCGCGACGGTGATGCAATCGGCAGAAGAAGCGATTCTCCTGGCTGCGAACGTTGGCGGCGACAGTGACTCAGTCGCATCGATTGCGGGAGGCATTCTCGGCGCCATGTATCCGAGTACCGTGAATAACGAATGGTACCGCGTCGTAGAGGCAGTCAACGACCACGACCTGCCCGAGATCGCCGTTGAGCTCGCTCAGTTACGACACTGATTGTGCTACCTTGCGCTAACGGATCCGGACCCCTTCCATCACCCCCTCCGGCCTGCGGCCTGTGAACCTTGTAGCGCGACCGCGGTCGATGACGAAGGTCAGAACGAAGTCCGGCAGTCCTTCCGGCCGGAACACGGAGTGACCCTGGTAGAGGAGCCGTCGCGTCTCGCCCTCCGACAGGGCCTTGAGTACTCCGTTCTCCTCGAAAATGCGGACGACCGAGCCCCCTCCCAAGGGGAGCGTTACGGAGTAGATCCCCACGAAGGCTTGCGTGGCCAGTACAGCGCGATCAGAAGCGCGACGGGCAGCCCAAAGCCAACCAGCTGGGAGAAGATGGACATCCAGGGAAACAGCAGCCCGGCGGCAGCCATGCTCACGAGAGACGCGAAGGGCGCGAGCCGCGCTGGCTGCCGACCCCACCGCGTCTCGAGCAGGATCGCGACCCCGGCGCCGAGCAACAGCACACTCGCGAAGCCCCCCAGCACCACTGCAATCACGTACCTTCCGTCGATTGCTCCTTTGGATCCGGCGACCCACTCCACCACGGCGTTCAGGACGCCAAACAATCCCACCAACACGGTCAGCACTGCAGCGAGCTTCATAATCACCTCAAGGGTTCGAGTGCTGTCACTCATACGCGCGCGCCACGCTTCTGCGCGCAGGGCCGGCGCGCTCCGCGCGACGTCGCACAAGACCCTTGCCCAGAAGCCGACAGTTCGCACATCGCTCTCCCGACACTGGTCCCGAAAGACCAGCACCATCTCGCGTCCGTACTCGGCGCGAAAATCCGGCGGGTAGGCGTGCAGCAGCAGACGATAGATGCGTTCGGCGCTCATGCGGGCCTCACGCCGATCAGCTTCTTGCGCCGCGCCGCACGCACCATCGCGTCGAGCCGCCGCGCCTCCGCACGCACCACGGATAAGCCGAGCGGTGTCAGGCGGTAGTAGCGTCGCCGCTCGTCGCCCCGCTCCGGGTCCGCCCGCTCGCCACCTTCTTCCACGAGGCGCGCCTCCAGCAGCCGCTTCAGCGATCCATAGAGCGTCCCCGGCCCCAGCCGGACGGTGCCCTCGGAACGCGCTGCCACACCCTTCATGATGGCGTAGCCGTGCAGCTCCCCGTCCGCGAGCGCGACCAGGATGTGGAAGGTTGCGGGCGGCAGCGGCAGGTATGCCTCCGGCGGCCGGCCGGCCCGCCGTTTCGTAACCATGGCTCCTTCTCCCTGATATATCGATACTCGATATAGTAACCAATATACCCGCCCCGGCGAGCCCTGGTTCCTTCTTCTTTTTCCTTTACGAAAGCGAGCGAGCCTGTCATCCTGAGCGAAGCGCGCGGAACGCGCGCGTAGCGAAGGACCTGCTTTTGGTAGGAAGAGCGGGCCTTACCTCTGCGCGCCCGCAAAGCAGGTCCTTCGCGCCTGCGGCGCTCAGGATGACAGGCGGCCGCGCGCTTTTTTGAAAAAAGAGATAGGATGTCACCCCATGCTTACCGGACTATTCCTCCTCCTGCAGCTAGGCACGCCGCCCATCTACGACCGCGTGATCCTCGGCGGACACGTGATGGATCCCGCCTCCCACCTCGATGCGGTCCGCAATATGGCACGGCAGACGTCGTGGCCTGGTACCGGGAGCGAGAGGGCGGCGAGCGCATCAACTACGGTGTCAGCATCGGCCACATCAAAGTCCGGATGGCGGTGATGCACGATTCCGGCACCTGGATGCCGGTGGGCGACGGCGCCTATCGCGCCGCGTCACCGGCGCAGATTGGCGAGATCGCGAACCGCATCGAGAGTGGGCTCCGCGAGGGCGCGGTCAGCATCGGTGCCGGGTTTCCGTATACGCCCGCGGCAACACGCGATGAGCTGCTGGTCGTGTTCCGCATCGCCGCTAGACGCAAGACACCGATCCACGTGCACATCACGCCCGGGGTCGCCGGCCTCAGAGAAGCGCTGGCGCTCGCCGGCGAAACCGGTGCGGCATTGCATGTGGTGCACATCAATAGTGCCGGCCTTGCCGAGACGCCCGTCATGCTCCAGATGATCAGTGATGCGCGAGCTTCGGGGCGCGACGTGACCACCGAGGCGTATCCCTATGATGCCGGCATGACCGAGATTCAGTCCGCTACCATCCAGGACACGTATAAAGCCGCTCCCGCTGAGCGCCTGGCCGAGCTGGAATGGCCGCGCACGGGCGAGCGGCTGAATCGTGAGAGCTTTGATCGGTATACGCGGACCGGCGGTCCCGTTGTGATTCACACGAACACGGAGCCGATGGTCGCCGCCGCGATAACCAGTCCGCTCACCATCATTGCGAGCGACGCATACTGGCAGAACGGCACGGGCCATCCGCGGACGACGGGCACGTTTGCCAGGGTGCTGGGCCGCTACGTGCGGGAAGCGCATGCAAATGTAGGGGCGCAGCATGCTGCGCCCCTACCTACCGACACCCTCTCGTTGATGGACGCGATCCGCAAAATGACCCTCATGCCGGCGCAGCGACTCGGGGCGCGCGTGCCAGCGATGCGACAGAAGGGACGGCTCCGTGTCGGCGCCGACGCGGACATTACGATCTTCGACCCGGCGCGCGTGCTCGATCGGTCGACCTACCGGGAGCCGTCGCTGCCGCCCGTCGGTATTCAGCACGTGATCGTGAACGGGGTGTCGGTAGTCGCGAACGGGCAGGCAGTTGAAGGCGTCGCGCCGGGACAGGCGGTTCGGGCGGTGCGAGCTCCTTGACGGAGAGCCAGGGGGGCAATCGTTACCATTTCTCGCTCGCGATGCTCTTTACGTGTCCCCTCCGGAGCTGCGATGCGCGAGCCTCCCGATGCAACCACGTTCATCTGCCCCAACTGCCACATGCCGGTCGACCCCACCAAGCCGGACGCGATGATGAGCGCGGCCACCATGCAATGGCAGCATAAGGACTGCTGGACGCCCCTCAAGCGCAAAGCCCCTGTGATCGACCCGGCAGAAACCCAGCAGAAACGCGAAGGATCATGAGCGGGCGTAGCTGAAGCCGCGCTCGTGCGCCTTGGTCATCGCGACCAGCACATCGGGCACGATGACCACGCCCGGCACAGCGTGCGCGGTCAGATCGGCGTGAACCTCGGCCGCCGTGCCCAGCCCCTGTTTCTCGAGCCGCCCCGACCACCGCTTCAGCGCATTGTTGCAGAGCAGGAACACCACGCCGCGACGTTGTAGCGACTCCATCGAGCTCTCCGGTGTGCCATCGGCGACCGGGTCACCCGGTTGCGGGTGCGCGAAGTAGTTACGGATCAGCGGCGCACTGGTTGTTGAATCGGTGAGGCTCAACGCCGCGCCGAGTCGATATTTCGCCCACATCGCGTCCTGCAGTCCCAACGGCGTGGTCCGGGCGTAGAGCGTGACGAGGACGCTGACGTCCCGCTCCGCGACGCCATAGGCCTCGCGCCACGCATCGAGATAATTCCGCACATGCCGCAGGACGGTCCCGCCATCCGGATCAGGTGCATCGAACAGCTGGCGATGCTTGCCCTTCAGCTGATCGAGCCAGGCGTCGGAGGCCGGGGCCGGGGGGGCCGGGCTGTCGTCGATACGGAGCGCCGCGCCGGCGCTCAATGCGGCAATGGCACCAAGGAATTCGCGACGGTCGCTCATGGTCAAGTCTCCTGCGGCGTGTAATGTTGAGGTCCCTGCCACCGAGGTAACATGACGCAGTGATGACCGAGGCGCGAACGGATCCCGATCTGCTCTATGTGGGGACGTATACCGAAAACATCTACCTCGTCCGCATGGACCGGCGGTCCGGCGAGCTGGTGCGAGTCGGGGCGGTAAACGCCGGCGCAAACCCGTCCTTCCTTAGTATCCACCCGAACGGGCGGGTCCTCTACGCCGTGAACGAGCTCGAGCCGACCGGCGCGGTGAGCGCCTTCGCGATCGAGCGAGCGACCGGCGCGCTCACTCGGATAAACGAGGAGCCGTCGGGAGGCGGCGCCCCCTGCTACGTGAGCGTGGACCTTACCGGGCGGGCTGCGCTCGTCGCGAACTACGCCGGGGGCAGCGTCGCGCTGCTGCCGATCGAGACGAACGGCGCACTCGCGCCCACCACGAGTGTGGTGCAGCACACGGGAAAAGGGCCGAATGCCGAGCGCCAGGAAGCGCCGCATGCGCACTGCATCCTTCCCGATCCCTCAAACCGCTTCGCGCTCGCCGCAGACCTCGGCGCCGACCGCGTGTTCGTCTACCGTCTCGATCTCGAGGGTAGGTCACTGCGCCATATAGAGGAAGGCGACGCGGTTATGCGCCCCGGCGCCGGCCCGCGCCACCTTGCTTTCCACCCAACGCTGCCGCTGGTGTTCGTCGCCAATGAGCTCGACTCCACGGTGGCCACGCTGCGCTTCGACTCGACGCGCGGCGCACTGTCGCTGCTCGACGCACATCCGACCGTTCCGGCGGGCTGGACCGGCAGGAACTACCCGGCCGATATCCACGTCGCAGCAAGCGGGCGGACGTTGTACGTGTCGAACCGCGGCCACAACAGCATCGCGGTGTTCTCCGTGGCGGAAACAACCGGGGGCGCGCTCGCGCTCGAGCAGGTGATCTCCACCGCGGGTGACTGGCCGCGCAATTTCAGCCTGGACCCTTCCGGGCGGTGGCTGCTCGTCGCCAATCAACGGTCTGACTCCGTCGCGGTGTTCGGGCGCGATCCGGACACCGGCAGGCTGAGCACCACGCCCCAGCGGCTCGCGCTACCGAGCCCCGTCTGCCTGCGGTTCGCCTGACTACGAAGGTCCACCCCGGCTCCTTCACTCGGGGCGGTAGACGATCTGCCCGCTGGTCAGGAGCTCGATGCAGAAGAGTCTCCCACCGACCTCCAACGTCCAGTGACCCACCCCTGCGCCCCCGAACTGCTGAATCTTCAGGGTAAACGATACCGGCACAGGATGGCCACCTGTCACGCCAGGACGTGGAAAACGGACGAGTTTCCCGGTGACGTTCAGGACCACGACCTCGCCTTCCATGCGCCAGCTAGTAACCTCGCCGAAGATGTTGCCCGGAAGGTTGTCGCCGTGCTGGTCAACGCAGTCGACGTGCCCCGTGGCTGAGCCGTCGGCTAGGAGCTTGACCTCCATCCCGAACGCGGTTCTCCCTGCTGCGAGCCCTGGGGGTTGCATCTCGGCCGTGCCACCCCCGTTGATGGTCGCCACCACGGTGGCGGGCCCGAGTATGGCCGCTGCTGTCAAACCCCCCGGTACGACCTTCTGCGGAGCCGTCACCTCCGAGCAGGCGGTGATGACGACAGAGGCGAGGATGGC
>QHUZ01000119.1 GCA_003223395.1 Gemmatimonadota bacterium | reverse complement strand
GTTCGCCAACAGCCTCTACATCGGCCTGATGGTGACGTTCTTCGCGCTGCTGTTCGGCACGCTGACCAGCTTTGCCATTGGCCGGATGCGGATCCGCCACGGCTGGCTGGTGAGCAACGCCGCGCTGTTGACGTACGTGATCCCGGCGTCGTTCCTGGCGATCCCGTTCTACCGGATCATGCAGAACTACGGGCTCGCCAACAACCCGTGGTCGGTGATCGCCGCCCTGGTGGCGTTCGCGACGCCGTACGCGATCTTCGTCTTCCAGGAGTACGGCCGGAGCATCCCGATCGAGGTCGACGAGTCGGCGCGCATCGACGGCGCCTCGCCGCCCCAGATCTATCTGCGAATCTATCTGCCGCTGATGGCGCCGGCCCTGGTCGCCGTCGGCACCTACGCACTGCTGCTCGCCTGGAACGAGTATCTGTATCAGTTCCTGCTGCTGTCCTCGAAGTCGAGCATGACGGTGCCGGTGGCGCTCGCGCAGTTCCTCAGCAGCGACCAGTCGCCGTGGAATTACATGATGGCGACCGCGATCATCTACGCGGCGCCGCCGGTCGCGATCTACTACGCGTTCCGCCGGCGCATGACTGCCGGCCTGACGATGGGCGGGGTCAAGGGCTGACCCTCGCCGCGGCGCTCGGCGCGCTCGAGCGGCCGCGACGATCGCCCTGGCCCCGGCACCTGCGCGGCTCGGAGCTCGCCTGGGCGATCGCCTTCGTCGTCCCCTACGCGGCGGTGTTCGGGGCATTCGTCGTCTATCCCGTCGCCTACGGGCTCTGGATGGCGCGAGACCCGTCGCTCTACGTCGACCTCATCGCCAATCCCCGCTACGCGCAGACCCTCGTCAATACCGCGCTGTACGTCGGCGTCGGCGTGAACGTGAAGATGTTCCTCGCCCTGCTCCTGTCGGGCTTCTTCATGCGCCGTCGCTGGTGGATCAGGGCGTTGCTGCCCGTCTACATCCTGCCGTGGGCGCTCCCGGCGATTCCGGCCTTCGTGTCGTTCCACTGGATGCTGATCGGCGAGGAGGGGCTGGTGGACAGCCTCCTGTCGGCGCTGTTCGGCATTCAGGGGCCGCTCTGGTTCACCGATCGCCGGCTCGCCCTCGGATGGAACATCGTCGCCTACATCTGGAAATGGATGCCGTTCTGGACGTTGACCTTCTTCGCCGCCCGGACGGCGATTCCGCAGGAGATCTACGACGCCGCCGAAGTCGACGGGGCCGGCGGCTGCCGCCGCTTCGCCCACGTCGTCTTCCCGCTGCTGGGGAACCTCTACCTGGTCTGCACGCTCCTCTCCACGCTGTGGACGCTCGGCGACTTCACCACGGTCTACCTGGTGTCCGAAGGCGCGCCATCCTATTCGACGGACGTGCTGGCCACCCTCGGCTTCCACTACGCCTTCGACGCCGCCCAACCCTCGCTCGGCGTCGCCGCCGTGATGTCGGCCATTCCCGTGCTGATTCCGCTGGCGATCATCCTGATGCGCGCGCTGCAGACGCGGGAGGTGCAGCTGTGAACGGTCGGGTGCGGTGGGCCCTGACCGAAGCCAGCTCCGCGGCGCTCGCTCTCGCGCTGCTGATCTGGTCGCTGACGCCCGTGTACAACATGCTGTTGATCGCGCTCGATCGCGACGAGGGGGACATCGAGTTCGAGGGCATCCTCTGGCCGCCGGACCCGTCGCTCCACAGCTTCTACACGGTCCTGACCCAGGGACACTGGCTGCTCGAGGATTTCTGGCATCAGTTCGGCAACAGCTTCTTCATCGGCCTGATGACGATGTTCCTGACCGTGCTGATCGGATCGCTCGCCGGCTTCGCCTTCATCGTCGCGGCCAACGTGACGTTCGCCACCCCGTACGCGATCCTGATCCTGCAGCAGTACGCCAGGCTGATCCCGATCGAGCTCGACCAGGCGGCGCAGATCGACGGCGCGTCTCCCGCCCAGGTCTATCGGCGCATCTATCTGCCGTTGATGGCGCCGGCGCTGGCGGCCGTCGGAACCTTCGCGCTGTTGCTCGCGTGGAACGAGTACCTCTACCAGTACGTGCTGCTCTCGTCGACGCGCAACATGACGGTGGCGATCGCGATCGCCCAGTTCTTCAACAGCGACGAGGCGCCCTGGAACTATATGATGGCCACCGCGATCCTCTATGCGCTGCCGCCGATCGTGATCTTCTACGCGCTTCGCCGCTTCATGGCGACGGGCCTGACGAGAGGTGCGGTCAGGGGCTGAACCGCGTCGCGCCTTGTATCTCTCAAGCTCGGGCCAGCGCTAAGCTGGCGCGGGTGAAGGTAGGCGGGAGCCCGTGTTTGCCTGGGTCTGCGAAGACCGTTTATGAGCTTGGTGCCCCGCCTGCTGTTCCATCCTCGAGCCCGAACAGTCGCTTGGGCCGCCAGAGCCCGCATTCGCAACGACGGGTCATGGAACAGTTCCTGTTTGTCGGCATCGACGTCGCCAAGGAGCGCCTTGATGTTCACCTTCGCCCGACCGGTGAGACGTTCAGTGTTGGCCACGACGAGGCCGGCCTCATGGCCCTCACGGAGCGCGTGGTGCCCTGCGCGCCCGCGATCGTGGCTCTCGAAGCCACCGGCGGGTATGAGGTCACCGTGGCCGCCGCGGATGTTCCTCTCGCTCTGCGTGAATCGCCCGGCGGAAAGGGCGTGTCGATGCCGACCTGACGCGGTATACGCTCCGATTCTGGGACTAGCGGACGAGACGCCCTTCGAGGACCGGTCGGTATTCGCGAAGAGAGTGACGTGAAGCTGATCCACGCCTGAATCCGTGTTCGTCGCCGATCCGCGTTTCTCCACGCGTCTGCAAATCTCGCTCTCCCCTAAGCGACGTCGTGAATTTGCGGAGAAGAATCGTGTCCGCCACGGCACTCGCGGCTGTCCCGTCAAGTCAGACGTCACTCGGTCAGAGACCTCTCACGCGCTCGCCGTCGCCGTTCTCAAAGGTGGTACGCTGAAGTCATTGAGGCGTCGTACCTTCAAGGAGTAAAACTGAAAGTGAGACGATCCGTTGCGGCTTCGCTCCTAGCGATCGCGTCGCTTCTTGCGACCGCTACTCCCAGTGACGCCCAGCACGGCAGAGTCTTCGTTTGGTGGGGCCCACCATACCCGTATCCATACGGGTATCCGCCGCCGTACTATGCCTGGGCGGAGGAGGCCGAAAGAGGGGCGATGGCCCAGGTGCTTCTCTCCACTGAAGCCTCGTTGTTATCAGGGTGTACCCGCATCGGCCTGGCGAGCGACGATTCCGTCAAGGACCTGCGGCGTAAGATCGTGAGAGCAGGGGGCAATGCGGCCGTTCTCTCGTTCGACACCGATGACCTGTCGAGGATTCAAGCGGAGGTGTTTCGGTGCACGGCTACTGCGAGGGCTCCGTCCAACATCCCCGCTCCGCCGGCTGGAGCGCCACCGCCGCCGCCTCCGGGGCCTTCACGGTAGGCTGCTCCGCTGAAGCAGTCGCCTGTCCTTCGCCAAAACTCCGTCCGGTGAACAAGTGGTTGATCTGTCGGCTCTGATCCGGAGAAAATCCGAGCCCGATGATCACCCTCCTGCTCCATCTACTCCGCCTCTTCCCCTTCCTCTGCGGCGGCCACCGCCACCTCGCTCTCGAGAACCTCGCGCTGCGCCAGCAGCTGGCCGTGTATAAGAGGACCGCCAACCGGCCTAAGCTTCGGAGAAGCGATCGCCTCTTCTGGATTTGGCTGGCACGAGGGTGGGCCGGATGGAAGGACGCCCTCGTGATCGTCGCTCCGGACACCGTGTTGCGGTGGCAGCGGCGACGCTTCCGCGACTACTGGACCAAGCTCTCAGGCCGGCCCCCGAAGGGTCGCCCACCTGTCAACGCCGAGATCAAGGCCCTGGTCGCGCAAATGGCCGCCGCCAATCCGGCACCAGCATTCTTGACACAGTCCCGTGTTCGGGCAATGCTCGCGTTGAATGCTGAAGATCGCGCCCATTACGCCTGTCGCTCATGATCTGCCCCGTCGCTGGATGTCCGACGATTACTTCGATCTCATCGTCTGGTACGAGCCGAACGGCCGTCTACTCGGATTCCAACTCTGCTACGACAAGCCACGCAGAGAGCGCGCGCTAACGTGGACGTTGATTGGAGGGTTTGTCCACAGCCGCATCGATTCGGGCGAACAGAAACCAACCGCCGACCGCACGCCAATCCTCATGCCCGATGGCTCCTTTCCCGCAGAAATCGTCAGACGGGAATTCCTCGTCAGGGCTGCGGCACTGCCCGACGAGATTGGAGGGCTTGTGCTTTCGAAGATCGATGAGTTCGCGGCCGACCCAGACTCACTATAGTTCGGAAGCCGCAACACCTCGTCCAGTACATCGGGCGGCGCGGCGTCGTATCAAGTCGTGGCTACGGCCGGATGGGAGCCATCAGGGCTCGTCGGTCAACAGCACGGGCGAGCAGGACTACATGCACCCGAATCTCGGCGCGGGCAGATTCACGGAGTTTCTCCGTCAGGTGCGTGTCGTTG
>QHUZ01000042.1 GCA_003223395.1 Gemmatimonadota bacterium | reverse complement strand
CGGCGAAGGCGGCAATCCGCCTGAGCATGAGACGATCCTGTTCTTCACCCGGCTGCTCGACGGCCCGATGGACTTCACGCCCGGCATCTTCGACATCCTGCGGACCAAGACCGGACCGGCGCGCACGAACGAAGACGCGCGCGTCCGCACGACGCTCGCGAAACAGCTCGCGCTCTATGTCGTGATCTATTCGCCGCTGCAGATGGCGGCCGACCTGCCGGAGAACTACGTCAAACAGCCGGCCTTTCAGTTCATCAAGGACGTCGCGGTGGACTGGGACACCTCACGCGTGATCGACGGCAAGATCGGCGACTACGTCATCGTCGCCCGGCGCGAGAAAAACACCGCGAACTGGTTCCTCGGCGCGATCACCGACGAAGAGGCGCGCACGTTTGACGTGCCGCTCACGTTCCTCGATCCGGGCAAGAGCTACGTGGCCGACATCTATGCCGACGGCCCCCGTGCCAACTGGCTCACCAATCCGCTCCCAGTCTCCATCACGCATCGGAGCGTGACGCGGGCCTCGCACCTCACGGTGGCGCTCGCTCCCGGGGGCGGCCAGGCAATCCGCATCCGGCCGACTGGGCGGGGAGGGCGCCGTCAATGAACCAGCCCGTAGCGCGCGTCGTCAATCTCATTCCGGACAGCTCGCAGCGTTTCTGGTCTGTTGATCTCGTTGCGGCGCGCCGGGCCTTACTCGCCGCCGATCCCGCCGGCGTACTGTCGATCGATGGATCGTTTGCACTCGTCGCGCAGGAAGGCGAGCGCGTGGTGCTGGCGCGCAGCCTGGAGCGGCCGCTGCGCTATTTCCTCGCAAAAGCTGCGGACGGCCCCGTCCTCATCGTCGCCGAGCGGATCGACGAGATCGCGGTGGAGCTCTCGCGCCGCGGCTGGGCCGATCAGTTTCACCCGTCGTATACGCGGATGGCGCCGGCGCATCACGTCACGACGCTGCGCCTGATCGGGTGTCCCGACCCCAACCCGGTCTATCGCCGCTTCTTCGATCCGCCGCGCGGCACGCTGCCGCCCGATCTCGATCGTTTAGGGCGCCACTACATCGAAGCGTTGTACTCCGAGCTACGGTCCTGGCTCGCGGCACAGGATCCGGCCGCGCCCATTGGCGTGCCGTTCTCGGGTGGCATCGACAGCGGCTCGGTGCTGCTGTGCTTGAACAAGCTGTTGCTCGACCAGGGCCAGCCGCCCACACGCCTCAAAGCGTTCACGCTTTCGCTCGATGGCGCCGGCGACGATGCCCGCCAGGCACGCGAGTTCTTGCAGCGTACAGACCTCGAGATGTTGGGGGAAACAATCGAAGTACCATCTGCAGCGCTCGATCCGTTGCGCGCTGTCGCCGTCATCGAGGACTACAAGCCGCTCGATGTCGAGTGCGCCGCCGTCAACCTGGCGCTACTCGAGGCAATCCGATCGCGGTACCCCGAGTGGCGCCTGCTCGTGGACGGAGACGGCGGCGACGAGAATCTCAAGGATTATCCGATCGAGGCGAACAGCGAGCTGACGATCAGAAGCGTGGTCAACAACCGCATGCTCTATCAGGAAGGTTGGGGCGTGGAGTCGCTCAAGCACTCGCTCACCTACTCGGGCGGGTACAGCCGCGGCTGCGTGCGCGGCTACGCCTGCGCCAGCCGCTACGGTTTCGTCTCGTTCAGTCCGTACACGAGGGCCCCAGTTATCGCGGTCGCCGAAGCGGTGCCGTTCGTCGAGCTGACGTGCGGCTCGCACGAGCGCCTGTACGCCTTGAAAGGCGAGATCGTCCGCCGCGGCGTGCGCGCCGTGCTGGGATACGAGATGCCCATCTATCCCAAGCGGCGTTTCCAGCACGGCTCGGCGGCGCCCGAGACAGCCGCCCGTCTGTTCACCGAGGACGAGGCGCGTTATCGCCGCCATTTCCACGCACTCCACGCCTGATGCGCGGATTCGGCGGCTGCGGCCGCCGAAACCTGTCGTCGATCCCTGGAAGGCGCATGGCATCGTCGTAGAAGAGGAACGCGCCGCGCACGGTGTGGAGCGCGCGGCTACGGTGTTTTTGGCCGGCGCCGAATGTCCGTTCACCTGCTCGTTCTGCGATCTGTGGCGCTGGACACTCGACGGCCCGACGCCGCCGGGCGCCCTGCCCGCGCAGCTGTCGAAAGCGCTCGAATCCCTCGCCCCCCCTTTCCCCCACCGCCTGAAGCTCTACAACGCGAGCAATTTCTTCGACCGCCGCGCCGTGCCGGTGGAAGATCTGCCGCGCATCGCCGACCTCGCCGCGCCGTTCGGCGCGGTGACTGTGGAATCGCATGCAAACACCGTCGGTCCGCTCACGCTGGAATTCGCGGCGCTGCTTTCCGGCAAGCTCGAGGTCGCCGTCGGGCTCGAAACCGTTCATCCGGTCGCGGCCGCGCATCTCAACAAGAAGCTCGAGCTCGAGCGCTTCGATCGTGCCGCGAGTTTCCTCGCCGAGCAGGGCATCGATCTCCGGGCATTCGTGTTACTCGGCGCACCGTACGTGCCCGCCGCCGAATCGATCGACTGGACCGTCCGCACGGTCGAATACGCGGCGGCACAGGGCGCGAGTCGCGTTGCGATTATCCCGGTGCGCGGCGGCAACGGCGAGATGGAACGGCTGCAGGCGCTGGGCCACTTCGTGCCACCGACTCTCGCGCAGCTCGAGGCTGCGCTCGAGCGCTGCTTGACGACTCGGTCCGCCGTGGTCACCGCGGACGTCTGGGATATCGCACGGCTGTCCGGTTGCGAGAATTGCCGCTCGCAGCGCGTGGCGCGCATCCAGACAATGAATCTCACCCCCCATCCCGAACCCCCACCCCGAATCCCCTGTTCAGCGTGCGCGTAGCGGTCGTTGGGTCGGGATTCGGCGGCTCACTGCTCGCGCGCGTGCTCGCCGTACAGGGGCACGACGTCGTACTGCTCGAGCGCGGCACCCATCCACGTTTCGCGATCGGCGAGTCGAGCACGCCGCTCGCCAATCTCACGTTGGAGCGCCTGGGGCGGCGCTACGGCCTGGACGATTGCTACGATCTCGCGGCGCACGGCAGGTGGGTCGCCCGCTTCCCCGAGCTGAAGCGCGGGCTGAAGCGCGGATTCACGTTCTATCGCCATCACGCGGGGCGCCCGTTCGCTCGGGACGGCTCACGCACCGAGCGGCTGCTGGTCGCCGCGAGCCCGAACGACCATATCGCCGACACCCACTGGCTCCGCGCCGACGTGGACCATCACTTCGTGCGCGCGGCGGTGGCGGCGGGTGTGGAGTACCGCGATCGGACCGTCGTGACGGCCGACCTGCTGCAGGCGCTGCGAGCTGAGTTCGTGGTGGACGCCTCGGGACCGGGTGGCTTTATGGCTCACCAGCGTGCGATCCCCTCGGCCCTGCACCGGATGCACACGCACGCCGGCCTCCTGTTCAGCCATTTCGACGGCGTGCGCCTCTTCGCCGACGTGGTGCCGGGGCTGCCGCCCGGCCCCTACCCCGACGATTGGGCGGCGGTGCACCACATTATAGATGAAGGGTGGCTCTACTCCCTGCGGTTTGACCACGGAGTCACCAGCGCGGGGTTCCTATTGAGGGACAGAGTTCCGGGATCACCGGAGCAGGTATGGCGTCACCTGCTGCAACGCTATCCCACGATCGGTGCCCTGTTCGCACATGCCAAGCCGCTCATGCCCCTCGCCTACAAGCCCAGGATTCAGCACCGCCTGACGCGCGCCACCGGCACAGGCTGGGCCATGCTGCCTCATGCCTACGCGTTCGTGGATCCGCTCTTCTCGACGGGCATTGCGTGGAGTCTGCGCGCGATCGAGCGCCTGGGCCTGCTGTTTGAGACTGGCGGACCCACCGAGCAGGACCTCGCGCGCTATGACGCGCTCCTGAGCGCCGAGGCCGATCAGATCGACCGGTTGGTGGCAGGCGCCTATCACGCCATGGCTCGCTTCGATCTCTTTGCAGCACATGCGATGATCTATTTCGCTGCTGTTTCATTTGCAGAGATCCGCCAACGCCTGCAGCAAGACAACGCGTGGTCGGGATTCCTCGGCGTCGGGGATCCCCAGCTCGGCGGACTCCCACGCGCCAGCCTGCGGCGGCTGCGGCATGTCCGCACGGCCGCCGATCGGCGGTCCTTCATTAATTGGGTGACGAACGCGATCGCGTCGCGGAATGTCTGCGGGCTCGCCAATCCCGCCGCTCACGGCCTCTACCCTGTGGACCTCGATGTGCTCATCCAGCGCCACAGGGTCCTGGGCATGAGCCGCGAGTCGCTCGTCAGCGCTCTTCCCGCCCTCCGGGGAGGCGGGGCTGCTTGATGATCCGCGTGTTGTACTCGCGCAGGTAGCGCTGCCGCGCCGAATCCGTGGGATACGCGTCGCCAGGCGCATACGGGTAGGACGTGATCGCGTGGTAGGGTAGCGGACCGACCGTCGTGCCGTCCGCGGTATTCAAGTCCGAGTCCTTGATCCAGCCATCGGAGTAGAGGATGAAATCCCGGGTCCATCCGGGCGGCGGCGATTCGGCGGGTGCGTCGAACTCCACCGTGGCTTCGTCCCCAGGCACCATCACGACGTATTGATCGTCGGCATTCTCGAGCAGCGGGCGGACATCGCCGTAGCGCGTCGCCGCGCCGGTGATCGGGCGCCACGGCGACTCGGTCGTGACGTGGTCGTAGTCGAACCAATGCGGGCCATAGCGACCGCCGCGCCGGTACATCCGCGAGAAGCCGCGGTAATGCAGGAGCCCGGAGACGGGAGTCAGGGTCGCAATCCCCGACTCCCGACTCCCGGCTCCTAACTCCTCGGCGACGAAGGCCTGGTCCCAGTAGATCTGCAGATTCGTCCGCAGCCGGATATGGTGATCGCGCGTCGGGAACAGCCCGGCGAGGTCGATGACGACCGTCTTGTCCTTGCCGGACGGGAAGCCGACGCTGGTGCGCGCTGGCATCCAGGCGCCCCGCGTGTCCCGTACCTCGAGCGTCGGGAGGTCGGCGCGCAGTTTGTGCTGCTGCGATAACGCGACGTTGATGCTCGCATCCGACGGATAGATCCAGCCGCGCAAGAACAGGAACGTTCCGGGCCGGCCCGCGTCCGCGTCGAGATCCAGTATCAGCTCGTGAGGCTCCGTCAGCCCCTGGTAGCGCTGCGGCGTCAGGTTCGACACGGAGCGATTGTCATGCTCACGCAAATCGCCGAGGACGTCGGTGCCGCGGCCATCAACCGCCGACAACGGCGGGCGGGGATGGACCGTCTGGTACAAACGCAGTTCCCGCGACGTCGGCGGGAATCGCTCATTTACGAACACGTCGACTGAGTCGGGATGGTCCACCGCGAGGAGGCGCAGTTGATCGAGATAGGCGGTCTCCCACAGCTCTTCGGTCACCTGGAGGACGTAGCGGCCATTGCGAGGCTGTAGTGCTTCGCCGGGTATGCGGATGTACTCCTGCGAAGCGCCTGCGGGAGCATACCCCATCCCCCGTCCCCCGTCCCCCTTCCCCATTATTCCCAGCGGCATCCCTAACGCACTCTGCCACATCATGTCGGTAACAAACTCAAAGTTCTTGCCATTCCAGGTATAGAGAAACGCGCACGAGCCTTTGAGCTGCTGCAGTTCCAGCACGTCCTGATCGGTGCCCGGGAAATAGATGGTCTGCGGCACGCCGTTGGGCCACTGCACGCGCAGCACGTCCGCCTTGAAATGGCTACCGAGTCCAAAATGCGTCACGGGGTCTGTGACGACACGAGTCTGGTAGAGCTCGCCGGCACGCACCTCGAGCCTGGCGCCGATGCCGTACGAGTTGTTCTTGCCGCTCCCGAGACCCAGCGCCGTGAGCCGGACGCGCATCGCGAGGTGCGCGTTCCCACCGTCGTTGCGGAGCAGGTGGATGCCGCTCTTGCTCCCGAGGATGAGATCTTGATCGCCGTCGCCGTCGATGTCGGCGACCACCAGCGGTCCGATGGAATCGCGCCGTATTTCCGCCGGCAGGAGCTGGCTGCGGTCTGTGAACCGGCCGGTCCCATCGTTGTGGAACAGCGCGGCGCCATGCGGCCCGGCGACGATCAGGTCGAGCCAACCGTCGTTGTCGTAGTCGAAAAAGACCGCGCTGGTTGCCTGCAGCGTCGGCGAGCGTAGAACGGGGGTAAACCGGCCGCTGCCGTTGTTGTGCCACAGACCGCTGCCGGCGACGAAGATGTCGACGGCGCCGTCGTTGTCGTAGTCGCCTATGGCCACGGGTCCCGTGCCACGGATCGTGTCGGCCGTGCGCGTGAAGCCGCGCACGCCGTCGTTGTGGAACAGGCCGTCCGCGCCGGTCCCGCTCGCCACGAAGACATCCGTCCGCCCGTCGTCGTCCACGTCGGCGAACGCGGCATCGGTGCCGCCCTGGACAATCCCGTCCGCGTTCGGGAACAGCGTGAAGGTGCCGTCGAGATTGTTGCGATAGGCGGCGAGGGAATTTCCGCCCACGAGGAGCAAGTCGAGATCGCCGTCATGGTCCAAATCGACGAAAATCGCTCGCCGGGCACCATCCACGTCTCGCACCCCGGCGGTGGCGGTTACGTCGTCGAATCTTTTGCCTTCGCGATTGTGCAACAGATAGCCTTGACCGTCGGCGCCGATCGCAAACAGATCGGGCCAGCCGTCGTTGTCGTAGTCGGCGAATGTCGCGAAGACGACACCGGCCGGGAGCGGCAGCGGCATGTTGGCGCTGACGTCCGCGACGAACCCGCCGTGCACCGCATAGAGGCGGGCCGGCGACGCTGGCATGGCCAGCAGGAGATTGTCCTCGCCGTCGCCGTCGTAATCGCCCAGCGCCAGCGCCGTCGGTGCGGCGCCGAGGTCCGGGAAGCCGGCCTCGCCGGTCACGTCGGTGAACTGGATTTTTCCGGACGTCGGGCCGGACGCAATGCCGCGCATCGTGATGAGCGACTGCGGGCTGAACTCCAGGACCGGCCGGCCTACGAGCGGCCCTTCGATCCCGTCCACCTCGGCGAGCGCCGCAGCAGCGCATCGGCGAGTTTGAGCCGGACCGCGAGGTTGGCCGGAACCCGCTCGAGCACCGGGCGCAGCCGGTCGGCATACGCGCCGTCGCCATGTTCGCGTTCGAGCTCAGCGAGGGCGTACAGCACTCTGGCGTCCGGAGGAATCGTACTGAGAACCCGGCGGGCGTCGGCGGGCCGGCCCGTCAGGGAATACAGCTTCGCGATGATGAGCGCGATGTCGGGACTCTTGGCATCGAGGCGCCGAGCGCGGTCGAGCTGCGACTCCGCCTCGGCGTAGCGCCCGGCGCGCAAATAGGTGAGGCCGAGGTTGGCGTAGCCCAGCGGGTCGCGCGGCGCGAGCGCGATGACCGTCCGAAACTCCTGCTCGGCCTCGGCCAGGCGCCCACGTTGCAGATCATCGAGCCCGATCGTGCGCGCCGTGATCAATGCGCCTTGATCGATGGGCTTCTCCCGACACGCGACGGCGCTGAGGAGCACCACGATGACGAGCGAACTGAAAGTTTTCACGCTATACTGGCGCCCCTTGCGAAAACATCTGTCGTTTCTGCTTGCACTCCCGGCGTTCCTGATGAGCTGCCGGCGAACGCCGCCCGTGCCGCCGCTGTTCGTCGCTGTGGCGCCCGAGGCGAGCGGGATTACGTTCGCCAACACGCTCCCGCCGGACGATTCCGCGCTGAACATCGTCAATTATCTCTACTACTACAACGGCGGCGGCGTTGCCGCGGGCGACATCGACGGTGACGGATTGATGGACTTGTATTTCACGTCGAACCTGGGCGCCAACCGGTTGTACCGCAACTTGGGCAACTTTCGCTTCGAGGACATCACCGCCCGCGCGGGCGTGGCCGATTCCGTGGGTTGGAAGAGCGGCGTCACGATGGCCGATGTCAACGGCGACGGGCGGCTCGACATCTACGTGTCGGGCGTGAACTATCGCGGCATGCAGGGCCGCAACGTCCTCTACATCAACAACGGCGACGGGACGTTCACCGACCGTGGCGCGGAGTATGGCCTCGCATTCGCGGGCTACTCCACGCAGGCCGCCTTCTTCGACTATGACGGCGACGGCGACCTCGACATGTACCTGCTGAACAGCTCCACGCTCTCCGAACGCGCCGCCTCCAGGAGCGTGAGCCGCACGGAGCGCAATGCCCGCGCCGGTGACCGGCTGTATCGCAACGATCGCGGGCACTTCGTGGATGTCAGCGCGAGCGCGTACATCTACGGCGGCGTCGAAGGGTTTGGGCTGGGCGTGGCGGTGAGCGACGTCAATCTCGACGGTTGTCCCGACATCTACATCGCCAACGACTTCCCCGAGAACGACTTTCTCTATCTCAACAACTGCAACGGGACGTTCACCGAATCGATCGCCCAGGCGACGGGCCACACGAGCCGCTTCTCCATGGGCGCCGACGCGGCGGACTTCAACAACGACGGCCGCCCCGACATCGCGGTGCTCGACATGCTCCCCGACAGCGAGGCGATCCTCAAGACCGCGGCCACCAGCGAGAGCTATTCTCTGTTCAGCCTAAAGCTCGCGGCGGGCTACCACTACCAGTACGCGCGCAACACGTTGCAGCTGAACCGCGGCGTCGTTGGCGGCAAGCTCCGCTTCAGCGAGATCGGGTTGCTCGCCGGCATCGCCGCGACCGACTGGAGCTGGGCGCCCCTCTTCGCCGACTTCGACAACGATGGGCGCAAGGACCTGTTCGTCACCACCGGCGTCTACCGCCGGCCGAACGATCTCGACTACATCGCGTCGTTCGACTCGATCCCAGCCGGCGTTGAGCCGCCGATCGCTCGACTCATCGCGAAGATGCCGCACGTGCCACGGCCGAATTACGCGTTTCACAACAACGGGGATCTCACGTTCACCAACCTGGCCGCCGCCTGGGGACTCAACGCCGCGGGATTCTCGAACGGCGCGGCCTACGTCGATCTCGATAACGACGGCGCGCTCGATCTCGTGGTGAACAATCTCAACGCCCCCGCGGCGGTGTACCGCAATCAGGTGCGCGACCTGGACAGTGCCAATCACCACTATCTCACGGTGACATTGCGGGGCTCGGGGGCGAACACCTCGGGAATCGGTGCAAAGGTCATCGTCGCCAGCCCAGCCGGGCGCCAGCTCGTAGAGATAATGCCGACGCGCGGCTTCGAGTCCGCGGTCGATCCTCGTGCTCACTTTGGCCTGGGAACGACTTCGCGCGTGGACTCGCTCACGGTCATTTGGCCTGACCGGCGCTCGCAAGTGCTGGAGAATGTGGCCGCTGATCGTATCATCACTTTGTCGCAATCGGATGCGCGCAGCCATCCGCTTCCGCCCATCCGCCCATCCGCCCATCCGCCGCTGTTCTCGGACGTCACCGATGCGGTACCAATCAACTACAAGCATCGGGAGAACACCTTCTTCGACTTCGGCCGGGAGCCGCTGATGCCGCACCTCCTTTCGACCGAGGGCCCGGCACTCGCCATCGGCGACGTCAACGGCGATGGCCAGGAGGACATCTACGTCGGCGGCGCGAAGTGGCAGCCCGGCGCGCTGTTCCTGCAGGACCCGACCGGCCGGTTCCAGGCCGCGGCGGAGCCGTCGTTTCGCGCGGACAGCCTGGATGAGGACGTGGACGCCGCGCTGTTCGACGCCGACGGCGACGGCGATCTCGATCTCTACGTCGTGAGTGGCGGCAACGAGTTCTGGGAGGGCGCGCCGCTGCAGGACCGGCTGTACCTGAATGATGGTCACGGCAATTTCAGCCGTGCCGGGGAGGGGGCGTTGCCCGTCTTCTTCCACAACGGCTCCTGCATCGCGGCGAGCCGCGATTTTCTCTTCGTCGGCAGCCGCGTCGTCGCGCGGCAGTATGGCGTCATGCCGCGCAGTTATTTGCTGGAGAATGACGGACGGGGGCATTTCCACGACGTCACCGTCGAGAAGGCGCCGGGCCTCGATTCGGTCGGGTTGGTCACGCGGGCGACATGGGTCGATTACGACGGCGACGGCAAGCTCGACCTGATCGTCGTCGGCGAATGGATGCCGGTGCGCGTGTTCCATCAAGAGAACGGGAAATTCGTGGACCGCACGACGGAGGCCGGCTTCGCGGGCACCAACGGCTGGTGGACAAGCGTCCAGGCAGCGGACCTCAATGGCGACGGCCGCCCCGATCTCGTCCTCGGCAATCTCGGCTTGAATTCCTTCATCCGTGCGTCGCGCGAGGAGCCGGCACGGCTCTATGTCGGCGATTTCTTCAATACGGGAAAGCTGCTGCAGATCCTCACGTCGTATCGTCACGGCGTCAGCTATCCGTTGGTGGGACGCGACGAGCTGGTGCAGGCGATGCCGTCGCTGCGGAAGGCGTACCCGACATACCAGTCGTTCGGCGCGAGCCGGATTCAGGACATCATTCCGGGGAAAGCACTGAAGCAAGCGCACGTGCTCGAGGCCGACACGTTCGGCAGCGCCGTGGCCATCAACCGCGGCGATGGCACGTTCGAGCTGCACGCCCTCCCCATCGAGGCGCAGTTCGCTCCCATCTACGCCTCACAGGCCGGCGATTTCGACGGCGATGGCAAGACCGATCTCGTCGTTGCCGGCAACTTCTCCGGTGTGACGCCACTCGAGGGCCGCTACGACGCGAGTTACGGTCTTTTCCTGCGCGGCGACGGTCGCGGGGGATTTACCACTGTGGATATGGAGCAGAGCGGCCTGGCGATCGACGGGCAGGTGCGCCACATGGCGTTTCTGCGGCGGGTCAATGGCGATCGGTTGATTGTGGTAGCGCGCAACAACGATCGGCTGCAGTTAGAGCAGATACCCCCGCTTCATTAGGTTTTGCGCCGAGGCGGCGTATCCGCCGGCATCCGGCAGGTACCAGCCAAGTGCGTCGGCGAGACGGTCGTAGATGTTGAAGAGCGCGCAGACGTTGATCGCGTCTTCGATCGCGTCATCCGACAGACCAACGGCTCGCAGCGGCGCGACGTCGGCAGGCCGCACGTCGTTCGGCCGCAGCGTGAGTTTATCGAGGAACCCGAGCATCGCGCGCAGCTTCGCGTCGATGGGCGCGGTGCGCCAATCGTCCACGACCGCCTTTACGAACCGTTCATCCCCCAGCGCCAGCGCCGCGACCGCGGCGTGGGACTCCGTTCAGAAGACGCATTGATTGAGCTTCGAGGTGAACGCCGCGAACAGCTCGCGTTCGCCGACGCTCCACGCCGACGGTCCCCGCATCACCGCCTGCGTCCACGCGCACTGCGGCCGGCCGAAGAACTCGGGCCGGTACATCAGCGTCTTCACGACGTCCGGCACGCGGCGCCCGCTGAGCAGCCGGATCAACCCCAGCATCAGCTTCTGCTTCAGCCGATGGCCGTGCTCGACCCTGTGCACGCGCATCAGTCCGGCTCCTCGCCACGGAGGGCGGCCATGCCGCGGTCGAGCCGGTGCAGCGCCGCACCCACCGCCGCGGCGACGGTAATCTCGAACAGGGTATCATCGGATTGCCCTGCTTGCTGCAGCGACACGATGTCCGCATCAGTGACCTTGTAGGCGTGGCGCTTGACGGTGTCAACGTAGCTGGCTAGCGCAGGGGGCGTGGACCCGTGATCCAGAACGGCGCGGCGTAGCGCCTCGGGCGTTTCACCGGGCGCGTGCAGCACCGCCTCGACCAGCCGTTTTCGGAAAGCATCGTAGCGCATGCCGGAATGTACGCGGGCTTTCTAATCCTTGACACCCTCCGGGCCGGGCTGCCTTTTGGACTCCCGATCAAGTTCTTACGGTCACAGCCCTGAGAGGTCGTATGCGTCGTGTCCATTATGCCATGTGTGCGCTCCTGGCACTGACCTGGACCGCACCACTCGTCGCCCAGCAGCCCACCGGTACCATTCGCGGACGTATCACCGACAACAGCACGCAGCAGCCGATCACGGGAGCGACCGTCACCGTCGGGAGTCGCACGGCACTGACGTCGAATGAGGGTCGTTACACGATCTCCGGCGTCCCCGCGGGGAGCGATCTGCTTCGCGCGAGAATGATCGGCTATGTGCAGGTGAGTCAGCCCGTCATGGTGGCGGGCGGCGATACGGTGACGGTCGATCTGGCGCTCACCGCCCAAGCGGTCGGCCTGTCGGCGATCGTCGTGACCGGATATGGCGCGCAACGCGCCGGCGACATTACCGGCGCGGTCACGCAGGTGTCCGACTCCCAGTTCAACACGGGGCGCATCATCGCCCCCGCGTTGCTGATCCAAAGCAAGATCCCCGGCGTCCAAGTGGTGGACAACAACGAGCCGGGCGGCGGGCTGTCAATCCGGATCCGCGGCGCGACGTCGGTCACGGCCGATAATGAGCCAATGTATGTGATCGATGGGCTGCCGGTTGGCACCGGTGCCGGCGGCGGCCTGTCCGTCAGCGGTCGCGATCCTCTCAACACCATCAATCCCGAGGAAATCGAGACCATCACCGTGTTGCGCGACGCTTCATCCGCCGCGATCTACGGCGCGAACGCGGCGAACGGCGTGGTGCTCATTCAGACGAAGCGTGGCCACCGGGGCGCGCCACAGTTCGAGTACACGGGAAGCGTTTCCAGCTCCGTGATCGACCGGCGTCCCGACATGCTGAATGCCGCGCAGTTCCGCACCGCGGTGCAGGCGTACGCACCGGTGAATGTGCCGCAGCTCGGCAACGCCAGCACCAATTGGTTCGACCTGGTGACGCAAACGGGCATGGGTGCCGATCACAATCTCGTCGTCTCCGGCGTCGGCGACGCGTCGAACTGGCGGCTGTCGCTCGGTTACTTGAATCAGGATGGTATCGTCGTCGGCACGACGACCAAGCGGACGACATTTGGTCTGAATTATGGCCAACGGCTCTTCAAGGATCGCTTCGAGCTAACCGGCAGCGTGAAGTTCGCGCACGCGGACTACAGGTTCACGCCCGGCGGCGTGGTCGGAAACGCCGCCCAAATGGGACCGACGCAACCGGTGTTCGATACGGCGAGCGGCACCGGCTACTACGAGTGGTCGGGCGGCATTCAGTCACCCGACAACCCGGTGGCCATCCTCGCGCTGGGCACCGATCGTGGGACCAACGTGCGGAGCATCGGGAACGTGCACGGCCAGTACAGTGTCCCATTCCTCGAAGGACTCCGGCTCCATGTGAACCTCGGGTACGACCAGAGTCGGGCGGATCGCGAGTCGTTCAGTCCGAGCGTCATGCATTCCGAGCAGAAAAGCGGGTACTTGGGCGAGTTCTCACGCAGCAACGACGAGCAGACGAACCAGGTACTGGAGACCTACCTCAACTACACGGCGCCACCGGGCGTGATCCCCGGCAACGTCGATGTGACGGCCGGATACTCCTATCAGAAAGAGCACGGGGAGTACCCGTTCATCTACGAGCGGAGCCTGACCACCGATTTGCTCGGCACGAACGGGATCCCAGGCGCGGGGACTGTGCAGAACCGGCTGTTCGTCGAGGACTACAAGCTGATTTCCTTCTTCGGCCGGCTGAACTACAACTACGCTGACCGATTCATCGCTTCGGTCAGCGTGCGCCGCGACGGCTCGTCGCGGTTCGGGCCTGACAACGCGTGGGGCAACTTCCCGGCGGTGTCCTTGGCGTGGCGAGTGTCGCAGGAGTCATTCCTGCGCAATCTGGGGTGGCTGTCGGACCTGAAGCTGCGCGTCTCGCGGGCGACAACCGGCAACCAAGCCTTCGGCAATTACCTCTGGGCTGCCACGTACGCCCTTGGCGACGACCAGACGCGAGCCCAGTTCGGCAACGAGTTCGTTACCACGCTACGTCCGACCGGTGTCGACCCGAATATCAGCTGGGAAGAGACGCGCACGACGAACGGCGGCTTCGATTTGGGGCTCTTTTCGCAGCGGGTGAGTGGGACGGTCGACTTCTACAGCAAGAAGACCAGTGGCCTCATCTTTAGGATCCCCGCACCGGCCGGCAGTCTCTCGTCGGCGATCACCACGAACATCGGGAGCATGAGCAATACGGGGTTTGAGCTCAGTCTCGACTCCAAGATCCTCGAGGCTCGCGCCCGCAAGCTCGCCTGGACCGTCACGCTCACGGCAAGCCACAACACCAACAAGCTGACCAGCATCAACGCGTACGCCGGCAGCGCGCAGGCGCAACAGATCCTGACCGGCGGCATTGCGGGCGGCGTCGGCAGCACCATTCAGGTGTTCATTCCAGGCCAGCCCATCAACTCGTTCTTTGTCTATCAGCAGAAGTACGACGCGAGCGGCAAACCGATCTACAATGCCGATCCACTGCAGATGTACGTGGACCGCAACAACGACGGCGTCATCAACGTGGACGACCGGCGGCCCTTCCACGATCCCGCGCCGAAGTGGGTCTTCGGCATGTCGAATTACGTGACGGTCGGGCACCTGGACTTTGGCTTCGTACTGCGCGCATATACGGGCAACTGGGTCTACAACAACGTGGCATCCAGCCAGGGTGCGTACTCGGAAGTGACGCGCGGCTCGCCGTACAACCTCCATGCTTCCGTGCTCAAGACCGGCTTTTTGACGCAGCAACTGCTTTCAGACTACTATGTTGAGGATGCGTCGTTCCTGCGTATGGACAACATCACGGTCGGCTATGCACTCACCTATCACCGCCAGCCGATGCGTATCTTCGGCGCGGTGCAGAGCGCGTTCACGCTCACGGGCTACAGCGGCGTGGATCCGACCTCCGGTCTCAACGGCATCGACAACAACCGCTATCCCCGCTCGCGGACGTTTACGGGTGGGCTGTCGCTCCAGTTCTAGATCATGGCCACGGACATTCGCAAACGCGAAGGGACGGACACATGAACAACAGAACACGCGGTGCTTGGACCGTCGCCATGGCGTTCCTGTTTTTGACGGTCGGCGCTTGCACCGACACGCTCGTGCAGCCGAAGAGCACGATCTCCGAGGGCAACGTGTTTGCCGATGTGGGCTCGTACAAGAAGTTCCTCGCGAAGATCTACGCGGGACTGGCGGTCACCGGGCAGCAGGGCGGAGCGGGACAGCCGGACATCGATCCCGCCGTCTTCCCTGACGAGGGATTCAGCAACTACGTCCGTCTGCTCTGGAACTTGAACGAGCTGCCGACCGACGAGGCCGCGGTAGCGTGGGGCGGCGATCTGTCAATTCAGGAGCTGAACACGGCGCTCTGGGCCGCGAACAACGCCTTCGTCAAGGGCATGTACTATCGCGTGTACTTCCAGGTCGCGCTGGCGAACGAGTTCCTGCGGCAGAGTGAAGATGCGAAGCTCGCCGAGCGCGGCCAGAACGACCCGGGCTTCCGCGCAGAGATCGCGCAGTACCGCGCCGAAGCCAGATTCCTGCGCGCGCTGAGTTACTGGCACGGCCTGGATTTCTTCGGGAATATTCCGCTCGTCACGGGTCCGCTCATCACCCCGCCGCAACAGGCCACGAAGCAGGAGATTTTCGATTACATCGTGAGCGAGCTGAACGCCATCATGAACGACCTGCCGCCGCACAACGCCTCCACCTACGGTCGCGCGAACAAATGGGCGGCGCACATGCTCCTGGCGAACGTGTATCTGAACGCGCAGGTGTACACCGGCCAGGAACATTGGTCCGACGGGATGGCCGAAGTCACGGCCGTCATCAATTCGAACGACTACAGCTTGGCTCCGGTCTGGCGCAACAACTTCTTGGCCGACAACAACACCTCGCCCGAGATCATTTTCCCGGTCCCGTCGGACGGGAAGAACACGCAGGCATACGGCAACACGACGTTCCTGATCCACGCGGCCTGCGGCGGCTCGATGAGCCCCACGGTGTACGGGCTCGCGGCCGGCGGCTGCTGGTGGGGTAATCGGCTGAAACCGGAGGCGTACAACAACTACGATGGGGCGAACGACACGGCCCGGACATCGTTCTTCGTGGTCACGGGCCAGGTCCCGATGCCGAATCTCACAAACTTTACCGACGGCGTGGCCGCTCCGAAGTTCGCGAACGTGACGTCGACGGGTGCGCCGGGTTCGGACGGCACGTTCCCCGATACCGACTTTCCGATGTTCCGCCTCGCCGACGCGTACTTGATGTACGTCGAGCTCAATCTGCGCGGTGGCGGCGGCGACGCGACCACCGCGTTGAACTACTTGAACGCCATCCGGCAGCGCGGCTACGGCAATACCAACGGCAACTTCGCCCAGCTCCCGCCGCTCGATTCGATCTTGGCCGAGCGCGGTCGCGAGCTGCTTTGGGAAGCCCATCGCCGCGTGGATCTGATCCGCTTCGGCAAGTTCACCGGCAACACGTACGTGTGGTCATGGAAGGGCGGCCCGCAGGCGGGCACGTCGCTCGATGTGAAGTACAACCTCTATCCGCTCCCGGAGTCGGAGCTCTCGGCCAACCCGAATCTCCACCAGAATCCGGGTTACTAACGCGGAAATGAGGAGTGTTCTCTAGCCCCGCCGTGTCGCGAACTGCCTTCACGGCGGGGCTTGTGTTTCTCGCGGCGGCGTGCGGGAAGAGCCTGCCGACGCCGCCGCCCGGCAATCCACCTCCGCCCCCGCCGCCGCGCCCCACACTCCCGACGACCTATCGCCCCAGCGGGCACATGGCCGCCGGTGACGTCTTCGTGCATCTCTTCGAATGGCGCTGGACCGATATCGCGGCCGAGTGCGAGAATGTGCTCGGTCCCGCGGGGTTCAACGCCGTCCAGATCTCGCCGCCCCAGGAGCACAGCATCGTCCCGAGCCACGACTGGAGCGAGCGCTATCAACCGGTGAGTTACAGCCTCGAGCACAGCCGCTCGGGCACAGGCGTCGAGTTCACCGACATGGTGACGCGCTGCAACGCCGTGGGCGTCGGCATCATCGCGGACGCCGTGATCAATCACATGACAAACTTCCCGAGCCCAGGCGTCGGATCGAACGGCACGAACTACACGAAGTACGATTACCCGGGGCTCTACTCGTCCAGCGACTTCCACACGCCATGCCAGGTGAACAACTACCAGAGCGCGGCGAACGTGCAGGACTGCGAGCTGTTCTCCCTGCCCGATCTGAAAACCGAGCTCGTGTCCGTGCGCCAGAAAATCGCGGCGTACCTCATCGCGTTGGCTCGTGCCGGCGTTGCCGGCTTCCGCATCGATGCGGCCAAGCACATTCAACAGGTGGACCTCGACGAGATCCTGCGCATCGTCAACGACACGATGAGCGCCGCCGGAAAGCCGCGGCCCTACGTGTATCTGGAAGTCGCGGGCGGCAGCGGCGAAGCGCTCTCGCCGTGCGGCATCAGCTACCGCGACGGCAATGTCTTCCGTATGGCGAACGTGTGGATGCTGGCGCAGCCCTACGGTTATCCGTCGGTCCTCTCGAGCTACGCGTTCAGCTGCCCGTCAGAGAACTCGTTGGGTCCACCCTCGGACGCGAATGGCTGGACGACGCCTGTCGCCTGTGCCTCGAGCCTCGAGACCGCCAGTGCGGGCCAGTGGGTCTGTGAGCACCGCGATCCGTCGATCCTGAAAATGGTGAGCTTCCGCCATGTCGTCGCGGGCACCGACGTGAACCACTGGTGGGACAACGGTGCCAACGCGATTGCCTTCTCGCGCGGCACCAAGGGATTCGTCGCGATCAACAACGGCACGAATCCGCTCGACACAACGCTCTCGACAGGCATGGCCGCGGGAACGTATCTCGATTTGCTGACTGGTAGTTCGGTGGTCGTTGACGCCGTCGGTGCAATTCACCTCATCCTCTCACCCAGGTCAGCCATTGCGATCGATACTGCTACTCGTCAGTAGTGCCCTGTGCCTTGCCGCTGCCGCGCCCGCCCAGCAGCGCGGGGGGGGCGATCTGGCGCGCTGGCAGGGCCGCGCACAAGGAGTGACGATTATCCGCGACGACTGGGGCATTGCCCACGTCTTCGGCAAAACCGACGCGGACGCCGTCTTCGGGATGGAGTACGCGCAGGCCGAGGACGACTTCAACCGCATCGAGACCAACTACCTGAACTCGCTCGGCCGGCTGGCCGAGGCCGAAGGCGAGTCAGCGCTGTACACCGACTTGCGGCAGCGGCTGTACATCGACCCCGACTCGCTGCGCGCGGAGTACCGCGCAAGTCCCCTCTGGCTGCGGAAGCTGATGGACGCGTTCGCGGACGGCTTGAACTACTTCCTCTATAAGCACCCCGAGGTGAAGCCGCGGGTGATCACGCATTTCGAGCCGTGGATGGCGCTGTCGTTCACCGAGGGGAGCATCGGTGGCGACATCGAGCGGATCAACCCCCGCGACCTGCAGGCGTTGTACGGCTCGGGACCCGGCACGCGGAACGGGGACGCCGACGAGTTCGAGCTCGATCCCTCGGGGTCGAACGGTATCGCGATCGCGCCGCGTTTGGCGGCCAATCATCATGCCCTGTTGTGGATCAATCCGCACACGTCGTTCTACTTCCGGTCTGAGCTCCAGATGGTGAGCGAGGAGGGGCTGAACGCGTACGGCGCGGTGACGTGGGGACAGTTCTTCATCTATCAGGGGTTCAACGCGACCGCGGGTTGGATGCACACCTCGAGCGGCGTAGACAACATCGACGAATTTCTGGAGACTCAGGGGAGGCGCTCCCGCACGATCACGGTTTTGTTCAAGGCCGATACCGGCATGGCGCGGAAAACCTTCACGGTCTCCTATACACAACATGGGCCCGTCATCCGCAAGGAAGGGGACCGGTTCGTAAGCATCAGCCTGATGAAGAACCATATGAACGCGCTGATCCAATCGTACTCGCGGACCAAGGCGCGCGACATCGCGGCGTTCCGCCAAATCATGGAGCTGCATACCAACTCCTCGAACAACACCGTCTTCGCCGACGCGTCCGGCAACATCGCGTACTTCCACTCGAACTACATCCCACGCCGCGACACGTCGTTCGACTGGACAAAGCCGGTGGACGGCAGCAATCCGGCGACCGTCTACCGCGGCGTGCTGTCGTTCGACCAGACCCCCAACGTCGTGAACCCGGCGAGCGGCTGGGTCTACAACTCGAACAACTGGCCCTGGTCAGCGGCTGGGGAGGGGTCGAGCCCGCAGCGCGCGAGCTTCCCGCGCTACGTCGAAACCGGGACCGAAGAGACGGCGCGCGGCTATCACGCCTTGCGCGTGCTCGCTGGAAAGACGGACTGGACTACGAGCTCGCTGACCGCCGCCGCCTTCGACAGCTATCTCCCCGCCTTCGAGCGCATGATCCCCCCGCTGCTCGCGGCGTACGATCAGGCAACGTCCGACTCGCTGAAGGCAAAGTTGGCTGAGCCGATCGCGCTGCTCAGGGGTTGGGACTACCGCTGGGGTGCGGAATCGGTCCCCACCTCGCTTGCGGTCTTCTGGGGTGAGCGGATCGGCCGGCGTGTGTCGCGGGACGCCCGCACCGCCGGCATCTCGGTAATGCAATACGTCGCCACCTCGCGCGCCGCACCCGCCGAGCTGCTCGGCTCACTCGCGGACGCCGTGGACGCGTTGAGCGCCGATTTTGGGACGTGGAAAACGCCGTGGGGACGGATCAACCGTTTCCAGCGGATCAACGACGACATCGCGCCGCATTTCGAAGACGCTGGCCCAAGCATCCCGGTACCGTTCACGGCGAGCGTCTGGGGCTCGCTGGCGGCGTTCGGCGCCAGAGCCTATCCCAATACCAAGAAGTGGTACGGCACGAGCGGCAACAGCTTCGTTGCGGTCGTGGAATTCGGCGACAGCGTGCGGGCGCAGGCGGTCACCGCCGGGGGCGAAAGCGGCGCGTCGCAGTCGCCGCACTTCAACGACCAGGCGGAGCGCTACGCGTCCGGCCGGCTGCGCGATGTCTACTTCTACCGCTCACAGCTCGTCGGACACACCGAGCGTGAGTACCACCCGTGATCCTGATCACGATCCTCGCGCTCTGTCAGGGCGTCTACCTCGACAACCAGGGTGTGATTCGCTGGCAACGCGATCGAACGGAGGTCACCCTTTTCGGCGCGAACTATGTGCTGACGACGGCGTCGGATTATCGCGCGGCGGGTTATCTCCATGCAGACCGCAAGCACATGATCGATGAGGATATGGCCCAGTTCGCGCGGATGGGCTGGGATGGCTTGCGACTCACGTTCTGGGGCGATTGGGAAGCGTCAGACAGCGCCGGCAATCTCCTCGCCAACGATCACCTGGATCTCCTGGACTACCTCATCGCTCGCGCTTCAGAGCGCGGCATTTTCATGCTCTTCAGCCCGATTCAGCTGTATGGCTCCAACTGGCCCGATGCCCTCGACGACACGACGGCCCCCGGATTCGGCCGGCGCTTTGGCAAAGGTCGTATGGGCACCGACCCCGCGGCGCTCGCCGCCCAGGTGAATTACCTCCGCCAGATCCTGAATCACGTGAACCCGTACACCCACGTCGCGCTGAAAGACGAGCCGTCGATCATCTTCATCGAGCTGGTGAACGAACCGTGGCACCATCCGGAAGATCTGCAGGGCTCGATCCAGTACATCGACGCGCTCACCGCCGCGGTCCGCAGCACGGGGTGCCAGAAGCTCATCTTCTACAACGTGAGTCAGGACTTCCGGATCGGCGAGGCGATCCGGCGTTCCAAGGCGCAGGGAATCACGTTTGGCTGGTATCCGACCGGCCTCAACGCCGGTCACGAGCTGGAGGGCAACTACCTCCGCGGCACCGACGCCTATCCCGACATGCTGCGTCCCGAGCTCGCGCGCCTACCGCGCATCGTCTACGAGTTCGACAGCCCTGACCTGCGTACGGGCACGATGTATCCCGCGATGGCGCGCACATTCCGTGCGGTAGGCACGCAATTCGCCGCCATGTTCGCCTACGACATGCTCGCCACCGCGTCGCGCAATCTCGGGTGGCAAACGCACTTCCTGAACCTGGTTTACACGCCGCGCAAGGCGATGAGCGCGATCATCGCCGCCGAGGCGATGCGACGCCTGCCGCGGATGCAGTCGTACGGTGCGTATCCGCGGAACACGCGGTTCGGCGACTTCCACATTTCGTACGACGGCGATCTGGGCGAGCTGGTGGCCCGCGATGCATTCATGTACACGAGCTCCACCAACGCGAAGCCGCCCGATGCCGCGGCGCTCCAGCGCATCGCCGGGAATGGTTCCTCGGCGACGGTGACCTACGAAGGAACCGGCATCTACTTTCTCGACAAAATCCGGCCCGGAGTCTGGCGTCTGGAGGTCTATCCCGACGCCGTCCCGATTCGTGATCCATTCGAGCCGCCGAGCCCCGACAAGGTCGTGACGCGGGCGATCAGCCGCGCGTGGCCGATGACGATCACGCTGCCGGATCTTGGCCCGTCGTTTTCGGCTCAGCCGGTCACGGCGGGCAACCCGCAGATAGCACGCGCCGCGGCTGGTCGATTCACCGTCACGCCGGGCGTGTACGTATTGAGCGCTGCTGGGCCGGTCGATGTCGCAACACTGCCGGCCCGGATCGGTAATCTCGGCTTCAAGGAGTACCACGCGCCCCCGACGGACAGCATGCCGCGCTCGGTGCTTTCGGTGGCGGAGCCGCAATACGTTGCCGGCAATGCTGTTGAACTGAAGGCGCGCATTGTTGACCAAATCCCGCCCGACTCAGCCAAGGTCTTCGTGCGCCCATCTCCCGCCGGTTCATATCGACAATTGTGGATGCGTCCCGCGGGTGGGTACGCCTACCTAGCCACGATCCCCGCTCGCTCGCTCCGCGAGGGGCCGTACCAGTTCGTCATCACCGTCTACCGGGGCGACTCGGCGGTGACGTTCCCGGCCGGCACACGGGGCAAACCGACGGACTGGAATTACAACTCCCAGGCAACGTGGAGATTCGACGTCGTCGAGGCGCGGACCCCGCTGCGGCTATTCGACCCTGGCCCCGACGCCGCCCGCCTGACGTTCACGCGCATCGGTGACGCGGGCCGCCGCGGGTTGTTTCGCGTCGCGCTCTCGCCGGTGACCGGCCAACCGATCTTCCACCTCGAGCTGCCGGTCGATACGAGCGGCTGGAGTCCTCCTGACTATACAGCATCGCTCGTGATCACAACGCGGGTCCAGGCACGACAGGAAACCATCGCCGCCGCGAAAGACGTGCGGTTGCGACTGCATGGCCTCGGCGCCCGGCAAACCCTGCACCTGACGCTGATGGAGGATGACGGCACGAGCTGGACGGCGGCGCTACCGGTGGACAGCACCTGGAGTGAGCGCACCATTCCGCTCACGCAGTTCACGGCGGGCCGCGGCGTGTTGCTGCCGGAAGGATTCCCTGGCGAGTGGAATTACTGGGTGGGACCGGCGGACGGGCGCGGTGGTGCCGCGGACCGCCCGCGGCTCGAGCACGTGGAGCGGCTGCAGCTATCGCTGCGGCGTGAGGACGGCGTCGCGGCTAAACCCGGCGGTTACGGCGTGGAGGTCGAATGGATCGCACTCGGATTCTAGCTCTGGTGCTGTTGGCAATCGGTCCCGCAGTGCTGCCGGCCCAGCGGCCCGCGCGGCGAGCCCCGGCGCCCACCGCATTTTCGGCCGATCGGCTCGCGCGCATCGACCGGCTCATGCAGCAGTACGTCGATTCGGGGAAGATCGCCGGCGCGGTGGGGCTGGTTCTACACAACGGCAATGTCGTGTATCAGCATGCGGCCGGCTGGAGCGATCTCGCGACCCACCGCGCCATGACCAGGGCTACCCTGTTTCGCATCGCCTCGCAGACCAAGGCGCTCACCACGGTCGTGATTCTCTCGTTGATGGAAGAGGGAAAGCTCTCCGTCTCCGATCCGGTGAGCCGCTACATCCCGGGATTTGCGCACACCACGGTCGCGACCCGCAGCGACACCGGTCGCGTCATCAAGCCGGCGTCGCGCCAGATCACGATCCGTGATCTGCTGACGCACACGGCGGGGATCTCCTACGGCACCGACTCCCTGGTCGCGCCGCTCTACTCGGCGCAGGGCCTCGGGCCGGCGGCGGGATGGGGCTGGTACACGGCGGACAAGGATGAGCCCATCTGTACGACGATCGAGCGGCTGGCGACCCTGCCCTTCGTGGCCCAACCCGGCGAGCGCTGGGTCTACGGCTACAACACCGATATCCTCGGCTGCGTGGCCGAGCGGGCGTCTGGTATGCCGCTCGATGAGCTGATCCGGACGCGGATCACCGGTCCGCTCAAGATGAACGACACCTTCTTCTTTGTCCCCGCTGCGGCGGCCGGCCGGCTCGCGACGGTCTATGCGAGCGACTCCACCAACCACGTGTATCGGGCCCCGGACGGCCCACGCGGCCAGGGCAACTACGTGACGGGCCCGCGCAAGAGCTTCGCGGGAGGAGCGGGACTCGTCTCGACGGCTCCTGATTACGCTCGCTTTCTCCAGATGCTGCTCAACGGGGGCGAGCTCGACGGCGTGCGCGTTCTCGCGCCGCACACAGTCGACCTCATGACGCACAACCAGAGCGGCATGTTGTTCGACACGACCGGCGCCAATGGATTCGGGTTCGGGTTCGGGATCGTGCAACGCTACGGCACGAATGGCATGGCATCGGTCGGGACGTTCAGCTGGGGCGGAGCGTACGGGAGCCAATACGCGGTCGATCCGGTGGAGCACCTCGTCATCGTGTTCATGATCAATCAGCTACCGAATCGCGCAGACATCGGCGGGAAATTCCCCACGCTCGTCTATCAGGCGCTGGTTACTCGCCGATAGTCGGAGGCTTTGCGCGCTGGGCGCGAAACGCGAATCCGAGCATTACGAGGCCGAACACGAGCAAGACGAGGCCCCACCAGAGATTCACATTGATCCCCAGCGATTTCTCATAGATCGCGGGGGCCGATAGCACGCCGTAGATGACGAGTAACGCGCCGACGATCGAGAACATCCCGCCAATCGGAAACCGCACATCGAGACTCATCACGTCGTCACCAGAAGATGATGTTGAGGATCGTCGAGACGACGAGAATGCACACGGCGAGCGTAACCGGACGCTTGTACCACGGCATGTGCCCCTCCTGCACGCGGGGGGTCAGCGAGTGGACGAGCCCGCGCAGCTCCTCGTCGGTCTTGGTCCGTTTGGTGAACAGCGAGATGAGCAGCGTCGCCACGAAGCAGCCGGTCCACGCGAACAACGCGGTCCAGAAGTTCAACGCCATCTCGCTTGGGTAGACGTGCAGCACCGCTCCCAGAAACCCGCCCTTGATGCCGGGCACGGCGCCGCGCGGCAATGTCAGCCCGTAATGCAGCGCCGCGGTGATCGTGCCGGTCAGCAGGCCGTAGAACGCTCCATGCCCCGTGGTGCGGCGCCAGAACATCCCCAGCAGGAACGTCGCGAACAGCGGCCCGTTCACGAACGAGAACACCAGCTGCAGCATGTCGAGAATGTTGTTGAACCGCGTGGCGGAGTATGCCGCGGCCACGCTGGCGAGGATACCGAAGACCGTGGCCGCGTGTCCCACGCGCAGGTAATGCCCGTCGGTCTGGCCCGGGCGGATATGCGTCTGATAGATGTCGTACGTCCACACGCTGTTGAAGGCCGTGACGTTGCCCGCCATGCCCGACATGAACGACGCCATCAGGGCGGTGAGACCCAGCCCCAGCAGCCCCGTCGGCAGGTAATGCCCCAGCAGCATCGGAATGGCGAGGTTGTACTCCGGCTGGCCGTCGCTGCCGATCGGGAGAAACCCGCCGCGTGCGGCATGCAGCCCGATCGCCAGCATTCCCGGCAGAATCACGAGCGCGGGCATCAGCATCTTGGGCACCGCCGCGATCAGCGGCGTCCGGCGCGCCGCCGTCATCGAGCCAGCCGCCATGGCGCGCTGCACGACGAGAAAGTCCGTGCACCAATAGCCGAACGAGAGGGCGAACCCCAACCCCATCACCAGGCCGAACCACTCCATCCCCATGGGGTTGTGGCTCGGCGAATCCATGTATTTCCACGAATGCGTCCACGCCCCGGGCTCGAAGCCCGCGTTCGTGGCCACGGTGGCCAGTTTTGCGGTGAGCCCGCTCCACCCGCCGACGTCCTTGAGTCCCAGCAACACGAGCGGCAGGAATCCCAGGACGATGAGAAAGAACTGCAGGACTTCGTTATAGATCGCGGAGGTGAGCCCGCCGAGGAAGATGTAGATCAGCACGATGACGGCGGACAGCACGATGCAGCCGTGAAAGCTCCAGCCGAGCACCAGCTCGAACAATTTCGCGAGCGCATACATCGAAATGCCCGAGGAGAAGATGGTCATGATCGCGAAGGTGATCGCGTTCAACCCGCGCGTCTTCTCGTCGAAGCGGAGCTTCAGGTACTCGGGGACCGAGCGGGCGCGCGAGCCGTAGTAGAACGGCATCATGAACAGCCCGACGAATACCATCGCCGGCATCGCGCCGACCCAGTAGAAATGGCTCGTCATGATGCCGTACTTGGCGCCCGACGCCGCCATCCCGATGACTTCCTGTGCGCCCAGATTCGCGGAGATAAACGCCAGGCCGGCGATCCATGCGGGGATCGACCGGCCTGAGAGGAAGAAGTCTTCGCTGCTGCGGATGCGGCGTCTCAGTGCCCAGCCGATGCCGAGCACGAAGACGAAGTAGATGATCAGGATGGCGTAGTCGATACCGCCGAGGCTGATCCGTTGCAGTTAGTGCGACCCCTTCGTCTTGATGACGATCACACCATTCGCGCCGCGCACGCCGTAGATCGCCGTCTGGCTCGGGTCCTTCAGGGCCTGAACGGTTTCGACGTCGTGCGGGCTGAGCCAGCTCAAGGTGGTGCGGCTACCCTCGATCGTGACCCCGTCGACCACGAACAGCGGGTCCTGATTCCCGTAGAACGACGTTGGGCCCCCCATGCGCACGATGATCCCGCCATCGGGCGCCGGGGACACGCTCACGCCGGAAAGGCGACCCTGCAGCAGTTGAGCGAGGCTCGTGGCGTGCTCCCGCGCGGACTCGGTGGTGCGCATCGACCCCGCCGGGCGCGGGGCTGGTTTTGTCGTGGCAACCTGGCCATGAGCTTGGGACGCGCACGTGAGGACGGTGCCAAGGACGAGCGCGACGGAGGGCAGAACGCGTGTTGGGTTCCAGTTCATGGGACCCCCTTTGTTGACCCCAATATGCCGTATTGGAACGCCGTCCGCGACGGTCGGTCTAGGGACGTTGTGTAATCTCGTATATGTAAGCGGTGCGCGGCTGAAGCGTGGGTAGCGATGCTCGGGTTCTGCCTGCCGTGAGCAGGCTGCGATACGAGAATCGGCCCGGCACCGCGAGCGTCGCGGGGGTCGTTCCGAGATTGGCGACCACGAGAACCTGCGCGGTCCCGTCCTTCCGCATGTAGGCCAGCAGCGCGTCGTTGCCCGTTTCGACCGGCTCCAACCGGCCATCTCGCAGCGCCGCGTCATTCCCGCGCAACCGCATCAGCCAGCGATACAGCTTCAGCAGTGAATTCGGCCGGCGCTCTTGCGCAGCGACATTAGCTGTGAGCGTGTCGGCCTGCAGCGTCTCCCACGGCTTCCCGCTCGTGAATCCCCGCGACGAGGCGGTCCATTGCATCGGCGTGCGCAGCCGCTCGTCGGGCTTGTCGCCCGTCATCCCGATCTCTTCCCCGTAATACACGAACGGCACGCCCGGCAGCGTGAGCAGGATCGTCACCGCGAGCCTGGCACCTGCTGTGTCATTGGCGAGCGCCGTCATCGCTCGGGTCTGATCGTGATTGCGCTGGAACGGCGCCCAGCGATACGCCGGTTCGGCGCGCTGGAACTGCTCCACCGTCGGGAGCAGCCCGCCGGCCTTCCCGGTCCGCACGGCTTCGATGAGTGCCTCAGAGATGGGAAACGCAAAGTACGCGTCGAGCTGATCAGGATAGTAGGTGAGGATGACGTCCGGGTTATCCCACACCTCTCCGATCGTGTACGATTGCGGCGCGATGCCGCGGACGTACTGGCCGAAGTCGCGCAGCACCTGATGGGTACCGGGAGTGTTGGAGACCTCGTTCCCGACCTCGACCAGGTGACGCACCGCATCCAGCCTGAATCCGTCCACGTGCATCGAGTCCAGCCAAACCCTAGCGACGCGCTTCATCTCGTCGAGCACGGCGGGATTCTCGTAATTCAAATCCGGCATCCCGCTCCAGAAGAGACCGAAGTAGCACTCGTCGCGGACGGGTGACTTATGCCAATTGTTCGGGCACGCCCCGCCCTGCGTCGGCGCCCAGCGGTACCAGCCGCGATGCGGCGCCGTCGTGTCCCGTAACGCTTCCTGAAACCAGGGGTGCTCACTCGAGGTGTGGTTCAGAACCAGATCGACGAGCACGCGAATCTTGTGCTGGTGTGCCGCCGCGACGAACGCTTTGAAATCGTCGTTCGTCCCGTAGTCCGGCTCGACTTTGTAATAGTCGGTGACGTCGTAGCCGTGATAACTCGGCGATTCCGCGATGGGCATGAGCCAGACGCAATCGGCGCCGAGCCCGGAGATGTAATCGAGCTTCTGCGTGAGACCGGGGAGATCGCCGATGCCGTCGCCATTGCTGTCGTAGAACGAGCGGACGAAGACCTCGTAACAGGTGGTGGGGTGCGACTGGGGGGGCGCGGCATTTTGAGGTAGGGGCGCAGCATGCTGCGCCCCTACATTCCCCACCTGCAGCAGTGCGAGCAGAATCAGGGGATGCATTCGAATGTCGCTTCGAGACCCTCGGCCGAGTTCGGGCCGACATAGACGCGGAACGTTCCCGGCTCCACGACGGGTTTCATGTCGAGCCCAATGAACCAGAGATCGCGCACCGCCACCCGCAAATCGACAGCCCGTGACTCGCCAGGTTTTAGCGTCACCCGCCGGAAGGCTTTCAGCTCACGGACTGGCCGTGACACGCTGGCAACCTCATCGCGCACGTAGAGCTGTACGACCTCCGTCCCTTCCCTGCCGCCGCTGTTTGTGACCGTCACGGTCGCGGTGATCGTGTCGCTCACGCGCGCGCGGGCGGCGCTGAGTTTGAGGTTGCTGTATCCGAATGTCGTGTACGACAGCCCATACCCGAACGGATACCTGGGCGTGACGGGGACGTCGATGTACTTCGACGTGTACTTGTTGTTGGCGTCAGGTGGGCGGCCCGTGTTGCGATGATTGTAGTACAGCGGAACCTGGCCCAGCACACGCGGGAACGTCACGGGCAGGCGCGCGCTCGGGTTGACGTCGCCGAACAGCACGTCGGCCGTCGCGTTCCCTGCCTCGATCCCGAGAAACCACGTCTCGACGATCGCCGGCACATGGTCGGAGGCCCATTCGAGGATCAGCGGCCGGCCGTTCATGAGGACGAGCACGACCGGCGTGCCAGTGGCGGCGACCGCCTCGAGCAGCTGCTCCTGCACGCCCGGCAAGCCGAGCGAGGAGCGGCTCGCAGCTTCGCCGCTCATGTCTCCCCGCTCGCCGAGCACGAGGACCGCGACTTTGGCCTGACGGGCGGCGGCGACCGCAGCCGCGAAGCCCGCCTTTGACGTGTCGTCGATGCCCGACCCCTGGGCGTACAAGACTGTCTGCACCTTTGTCTTGATCCCCTGCAACACCGAGACGACATCCTCGGCGCGGCCCTGGGTGTGCCAGGGTCCGAGCGGCTCTTCCTTGTTGTCGGCGAGTGGTCCGATGACGGCGATGGTGCCGGCTTTGGCGAGCGGTAACAGCGACCGCTCGTTCTTGAGCAAGACGATTGACTCGCCAGCAACTCTCCTCGCCAATGCGCGAAGTTCCGTGGCGGGTGGCGCAGTTCGAGCTCGATAGGGGTCGCGGAACAAGCCGAGCCGCTGCTTGGCGCGCAAGATTCGCATCACCGCCGAATCGACCACCGCCAGGGGGATCCGATTGCTCTGCACGAGGGCGGCGAGCGAGTCCACGTAGATGCTGCTCTGCATGTCCATATCCACGCCGGCGGTCAGCGCGCGCCGCCCCGCCTCGGCCTGCGAGCCCGCGATGCCATGGTTGATCAGCTCGGCGACCGACGTCCAGTCGCTCACCACGAAGCCGGGGAAGCGCCATTCGCGCCGCAGCACCGTATCCGTCAGCCAGGCGTTGCCGGAAGCCGGGACGCCGGCGACGTCGTTGAAGGCCGACATCAGACTCGTGACGCCCGCATCGACCGCGGCCTTGAACGGCGGCAGGTACACCTCGCGCATCGTGCGCTCGGAGATTTCGGTCTCGTTGTATTCGCGGCCCGCCTCCGCCGCGCCGTAGCCGGCGAAGTGCTTTGCCGTCGCGAAGATGTTCTGTTGGAAACCGCGCACGCGCGCGGCAGCCATGAGCGAGCCGAGATACGGATCTTCGCCCGAGCCCTCCGCGATGCGACCCCAGCGGGGGTCGCGGGCGATGTCCACCATCGGCGCATACGTCCAGTTGATCCCGAAGGCGGCGGCTTCCTGACCGGCCGCGCGCGCCGTTGCTTCAGCGGCCTCCGGATCGAACGAACTCGCTTCGCCGAGTGGGATCGGGAAGATCGCGCGATAACCGTGGATCACATCGAGGCCAAACAGCAGCGGGATCTTGAGCCGGGACTCCGTCACGGCGATGCGTTGCACCGGCGTCGTGTTCTCGGCGCCCATGACGTTGAACAGCCCGCCGAGCTTGCCCGCGCGAACCAGCTGCATTTGCTCGGGCGAGGCGCGCCCGCCGGCCGACAGGAGATTCAACTGGCCGAGCTTTTCTTCGAGGGTCATGCGGCTGAGGAGTGAGTCAAGATTCTGTGCGGAAGCGGGTGCGGCGAGCAGGACGGTGAGGATCAGGACGTGGCGAACATGCGACATAGGATTGCGCTCTCTAGGCCAAGGAAAGTTCAGCAAACTTACGGCTCAAAACGGGACAGCGCGAAGCCCTAGCGCGGGCAGGGATCGTCTTGTCAATTTTCTGCCACTGGCCCAACTCACGGGAGATGATCCATGTCGCGTCATCGTTTTCTGTGGCTCGCCTGCCTCACGCTGCTCGCCTCCCCGTTGTCACTCAGCGCACAGACCACTACCGGCACCGTCCGCGGGTACGTGAAGGATCAGAATGGGGCGCCTGTGGCAGATGCCGAGATCCGGGCGCAGAATATCGAGACTGGCGTGCAGCGAACGACTACAACTCGTGCGGATGGCGGCTACATCCTGCCAGGCCTCGTGCCCGGTACGTACGACCTCGTCGCCCGAAGTATCGGCCACTCCCCACAGCAGCGCCGGGTTGTAGTTCAGATCGGCGCCACGTTGCTCGCTGACTTCACGTTGCAGGCCGGGGCAGTCGAGCTCCAGGCGGTGAAGGTGGAGGGGGGGACTCCGGCGGTCGAGCTACGGACGTCGGAGGTCGCGACCAATATCTCACAACAGCAGGTGCAGAACTTACCTACGCCGAGTCGGAACTTCCTCGATCTCGCGGCGTTGGCCCCGGGCGTAATTGTCAGCCCCGATCGCACCGATCTCAGGCCGAGGAACTTCACGGCAGGCGCCCAAGGGCCTGGCGAGGTCAACGTCTTCGTCGACGGCGCGAGTCTGAAGAACGACCTGACGGGTGGCGAAGGTCCGAACTCCGGTATTGCCGGTCAGGACAACAGCCGCGGCAACCCGTTTCCGCGGAGTGCAATTCAGGAATACCGCATCATTACGCAGAACTTTAAGGCGGAATACCAAAGGGCCTCAAGCGCGATTATCACCGCCACAACGCGCTCGGGCGGTAACACATGGACAGGAAATGCGTTCACCTATTACCAGAACAAGGGTCTCGTCGCCCTGGACAGCTTCAGCCTAGGATCCGCCAAGCCCGACTACAGTCGCTATCAGGTCGGTCTGAGCGCAGGTGGTCCGCTGATCCGCGATCGCCTGCGTTTCTTCGGCTCCTACGAAGGCAATTATCAGAACCGGGCGGCGACCGTCGCCATCACGCCGCCTACGGGATTCGGCCCTGCCGTCGACACGATCCCGTTCACCAGCTTCAATCGCAGTTTTACGTCTCCGTTCCGCGAGACACTGCTGTTTGGCAAGCTCACGTACGACGCGACGCCTCATTCAACTCTCGAGTGGAGCGGTAGCCTGCGTCACGAGTACGACATCCGCGACTTCGGCGGGAACGCGGCCTACGCGAAGGCCGTCCATTATGGCCAGGATGTCGACTTCAGCAGTCTCAAGCACACGTCCGTCACGGGCCCGTGGCTTAATGAAGCGATGCTAACGTATTCTCGCTTCCGCCGCACGCAAACCCCGCAGACGCCCGGGATTCCTCAGCGGGATTACGGCTTCGCCGTCCTGGGGAGTTATGAGACCAATCAGGACTTCACCCAGAAGCGCTTAGGGTTCCGCGATGACCTCACCTACACGGGGTTCCGCTCGGGTGGAGAGCATGTGATCAAGGTCGGGGTCGCATTGGATCGACTGACCTACGACGTGAACAAGGGCAACAACCAGTTCCCGACCTTCCGTTATGGCAACCTGGTCAACTGCAATCCGAACTGTACCGGCGACGTGTCCTACGCGTACAAGAACCCCTTCAAACTCGAGTGGGCGGCCGGCAACCCGTTCCTCACAGCGCACAACATGACACTGGGTGCATACGCGCAAGATGATTGGAGCCCAACGTCGCGGCTCACTCTCAACCTGGGGATTCGGTGGGATTACGAGTCGCACATGCTGAACTACGATTACGTGACCCCGCAGAACGTCCGCGACACGATTCGCCTGTACAACGCTCAGCTCCAACATCCCATCGACACGCTGGAATACTTCACGGATGGGACGCAGCGAAAGCGGTTCTTGGGTGCCTTCCAGCCCCGGCTCGGCTTTTCGTACGCGCTCGACCAGAACAACATGACGACGCTGTTCGGCGGAATCGGTATCTACTACGACCGCTCGTACTTCGATCTGTCGATTGACGAGATGCAGAAGCTCACCTACCCCAAGTACTCAGTGTACTTCGCGCCGCGAGATTCGACGACGCCCGGTGCCGGCCAGATCCCGTGGAAGGACACGTACCTGACCACCGACACATCGGTGCTGCGCGCGGCGGTCGACAGCGGTGGGGCGGCGCTGGGTGAAGTTTGGCTGATCGGCAATCACACCAAGCCGCCACGATCCACACAGTTCAGTCTGGGCGTGCGACGCCAGCTTGGACGTTACGTGGTCTCGGTGGCGTATGCCGGCGTCCGAGGCGTCAACGGCTTGGTGTTCAACTGGGCGAACTTCGATTTCAACAGCAACAACCCGCGCACGTGTTGCGTCGGCGCCAGCCCGTTCCACGGTTTCAACAACATCGTCTTCACGACGAACAGCGTGAAGACATGGTACGACGCGCTCCAGATACAGGTAACCCGGCCGTACCAACAGCGCACGCGGGGCATCGGTTGGGGCGGTGGAATGAGCTTCAGCTACTCGACGCGATCGATGCAAGGCATCGATGCCTCGGATGACGAGTTCGCGTTCCCGCAGGCATATCTCATCACGAAGCACCCGATCAATGACGAGAAGGCGCACCTTGTCGCGAACTGGGTCACGGACGTTCCGTACGCCTACGGCGTGCAGTTCAGCGGCCTGATTACCCTGGGGACCGGGCCGCGACTGGATGTCGCTGGACGGTTCAACCCGGCCATGTACGAGCCGGGTGGGTTCACGCCCGACCACTTCGCGTTTCTCATTCCGGCGAAGATATGGGCGTTTCGAGAGGTGGATTTGCGGTTGCGTAAGACCTTCCCGAGTGTCTCGGGCACCACGATGGCCTTTACGCTCGACCTGTTCAACGCATTTAATTTTCAGAACCTCGGCTGCTACAACACCAACGACCGGACTGATGTCGCGAATTTCGGGCTCGCGCATTGCGTGAACAGTGACGCACGCCGGTTGCAGGTTGCCGCCGAGTATGGCTTCTGATCGGTAACCACGCTCGCGTCTCCGCCGTCGTCTTCGCCCTGGCCCTCGGAGGTTGTGCCGGTAACTCCGGGGGCCCGGGCGTCACGCCAGACACGGCCGCCTTTCTCGACACCCTGCAGCACCGCACCTTCAACTTCTTCTGGGACCTGACGCCGCCCGGCAACGGTCTCACCCCCGACCGCTGGCCCACGCCCTCATTCTCGAGCATCGCCGCCGTGGGCTTCGCGCTGACCGCCTATCCGATCGGCGCGGAGCACGGCTGGATCACCCGCGCGCAGGCGGCCGATCGCACGCTGAAAACGCTGCAGTTCTTCTGGACCGCGCCGCAGGACTCGGCCGGCCCGAACACCACCGGCTATCGCGGCTTCTTCTATCACTTCCTCGACATGCAGACCGGCCGCCGCTTCCAAACGGTCGAGCTGTCGACGATCGACACCTCGCTGCTGCTCGCCGGCATCCTGTTCGCGCAGAGCTATTACGATCACAGCGACACGACCGAGCAGCAGATCCGCGCACTCGCCGATTCGATCTACTTCCGCGTGGACTGGCAATGGGCTCAGGCCGGTGCGCCTGGGGTCACCATGGGCTGGCATCCGGAGAGCGGCTTTCTCAACGCCCGGTGGATCGGTTACAACGAGGGCATGATCCTCAACATCCTCGCGATTGCGTCACCGACACACCCGGTGGACTCGACCACAACCTGGAATGCCTGGGTCGGTGGCTATCAGTGGGGCACGTACTACGGCCAGAGCTTCGTCCAGTTCGCGCCGCTGTTCGGTCACGAGTACTCACACGTGTGGATCGATTTCCGGGGCATCGCGGACGACTACATGCGCAACCGCGGGATCGACTACTTCGAGAACTCCCGCCGCGCCACGCTCTCTCAACGTGCGTACGCGATCGCCAACCCGGGCGGCTGGCGCGGCTACACCCGCAACGTCTGGGGCCTGACCGCCTGCGACGGTCCGGCGAACAAGACGCTCACGCTCGCCGGCCGCAGCCGGCAGTTCCACACCTACTCAGCCCGCGGCGTCGCCCTCGGCGACGAGCGCGACGATGGCACGATCTGCGCCACCGCCGTCGGCGGTGCTGTGCCATTTGCGCCCGAGTTTACGATTCCGGCGCTGCTCGCGATGCGCACCACGTACGGCAATCATCTTTTCTCGACCTACGGCTTCCTCGACGCCTTCAATCCCACATTCACCGCCGCCGGCCAGCAGGAGGTCGGCAGCGTGGATCCGAATCTTGGCTGGTTCGACGTCGATTACCTCGGCATCGATCAGGGACCGATTCTGGCGATGGTCGAGAACTTCCGGACTGATTTCGTGTGGCGCGTGATGCGGACGAATCCGCACATCATTCGAGGACTCAAGCGCGCCGGGTTTACTGGTGGATGGCTTCCCTAGGTGTCTGCGCTGCTCGACGCGGTTGCCGGTCTTCCAAATGCCGCCGAGCCTGTGTCGGGCTGGATTACCGGCGGTCAGCCAACCGAGCAACAGCTCAGAGCCTTCAAGGCCGCCGGTGGGCAGGTCGTGCTCGACAATCGCGATCCGATGGAGCCCAGGCCCTTCGACGAGCCGGCCACCGTGCGCGCGGCTGGGCTCGAATACATCAGCGTTCCGATCGTGCACGGGGCCGTCACGACCGACACAATGAAACAGATGCATGAGGCGTTGAAGAAACTGGAAGGACGAAGGGCGCTACTGCACTGCTCGAGCGGCAACCGAACGTCAGCAGCGTTGATTCCTTACCTGATGATCGACAAAAAGATGGAGCAGGAGGACGCAGTGGATTTGGCAATGAGCATTGGCCTCCGCAGCGCTGAGCTCATGGAGATCGCGGTGGGGTATGCGAGCGGGTTGTCCCGTTGACGGTGGACCGTGAACCGCGGTGCGTCTGTTGCCTAGTCTTTGCATGTCCTAAGCCTTGGGTTCCTCCCGACCGCCAGCATATCGGTGCCAGTACATCCTCATCTCCGAAATCTTCCCGTCCTTCGTCTCACAAAAGATGGCGCCCCGCGCATCGACCTGTTCCCCTGTCCTGCGGCGTCGGAACGTGCAGCGGAACTCCGTCGCAAACCACGGTCCCGCGGCGTAGATCTCCCCTGAGGAAAAGTCGGTTTCAGCCTGATACAGCGGGATGTCCTTCCAATACGCCCGGATCGCCGCCATCCCGCGGTCAGGACTGCTGAATGGCGTCTCGAGAAAGACGGCATCCTCCGTGAAGACAGAGCAGATGACCTCGACGTCGCCCCGCTCCCAGCCCTTGCCGAATGTGTCGATCAGGACTCGAAAGGTCTCATTCATGGGGCCCCAATATAGCCGTTCCGGGTATCAGGCTTCGGACGTAATGTCCTTACCATTATCACGGAGGTGCACGATGCTGAAGCGAACTCTCGCAACTGGGGCGTTGCTCGCGATCTGCGCGCTGCCGCTCGCAGCCCAACAGCCGAAGCCCGCGGCGACCGCCGGCAACGACATGACGCTCACCGGCCAGGTGATCGACGTCAATTGTTACACCACCATGGGCGCCTCCGGCGCCGGACACAAACAGTGCGCCGCCGCGTGCGCCAAGGTGGGTGTCGCGCTCGCAATTCTGAGCTCGGACGGCACGATCTACATGCCGGTCAGCTCCAAGGCCGCGGACCCGCAGAACGCGCGCCTCGAGCCGTTCGCCGAGACGCAGGTGAAAGTCACCGGCGTCCATCGCATGGAACACGGCATGCACACGATCGAGATCAAGACGATCGCAGCCGCCACCTGATGCGCGGCCCGCCGGGGGCGGGGACAGCGGCGGCGCTCGGATTAGTGGCCCTCACCGCCTGTCATCCCGCCCCCAGCGGATTCACCCTCCTCTTCCTGGGCCGTTCCCCCGCGGCCCGCGTCGGTACCCTCTCGTGGGCGCCCGACCCCGACCACAGCCGGCTCGTGGGCTTCGACGGCACGCTGCACGTCGTGCGCACGATCGCCGATCCGCGACTCGCGACGCCCATCGCCGTCGCGGCGCTCCATGGGCGGCTGCTCGTCACGGAGCGCACCGGCGAAGGGGTCGTGTTCGACACCTCGGGTAGGCCGGTGCGGGAGTGGCCAAGCCCGTTTCCCGCCTCGTTGAACGCCACCGGAGATGATCGGATCATCGCCGCCCGCTCTCCCTACCTGGTTCAGTTCGTCGGCGAGGATGGCAGCCAACCGCTGCTGTGGCTCCTGGACACGCTCGGCCGCCCGAGCCGCGGGTTGGGTGTCACCCACGTCCCCGAGGTCGCCTACCTGGCCCAGCTCGCGAACGCGGGAGCCGTCGCGCTCGCGCCGGACGGCTCGATCTATTTCGCCCCCCTGGTGCGCGACGAGATCCTGAAGCTCGACGCGACCGGCGCGACGGTGTGGCGCACCCAACGTGGACTGTTCCGTGAGGAGCCTGATCCGCATTTCCTGCCTCCGAAGCGGCGCGAGATTGGGGTCGCGTATGCCATGGTGAACATCGCCGTGTCGGTCGGGCCGGATGGACGTCTCTACGCGCTCGGGGCCGAAGATTCGGCGGCGACGCGCCTGCGTCTCGACGTGCTGGACCCGACGAGTGGCCGCATCGTCACGACTCGCGCCCTCGGGACGCGGGCGACGGCCGTCGCGGTGGACCACCGTGGTACGATCCGCGTCCTCGACCCCGAGCGTCTGTTGGCGCAGACCCCCACACTCGGGCGCGATCTGTTCGAGCCCGCCTTCGCCTTGCCCGACCTCGCAGGCAAGCCGGTGCGGCTCGACGATTATCGCGGCAAGATCACGCTCGTCAATTTCTGGGCATCGTGGTGCGGGCCGTGCCGCGAAGAGTTCCCGCACATGGCGGAGCTGTACAAGAGCTTCCCACGCGACCAGGTCGACATCGCGGCGATTTCCGACGACGTGGACCCAGGCAAGATGCGCGCGTTCGTCGCCGAGTTCCGGCCGCCGTTCCCAATTCTGGTGGGCCGCGGCCGCATGAAAGAGATCTATCACTACCGGGGGCTGCCGTACTCGGTGCTGCTCGACAAGCGGGGACGCATAATCGAGCGCATCTTCGGGTTCGGCGGAGAGACCGAGTTCCAGCGCTTGCGCGAAACCATTACGAGGGAAATCCATGCTGACTCTGCTGCTCATCGTTAGCCTGCAGGCACCGGGAGAATGGCCCGCGTATGGCCGCGATCCCGGCGGTGCGCGCTTTTCGCCGCTCACGCAAATCACGCGTGGCAACGTCGCGCAGCTGCAAGTCGCGTGGACGTATCACACCGGCATGCCCGACATGTCGAGCATGTCGCACCGGCCGCCGTCGCTCGAAGTCACGCCGATCGTCGTTGACGGGACGATGTACGTGATCACGCCCACGGGCATCGTCGCGGCGCTCGATCCCGCAACGGGAACGGAGCGCTGGCGTTACGACGCGGGCGTGAACCCGCATCGCGGCTACGGCGACTTCGCGAGTCGCGGCGTGAGCTTCTGGAGGGACGGCCGCGCGGCTGCCGGCACGTCCTGCGCCCGGCGCATCATCGCGGCGACGATCGACGCGCGGCTCATCGCCCTCGATGCGCCGACAGGAAAGCCTTGCGCGGGCTTCGGCTCGGGCGGCGTTGTCGATCTCCGGAAGGGACTGCGAGCCGCGCCGGACGAGTTCGCGTTTTATGAGGTGACGTCTCCTCCTGCCGTCATTGGAGACCTCGTCATCACCGGATCGGCGGTAGCGGACAACACCAACCTGGCGCCGGCGAGCGGCGAAGTGCGCGCGTTCGATGCACGCACCGGGGCGCTCACGTGGACGTTCGATCCCGTACCCCAGGACTCGGCTGATCCGGCTTTCAAGACGTGGCAGAACGGCGCCGCACGGATCGTCGGCGCTGCCAACGTCTGGTCCGTCATTGTCGTAGATCCCGAGCGCGATCTCGTGTTCCTTCCCACGTCGAGTCCCGCACCGGATTATTTCGGCGGCATGCGCCTGGGCGACGACCGCTACGCCAGCTCGATCGTGGCGCTGCGCGCATCGACGGGGAAGGTCGTGTGGCATTTCCAGACCGTGCACCACGACCTCTGGGACTTCGACAACGCCGCGCCGCCCACGCTCGTCACCGTGACGCACGATGGCGCCAGGATCCCTGCAGTCATCCAGACCGGGAAGTCCGGGATGCTGTACATCCTCGACCGAACGACCGGGACGCCGATCTTCCCGGTAGAGGAACGGCCGGTCCCGGCGAGCAGCGTGCCAGGCGAAGTCGCATCACCGACGCAACCCTTTACGCTCGTCACCCCGCCGCTTGTGCCACTGCAGTATTCCGCGGCGGACGCCTGGGGACCTACACCTGAGGCCAAGGCCGCCTGCCACGACATCCTGGCGGCGCTGCGCAACGAGGGACCGTTTACGCCGCCCAGCCTGCGGGGGACGATCTCACAGCCCGGCAACATCGGCGGCGCCCATTGGGGCGGCGTGGCTATAGATGAAAGGCACGGTCTTGCCGTGGTGCCCGTCAATCGCGTCCCCGCCATGGTGCAGCTCTTCGTGGCGCACAGCTTCAACTTCGACAGCTCCAAAACCGTGGATGCGGCACGCGGCATGACGGACTTTGAGTACACCAACATGCGCGGCACGCCGTACCTCATGCGCCGGCGCATCATCCTGGGTCCCACTGGGTTGCCCTGCACGCCGCCCCCGTTCGGCGCGTTGGTCGCGGTGAACCTCAGCACGGGCGGCATCGCCTGGAACGTCCCGCTGGGAACGATGGGCGGCTTCCCGGGCTCCCTAAATCTTGGCGGTCCGATCGTGACTGCGGGTGGAATGGTCTTCATCGGCGCGACGCTGGAGCACGCGATCCGGGCGTTCGACGTCGAGACGGGCCGCGAGCTGTGGAAAGCCGATCTTCCCGCGGGCGCGCGCGCCACGCCGATGACGTATGAGGCAGGCGGACGCCAGTTCGTCGTCATCGCCGCCGGGGGCGGCGGCCCGTTCGGGACGGGAGACGCAATCATCGCGTTTGCACTTCCGAAGTGAGGAGCCTAACCTAGAGCGTGCCCGAGCCTCAGCTCCCCGCTCCCAGCTCCCCGCTCCCAATAATCATCGACACCGATCCCGGGATCGATGATTGTTTGGCGCTACTTCTTGCTCTCAATTCCCCTGAGCTCGATGTCCGCGCGATCTCGATCTCTTACGGCAACACCGTGGTCGAGAACGCCTATCGCAACGCCGTCGAGATCCTCCGGAAGCTGAAACAGCCGGTTCGCGTGCCGCTCGGCATCGGCGCCCGCCGGCCGCTCAAACGGCAGCTCCAGGTGGCCGACGACACGCACGGCCCGAGCGGTCTGGGCTACGCCGAGGTGCCGCCCGCGGGGGTGATCCTCGACTACGTCCGCCCGCTCGAGCGGCTGCTCGCCGCTCAGCCGGAGCCGGTCACCCTCGTGACGCTCGGCCCCGCTACCAGTCTGGCGCGCGTGCTCCGCGCGAATCCCGGGCTGGTGCACGACAAGGTCAGCCGCCACGTCGCGATGATCGGCAACATCGAAGCGGCGGGGAATCAGACGCGCTTCTCGGAGTTCAACGCGTGGTGCGATCCCGAGGCACTCGCGACAGTGCTCGCCGCCGAGATCCCGACTGAGATGATCGGGCTGGACGTGACGCGCAAGCTCGTGATCAGGGGGACTGAAGTCGAACGGCTCGCGCAGCACACACCCTGGCTGCACGATGCACTGCGATTCTACGTCGAGTTTCACAAGAAGCAGGAGGGCTTGGACGGTGCGGTGATCAACGACGTCCTCGCCATCGCGTACCTCCTCCAACCCGACGTGCTCACCTTCAGCGATCTGCGGCTGGTGGTCGACCTGGACGATGGGCAGAGCCGAGGCCGCACGAAGCTGAATCCGAAGGGCTCGTTTGTGCGCGTCGCGATGGAGGTCCACCCGCCGCCGGTACGGCGGCTGCTATTCGAGCGCGTGCTGGCCGGTGCGCTCGTCGAGGAGGCGATGGCGTGATTCCCCGCAAGGTTGCCGTGATAGGCGCCGGCGACATCGGCGTCGGCTGGGCGGCGTTGTGCGCGTCGGCCGGATGGCCGGTGGCGATCTTCGACTTGAACCCCGGGACCATGGAGCGCGCGTCGATCGAAGTCGAGCGACGCACGCGCGCGCTCGTAGCTCTCGATCGCGCGCCGGAGAGCATCGTGGAGCGCGGCCTCACGGAGCTGGTGCGCGCGCAGTTTCTCTCCGAAGCGGTCCAGGACGCCGATTGGATCATCGAGGCGATTCACGAAGACGTGGGGGCGAAGCAGAAGATTCTCGTGGGCATCGAACAGCAGGCGGGGGACGACGCGCTGATCAGCTCGTCATCGAGCGGCCTGCCGCCGACGGAGATCTTCGGCCGCATGCGCCGGCTCGACCGTTGCCTCGTCACCCACCCGCTGAGTCCGCCGGAGCTGATTCCGCTCGTCGAGGTGGTGCCGGAAGATCGGACGTCGGCCGCCAGCATGAATCGCGCGGTCGAGTACCTTCGCTCCCTCGGCCGCTTCCCGATCGTCCTCAAGAAGTCGATTCCCGGGTACGTCGTGGGACGGGTGTCCGCGGCCGTGTGGCGGGAATGCATCGACCTGGTCCTGCGTGGTGTGATCAGCGTGGATGAGCTCGATCGCGCGGTCTCGCTCGGTCCGGCGATCGGCTGGGCCGCGGCGGGCCCCCACCTCACCTACCACCTGGCGGCGGGGGAAGGCGGGATCCGCAGCTTCACGCAGCACCTGTTGGCGAGCTTCGAGAGCTGGTGGCAACAGCTCGCCCATTGGGCGCAGCTCGATCCCGAGGAGCAGCGGGCGCTCATCCAGTCGATTGAAAGGGCTTACAAGGGGAAGGTCGAGTTCCTGCGGGAAGCGCGAGACCGCCGTCTCAGCGCCATTCTCAAGGGGTTGGAGCAGGCGCGCGCACCATCAGGATCGGAATCCGGCTGACGTGTCGCAATGCTGTCGCGGTGGTGCCATGAACCACGTCGCTCAGCAACGAGTGCCCGTGAGTCGCCATCGCGATTAAATCGACCTTCTCCCGCTCGGCAGTCGCCGCGATCTCCTTGGCGGGGTCACCAGCCGCCAGCACTGCGTCCACATCGATGCCCGCCTGCCGCAGCTCCTGCGACACCCGCTCCAGGTACGCCCGGTCTTCTTTCATTTCCTGCGATTCGCGCAGGTTGAGCTGTTCCATATTCCGCGCCGCCCACCCATCCGCGACATGCAGCAATAGGACCTGGGCGCCGAGGAGCTTCGCGAGGCCGCTGACGTGCGTGAGTATGGCGGCGTCGGCCGGGCCATTTTCCAGCGGCACCAGGATGCGCTTATACATCAGCTGACCCAGCCGCCAACGACCCGTACCAGCAGGTAGGCGTTCAGGGCAGCGATGAAGACCGCAACCACATACGCCAGGATTTTGAGCCACCGGGGATTCACGAACTCCCCCATCTTCAGACGGTCTGAAGTGAACATCACGAGCGGGAAGACGGCGAAGGAGAGCTGCAAACTCAGGATCACCTGGCTCAGAATCAGGAGTTGGGCGGTGCCGTGTTCTCCCCAGAAAATAGCCGTCAGTGCCGCGGGCACAATCGCGATCAAGCGCGTGATGAGCCGCCGGAGCCAGGGCCGGATCCGGATGTTCAGGAATCCTTCCATCACTATTTGACCAGCGAGTGTCCCGGTCAGCGTCGAGTTCTGACCGGATGCCAGCAGCGCGAAAGCGAACACCGCGCTGGCTCCGGTGACGCCGAGCAGCGGCGTCAGTAGGCGGTAGGCGTCCTGGATCTCCGCGACGCCTGTTTCACCGGCGCGATGGAACGTGGCCGCCGCGACGATCAGGATCGCCGCGTTGATGAACAGGGCGAACGAGAGCGCGACGGTCGAATCGATGAACGCGAACTTCACTGCCTCGCGTCTGCCCGCCGCGGTCTCGTCGTAACTGCGCGTCTGCACCACGGAGGAGTGGAGATACAGGTTGTGGGGCATCACGGTCGCGCCCAGGATGCCGATCGCGATGTACAGCTTGTCGGGGTCTTTGAGAATCGATGCGCGCGGGATGAATCCCGCGAACACCGCGCCGGCATCGGGCTTGGAGATGAGAATCTCGAACAGGAAGCAACCGGCGATCGTCGCGATCAGCACGACGACCAGCGCCTCGAGCAGCCGGAATCCCTTTTGCTGCATGTAGAGCACGATCAGCACGTCGAGCGCGGTGATCGCGATGCCCCAGGGCAGCGGAATCCCGAACAGCAGGTTCAACGCGATCGCCGAGCCGATGACCTCCGCGAGATCACACGCGGCGATCGCGATCTCGCAAATGACCCACAAGAAAAAGGACACCGGCCGCGAGTAGTGATCGCGGCACGCCTGCGCCAGATCGCGGCCGGTCACGATGCCGAGTTTCGCGGCGAGACCCTGCAACAGAATCGCCATCAGGTTGGACAGCAGGATGACGGTCAGCAGCGTGTAGCCGAACCTCGCGCCGCCTGCGAGATCGGTGGCCCAGTTGCCGGGATCCATGTAACCCACGGCGACGAGATAGCCCGGCCCCGCGAATGCGAGCGCCTTCTTCCACCAACCGCCCTGTCTGATTGGAACGGTGCGGTAGACTTCCGCGAGGCTCGGTGCGAGCCGCGGGTGCCGCCAGCCGGCGTCGATCGCGCTATTCGCCATCGACCGGCCGGCAGAAGAGCAGCAACGCGAGCTCCTGACCCACGACGCGGGTGGTGCCGTCGCCCAGCCGCACGATCGTGGGGCCGTTGAACGGCTGCCGGTCGATCACGGTCAGCTGCACGCCCGGGATCAGCCCCTGCTCGGCGAGGTAGTGCAGGCGCTCCGTGTTCTCGTCGCCGACTTCCCGCAGCACGACACTGCTGCCCACCGCGATGTCGGCGAGCGTCACGAGCTCCGCTTCTTCGATTTCACCCGCCGCCGTCGGAATCGGCGCGCCGTGTGGATCGTAGCGCGGCTCGCCGAGCGCGTCTGCCATACGCTCGATCAGCTTCTCCGAGACGGCATGCTCCAGCTGTTCCGCTTCGACGTGTACGTCCCCCCAGTCGTAGCCGAGCTTGCTGGTGAGATACGACTCGAGAATGCGATGACGGCGGATCATTTGGAGCGCGGCCCGGCGCCCTTGAGGAGTGAGCTGCACGCCGCGATACGGCACGTGCTCGATGAGTCCGGTCTCGGAGAGCCGCTTCATCATGCCGCTGACCGACGGCGGTGCGACTTCCAGCATTTCCGCGATATCGCTCGTCGTCGCGAAACCGCCCTGACTGGTGAGATGAAAGACCGACTTCAGATAGTCCTCGACGGACCGCGTCAGCGGTGGCTGTGGCGAGCGGGTCGCGGCGTTCATCCAAGCTCCGGGCAATGCCCTGTCAACGAGACAGGGCATTAGGCTAGCCTAAATCTCAAATATTGTCAAGCGAAGATGTGGATTTTGTAGGACTAAGAAACTAGGCTAATTAACGGTGTGAGAATACGCTCGCTCATCCCCCAGATAGTGTGATTCCCTAGTGTATATGCAGGCATTGCGCGTCTGGGGATGCCAGGATGATCGACAGTAACGGTCCCTGCCACCCCTGGGGCTTGGAGAGCCCGGAAGGAGACCCAAAAGGCGTCCTGGACCTCTGAGCTGACGACAATTGGCGGCCGGGATGTCAACGCGAATACAAATGGACGGACGACGACGGGGGGCAACACCGGCGTCCGCGGGTAGAGGTCGTCGAGCACACCAAGTCGCTCAGCGGACGACAGGTCCACACCCACCTCTTCCATCGTTTCGCGGATTGCCGTTGCCAGGAGATCGGCGTCGCCGGGATCGCGGCGGCCGCCGGGAAAGGCGATCTGGCCCGACCAGACATCGCCGGCGCGCACGGCGCGATGGATGAAGAGCGCTTCGATGCCATCGTTGCCGTCGTGCAACACCACGGCGACCGCCGCCGCGATCATCCCACTCTCGAAAGGAATCTCTACGGGCTGGTAATTGCGCAGTTTGCGACGCGCTGCTTCCAGCGTGGCAGTCACCCTGGCTCCCGACTCCTAACTCCCAGCTCCTAAGCCGACACCTCCTCACCACCGTCGACGTTGATCACGTTGCCCGTGATCCAGTCGGCCTCGGGACGCGACAGCGCCACGATCGCGCCGCCGAGATCGGCGGGTGTCGTGAGCCGGTGGTGCGGATTCCGCTGCGTGGCGATTTCGACGAGCTTTTCGTTCCCCGGAATCTTGCGAAGCGCGGGCGTGTCGGTGACGCCGCCGCGGAGGGCGTTCACCGTGATCTCGTGAGAGGCCAGCTCCAGCGCGAGCTGCCTCGTGTGCGATTCGAGCGCCGCCTTCGCCGCCGAGACCGCGCCGTACGTCGCAAACACGCGCGTCGAGCCGGACGATGTCATCGAGAAGATCCGGCCCCCCTTCCCCATCAGCCCGTTCTTGACGACGCCCTGCGACCAGTACACCAGCGAGTGCGCCATCACGTCCAACGTCATGTCGATATTGGCTTTGTTCAGAACGTCGTCCCCGATGTACGGCTTCAACGTGCCGAACGCGAGCGAATGCAGCAGCACCGCGACGTTCAGCTTCTGTTTGGTAAGATCGGCGAGGACTTCGGTGCGCTTCTCCTCGTCGGCGGCGTTGATGTTGAAGTACTGCGTCTTGCGGCCCAGCTTTTCGATGTCGCGGCGGATCTCGGCGACGTGCTCGAGACCCGCCTTGCGGTCCAGGTGCACGCCCACGATATCATAGCCGGCCTGCGCGAGCGCCCTGGCCGCCCCTTCCCCGAACCCGCTCGAGGCGCCCAGGATGAGAGCCCACTTCGGAGTTTTTACCTGCGCGTGTGTGGTGTCAGGCATGGCGATATAATAGCCGACATCCAATGAGAAGCCACGTGTGGATGGGAATCGGCCTGCTGTCGGGCCTGTTGCTGGGCCTGCTCGCGGCCACGCTCGCGGAGCAGCAGCACCCGGCGCTCGCCAACGCGTTGGCCGCTATTCAGCCGATCGGCGACATCTTCAAGAACCTGTTGTCGATGGTCGCGATTCCCCTGGTGGCAACCGCGCTGTTTGCCGGACTCGCCAAGCTCGGCGAGCTGCGGATGCTCGGCCGGCTGGTCGTACGCACGCTCGCGTACTTCTGGGCCACATCGATCATCGCGATCGCGCTCGGATTCGCGATCGGGAGCGTGATGCTGCCCACCGCGGCGGTGTCGCCCGACAAGCAGACCGTGCTCCAGGCCGCAGCGGCCGACCCCTCCGCCATTCAGAGGGCGACGGAGACCCTCCCGACGGGTGTCCAGTTCCTCGTCCAGCTCGTGCCGGCGAATCCGTTCAAGGCGGCGGCGGACGGCAACCTGCTGCCGGTCATCGTGTTCGTGACGATCTTCGCGATTGCGACCGCCACGCTCCCCATCGAGCGGCGGACGCCGCTCATTCACATCGCCGAGGCCGCGACCGATGCGCTAATCCGGATCGTGCACTGGGTGCTGGCGATTGCGCCCATCGGCATCTTCGCGCTGGTTGCGCCGACTGCGGCGCGCTACGGCTGGGACATCGTTCGCGCGATGCTGTGGTTCATCGCGGCCGTCATTGTCGGCGTCCTGCTGCTGCACGCACTCGTCTACCTCCCCAGCGTGGCGCTGCTCGCACGCGTCTCGCCGCGGCGTTTCCTCCGCGCCGCGTTCCCGTCGATGTTCATGGGCTTCTCGGCGACGACCTCGATGGCGGCACTGCCCTATCTGTTCGACGCGGCCGACAAGAACCTGCAGCTTCCGCGGCCGGTCTCCGGCTTCGTGCTCCCGCTCGGCGCGAGCATCAACCGGGCCGGTAGCGCACTGTTTCAGGCGATCGCCGTGCTGTTCGTCGCGCGGCTGTACGGCATCCCGTTCGGCCCGGGCCACATGCTGCAAGCGGGCATCGCGGTGTTTCTCGCGTCGCTCACCGTCGCCGCGGTCCCGTCCGGCGGTGTGATCAGCCTCTTTCCCGCATTCCAGGCGACCGGCCTGCCGATCGCGGGCCTCAGCATCCTGATGGGGCTGGACCGCATCTCCGACATGTTCCGCACGATGACGAACGTCACCGGCCATCTCGCCACCGCCACCGTCGTCGGCAAGCTCGAAGCGCGGCAATGAGCTGGCTGCTCGCGGCGCCGTGGATTTTGGCGCTGCTCCTCATCGTGTCTCGCTACCTGATCCGCGGGCCCCGGCTGCGCGACTATGAGCCGCTCACCTCGGGCCCGCTCGTCTCGATCATCATCCCGGCCCGCAACGAGGCCCGCAACATCGAGCGCTGCGTGCGATCGGTGCTGGCCACCACGTACGCGCCTATCGAAGTCATCGTCGTAGACGACCGCTCGACCGACGGCACGGCTGAGATCGTCAAGCCCGCCACCGGAAATCGGCTGCGCCTCGTGCGTGGTGTGGAACCGCCCGCGGGATGGTTTGGCAAGCAGTGGGCGATCGTCCAGGGCTACAACGTCGCCCGAGGTGAGCTGCTGCTGTTCGCGGATGCCGATACCAGGCACGAGCCCGAGCTGGTGCCGCGCGCGGTGCGGGGCTTACAGGTCGAGCGCGTCGATCTGTTCACCGTGCTGCCGCGCCAGGAGATGCGCACGTTCTGGGAGCGGCTGATCCAACCGCATGTCTTCGTCGCGCTCGAGAGCCGTTTCGCCTATCTCGCATCCATGAACCGCACCCGCACCTACTGGAACGCGATCGCAAACGGGCAATTCATTTTGACGACCCGAGCTGCCTATGAGGCCGTCGGCACGCACGCAGCGGTCAAACACAGCGTCACCGACGACCTCATGCTGGCGCAAAACTACGTGCGCGCGGGCAAGGACATCTTCATCGCCCAAGCGCGCGAATTCATGACCACGCGCATGTACGGCTCACTGCACGAGATCATTGCCGGCTGGTCGAAGAATCTCGCGTCAGGCGCGCCGCTCATGGCGCCGCCCATCAAGGTCGTCCGTGCGGTGCTTCCGTACTTGATGTGGCTACCGGCGCTGTTCTGGCTCGCGCCCCCAATCCTGTGGCTTATCGCCGGCTGGCATTGGGCCGCCATCGCCACGGTCGCCTCGTTGCTGACCTGGACCCTGGTGTACGTCAAGGAACGAGCGCCGGTCTGGTACGCGCTCCTCTACCCACTCGGTTCAGCGGTCGTCGCGTTCATCATGCTGCGCTCGGCCTGGCGCGGTCACCGACTGATCGAATGGCGGGGCCGGAGCTATCGCCTCTAGAAGTACAGACCCAGGGCAACCATGACCCGAATGCGGTCATAGTAGCCATGCCCTGTTTCCCGACTCGCCGGATCGTTGTTCTTGAATGAGAGATAGCCGGCCGAAAGACCCGCAGTCCCCCCGACGCTGACATTCGACGTGAGCATATACGCCGCGCCCAGCT
>QHUZ01000041.1 GCA_003223395.1 Gemmatimonadota bacterium | reverse complement strand
CCTCCTCGAGGCTCAGGGTTTCCTCGGTTAATTCAGCACCAAGAACGGTGTTGTTCACCGGCATTGGATCCCCCTTTTAGTTGGCTGCCCGCGCGCCCGGCTTAGCAGTCCGAGACGGCTGGCTCATGCTTGGAATGTTAGGCACCTGAGCAACTAACTGCGGCCCAAGAAGACGTCGTATGCTGGGAGACTTCGATACCAACTCTACAAGCCTCGGATCGAACTGTTGGCCTGCATGTTTGGCGAGTTCCTCAAGCGTCCTCTGGAGTGTGAGCGCCTTACGGTAGGGACGATCGGTTGTCATAGCGTCGATTGTATCCGCAATCATAATTATTCGCGCGCCAATCGGTATCGCGTCGCCCACTAGGCCATCAGGATACCCAGTGCCATCGTAATTCTCGTGATGGTTTCTAATGTCTGTCTGTACTTTCCCTCGAAACTCTGCAATTGTGCTTGCGAGGTCGGCACTTCGCACCGGATGGTCCTGCATCAACATCCGTTCTTCTGGCGTAAGTCGACCGGCCTTTCTTAAAAGTGGCGCAAAGTCTTCGTGGATTTTACCAACGTCATGGAGGAGCGCAGCGGTCCCAATCTGATCGACTTGCTTGGGATTCAGACCAAGTTCGCGCGCGATCTGACGGGCGTATTCCGAAACACGCACAGAATGGCCAGATGTGTACGGGTCTCGTGCTTCAATAGCCTTTACCATCAGCTCGAGAAGCTCTCGGTTGACACGTTCTACCTGAAGGTTCATCTGGTACATATGACGAACGAAGAACAACGGCAAGACAAGCACCGCGAGCCCTACGATCTGCAACCTTGTGAAAAGGAAGGCGAGCACAATCGCGAGCGAACTCGAAACGAGATCATATAGGATGGAATCGCCTGCAATTCGAGTCCATGCTTCGCGAATTGAGATGTCAGTCGACGCCGCCACGGCGAGCGCTACGGTTCCCTGGTTCACGACAAAGAACACAAGAACCATAGCTGCAAAGGCCGCGAAGTTCACATGAACAGTATCGAAGCCGACATGACCACCCAGAGAAGTGAATACTGACCCGCCCAACCCAACGAACAGCATGTATTGAGCAGTGTTGAAAGAAGCTCGTACGAGCGTCTTGCGTCTGACTATGTAGTGCGCAACCAACCCAGTAGTGCCGGCTATCACCATTGGCCAGGGCGCAGGAAACAACAGCACGGACGCGAGAAACGGAATGAACACGACGGATGAGCCAACACGAGCGTGGGAAATACGGGGTACGGGAAGAAATGCTGAGTCGCTGGCAATTCCCAACAACGCGAAAGCCACTAAAGCATTCCAAAATGCCGTGTTTGCAATCGGCGGTATGTACCATTCGGTTGCAAAAAGCAGCGAGATCGCTGCCAGACTAACAGCGGCGAGTAAGAGCCGAAAGCTCCAGCGGTCAAATTGGGGCTGATTCTCGCCCATCCAGATCCCTTCCTTGAACCGCACGACCAAAAAAACGGAAGGGGGACCCTACGTCAGCGCTAGATTGAAACCGTTCCATCTGCGAAAAACAACTTCGCCACTGCTGTGAACAGCACCGCGAGCAGTTGCAACATCGAGCGTCACCCCCTTAATGGGTCCAGCGAGTAGTGTCTCGCCTAGGAGTGGCATACCTCGCTATGGCATGCCCGACGCTCCGCTCGTCTACTGTTCGCTACGCTCCGCTCTAGCTAGCGGTGACCAGGGGCCCCCTGTTCGAAATGTCGATCATCGGTCCTACGCAACCTTCCGCGACGACTCCAACGCACGACGCATCGCCTCGATAACCACCCCCATACCATCCACCTTGTTGACGATCGCCTGCACGCCCAACCGCCGGAGATCATTCTCGGCTTTTGCCGGCATTCCGCCCGTGACGATCAGCACGGGTGCGGTGAGGCGTTTGGACGTGTCTACCAGCCGCTGCACCACCTGCACCGCGTTCAAATCGGGCAAGGCATAATCGAGCACCACCAGGTCGGGACTCACCCGCCCGATCTCGAGCAACCCGTCCACACCCGTCGTCGCCTGCAGCACGTCCACCTCGGGTGCCTCATGCTCGATCGTCCGCACCAACGCCTTGAGATATCCGGGATCGTCCTCAACTACCACCACCACCGCGCGCGCGTGCGACGCCGCCAGCTCCGCCGGCACCGCCATCCCATGCGCGCGCAAAAACTCCGCGAGATCCGCCGACGCCACACGCCGGCGACCCGTCGGCGTCCGATGCCCCTTCAAGTGCCCCTGGTCGATCCAGGCCGCAACCGTCGCCGGAGTCACCTGCAGCACGCGCGCAACACGCTGCGTCCCCCAATAGCGCTTCGTTCTGATAGGAGCCACGAAATACCAAATACAGCGAAAATCCAAAGTCCGCTAGATAGGGTTAACCCTTAAGAGACTAGACGCGAGGGGACCGGGACGCCAAGACGCCTAAGCGGTTGACAGTCAACTATTTAGCGGCGGGCGTCCACCCAGCGATTCGTGGCGTCGAGCACCGCCAACACCGCACTGCGCTCGGCGGACTCGCGAATCTCACACGTGCCGGTGAGCAGCTGCGCCTCCCGCCCCCCCAGCCCGTGCACGGCGACCAGCACGAACTTGCGATCGAACGCCTCGATGATTTGCGCCCCCTCGAGCGCGATCGAATTGTCGGGCAGCAGATCATCGAGACACGTCGCCGTCGCGCGCGCCGCCGCCTCCACCCGATTGCGCGTCGTGTCGGTCCCCAGCTCGTCCGCCTGCGCCTCCTTCTCGCCGAACGCGAGCTTCACGCGCACCTGCACCCGCTGCGGGCGCTCCGACGGCCGCACCTCGAGATTCTTGAACACGACCACGCGCCGCTTGGAGCGCTCGGCGATCGCTTCTTCCTGCAACGCCTCGATCGGCCGCACGTCCGCGGTCTGCGCCACGCTGATCTTGCGATGATCGATCTTGAAGCCGAGCTGCGCCATCAACGCCGACTCGATGTTGCGCACGACCTGCTTCGGCTGCATGTCGCTCTTGGTGAGCACATGCACCTCGCTCACTTCGCCGAGCGGCGTCACCACCACCCGCGCTGACAGGACTCCCGTCAACGCCGTGATCAGGTTCTCGACGCGCTTCATCCCCCACGGGTCGGGAGGACCGCCGCCGGTCGGCAAACCCGGCGGATCCGCCGGCGAAGGAGTTGTCATGGCGCCTTCTCGTGCTCCTCTCCATCCCCACCTGTGGCGACGCGATTGCGGCCCGCCGCCTTGGCACGATACAACGCCCGATCCGCGGCCACCAGCACGTCCTCGTCCTTCTTCTCCTGCCGGTACTCGGCGACCCCAATACTCGCCGTCACGAGCCCCGCCGGATAGCCCATCCCGACTCCCGCCTCCTCCACCGCGGCGCGCACCTTCTCCGCCACGCCGAGCGCCCCCTCTTCCCCCGTCCCTACCAATACCACAACGAACTCGTCGCCGCCATAGCGGCCCGCTACGTCGGTCAAGCGGATGTGGGCGTTGCAGCGTCGCGCCGTCTCCCGGAGCACCGCGTTCCCCGCCTCGTGCCCAAACAGATCGTTCACCTGCTTGAAATTGTCGAGGTCCAGAAACAGCACGGCAAAGCGGTCCCCGCTGCGGTGGCAGCGCGCGACTTCGTTGGCCAGCCTGTCGCGCAGCACGCGGAACGACGCCAACCCCGTGAGCGCGTCCACCGCCGCCTGCTGCTGCGCCACCACCGCCTGCCGCTCGAGATAGCGGGGACACGACTTGAGCGTCGTCCGCCCCTGCGCCGCCGCCACCGCGAATTCCTGGCACGTCTTGTAGCCGCACGCCCCCGAATCCCAGGTGTGGCCGTTGGGGGCGAGGCCGATCTGCTCGATGATTTCGTCCACCAGCTCCTGCGCCGGCTGCTTGCCGTTCGCCTCGATCTTGAACGATGAGCCGACCTCGATCTCGATCCCGTCGGCCAGCACCGGCCCCGGCGCGCGCGGCGGCTCCGTCGCCCCCACGATCGCCCGGCGCCGAAACAGCTCCTCTTTGGGGCCGAGCAGCGGGTGGTCGAGACAGCCCTCGCAGGGCAGGATGTCAACGAACCCCAGGTCGATGCGGTCCACCCCGACCGCCCGGGCGATCCCTTCCAGGGCCGAAAGCCCCCGAACTTTGCGGAAGCGGCGGCTCGATTGGCGCTCTTCCTTTAATAACTCGAGCGGCAGGCCGCCGGCGGTGCTCCAGTAACGACGCCGCTCCTCCGGGATCCGGCTGTAGAAGAGCGCTTGGTCCTGCACCCGGATGCCGCGCTTCTTAAAGATCCCCTCGAGCTCCGCCAGGGTGATCGCCGCATCTACGTCGGCCCCGCCTTCGGTCAGACACACGCCCGTGTACACGATCGGCGTGTCTGCGCCGTACAGCGCCTTGAGATAGCGGGCCTCCGCCTCGATCGGCGTGGCGACGGGGGCGAGATAGGGAATCAGCTCGGGATACTGGCTCTTGATCGTCTCCACGATGACGGGGCAGGTGCTGCGGATGACCGTGCCGCCCCTGCCCCACTCCTCCTCGGTCCAGAGGTCGAGGTACTCCTTCGCCACCAGCTCGTCGCCCAGCACGCCGCGGTGCACGGTGTTGAAGCCGGCGGCGTAGCAGGCGTTGACGACCTGTTCGGGCGTTGCAGGATAGAACCAGGCCGCCGATTCCACGGACAGGATGAGCACCGCCTTGTGGCCGAGCGCGAACTCCAGCGCCCGTGTCGCGTCACCGACGGCAATGATGGCTTTGTGGGGGCATGCCGGCACGCAGAGGCCCACACGCATGCAGGCCTCGTCCACAATCCAGACTTTTTCGTCTTCGACCGCTACGGCGTCGGAGGGGCAGACGCGCACACACGCCAGGCACGCGACGCACAACTCCGGGTCGATTCTAAAATCCACTGGAGCTCCGGCCGGGCGCTAGAGACTCTTGGATCGGGGGTGTGAGCGGCTAATCTATCGCGTATTCCTTGAGTTTGCGATAGAGGGTCCGCTCGCCGATGCCGAGTGTCTCGGCGGCCTTGCGGCGATTGCCGTGCGTCTCGCGCAACGCGGCGTCGATGGCGGCGCGCTCGACGTCGGACATCGACATTCCCGGCTTGTAGATCACCGGGCTTGGGGACTCGGGGCTCGGGTCTAGGGGATCGACACTTGCTTCGATCTGTCTACGCCCTTCAGAACCTCCACCAACCTCGATAACCTCCACTCGTTCCGTAGGCTTGTCGTCGATGCGTCGCCTCAAGTCCTCGAGCTGCAACTTGAGCTCCACCAGAGACCGGAAGATGAACTCGAGCTCCTGGCCGGCGACTGTCCTTCCAGTCTCGATTCGGACGGGTAGCCCCCGCGATCCTTCCCGAATATCGGACGGGATATCGCGCGAGCGGATCTCCCCTTCGGGCGCGAGCACCACCATCGACTCGATGAGATTCTTGAGCTGGCGGACGTTGCCCGGCCAGTCGGCGTCAACGATGATCTGCAGCGCATCGGGTGCGATGCCGCGGAAGTTGCGGTCGTGCTGCTTCGCGAATTCCGCGATGAACGTCCGGACGAGCAGCGGGATGTCGCTCCGCCGCTCGCGCAGCGGCGGCAGATACACCGAGAGCACGTTGAGCCGGTAGAACAGATCGTCGCGGAACGTCCCCCGCGCGACCGCTTCCTTGAGCGACCTGTTCGACGCGGCGATCACGCGCACATCCACGTTGATCGGCTGCGTGCCGCCGACGCGGAAGAAGCTCTTGTCCTCGAGCACCCGCAGCAGCTTCACCTGCGTCGGCGGCGGCATCTCGCCGACTTCGTCGAGGAAGATCGTGCCGCCGTTCGCCAGCTCGAAGCGTCCCAGGCGCCGCTCGGCGGCGCCGGTGAACGCGCCCTTCTCGTGACCGAACAGCTCGCTCTCGAGCAGCGTCTCGGGCAGCGCCGCGCAGTTCACCGCGATGAAGGCCTTGCCGCGCCGCGGTGAAAGGTCGTGAACCGCCCGCGCCACCAGCTCCTTCCCGGTCCCCGACTCGCCCTCGATCAGCACGGTGGACGTCACCGGCGCCATCTGCTCGATCTTGACCAGCACTTCCTGGATCGCCGCCGATTCGCCCAGGCCGAGCGTGGAGACGGCATGTTCGCGCGCGGCGGCGAGGAGGCGTTGCGCGGTCGACTCGTGGAGTCCGCCGGTGAGGATGATCGCGTCGGGCTCGCGACCGCGAACCGACTGGCGGACGTCATCGAGCGACGACACCATCGCCGTGTCGAAGCCGGCCTGCTCCAGGCTTGCATTGACCCGGACGGCTTGCTCCAAGTCATCCGTGGTAATGAGGACTCTGTCAGCCATCGGCGTGCGTGGTGTTCGTGCCTGAGATCAAATCCACGGCGTGATTCAGGAACTGATCGAGCACCGCTAATCCTTCTTTCACTCCGTTCGTAGAGCCCGGCAGATTGACAATGAGCGTCTTGCCGCGTGTCCCTGCCCTGCCCCGCGACAACCAGGCACGCGGAAACCCCGGACCTGAGGCCGCGCGGATCGCCTCGGCGATGCCCTCGGCCTCGCGTTCGAGGATCGCGGCGGTGGCTTCGGGCGTCACATCGCGCTCCGTGAGGCCGGTGCCGCCCGTCGTGAGCACGACATCGACTTCGCCGGAGTCCGACCAGCGCACGAGCTTGCCCGCGATGCGGTCCGTTTCATCCGACACGACACTCCGCACCACGACGTCATAGCCGCGCTCCGACGCCCAAGCGAGGATTGCATCGCCCGACGTGTCGGCGCGCTGGCCTACAGCGCCCAGATCCGAAATCGTGAGAATCCCGATCCTCATTTCTTGATGCGGTGCGGCACGAAAGGCATCTTTACGGTTTCCGCTCCCACCTTCTTACCGCGGATATCGATCTCGATCTTCATTCCGGGCCGAGCCCGAGCGGCGGGCAAGTACGTCGTGCCGATGGCCGCATTCACCGTTGGCGTGACGGTGCCGCTGCGCACGACGTCCACCTGCCTCCCGTCGAGAAACACGGCAAAGCCCGGCCGCGCGACAATCTTCGGCTCCGTCACCTTGAAGCCCACGAGCCGGCGCTGGATGCCTTCGAGCTTCTGCTTTTTCAGGACCTCGAGCCCCGTGAACGGCGCGCCCTTCTCGAGCTTCACGATGAACGCGAGGCCGGCTTCATAGGGCGTCGTGGTGTCGTCGATGTCGTTGCCGTAGAGCGGGAGTCCGGCTTCGAGCCGCAGCGTGTCGCGCGCGCCCAGTCCCACCGGCTCGGCCCGCCCGGCACCGACGAGGGCGAGCCAGAGCTTCTCGGCGTCGCCGGCGCGGCAGTACAGCTCGAAGCCGTCTTCGCCGGTGTAGCCGGTGCGCGACACGAAGCACTGCACGCCGGCGACTTTGCCCTGGGCGAAGTGATAGTACGGGATCATCGCCACGCCGAGGCTCGTGAGCTGCCCCACGAGGCCTTCGGCTTTCGGCCCCTGCACGGCCAGCAGCGCGGTCTCGTCCGAAATGTCGCGCAGCCGGACATTGGCGCCGGCCTTCTGCGCGACGATGTGGTCCCAGTCCTTCTGAATGTTCGACGCATTCACGACCATCATCAGCTTGTCCTCGAAGCGATAGACGAGACAGTCGTCCACGAACGTGCCGTCCTTCGTCAGGATCCCGGAGTACTGCGCCTGTCCCGGCTTTAGCGCGCCGACGTCGTTGCAGGTCACACGCTGCACGAACGCGTTGCGGTCCGAGCCCGTGATTTCGAACTCGCCCATGTGCGACACGTCGAACACGCCGACGTCTTCGCGGACGGCGCGATGCTCGCTATTGATGCCGCTCGGGTAGGTCACGGGCATCTCGAATCCCGCGAACGGCACCATCTTGGCGCCGAGGCTCACGTGCACTGCATGTAGCGGCGTCTGCTTCATGCCATTAGGGTCGCGAGGAGGGCCTTTTGAACATGGAGCCGGTTTTCGGCTTCATCCCACACACGCGACTGTGGTCCGTCGATCACCTCGGCAGCGACTTCTTCACCACGATGGGCAGGCAGGCAATGCAGGAAGATGGCCTTGGAGTCCGCGAGTTTCATGAGATCGGCATCCACAGTGTAGCCCTTGAACGCGTTGCGCCGGGCCTCAGCTTCGCCTTCCTGGCCCATCGAGGCCCAGACGTCGGTATTCACGACGTGCGCCCCCTCCACGGCCTCCTCGGGGACCTCGGTCACCATCACGCAGCCGCTTTGCTTCGCGGCTTCGAACTTCGCGCGATTGGGCTCGAACCCCTCGGGGCACGCGAGGCGCAGCTCGAAGCCCAGCACCTGGGCGGCCTCGAGCCAGGCGTTGGCCATGTTATTCCCATCACCAACCCAAGCAACGCGCTTCCCATCCCACCCACCAAGGTGCTCTTTGATGGTGAAAACGTCGGCCAGAACCTGACATGGGTGGGTTAGGTCGGTGAGGCCGTTGATCACCGGAATCGAGGCGAAGCGCGCCAACTCCTCGACCTCCGCGTGGTCGTAGGTGCGGATCATGATCCCGTCGACGTAGCGGGAGAGCACGCGGGCGGTATCCGGAATCGGCTCACCGCGGCCGATCTGGATGTCCTTGCTGGAGAGAAACAGCGCCTGGCCGCCCAGCTGGTAGGCGCCGACTTCAAAGGAGACGCGGGTGCGGGTGGAGGACTTGGCGAAGATCATCGCCAGCGTCTTGCCGGCGAGGGGGGTCTCCCGGTACCCCCGCGCCTTCATCCGCTTGGCGAGGTCGAATAGCTGCTCAATCTCCTTGCGGCTGAAGTCGGTGATCTGGAGGAAGTCGCGCTTCGCCATAGGCCCCCGAGTCGGTCAAAATGACAGGCTACGATGACAGGACGGATTTTACCCGGGGGCCTGGGGAAGGACAAGGCTTAGCGAGAGTTCTTTGTTTTGATGACGATGACGCCGTTGGCGCCGCGCACGCCATAGATCGCGATGTCACTCGGATTCTTGAGCGCTGTGATCGACTCGACGTCCCGCGGATTGATCCACGGCAACGCGCCGCCGGGGCTCACCTCGACCTGCGTGCCGTCGACGATGAACAGCGGACCCTCAGACGCTTCCCTGAACGAGGTTGGGCCCATCATGCGGACGATGATGCCGCCGCTTGGCCCAGGAGTAACCGACACGCCGGACAGCTTCCCGGCGAGCATCTGAGCGAGCGTCCGCGGCGCCGGATCGCCGGGCGCGACGCCCTGGACCGTCGCGGATGGCGGCGGCGGCAACGCCGCGCTCGGTTGCGCGCTTTCGGGACGACTATGACTGCATGCGACACACAGCATTCCAAGAGCGACACCGGCAAGGTGCGACTTTTTCATAGTTCCTCCTCCCGCACGACTACTTGGTGAGCACCACTCTGATTCGCGTGCCGCTGAAGGTGTGATCGCCGGACAGCTTGTTCTCGGTCACCGTCCAAGGCATGTCCCGAACGAACGTGTCGACGGCCGGCATATCGAATGTGATCGTATTGCCGGTGAGTGTCCAATCGCCGATCAAGAGCTGATCGAAATCGCCGCCACCTTCCGCCGCTCCGGGCATGAACATATGCCCCGTGGTGACTCCAAACGGGCCGAGGGAGATAGTCATGGTTCCGCCCCGCTGCACCCAGTCGATCGTGCCGCTGGTGTCGGTCGTCTCAAACGTCCGGAGGTTGTAGTCGCCGAGGACGTTCTCGGTAGTGGGCTTGAAGGCGTCGGAACAGGCGACGGCGGCGGCAGCGGTAACGGCCAGCAGAATCCGCTTCATGGAGTCCTCCGGTGTGCTCCCCTGCGCAAATCCTACCCGCAAAGCAAAACGGCGTGCCGCCAAAGAGCACGCCGCGCGCCAAAAGTCATAATGGTATGGCGCTACAGGATGTACTTCCTCAAATCCTCGTCTTCGACGATCCGCAGCAGCCGTTCCCGCACCGCCGGTCCATCGAACACGATGTGCTTGGAGGGATAGTCGGGCAGCTCGAACAGCACGTCCTCGAGCAGCGTCGTCAGCACGGTGTGCAGGCGGCGGGCGCCGATGTTCTCCATGCGCTCGTTCACCTTCGCCGCGATCCGCGCGATTTCCTTCACGCCGTCCGCCGTAAACTCGAGCGTCGCCCCATCGGACGCGCACAACGCTGCGTACTGTTTGGTCAGTGCATTCTCGGGCTCGGTCATGATGCGCACGAAATCCGCTTCGGTCAGCGACGACAGCTCGACCCGAATCGGGAAGCGGCCCTGCAGCTCGGGAATCAGGTCGCTCGGCTTGGCGATATGAAAGGCACCGGCCGCAATGAACAGGATGTGGTCGGTGCGCACGTAGCCGTAGCGCGTCTGCACCGTCGAGCCCTCGACGATCGGCAGGAGGTCGCGCTGTACGCCCTCGCGCGACACGTCCGGCCCCGTGCTCTGGCCGCGCTGCCCCGTGATCTTGTCGATCTCGTCGATGAAGATGACGCCGTGGTTTTCCACGCGATCGAGCGCCTCGTTCACGACGTCGTCCATGTCCACGAGCTTCTTCAGCTCTTCGTCGATCAGGATGCGGCGCGCCTCGTGCAAGTGCACGGTGCGGCGCTTCTTCTTTTTAGGGATCAGCTCCTGAATCATTTCGCCGAAGTTGATGTCCGGCCCTTCCATCCCCTGGGGCGGCTGCATCATCTCCAGCATCGGGAAGTTCTGCTGCTGCACCTCGATCTCGACGTCGCGCTCCTCGAGCTGCCCGTCCTTCAGCTGCTGGCGCAGCTTCTCGCGCGTGCGGCGCCGCCGCTCATTGGCTTCCGTCTCGGCCTCGGGAAGCTTGGACTCGACGTCGCCTTTGGAGGACACGACGAATAACGGACGGGCGGCGCTGGCTCCCTGGTCCCCGCTCCCGGCTACCGGTATCGAAGCGGCGGCGGAGGGCGGCGCGGGAAGCGGCGGCAACAGCAGATCCAGCAGCCGTTCTTCGGCCCTTTGCTCGGCCGTTGAATAAACATCATCCTCACGCTCGGAACGGACCATGTTGATGGACACGTCCACCAACTCACGGACCATCGACTCCACATCCCGCCCGACGTAACCGACTTCGGTGAACTTCGACGCCTCGACCTTGAGGAACGGCGCACCCGCGAGCCGTGCCAGCCGGCGCGCGATCTCGGTTTTGCCGACGCCCGTGGGACCGATCATGATGATGTTGTTCGGCATGATCTCGTCCCGGATCTCTTCGGGCGCCTGCGCCCGCCGCCAGCGGTTGCGCACGGCGATGGCGACGGCCTTCTTCGCCGCCTCCTGGCCGACGATGTAACGGTCCAGCTCGGCCACGATCTTCCGCGGCGGCATCTCCTCGAGCCAGGGCATGGCCTCCGCCTCCGCAGGATTTGGAGGCGTGGTGGAGGCGGGTGGAGGCTGTGGAGGGCGCGAGACTGGTGCTTTGGGAGCCATTTATAACTCGAGTACGGTGATGTTCATGTTAGTGTAGACGCAGATCTCGGCCGCGATTTCGAGCGACTTCCGGACGATTTCCGCCGGATCGAGCTTCGTGTCCTTGAGCAACGCGCGCGCGGCTGCCAGGGCGAACGATCCGCCCGACCCGATGGCGAGCACGCCGTCGTCCGGCTCGATCAGCTCGCCCGAGCCGCTCACGACGAAGCCATGCTCCTGATCCGCGACGACGAGCAGTGCTTCCAGGCGGCGCAACACCCGGTCTGAGCGCCAATCCTTCGCCAGCTCGACCGCGGCGCGCGGCAGGTTCGACGGATAGCGCTCGAGCTTCTCCTCGAACTTCTCGAACAGCGTGAAGGCATCCGCCGCCGCGCCGGCAAACCCGGCGAGGATCTTCCCGCCCCGCAGGGTGCGCACCTTGTTGGCATTGGCTTTCATCACAGTCTCACCGACCGTGACCTGGCCGTCGCCGCCAATGGCGACCTTGCCGTCGCGGCGAACGCAGAGAATTGTCGTGCTATGTATGCGCTTCAAGATCCTGGCTCCCGACGCCTGGTTCCTCATGCACGAGGATGCGCCTGATGGTAAACCTTCTTTAGCCGTTCGACCGACGTATGAGTATACACTTGGGTGGTCCCGAGCGACGCATGACCCAGTAATTCCTGCACCGATCTGAGATCGGCGCCGGCGTCGAGCAGGTGCGTCGCGAAAGAATGTCGTAACGCATGGACGTGGAGTTCCGTTCCCCGCGCGAGGCCGTCAAACAGCCGCTTCATCGCGAGTTGCACGCCGCGAGGCGTAATCCGCTTCCCCCGCAGGTTCACGAACACGGGACGCGATCCCGCCCGCACGCTCCCCGCCAGTCGTCCGTCCCGCTGTTGCAGGTATTTCCGCACCGCAGTCGTGGCGTGCAAGCCCACCGGCACGATGCGTTCTTTCTTGCCCTTGCCCCGCAGCTTGACCTGGTCGGAGACGAGATCGACGTCGGGGTCGTTGAGCCCAGCGAGCTCGGAGAGCCGCATTCCGGTCGAGTAAAACAGCTCGAGCATGGCGAGATCGCGTGCCTCGCGGAATCCGCCCGCCGCCGCGCGCGCTTCCGCGTCGGCAAACAGCATCTCGACTTCGGCTCGACTCAGGTAGGTCGGTAACGTCTTCTCGAGCTTGGGAGTTCGTGCTGCGCGCGCGGGGTTGACCTCGAGCCCGCGCGTCGCGTTCAGAAAGCGATAAAACGTGCGCAGCGCCGACAGCGCCCGCGCCACGGAGCGCTTGGCCAGGCCGCGCCGCTGCTCCGCCGCCAGGAACCCGCGCACCGCCAGCCGGTCCACGCCGGCCCAGCTCCACGGTCCGCCGTAGTAGTCCTGGCAGAACGCCGCGAATGCGCCGAGGTCGTGCTCGTATGCCTTCACCGTATGCGGAGAATCGTTCCGTTCTTTGGAAAGGAACGTGACGAATTCGGAGATCTCGTTCATGCGGAGATCACAGCTCCCAGCTCCTGCGCAAACACTGCCATCTCTCTCAGTGCACGCTCCGCCAGTACCTCCTTCTTCTTGAACTTGTCGCGCGGCGGATTCGGCAGCGCGTCCATCAGCCCGAAGTTCGCGTTCATCGGCTGGAAGCGGGCCGGCTCCGTCTCGCGCAGGTAGCGGTACAGCGCGCCGAGCATCGTCGTCGCGGGCGGCAGGCGCGGCGCTTCCCCCGCGAGCAGCCGCGCGAGGTTGATGCCGGCCAGCATTCCTGTCGCGGCCGACTCGGTGTACCCCTCGACGCCGGTAAGCTGGCCGGCGAACAGCAGCTGCGGATCATCGAGGGCGGAGAGGTAGGGGGTCAGGGCCTGGGGAGCGTTGAGATAGCTGTTGCGATGGATGCTCCCATACCGGAGAAATTCCGCGTTCTCGAGGCCCGGAATAGTCCGGAAGATTCGCTGTTGCGCCCCGGTCTTGAGCCGCGTCTGAAAACCAACCAGGTTCCACATCTGCGCGGCGCGATCTTCCTGCCTCAATTGCACCACCGCGTATGGCTGACCCCGGGCGCCAGCCCGGGGATCAACCAGTCCAATTGGTTTCATCGGTCCGAACCTTAAGGTCTCCGGTCCCCGCTGCGCCATCTCCTCGACTGGCAAGCATCCTTCGAAGTACGGCACCGCGTCGAACTCGTGGCCGGGCACGTACTGCTCTCCGGCGATGAGTGCCGCGACGAACGCGTCGTACTCTTCCTTCGTAAACGGGGCGTTCCAGTAATCGTCGCCTCCGCCCTTGCCGTAGCGCGAGGCCTTGAAGAGCCGGCTGTAATCGAGCGACTCGGCGGCGACGATGGGCGCGATGGCATCGTAGAACGCGAGCGACTGCACGCCGAGGCGAGTCGCGATCGCACCCGCCAAGGCGTCAGACGTCAGCGGGCCCGTCGCGACGATGCCGGGGGACGGCAACTCGGTGACTTCCCCGCGGACGAGCGTGATGTTCGGATGGCCCAGCACCCGCTCCTGCACGCCGGCCGCGAACGCTATGCGATCGACCGCGAGGGCGCTCCCGCCGGGGATCCGCGCCTCGTCCGCAGCCCGCAGCACGATGCTGCCCCCCCCCAGCTGGCGCATCTCGGCTTTGAGCAGACCGTGTGCGTGCGTGGGTTCAATCGATTTGAACGTGTTGCTGCAGACAAGCTCGGCGAGGCGGTCGGTCTGATGGGCCGGCGTCATCCGGGCGGGGCGCATCTCGTGCAGCGTCACACGGACGCCACGCTCAGCCAGCGCCCAGGCGGCTTCGCAGCCCGCGAGCCCGCCGCCAACTACAGGTATGGGCGCAGCATGCTGCGCCCCTACGACGCCACTTCCTCGGCTTCGGGGGCGGATTCCTCGACTATCATCTGATGCCCGCACTTCAGGCACTTGCGTGTCGTCTCTCCCGTCGTCTTCGACTTGATCTCTTCCATCCCCACGAAGCTGCAGTTCGGACAGGGGACGGGGACCGGCTTATTCCAGGTCGAATAATCGCAATCCGGATACCGCAGGCAACCGTAGAACGTGCGGCCCCGCTTGGTGCGGCGTTCGGCGAGGTCGCCCACGTCGCATTTCGGGCACTTGATCCCTAGCGGGACCGGCTGCGTGTACTTGCACTTGGGGTACGTCGTGCACGCCAGGAACTCGCCGAAGCGACCAGTCTTGATCACCATCGGCGCGCCGCACTCTTTGCAGATCTCGTCGGACGGCCGGTCGGGGACCTTGTCTTTCTTGATCGAGCGCGAGTAGTCACACTCCTTCGACGCGTAGCGCGCGCACGCGATGTACGGCCCGAACCGGCCGCTCTTCACCTCGAGTGGCGAGCCACACTTGGGACATTTCTCCTTGTCCAACCCCGACAGGTCGTGCACCTCGTGGATGATCTTGTTGATGTCGATCGCTTCGAGCGCACGGTTGAACGGGAGCCAGAAATCCCCCAGCACGGCCTGCCAGTCGAGGTCCCCTTCTTCGACCTTGTCCAGCTCGTTTTCCATGTTCGCGGTGAACCCGACCTCGAAGACCTCCGGGAACGACCGCTTCAGGACCTTCCAGACGGTCTCGCCCTGTGGGGTCGGCTGGAAGCGCCGATCCTTGGCAGTCGCATACCACCGCGTGCGGAGCGTGGAGATGATGGCCGCATACGTAGACGGTCGCCCGATCCCCAGCCGCTCCAGCTCCTTCACCAGGCTCGCTTCGCTGTAGCGCGGCGGTGGCTCCGTAAAGTGCTGGCTGGGCACGACTTGCTTGAGCGTCGCCCGGTCGCCCTCGGCGAGCTTCGGGATCGGTGCAAGGCTGTCGAGCGTCTTGGCGTCTTCGGCCTCGTGGGCCTCGCTGTAGAGCGCGTGGTAGCCGTCGAATAGGACGCGGGAGCCGGTCGCGCGGAACAGGAACTTTCCGTTCGCCAGCTCGAAGTCCACCTTCGTCGCCTCGTAGACGGCCGGGGTCATCTGGGATGCGAGGAAGCGCCGCCAAATCAGCTGGTAGAGCTTAAAGAGGTCGCGTTCCAGGTATTTCTTGAGATCGTCGGGCGTGAGACCGACTTCGGTCGGCCGAATCGCCTCATGCGCGTCCTGCACCTTTGAGCCCCGCCCGCCTTTGTGCACGTTCGGCTCGTCGGGCAGATAGCGCTTGTCGAACTGGGCGTTGATGTACTCGCGGGCCTGCTTGATCGCCGCATCCGAGACGCGCACCGAGTCGGTGCGCATGTAGGTGATGAGGCCGACCGATCCCTGCTCACCCAGCTCGACGCCCTCGTACAGCTTCTGCGCGGCGCGCATCGTGCGGCCGGCGGAGAAGCCGAGCTGCTTGGCCGCTTCCTGTTGCATCGTGCTGGTCGTGAAAGGCGCCGGCGCCTTGCGGCGGCGCTCGCCGGTGGAAACCGACGTCACGACAAACGGCAGCTTCTCGACTTCGGCGACGATGGCGCGCGCTGCGGCTTCGGTTTTGATCTCCGGCTTGTGCCCCTCGAGCTTCTGGAGCCGCGCCTGGAATGCCTGGCCGTCCTTCTCCAGGTCGGCGGCAACGGTCCAGTACTCCTGCGGGACGAACTTCCGGATTTCTTCCTCGCGCTCGATGATCAGCCGCAGCGCCACGGTCTGCACCCGACCGGCCGACAGGCCGGTCTTGATGCTCTTCCAGAGCACCGGAGAGGCCTTGTAGCCGACCAGACGGTCGAGCACGCGCCGGGCCTGCTGCGCGTCGACTTTGCGCTGATCGATGTCGAGCGGGTTGGCGAGCGCTTCCGCGACCGCGTCCTTCGTGATCTCGTGGAACAGCACCCGCTGGATATTTCCATTTCCATTTAACTGGGAGGCCACATGCCAAGCTATCGCTTCACCTTCTCTATCAGGATCCGTCGCAAGTAGCACGCGATCAGCAGCCTTGGCCGCCTTCTTGATCTCGGCGAGCGTCTTCGCCTTTTCCTTAATCGTGACGTATTTCGGCGCGAAGTTGTTCTCGACGTCCACGCCAAGCTCGCGCTTGGGCAGGTCGCGCAAATGCCCGATCGTCGCCTTGACGGTGTAGCCGCGACCGAGGTACTTGCCGATCGTTTTGGCCTTGGTCGGGGACTCTACAATGACGAGTGCGCCGCCCTTTGCAGGAGCGGCGTCGGCTTCTTCGGTATCCGCCGTCGGGAGAGCTTCGGCCGCGACTTTTTTCTTTCGCGGCGCTCTCGGTTTTTTTGGTTTCACTTCTTCTTCGTTATCAGGCACCTATCAACCTCAGTTCAACCTGTAGAGGGTTCGCATCTTTACCATCCGGCACCCGTCTGCGCAAGCTTTACGATCTCGGCGGCGACATTTTCGGCACTTTTAGCTTCAGTCAGCACCGTGGCGTCGGCTTTGGCGTAGAACGGATCGCGGGCGGTGTATAGCTCACGCATGCGCGCCAAGGGATCGTCACCCATTAAAACGGCCCGGGTTCCCGACGGCTCGGCGCGACCGGCTGCCACTTCGGCGCGCGCCTTCAGATAAACGAGGTAGCCGCGTGATTTGGCGTTTTCCAGCGCACCTGGTTGCGCGGCCCATCCACCGCCCGGCGCAATCACCGCAGGCTCGTTCGCGAGCGCGGCCTCGACTTCCTTGCGCTCCATCTCCCGAAACACCGGCTCGCCCTTCTCGGCGAAGATCATGGAGATCGGTTTGCCTTCTTTACGAATCAGGATTGTGTCGATATCGACGAATCCCGCATGCAGTTTGTCCGCGACCATCCGCCCCACCGTGCTCTTGCCGGCGCCCGGCAGTCCGATGAGCACGATGTGCCGTTTCACGACGCCGCTCCTTTGGGAGTACGCGCGCGCACCTGTGCGAGATAGCCGTCCACATTGCGCTTCAGCTCGCTCAGCGCGTCGCCGCCGAATTTCTCGAGCAACGCCTCCGTCAAGACGATCGCCAACATTGCCTCAGCGATCACTCCCATCGCGGGGACGGCCGTCACATCGGAGCGCTCCGACTGTGCTTGCGCGGGGCCGCCCGTCTTGAGGTCCACCGTCTTGAGCGGCGACATCAGCGTGGAGATCGGCTTCATCGCGACGCGCACGACGAGCGGCTCACCTGTCGTCATCCCGCCTTCGGTGCCGCCGGCGCGGTTCGTCGCGCGCGCAAAGCCGGGCATGATTTCGTCGTGTACTTCCGAGCCTTTGCGGCGGGCCGCCTCGAAACCGAGTCCCAGCTCGACACCCTTCACGGCCGGGATCGACATCAGGGCCTGCGCCAGCCGGCCGTCGAGCTTCCGGTCCCAGGAGACGTGCGAACCGAGCCCCACGGGCACGCCCAGCGCGATCACTTCGACGATACCGCCGAGGGTGTCGCCGGCGGCCTTGGCGGCGTCGATGCGCATGATGATTTCGGTCTCGGCCTCTTTATCCAGGCACCGAACTGGGCTCTGGTCCGCGATTTCGTTGACGGGATGCGGGATGGGTGATGCGGGATGCGCAACCACACCGCCCAATTCCGCTACGTGGGAGCCGATTTCGATGTTGAACTCGCGTAGCAGCTTCTTGCAGATCGCTCCACAGGCGACCCGAGCCACGGTCTCGCGGGCGCTGGCGCGCTCCAGAATGTCGCGGGCATCCAGGCGGTCGTACTTGAGGGAGCCGGCGAGATCGGCGTGCCCAGGCCGCGGCCGGGTGACCTGACGCCGGCGACCCTGGGGGTCGGGGGTCGCGTCGGCTTCCGGAGCCATGACGTCCTGCCAGTGCTCCCAGTCGCGGTTCCAGACGAGCATGGCGATTGGCGAGCCCAGCGTTTCGCCGGCGCGCACGCCGGCCAGCCATTCGATGCGGTCAGACTCGATCTTCATGCGGGCGCCGCGGCCGTAGCCGCCCATGCGCCGCTTCAGCTCGACGTCCACGTCGGCGGCAGACACGGGGAGGCCGGCGGGAATGCCTTCGAGAATTCCCACCAGGCCGCGGCCGTGCGATTCGCCCGCCGTCGTAAACCGGAAAGTCATGCTCCCCCTCTGTTACGGGCGCAGCATGCTACGCCCCTGCAATCTCCTATATAACAGCCGAGCCCGACCTCGGTCGGGCTCGGCCCAGCATCTTCTAGACGCCCCTAGGCGTCAGCGCGGTGGCACCGGCAACGGGTTCGTAATCGGCGGCAACTGCAGGACCAGGAGCCCGGTCGCCGTGACCCCAAACAGCAACTGGTTCCCGCCTACGTCACGCGCGACCCGCAGCGGCCCGATGATCGGATCGCGGACGGGGATCGACCCGAGGAAATCGCCGAAATACGTGTCGAACACGTCGATGTTGCCGTTCGGGTTCGCCGAGAATATCAAACGCTGGTTCTTGTCGGTGCCGCCGCCGCAGTATGTGCTGCCCGGCGGACACTGCCCAGTCGGCGCGAAGTCGTGGAAATAATTCATGTCCATGCCGGGCGTGAACGGGGACGTCCCTGGCGGCGCGGCCGACGTCACCTTGCGCCGCAGATCCTGGTCCAGATAGTAGATCGAGTCGGCGCGCACGGCGTTCGTCAGCCCGTTGAAGTTCGTCGCGATACCGAGGACCGAGACGCCCGTGTTGCTGATGAAATCCGACACGTGGATGCCGGGCGACATGCCCAAGTCCACGTCGTTTTCCCCCGAGTCCCGTACCACTGCGCCGGTGGGGCAGCCTTGTGCCGTCGCCGGACCGTGGCTCAACGGGAAGCGGGAGTCGTACGACATGACGCGCGCGAACGCCGCCGCGGTGTTGCCGCCCTCACCGAAGAAGGCATGGACGAAGTTTCCGGAGTTGCGCGCGAAGGTTCGATTGCCGAGGCCCATGGTCGCGATGTCGACCGTGACGCCGGCGCACGCCGACAAGACCACCTTGTTGAACCCGCGCCCGCGGTCGAGGACGATTCGCAGCGTGTCCACGCCCAGCCCGGGCGGGACAGTGGCGATCTCCCAGAAAAACTTGCCGTACATCAGATTGCGGTTGGTCGTGTTGATCAGCTTCTCCATCCGCAGCGTGCCGTGCCCGTTGAACGGTGGTGTGCTGCTCGCGGTCGGCGACGTCGAGTACAGCGCGAACACCGAGTCCGCATCGCAGTTGGGGGGCGCGGCCCCCACGCGGCACACCGTGGCCACGTACTGGGGCAGGTCGGACAGGTCGAATGCCTTGATCAGGACTTGTTCCCCGCCCGCCGAGCGGACCACCTTGTACGTCTCGAGCAGGAAGTTCGGCAGGTCCTGGCGCCATATCACCTGACGCGGACCCCCCGCCCCGACGTTGATGACGGCGAGCTGCGTCCCACCGACGTCCGCGACGACGATCGTGTCCTTGTACCCACCCAGCGTGTCGCGCGGCCATAGCGCGATGCCCCACGGCTGTCCACCCGCCGTCGTGATACCGCCAGCCACGAAGGTCGTGTTGGCCACCTGGAACACGTCCACCCGGTTGAACGCCGGGTTGGTGAGGTACAGCTCGCGCCGGTTGGCGTTGTAGATCGCGTCGGCAATGCTGCCGGCTCCCTGAAGCGGAACCGTGATACCGTTGACGACGATCACGGTGTCGATCAAGCCGGCCGGCGACATGCTCGGGCGGGAGCCGCCCTTGCTCGTACGGGCGCCGGATACGGGGGCGCTGGGCAAGAGCGTCGTGTTATTGCTGTACGAGCAGTTGCGCGCCGCTGCCGCGTCGCAGGCGTAGCCGCGCACGACGATCGAGTGCGGCAACACTCCCGGCGGCAGCACGGAGCCGAGGTTCAGGCTCGCGCGGCGCGTGACGTCGGTGAGGTTCCCGGCGCCCACGAAGACGGTGTCGAACTTCAAGAGCACGCCGGGCGCGGCACCGGTATCGACCCGGAAGCCGATCCAGGCGACCGCGCTCGCGTCGGTGGCGCGCACGATGATGGTGTCGTCCACCTCGACGCGTGGCCCGATCTTGTGGGACACTTGCGGCGGCGTGACGTCGTTGGCCGCAGACTGGATCGTCACCGTGATGACGTTGGTGTACAGGCGGCGGCCCGCCGAGTCTTCGGCGAATCCGACGATGTCGAACGTCCCCGTCGCGGCCAGAACCGTCAGTGTGTCGGTGTAGTCAACCGTGTCCCGCAGCGTGCCGATGAAGATGAGCGAGTCGTTCGGCGGCGTCGTGGGGTTGGCCACCGCCCCGGGTGGGTTCACGAGGAACCCGACCTTCGCGATGCCCGAATTCTGGATCGCGCGGACCTCGACGGGGATGGACCGGTTTTGCGACGCGACCGCACCAGCGGTAGGCGATATCAGCGTGACCTGGAGCGCCTGCACGTTCGACAGAAAGATGGTGATCGTGTCTGCGGCGAAATTGCCCCGGCCGTCCGTCGCGCGGGCGATGATCGTGATGTTGCCACCGTTGCCCGAGTTCACGGGGAACGTGAGGGTGTGGGAGACGTTGTACGCAGTGACGGCGCTATGAAACACCGTGTCGAGCACACCGTTGAGGCCACCGCTGAACACCAGGTCGATGGTTTTGAGGCCCAGGTTGTCGCTGGCCTGTACGTTGAAGCGCAGCCCACCGGCGATTTCCTGCGTATCCCCCGCGGTACTCGTGATCTTCACGGTCGGCGACTGGGTGTCGGGGTTGCCGCCAATATTTCGCGCCGTCTCGCACGCATACACCGCGAGTGCGAGCGCTCCGATGCTCAGGATCGCGTTACTCCGTCTGACCAGCCGCATAGCTACCCTCTCCGCCTGTATCGGCCCGCGGAATTACTGCCCGCTGGGCGCGACCAAATCGTCGATGATGTGGGGCGTGATCAGGATCAGGAGATCACGCCGACTCTCTGACTGGGACGTAAATCCGAATAGCTTGCCCAGAATCGGGAGATCTACAAGAAACGGGATTCCGGACTTCGTAACCGTGACCTCAGTCACCGTAAGTCCGCCAATTACGGCCGTTTCGCCATCATTGACCAGGATTTGGTTGTCCGCCTGCTGGGTCTGGAACGTGTAGCCGATGTCCACGGCCGCCGGCCGGACGTTCGACCGCTCCGCGTGCACTTCCATCAGGATTTGACGCGTTCCCGTCACGTGTGGCGTGACGCGCAGGTTGATACCGGTCTGCTGGAACTGCACCGTCGCGCGTGGTACCACGGTGCCGGTCCCGCCGCCCGTATTGATGGCGCTCACGTCGATGATGCGGATCGGCACACGGTCGCCGACGAGGATCTCGGCCTGGCGGTTGTCGAGCGTCGTGATCGTCGGCTCGGCCTGGATGTCGGCGAGGTCGACGTTGCTCAGCGCCTGGACGAACGTCGTGAGGTCGAAATTGCCGATCGCGGTCGAGAAGATCAGCTCGAGCGCCGGATTGATGACTTCCTGGCCCGCGTTGCCGAGCGCCGACAGCGAGTTCCCGCCCAGCGAGACGATGTTCTGGTTGGACGGGAAATTCTCCGTGGGCACGAGCGCGTCGGGCACGCCGTCGAGGTCCGTGTCGACCGGTTTCGCGCTCCGCGGATCGGGCCGCTGAATGAGCTTATTGAAGAACTGGGTCGTCGAGCCGAGGTCGTATTTGACACCGAGGTTTTCGATGTCCTGGCGATCGACGAAAATAATCTTCGCCTGGATCGAGACCTGCGGCGTGCGCTGGTCCAGACCCTTCACGAACTCCACGACTTCGTCGATCCGCGAGGTCACTTCGGTGATCACGAGCGAGTTGCTCGTCGAGTCCGCCACCGCGTTGCCGCGCTTGCTGAGAATCGACGCCACGGACGGCACGAGCGAGGTCGCTTTCGCATAGTTGATGCGCACCAGCCGCGTCGTGATCGGCACGGTCGAGTCGGCGCGCGCCAGCTCGATTTGACTCATGACGTTGAGAATTCCGCCGGGCAGCGTCTTCACCGCGAGGCCCTGTGATTCGAGCACGGCGTTCATCGCCAGGTCCCACGGCTGGTTCTTCACCTCGGCAGTGACGGTGCCCTTGATGTCCTTGCCGAGAATGATCGTGCGGCCGCTGAACGCCGCGAAGCCCGCGATGACGTCCTCGATGCTCGCGTTGTCCCATTGCACGGTGATGCGCGCCGCCTGTGACTGCGCCGCTTCGGCGCGATGCGTCGCGAGGTATTCGTCGATGGAGAGCGGTTGAGTCAGCGTCGGCGTCGTAACCCGCGCGGCCTGCTCCGGACCGCCGCTCACCGGCGGAGCCGGTGCACGGCTCGCGACCGCGACGGGTGCCGCCGGCGCCGCGGGGGTCACCGTGCGACTCGACCACGCGGCGAACGACGTGCGTTCGCTGCCGATGCGCACGCGCACCTGTCCGGCCGCGCGCTCGACCTGATAGTCCTTGAGCGCGTCGAGATCGATGACGACGCGCACGACGTCGGGCTTGAACTGCGCGTAGCGCACGTTGCGCACGCCGCCGCGATTCTGGCCGTCGTACAAGGCCACGGGCGCCGCGAGCCGTACACCCTGGAGGTCGATGACGAGGCGCGCGGGATTCGCGAGCGTGAAGTCCTGGACGAGCGCGGCCCCCTGCACGTCGATGACGATCTCGACCTTGCCGGCAGCCGGCAGCACGCTGACCCCGCGGACTTCGCCGTCGCGAGCACCGCGCCCGTCAACCGGCGTCCCCGCAAGGGCCCGGGGAGCGACGGCGACGAGCAGCGCCGCGATGGGAAGAATGGCCCTCATGGCGTCTCCTCCTGCTTGGCGAGCGACAGCGTTTCCTGCCGCTCGAACCCGAATTCCTGCACGGTGAATACGACCTCGCGGGGCCGGATCTGTGTCACCTTCAAGCGCCCGATGATGTCGCCCGTTTTCACCCGGTAAATGCGGCGATTCGTGATGTCGCGGAGCACCGCGACGCTGCGCGATGCGAACCGCCCGTCGTACACGACGGTTGTCAGCCTCAAGTCGGAGATCAGCGGCCGCACATCGCCGGATTTGAGCAGCGACATGAACGGATCGCGGCCGCCGCCTTCGTACGCGAACACCTCGCGAATCAGCGACTGCGGTTGCACCGCCGTCGTGTCGCGCGCCGGCTGCTGCGCGACTACCGGCCCGGCCGCCAGGGCGGCGACGAGCGCGAGGCTAGGTGCGCGCACGAGGCGCTCCCGCAGCTCTGGGTGGCGGCGGCGCGGCCGATTTTACGAAGGTCCGAATCGAGAACTCGGCCAGCAGTAAGGCCCCCGCGGTGTCCCCGAGCAGCTTCTGCGCGGCCGGCGACGCCGCTGACAACGCGACGTCCTGCGGCACGATAATGCGCGGCAGCGACGCGATGTCGGCGAGATACTCGCCGACCTGATCGTAATGGCCGTAGATCTCGAGCCGATAGCGGTAGGTGTCGAACGGCGACCCGGGCTCGGGAGTGAGCGGCTGAATCTTGCCGATGGTGATCCCGCGCACCTTGGCCTTCGTCGAGATGTCGTCGATCAGCGTCGGCACTTCGTTGCGATCCGGCACCAGCCGGCGCATCAGCTCGAGCGAGCCCTGATACTCTTCCACGCGCCGGCGCAGATCCTCGATGCTCCCGCTCGCCAAGTCGGCCTTGGCGGCCGCGACGATCCGCTCGAGGCTGTCGGACTCCTGATTATCGGCGCCGATCTGGGCGATGTCGGGCGTGTGCTTCTTCGTCCAGAAGAAGTACCCCCCCGCCAGGGCCGCGACGACGAGCAGCAGCATGATCTGGCCGCGTTGGTCGGTCGGGAAACCGAATGCCATTGTCCCCTACCTCACCGCTTGCACGAGCGGGACGGTGCGGATGTAGACCGAATCCGCAATGCGATAATGCACCGTCACGGTGAACGACGTGACGGGGCGGTCCGCTTCGATCACCGTCTGCGAGCTGGCGGGCGTCACGTCGGTGAACCACGGTGACGCGGCCAGCTGTCGCAGGAACGTCGTATAGGCCTGGATATCGACCGTGCGACCTTCAATCGCGACGGCCACCAGCGGCGCGCCGCTCGAGTCCCGTTCGACGGTGACCGGTCCGTTGTTCACTTGCCCGGCTCCCGGCGCGACCAGGGCCGACGCGGTCCGCATCTGCGTGATCCAGGTGTAGGGCGGCAGCGCCTTCGTGGCCTGATCGAGGACGTGCGGCCAGATGTAGCGATCGGCGTCGATCTGCCGAATCATGTTGATCTGAAACAGCAGTGAATCGCGCACCTTCTCCGCCTGCCGCTTCTGGGCGATCACGATGTCGTAGCGCCGCTTCTCCGTGCGCACGTTCTCGAGCCGCGTCTCCGCCGACGCGAGGCGCGCACGATCGGTGATGAACAGCAACGCGCCGCCGCCACCGACCACCACCCACGCCGCAATCGCGCCAATCAACCAGGGATCCTTGACCTGCGCGATGAGGCCCCTGAAGTCCGGCATGGACAGCTTCATGCCGGCGCCTTTTGCGGCCTTCTTCTTTCCTGGGAGTAGGTTTATCTCAATCATGAGGCGCGCCTCAGCGCCAGACCGACGGCCAGCATGAGGAGCGGGGCGACCTCGTCAACCGGCACCGTTTCGAACACGTCATCCTTCACGCGCAAGCGTTGCACGGGATTCGCCAGCTCGATCGGGACCCTGAGCCGGGCGCCCAGCACGTCGTTCAGGCCCGGGATGCGCGCGCCGCCGCCGGTCGTGTAGACGCGAGACAAACCGCCGGCCGAGCGCGAGGCCGTGGCGAGGAACGCCGCGGCGCGCTCGACACCGGTCGCGATTTCTTCGCCGCGCGCGCTGACGTAGCCCGCCAGGTCGCCGTGCTGCGACGTCCCCTGAATGACCTTCTCGGCCTCTTCGCTCGCGAGACCCTTTTCGCGTTGAAGATCTTCGCGGAAGCGCCGCGTGCCGACCGAGAGGTCGCGCGTCAGCACAGGGATGCCGTCCTCGAGGATGTTCACGTTGGTCACTTCGTGACCGATGTTGACGAGTCCCACGACGCCCTGCATCGCGTCGGGGTGGTTCAGCTCGAAGGCGTTGTGGATCGCGAAGGCGTCGACGTCGATGACGGAGGGATCGAGTCCCGCTTCGCTGAGCAACCCGACGCGACTTTCGACCAGCTCGCGTTTGGCCGCCACCAACAGCACGTTCATCTGGAGGCCCTCGGCGTCCGGATCGAGGATCTGGAAGTCGAGCTCCACGTTGGCCATGTCGAACGGCACGTGCTGCTCGGCTTCCCAGCGGATCACCTCGCGGGCGTCCGCCTCTTTCATCCGGTCCATCTGGATCTTCTTGACGATCACGTCGCGGCCGCCGACGGCGGTGACGACCGACTTCCGCTTGACGCCCGCGGCCTCGAACAGACCCCGAATAGCCTCCGAAACCAGGCCCGGGTCCATGACTTCGCCCTCGACGATGGCGTCGGCCGCGACTTCCGTTGTCGCGACTTTAGTCAGTTCGGCTTCGCTGCCCCCGTGGTCGATGACCACGAGTTTGATGATGCCCGAGCCGATATCCAGGCCGACCGAGGTTTTTTTGCCGCCAAATAACCCAAAAAGGGCCATGTGCACCTTTTGGCGTAGAGACAAGAAGGGGCGAGGGCAAACTACAATAGGCCCCGCCCCTTATCCTGTCAAGCCTCGAATCGACTTTAGGCCGAAGCAACAACTGTTTTGACTACTGCGACTTAGCCCACTTAGTACAGCTGTACCCAGCCCCTGGAACGCATCATCGAAATCGCGCTCGTGGCCTGTAACACCGCGTTAATACTGCAGCTAGAGTAGTTCAACGTTGCCTTACCGCTCAGGTTCTGCTCGGATAGATCTGCGTTCTTGGCCATAACACCACCCCAGAAGTGGGCGTCGGTTGAACCACCCCCGGCCGTCTTCAGGTCACCCTGAATGACGACGATGCCAAAGAATTGGTACGAGCCCTGGACGCTTAAGTCACCGTCCACCAACAGGATACCTTGGCCCTGAACGCCGTTGAGCGTCGCGCTTCCCGCGATATGGATGATCGGGAAGTAGTCACTGCACGCGGCGGCCGGATTCTGGCCATCACCCCAGTTCGTCAGGATGGAGCGATCGCAGGAACCGCCCACGAGGGCGGGCTGCGTCGAGTAGTTCCCGCTTGGCAGCGTGATAGTCGCCCGCGCAGCGAGCGCGGCGTACGTCGCCCCGCCGAAGCTGGTGAACGTGTTATTGTTGACGGTCGGGTCGTTCACGACCGGCGGCGTCCCCACCACCGTCGCATTACCGCTTTCAGTGACGTTACCGCCATTATCGCGGACACCCGCCTTCGCGGGCCCTGGAGGATCGCAGCTTGTCCAACCGGTGGGGATCTGGTCCACACCGACGATGTTGGCATTACCGCTCATGTTCACAAGACCCTGCGTTGTGAGCGACGCTTGGATGCCGAAGTCGACCGGCGCGATACGCGCAATCATCCCGATGCGTTGCCGCGCGCCGCCGCCGCCAGCGATCGCCCCAGCGGCGCTAGCCTGGTCACGACCGGTCACGTCGATGAGGAAGAGGCTCGGCCCGACCTTGTAGCTGGTTCCGAAGTACCTCACCATGGCAAAGATCGCGACTGCGAGCGCCATACCGCGCTCATCACGAAAGACCCTACGCATACGTTCCCCCTTCAAGTGTTTTGGAGGTCCTTCACGAACCTCCACCAATCTGCCGTTCAAAACCGCCGGTTATTTCGCAATGCCACGCTGGTGACAACGCTGTCGACCATCGTCGCCATAGCAGCCTGGCCGCCGGCGCGAACCGCCGCGGCGGTCCGGGCACGGACTGTGATGTCGATCCGGGCGACCTGTGCACGGACCGCCGTCACGTTGCCGTTGGCGTCGTAGTACTGGAACTGCAAGCCGTTGCCGGCGAGTACCGGCCCGATGAGCGGCTGCATCGTCTGGCCGGCCGGCTGAAAGCCGACGTACGAGGACGTGTCCCCCGCCGGCTGATACAGCTGGTAGGTGACGGCCTCCCATCCCCGGATGGGAGCACCCAGCGGGATCGCGCCCGCCACGTTCGGCCCGAGCCCGAGCAGGTTGATGTTCAAGATCAGGCGCTGTCCGTTCGTGCCGTCATCGCAGTTCTGCCCGTTGGGCGCCGCCGTGATCGTAGCAGTCGCCCAGAAATCATCGAGTCGCGAGTTCTGGTTGCCGTCGTAATAGATCAGCACGCCGTCTTTGCTGTTGTCGATGCCCCGCGAGCCGAAGAACAGGGGCTCACCCGGCGCTCCGCCGCGCACGATGACCGAGACGCCGTTCAGCGCGCCGCCCAATCCAGGTGTGTTGCACGCAAACCCGAGCCAGCGCATCGCGCGGATCGAGATGCTCGTGGGCGTCATCGCCGTGATGTCGCCTTCCGACGCGTCCAGCTCGCGGAACTCGGCCGGCAGAATCGAGCCGGCGGCTCGGATGTTCTGCGCCAGATCGATGCGCTGCGTCTGCGCCATGTAGAGGCGCTGGTTGTTGACCAGCACGCGGTACAGGGCGGCGCTTACGAGACCCAACAGCACGAGCGCGACCAGCAGCTCGATCATCGTGAAACCGCGGCGGCCGCGGCTCATAGGAATGTGTTGCATGAGATCGTAGTCTCCGATGAGTCCCTGCGAGTTTTATCCTTTTCCGTCTTGTAGATGCTCACGATTTTGAGCCGGTAGTTCTGATTCCCGGCGTCCGAAAACGTCCAGTTGTTCAGCGCCACCCACGTCGATCCGCGGTACAGGGTATCGCTGCCATCGACGCGCTGCGCATTCACACACGCCGCGACCCGCATCCGCTCGAGCCGGCGCGACGCAAACGCGGAGGCCTGAGCGGACCGCTGCCCGCGGGCTATCATCCGCGTCACGAGTGCGGCCGTCGTCACCATGCCGAGCACACCGACGGTCAGCACGATGATCGCGATGATGATCTCGATGATCGTGAAACCCTTGTTGTTCTTGACGGTGTTCATTGTTTCTTCACCTTCCCCACCTCGTTGATGATCACCGAGTCGCTGTAATGCGGCCCGATGACCCGCACCGTAGTGGCTTGGAAAACGGTCGAGATGCCACGAGGATCGTAGACGACCGACCCGCCGGTCGAATTCAGCGTGACGTTGAATTCATCGCCGACGAGCTTCTTGGTTCCCACCGAGACCAAGGCTGCCGGCGGGTTCACGCCGCACGCGGTCACCCAGACGCTGTCCACCGTGATGTTCAGCGTGGCGGAACAGCCGCGCTGAATCGCCGCGCCACGGGCCGTCGCGGCCAACGTCGCGATCAGCGCCTTGGCGCTGCGGACGTTCTGCTTCTCCAGTCCATCGCGCAGCCGCGGAAAACCGATCGACGCGATCACGCCGATCAGGATGATGACCACGATCAATTCGATAGTGCTGAACCCCTTGCGACCCATATCACCCCTCCGTTGGGCGACTCCGTATTACACGTTCCGTGCCTAGCCGTAAGCGACTGTTTCACAAGGTGTTACGCCAGACAACCGACGTCCAAACCACCGCAGAATCCTGCACGTATGCAGAGTTTTGCATGCCTCTAGCTGATCCCATACCGATCGATTTTGTAGAAGAGCGTCCGCAGACTCACGCCCAGCCGCTGCGCCGCCGCGCGGCGGTTGCCCTCGGTTGCCTTGAGGGCCTCGATGATCGCTCGGCGCTCGGCATCCTCAACGATGGACTTGAGGGTCCCGTCCCCGGTGTCCTCACCCCCTGACCCCCTCTCCACTTCCTGGCGAAGGGGAGCGGTATTGAAATCTCCGCGCTCCAAGACCGGCTTTTCGTTCAGCACCGCGGCGCGCTCGATCGCGTTCTCGAGCTCGCGGATGTTACCGGGCCACGGCTGCTGCTCGAGCCAGGCGATGGCGCCGTCGCTGAGCGCCAAGGGGCGGCCGAGTCGCTGTGCGAGGCGCGCGGCGAAGTGGCGGGAGAGCGGCGCGATGTCGTCTTCCCGCTCGCGCAGCGGCGGCAGCGTAATCACCACGACATTGATCCGATAAAACAGGTCTTCGCGAAACCGACCCGCGCGGACTTCCGCCTCGAGGTCGCGTGCCGTGGCGGCGAGGACCCGTGCATCGACGCGACGCGTCTTCTGGTCGCCGACTCGGCGGATCTCATTCTCCTGCAGCACGCGCAGCAACTTCGCTTGCAGGCCGAGCGGCAGCTCGCCGATTTCGTCGAGGAGAATCGTTCCGCCGTTGGCGGCTTCGAACAGGCCCATCTTGTCCGCGCTCGCGCCGGTGAAGGCGCCGCGCACGTGACCGAACAGCTCGGACTCGAGCAAGGCCTCGGGAATCGCCGCGCAGTTGATGCCGACGAATGCCCTGGCGGCGCGCGGGCTCGCGCGGTGAATCGCGCGCGCCACGACTTCCTTGCCGGTTCCGCTCTCACCCGTAATCAGGACGGTGGTATTGTGCTCGGCGACACGCGTGACGAGCGCGAGCGCCTGGCGCATCGCGGCGCTTTCGACGATGAGCCCCCGCTCTGCCGGCCCGGCGGCGAGTTGTGCCTTGAGGCCTACGACTTCCTGCCGCAGCCGCTCGCGCTCCTCCGCCTTCCGGAGCGTGAGCACGACTTCGTCCGGGCGGAACGGCTTGGGGAGATAGTCGTACGCGCCTTCTTTCATCGCGGCGATCGCCGCATCCTCGCCGCCGTAGGCGCTCATGACGATGACGAGCGCGCTGCCGCCGCGTTGGCGGTAATTCCGCAGGAACGTCAGGCCGTCCATTTCCGGCATGCGCACATCGCAGAGGACGAGGTCGAACGGCTCGGCGGTGGCGCGGTCGAGTCCGCGCCGGCCATCCTGTTCGGCCGTCACCGCGTAGCCCGCGTCCGTCAAAAGCAGGCCGAGGCTTTGACGCAGGCCTGGTTCGTCGTCGACAATCAGGACTTTCTTCATCGCGGCACGGCGATGGGGAAGAACATCTTGAACGCTGCGCCGCCTTCGCGGGCGCCGTCGACCCAGACGACGCCGCCCATGTCGTGCACCGATCGCGCAACGATGGCGAGGCCCAGCCCCGTCCCGCGGCCCGGGTCCTTGGTCGTGAAGAACGGCTCGAAGACCTTCTCGCGGTCTTCGGGCGCGACGCCGGATCCGGAGTCGGCGACGAAGAGGAGTGCACCGGGTTGCCCCGCCGCAAACTCGACCCGTGCCGGCCGCCGTTCCGACGTCCGCGGAAACCGGGCGTAGCCCGGATCGCTCTCACGCTTGGGCAGCGATTGTCCGGGCTCGTAGGCCCAACGTCGGGCCCCGATGATGATGGATCCGCCTGCCGGCGTCGCGTCTACCGCATTGAGGAGCAGATTGACGAGCGTCTGCTCCAGAATGTGGGCGCGGCCCATGATCTCGGGGACTTGCAGCCCGTCGTCGATCTCGGCGCGCACGTTGCGGAACGCGCCTTGTGCCCGCAGCAGCTCGAAGGCACCGCGTACGATTCGCGAGGGATCGATGGGAACGAGCGGATCCTCTTGCGGCCGGGCGTAGTCGAGCAGGCTGCGTACGATCCGGTCGAGGCGCTCCAGCTCGCGCGCTATGCCCTGCGTGACTTCGTGATCGGCGCCGCGGCGCCGCAATACCTCGAGATAGGTCCCCGCGGCGCCGAGGGGATTGCCGACCTCATGCGCGACGCCGGCGGCGAGACGTCCGATGCTGGCCAGCTTTTCCGAGCGGACTAGTTGGCTCTGTGCGTCCAGGAGCCGGTCCGTCATCCGATTCAGACGCTCGGCGAGGGTCGCGAAATCGCGGGTCTCGGCGTCCGGGGCGCGGGCCGCGAGGTCGCCGTCGGCGACGGCATCCGCGGTCTCCACGACGCGGTCGAGCGGGCGGAGCACCAGGCGGGTCACGAGTGAGCGGCCATAGAGTACGAAGATCCCAACTTCGACCGCGACGAAAACGATAACAAGGAAGACGCCGCGTTCGGGAGCAATCGACAGGGCGAACTGGGAGGTCGCCACGCCCACGAGGATCGCGAAGGCGGCGAGGAAGGTGAGGTAGAACAGGAGCTCGACGCGGAGCGCCGGCTTGGGGCGATTCATGGGACCCCAAGATAAGGCTAAAAAAGCGAGCGGCGGGGTTTCCCCCGCCGCCCTGATGCGTTAGGCCCGAAACCTTACGCGCACTTCGGCTCGCCTTCCTTGTTGGCAGGCGCCAGCGACGTCGACCCGACATAGATCGAACAGGTCTTCGTCGTCGTGGTATGGGTCACCGTCGCGGTGAATCCGTCGGCCGTCACCGCAATGGTGGGGCCAACCACGCCCGTGGTCGTCGCATACGCGGTACCGAGGTTGCTGGTGTATTTCACCGAGTCGGCAAAGTACGCCTCTTCGGCCGTAATCAGGTTTCGCAAATCCGACTTCATCGACGCCAGATACGCCTTCTCCTTCGTGTTCGCGAACTTCGGAATCGCGATCGCAGCCAGAATACCGATGATCACGACGACGATCAGAAGTTCGATCAGGGTGAAGCCTTTCCTGTTCACCTGTACTACCTCCGGAAGGTGGGACACGGTGTCAGGCGCAGCCTATCGACCCGTCCGGAGGCCATTTAGTCACATCAAGATGACAATTGAAACGACAACGACCAGCGCGCGTTTCATCGCGGCGCAGGCTGGACATGATGCAGGAGGAACTCCGCGGCTGCGGTGTCACCGCGCAGCCGTGCCGCGCTCGCCTGGTTCCGATAGGCCGTCGGGCAACGCGGGCATACGGAGTCCGCGCGCACGAGGAGAGAATCCGCCAGTGCGGTGCGTCCAAGGGCATACGCCATGTGTGCCGCCGCCAGATGTAGTCTCGCGTCACCAGGATATATCAACCCCGCACGGCGGAAGGACGCCAGCGCACGCTCGTCATGCCCGGACCAGAGGTACTCCCATCCGAGATAATCCCAGGATCGGTAGGAAAGCGGGGCGTCGGCGATCAGGGCCAATACCGCCGTTCTGTTGTCTCGCCACGCCGGAACGCGCACGGCGCTCCGAGCCGCCCCAGCCGCGACCAGCACACCGAGCGCCGTCGCCCAGGCCCGTCGTGGGAGCCGGTCGAGCGCGGCCCCGGCGGCGAGAGCCAGGCCCACAGACGGCAAGTAGAGAAGGCGCTCGGCGACGAGGACACCGTGGGGGACGACGAGGTTCGAGACCGGCAGGTACGCGATCCCAATCCAGCCGAGCCCGTATGCCTCGACACGCTGGCCGCGACGCCATGCGAGGATCGTCAGCGCGACCCACGCACTCAGACAGAGCAGCCCCAGAAGGAACCCCGGCGCCAGCGGACTCGTGACCGCGATCCGCTCCATCGGGGAGTAGTCTGCCTGGAGGTGGAACGGAACGAGCAGGAGACGGACGACGTCGGCGAAGGCGGCAACTGCCGTGAAGCGGATGGCGAGCGGCCCCTGGCCGGCAAATTGTGCCGCGAGGTTCGGAAACCCCTCGTACGGATGCAGCACCGTCAAGCGGAGCAGGAGGTACGGTAGCGCGATTGCCACCCAGCTCGCAACGAACGACAACATGCGCCGACGCGACGGACGCATCAGGCCCAGCGCCCAGCCCAACCCGATCAGCGCAGGCGTAGCCGCGGCGCTTTCCTTGCTCAGAATGCCGAAGATCAGAAACGCCGCGCTCCAGGGGACGCTGTCGAGCACCAACGCGGCGTAGACGGCCAGGCAGGTTCCCAGCGTCGCCATCAGGTCGGCACGGCCGACGACGCTGGCGATCACCTCGACGTGCACCGGATGGACCGCAAAGATCAAACCCGCCGAGAGTGCAGCCGTCGCGCTCGCCCAGCGGCGCGCCAATGCGGTGACGGCCACTGCTGCTCCGGCATGCCACAACAGGTTCACAGCGTGGAACCAGGCCGCAGAGTGGACCTGCCAATCGAGGGCGTACGAGGCGATCGGGAGGGGACGGTAAACCAGGCCGCCGAGATTGGCCGGCCAATACGGAGCGGCGAAAGCACCCCAGACTCCGCTGATGGAATGGACCATCGGATTGAAGACCACGATGAGCCGATCGTCCATCGCGAATTGATTCCATACCGCGCCGATGTGCACCACGACGGCGCACGCCGCCACTGCGAGATAGAGGTGTTTGTCTTTCATCGCGCGACAATATAAGAAGGCAAAAAAAAGGGCGGCGGGGTTTCCCCCGCCGCCCTGATGCGTCAGGCCAAAGGCCTTACTGGCACTTTGGCTCGCCTTCCTTGTTGGCAGGCGCCAACGAAGTCGTACCGACGTACACCGCGCACGTCTTGGTGGTCGTGGTGTGGGACACGGTGGCCGTGAACCCGTTAGCCGTCACCGCGATGGTGGGGCCAACCACGCCGCTGGTCACGTTGTACGCTGTGCCCAGGTTGCTGGTGTACTTCACCGAGTCGGCGAAATACGCCTCTTCGGCGGTAATCAGGTTGCGCAGATCCGACTTCATCGAGGCGAGATACGCCTTTTCCTTCGTGTTCGCGAACTTCGGAATCGCGATCGCGGCCAAAATGCCGATGATCACGACCACGATCAGAAGTTCGATCAGTGTGAAACCCTTGCGGTTCATCTGACAACCTCCCGAGAGTGTCTGAGAACTACGGGGCGTCGTCGAAAGATTCGGGCGAACGCCGATTATTCCGGCTCTCCCGGAGGCAGGAAATGTGCCTTAAGTGAACATGGGGTCGTAAGTGACACTCGCGACGCCAGTTACGACCCACGTAGTCGGCCGTTGCTCACGTCGCGAACACCTAAGTTTCTGGCTTTTTGCGGTTTTCATTGACCCGCGCGGGACTAGGTCTTTACCCTGGCAACAGTAGGGTAATCCCTACAGCCCTGCCGAAAGAGGAGCGGCGGGGTTTCCCCCGCCGCCCTGATGCGTCAGGCCAAAGGCCTTACTGGCACTTCGGCTCGCCTTCCTTGTTGGCAGGCGCCAACGAAGTCGTACCGACATAGATCGAACAGGTCTTCGTCGTCGTGGTGTGCGAGACCGTCGCCGTGAAGCCGTTAGCCGTCACCGCAATGGTGGGGCCAACCACGCCGCTGGTCGTCGCATACGCCGTACCCAGGTTGCTCGTGTACTTCACCGAGTCGGCGAAATACGCCTCTTCAGCAGTAATCAGGTTGCGCAGATCCGACTTCATCGAGGCGAGATACGCCTTTTCCTTCGTGTTCGCGAACTTCGGAATCGCGATCGCGGCCAAAATGCCGATGATCACGACCACGATCAGAAGTTCGATCAGTGTGAAACCCTTGCGGTTCATCTGGACTACCTCCCCTGTATGGAACAGCATGAACGTCTGAGTTATTCTGGGCCCCCTAGAGGCACTAATCATACCCGATGTGGGGCGCGAAGAGCGAAGTGTAAACAGAGTATTGACTTACGCCAAATCAGAGACTCCTCAGGGGCGCCAGCGGAGCTCGATGACTGTGGCAATATGCGACTCCCCGGGCTACATGCCCCCAAAAAAAAGAGCGGCGGGGTTTTCCCCGCCGCCCTCGTGCGTCAGGCCAAAGGCCTTACTGGCACTTCGGCTCGCCTTCCTTGTTGGCAGGCGCCAGCGACGTCGACCCGACATAGATCGAACAGGTCTTCGTCGTCGTGGTGTGGGACACCGTCGCGGTGAACCCATCAGCCGTCACCGCAATGGTGGGGCCGACCACGCCGCTCGTCACGTTGTACTGCGTGCCGAGGTTGCTGGTGTACTTCACCGAGTCGGCGAAATACGCCTCTTCAGCGGTAATCAGGTTGCGCAGATCCGACTTCATCGACGCGAGATACGCCTTCTCCTTCGTGTTCGCGAACTTCGGAATCGCGATCGCGGCCAAAATGCCGATGATCACGACCACGATCAGAAGCTCGATCAGTGTAAAACCCTTGCGGTTCATCTGGAACTACCTCCCCTATGAGGTCCAACGAATCAGAGTGACTTGTTCTTTCCCCCCTCCAACAAGCACGAATCATGCCTTGGATCGAGAACTCCATCACAACTAACATGGCACCAACAACTAACGCGTACGGAACCCGTTTTCTCATCCTCGCAAAACGCTGAAAAACTCCGGCTTTTTGCAAGCCGGGACGCCAGACGCAACGAGGCTCTAACTCACTGCCGAAATTGGAGATACCACTTCTGCTCGCCAGCGAAACGCCTGCCCGCCGAATCGGCGATTGCAGTGGCGTTGGCAGGGTGGCGGCGAGCCAGCTCGAGGAGAAACCTCGCGCGCAATGTCATGCGCTCGCCGATATTCGATCGCCTCCCTCGGTCGATCAACGGAACCGCGGCGGCGGTGTCACCGATGCCGATCAAGAAGATCGCGTTCGCGCCATTCAGGTAACGGTCATCGGGAAAAATAGAATCCGCCATCCGGTATTGGCGCCGAGCCGCGGCGGTGTCACCGGTGCCGGCGAGGACGCCCGCGGCCGAGGCATGCGCCCGGTAGGACTCGGGATGCTCCGCGAGCAACGTCACCAGCTGCGAGCGATTGTCTCGCCACGCCGGCAGCCGGGCGAGCGAGCGCCATCCGCATATGATCGCCACGATCGCCACGGCAACTGCCGCCGGACGTGGCCCGCATCGTGCCGCGACCCAGGTCGCAGCCCAGCCGACGAGCGCGGCGGGGAGCGCAGCGGCGAGATACAAGTTGCGCTCGGCGAGGACGACGCCCGCGGAAAAGAACAGATTTGCCGTCGGCAGGTAGGAGAGCGCAGCAATCCAGGCGGCAAACGAAATCGCCGGTGCGCGACGCCGGCACCAGATTGCAAGCGCCGGAATGCCCACAAGAAGGAACAACCCCAACGCCGCCGCGATCGACATACCGGTCCGAGCAGGAAGCACTTGCGGGTTGTAATCGACCGAGAGGGATGCCGGCCAGATCAGCAGCATCGCAGCTCGTAGCAACGCGGGCAGCGCGATTGCCAGTCGTCCCCACGTTCCCCGGTCGTAGAAGACCGCCGCCTGGTCGCTCTCACCGACCCAACCGACTGCGAGCCAAGCCGCGAGAAAGCCAATCGTCACTACTGCCAGGGCGATCCCAAAGCCAACGGGGTACGGCCGCTCCTCAGATCCCTGCAGCCACCTATCGAGCAGTATGACGACACCGACAATGACACCGTGCTCCTTGCTGAACATCGCGAGCGCCGCGCAGAGCACCGCAACCGCCCATTGCCCGCGCCGGGCGGCGAGTACCGCCCCGAGAATGCCCACGGCCACCAGCAGCTCAGCACGACCGACCAAACTCGCCACTGCCTCGACGTGCACGGGATGCCAGGCGAACACAAGCCCTGCGACGGAGGCGCCGAGTGGCGCGAGCCAGCGCGCGAGCAGCAACACGAGCAGAACGGTCGCCAGGCCGTGCCACAAGGCATTCATGACATGCAACCAGCCAGGCCGACCGCCGGAGACGGTCCAATCGACCGCATAACTCAGAATGGTCAGGGGCCGGTAGAGGCCCGCGCCGGTCTCGCGCGGCCAGTACGGATCGTCGAATGCGCGGAGCGCCGCGCCGACTGAATGCGCCGCCGGATTCGACGCGATGATCGCGCGATCGTCCTGCACGAAACCGTATCGAACCGTCGGGAGATACAACGCGACAGCGACGCCGAACACAAACCACAGCTCGCGTTTCATCGCATCCGCGCGAGCAGCGAATCGGCCACGGCTGAGTCGCCGCGCGACCGCGCGGCCAGTGCCTGCGTCCGGTAGTAACCAGGGCACCCGGTGCAGAGCAGCTCCGCGCGGGTGAGCAGGGAATCCGCGACGTGTGACTGCCCCAGCGTGAGTGCCGCATCCGCGGCGGCGATGAACACGGTCGGATCGCGATCGTAGATACGGGCCGCGATGCGCAGGGACGCCATCGCCCGATCCGGTTGCCGGTGGCTTTGGTACAGCGCCGCCATGCGCGCCGGCCCGCGGTAGGATCCCGGCGAGTCCTCGAGAATGCTCTGCGTCACCGTGAAGTCGTCATGCCACACCGGCGTGCGCAGCACCGAGCGGACGCCGCCGGCCAGGACGAGCAGCGCCAGCACCAGCCGAAACCGCTGCACGGGAAGCCGAGCGAGCGCCGTACCCACCGCGAGCGCCAGCCCGACGGACGGCAGGTACAACGTCCGCTCGGCGAGGAAGACACCGCTCGAGAACGGCAGGTTGGACACGGGCAGGAACGCGATTGCGATCCAGCCCAATCCATACGCCTCCAGACGTCGCTGCCGCCGCCACGCCATCACGAGCAGCGAGGCCCAGAGCGCCACACATGCCAGGCCGATCAGGAACCGGCCGTCCAGCAGCGAGCGAACGACCGTGCGCTCGGCAGGCGAGTAGTCGACGCGCAGGGTCAGTGGAAAAACCAGGAGTCGGAGCACATCGCCGAGCGCCGCGATCGCCGTGAGCCGACCGGAAAACCCGCTTTCGCCCAGGAACACGGGGGCGATAGCATAGAGCCTGGCGTAGGGGTGCAAGACGACGCCTCGGATGGCGAGGTACGCCCCAGCGATGATCACCCAGCTGGCCGCGAATGCGAGCATGCGCCGGCGGGATGGTCGCGACAGGCCAACGAGCCACGCCCAGCCGATCAGGGCGGGCGCCACGACGGCGTTCTCTTTGCTGAGCAAGCCGAGCAGGAGCGCCGCGCCGCTGAGGAGCACGTCTTGCCGCACGACCGCCGCGTACACGGCGAGACACACGCCGGCGGCGGCCATCAGCTCGGCACGACCAACCACGTTTGCGACCGCCTCGACGTGCACAGGATGGACGGCAAAGACCAGTCCGGCGGCGAGCGCCGCGGGCCACTCCGCCCAACGGCGCGCGAGTGCCGCCGCTGCCACCGCCACACCCGCATGCCAAACCAGGTTCATCGCGTGAAACCAGACTGGGTGGCCCCGCGAGATGGCCCAATCCATCGCGAAGTCTGCCAGCGGCAGCGGGCGGTACATCTGGCCACCCAAATCCGGCGGCCAGTATGGTCCGCCGAAGGCGTGCCACACACCCTGCACCGAATGCACGAGCGGGTTCCAGACGATGATGTAGAGGTCGTCCATCGCAAACCCGTTCCACAGCGCCGGGACATAGGGAACGAGGGCGCAAGCGAGAACGGCGAGGTAGAGGCGCCGGTCTTTACTGTCCACGGTTCACGGCAAAGAGCCAGCGTCCATCGGGCCAGCGGTAGATGGCGGTTAACAACGACGGATAGGCGCCGATCAGGGCTCGCAGCTCGATCGCCGACGGGGACGTCGCACTCGCCAGCAGCACGTGCGTCACACCCATTCGCTCGAGATATGCGCGGTGCTCGGCCGGCGTCGGCCGGATCAACTCGCGGCCGCGATAGCTCTCGAGGGACAACGGGACGGACAACCGGCGGCTGTAGAGCCAGACCAGCGCCTCGTCATCGGTCGCGAGGACGGCGGAGTCGGGCAGATTCTGGACCACCGGAAGCAGCTCAGCGAAGTTGGCCGAGATGGCGCGCGCCTGCGAGTCCCATCCGCGCGCTTTGACTCCGCGGTACTCGAAATACAGATACCCGCCGGCCGTTACCACCACGAAGACTGCGAGGGGCATGCGGAGTCGTGGCCAGCGGTTCGACAGCTCGACCACGCCGGCACACCAGATCAGCGCCAGCCAGGGAAGAACAGCCCAGAGGAATCGATCCGGGGGGTACGGCCAGATCGCCAGGATCAACAAATACAGTACAAGGACCAGGCCAATCGCCGAGCGCCGCGACACCACGAAAAGGCCATACAGTCCGATCGCGAGCGCCGTCATCGCAAGGATGAAGTACAGCCAGAAGACAGGAATCCAGCCGAATGCCAATACCTCGAGTGGGCGCGGCAAGTCCCGGATGTTCACGGCCACTGCCGACAGCCCGGCCTGGCTGACGGGCGCCAGATACGTTCCGTAATTGAGCGCGAGGGCTGGATCGATTTGACGGGCATGCGTCAGCACCCACAGTCCCCAGGCGATCGCCGCGACCACGCCCGGCAGAACCACGGCGAGTGCAACGCGCCGCGGCGCGCGATGCAGCAGGAGAAAACCGAGAATACCAGCCACAATTGCGATCCCGATGGATCGCGTAAGCAATGCCAGGGCGGCCGCCACGCCCGCGACCCAGGGTTGCGTACTGCGATCCGCTTCGATCACGGCGACGGCCAACAGCCCACTGAACAGCGGCTCGGCGAAGAGCACCCCCTGGGTTGCGAGCACGGGGATCGCGACGGCCGCAGCAAAGACGACCGCTCCCGAAACCCAGTGCGGAAGTCGGGGTCCGAGGAACTCGGTTTTGGCGGCGTACCACGCGATGAGTCCCGCTGCCCCCGCACTCAGCAGGTCATTGAGCACCTTCCCGACAATGGCGGCGGCTTTTACGGGCAGCGTGCCGAAGAACGGCGCCAGCAAAACCGGATAGAGGGGTGGGTAGTGCACGACCGCCGGCATGCCGGGGAGATGGGGATGGACGTATCCGTGGCCGCTCCCCAGCGCCGTCGCGAGTCCTGCATACAGGCCGTCATCGTAGAAGACTCCGACGAGCGCCTGATTCAGGGTGAGGATGCCGACGGCCAGCGTCGCGGCCGCCGTGACGAGACCGATCTTTACTTCGCGGGTAAGCGCCAAGCGTTGACGTTGCGCGGGACGAAGAGGTTGTACCGCAGGATGTGAAACAGGGCGGCGCAGCCGTCGCGCCAGGTGATCTTCTTTCCCTCCGCATAGGTGCGGCCGCTGTACGAGATGGGGATTTCCCAGATGCGCGCCCGGGCCTGCGCCAACCGCGCCGTGATTTCGACCTCGAAGCCGAACCGATTGGATGACAGCGGCAGCTGCTTCAGGAGGTCCGTGCGAATCAGCTTGTAGCAGGTCTCGAGGTCAGTGAGGTTCAGGTTGGTGAACATGTTCGACAACAGGGTCAGAAAGCGGTTGCCGACGTAGTGCCAGAAGTAGAGCACGCGATGCGGGCCACCCTGGAACCGCGATCCATAGACCGCATCGGCCTGGCGCGCCCGGATCGGCAGCAGCAATGACGGCAGGTCCGCCGGGTCATACTCGAGATCTGCGTCCTGCACCACGACGGCATCGCCGCCCGCGGCGGTGATGCCGCTGCGGATCGCGGCGCCCTTGCCCCGGTTCTGCTCGTGATGGATCACCCGGTCCACCAGCCCCGTTTTGGCCAGCCCATCGAGGATTTCCCGCGTCCCGTCGGTCGAGGCGTCGTTGACGGCGATGATTTCGAGCCGCAGGGCAATCGCGCGGATCCGGCGCAGCGCGGCCTCGACGGTCGCAGCTTCGTTGTAGGCCGGCACGATGACGCTGAGGAGCAGGTTGGGGGAGCGGCGCTCTTCGCGCATCAGGCCGCCTCCCCGATCGCGATGAGGGACTGCCCAAGCCGCCAGGGAAGCAGTCGCTCGAGCCGGAACAGGGGCACCAAGGCGTCATACAGCTTGAGCGAGGCCGCCGGAATCGTCTGGCGGCGCAGCACTCTCCCGGCGAACCACCAGCCGGGGACCCCGGCGAGATTGAAGTATTCGACGTGCGCGACCTTGAAGCCGGTCGCTTGCAGCAGAGACGTCAGAGGGGCGCGCTGATACCGCCGGTGATGCCCGAGGGCTTTGTCGATCGTCCCGTACAATGCGGGTAACGCAGGCACCAGCAGAATCAGGCGGCCGCTCGGCGCCAGCAGCCGACGCATCGCGTGCAGCGACGCCATGTCGTCGTCCACGTGCTCGAGCACGTTGAGACAGATGATGCTGTCGAATTGCTGTCCGGCGACAGCGCCGAGCTCGGTCGGCAGGTAGAGGCGCGCCACCGCAACATTGGGATGCTTTGCGAAGCGCGTGCGCAACCGGTCCAGGTACTCCTCCCGCGTATCGGTGAGCACCAGCCGTTCGGCATCGAGCAGGAACGCAGACAGGTTGCCGATTCCCGATCCGATCTCCAAGACCCGTCCCCCCACCCAGCGCCGCAGCCGGTCGAACATCCAGCGGTTGTAGCGCTCGGCGCCGGAGAGCTGCTCCAGCGTCTCCGCGCCGACCGGATCACTCGGCGGATGTTCGATTGCTATGGGGTCCCGCTCGGCTCAGAGTCGGGTTTCTTGTCGCTGCCGTCGTAACGACTGAGCTTGCGGTAGAGCGTCGAGGGGTCGATGCCCAGCACCTCGGCGGCGCGGGTCTTGTTACCCCCTTCGCTCTGTAGCACCCAGGTGATGTACGCCTGCTCGATCACGTCGAGGGACGGGTTCTTGTGCAGCCGCTCCGCCACCAGCGGCTCCGCCTTGCGCTCGCTGATGCGATCGGGGATCGCGGACCGCGGGATGACGTCGCCCTTCGTCAGGGTGACGGCTCGCTCCAGTGCGTTCTCGAGCTCCCGCACGTTGCCGCGCGCTTGATGTCGTCTTCCAGGTTGCGGTTGGTGGCGGCGACCACCCGGACGTCGACCGGAATGGCTTCGGTGCCGCCGACCGGGATCGCTTCCCGCTCCTGCAACACGCGCAGCAGCTTGACCTGGGTGGCGGGCGACATCTCGCCGATCTCGTCGAGGAAGAACGTCCCACCGCGCGCCGCGGCGAACAGCCCCTGCTTGTCGCGTACCGCGCCCGTGAACGAGCCCTTGACGTGGCCGAAGAGCTCCGACTCCAGCAGGCTTTCGGGCAGTGCGCCGCAGTTCAGCGACAGGAACAGGCCTTCCGCGCGCGCCGACAGCTCGTGGAGGTAGCGGGCAATGACTTCCTTACCGGTTCCCGATTCGCCCTGGATCAAGACGGTGCTTTCGGTCGGAGCGACCTGTTCCGCCAGCCGCATCACCTCGCTGAAGAGGCGGGACTTGCCGAGCGGCTTCACCTGGCCGGAGCGCTCGCGGCGGCGAATCTCCTGCTTGAGCTGCTTGTTCTCGGCCCGCAGCCGACGATGTTCGGCGGCACGGCGGCAGATCGCCACCATGTCGTCGTTCGAAAACGGCTTCTGTATATAGTAGAAAGCGCCCTCGTTCACGGCCTGGATGGCAGTCTGGAGCGATGCCTGCGCCGTCATGAGGATGACCGGGGTTTCGGGGTCCTGCCCGCGGACGGCCGAGAGGATCTCGATCCCGGTGACACCGGGCATCTTGAGATCGGTCAGCACGATGTCGGGCGCCGAACCCTTCAGCTGCTCCAGGCCCGCCTTGCCCCCCTGCGCCGTGGTGATGTCGAAGCCCTCGTTCTTCAGCAGGATGCGGAGAGTTTCGAGGATTCCTTGTTCGTCGTCGATGACGAGAATCGATGGTGCGGTAGCCATTACGCGGCCTCCTCTTTGCGACGAGCGGCCGGGAAGTAGACGGTGAATGTCGTTCCTCCGCCGGCCTTCGTGTCCACCAGCACTAAGCCGCGATGGGCTTCCACCGCGCGCTGCACGATGGCAAGTCCGAGCCCGGTACCGCCGACACGTCCGGTGGCGAAGGGCTCGAACAAACGTTCCTGGAGATCGGCGGGGATGCCGGGGCCGTTGTCGCTGACCCGCAGCGCCACCGGGTTATCGATACCGGCACCGCCGGGCAGCTCGTTCGCCGCCGCCGAGCCCGTTCGGACCTTTACCGCCGCGCGTGACCCGGCGGCCTGGACTGCATTGAGGACCAGGTTCGACACCACCCGGTGGAGCAGGTCCTCATCGCCTTCCATCGGGGTGGGCCCACCCTCGAGGATGATCTTGACGCCGGCCGCGCAATCGGGGTGTTGGCGGACCAGCCGAATGGCCGCCTCGGCGACCGAGTGCAGATCCATGGGCCGGCATTCGGTCACGCGCACGCGCGAGAAGTCGAGAAACTCCGACAGCAACCGCGACAGACGGTCGCTTTCGCGCACGATGAGATTGGCGAGGAACTTCTCGTCCGGGTTGGCGCGCGACGAGCGACCGAGCTGCTCGACAGAGCTCCGGATCGACGCCAGCGGATTCTTGATCTCATGCGCGAGGCTCGACGACAGCTCCGCCACGGCCTCGAGCCGCTCGGCGCGCAGGTGCAGCTCCTCGAGACGCTTGGAGTCGGAGATGTCGGTGAAGATTGCGGAGACTCGGGGCCGGCTGCCGACGGGGCCGTCGAGCGTGGTCGTGGTCACGCCGATCGGGAAGCTGCGATCGGGACGGTGGACGGTGGCCTCGACGCGCATCAGGCGAACGCCGCGCCGCGCGGTGGATGTCACGGCTGCCCAGAATTCCGGCGCCAGCCGGGCGAACTCGGGCATCACCGAGCGGCCCAGCCATTCACGGGCCTTGAATCCCAGGATGTCCTCGGACGCCGGGTTCGCATACAGGAGCTGCCCGTCGGCGTCGACGGTGATCACGCCTGTACGGATGTTGCGCAGCACGTCGTCGGCCTCGAGCTGTACCTGGCGCACCTCGGCGGTGAGAGCTTCCTCCCGCCGGCCCAGCACGTTGACCCGGCTCGCGACGTAGGCAATGACCACCGCAACGAGCGCAAACACGGCGAGCTGGACCCAGACACCCGGAGTCACTCCGGGCGAGTGGCCCCAGAAGACGTCGGCGAAATAGACGAGGCCAGCGAACAGCGTCACGAGGCCGGCGTTCGCCGGCGGCATCAACAGTGCCGTCACTGCCACGAGAATGACGTACAGGCTGGCGAGGTCGCTGTCCGCACCGCCCGTCATGTGCACCACGGCGGTGATCAGGAGGACGTCGAACACCGCTTGGAGGTATAGGAAGGTCGGCCCGGGGGCCCTGCGGCGGAAATGCGTATGCCAGTAGGAGGCGGACGTGACGACCCCGGCAATCACCAGCATGAGCGACGTGGCGAGGATGTCCAGCGGGGCCGCGACGCGGACCTTCAGGGCGGCGGTGACATAGATGGCGATCGCCAGGCACATCCGGCCCACGTAGTTGAGGCGGAGGAGCCCGCGCGTCGTCGGGATCGCCGACCCTGAGGATGTCACGCCTAGCCAGCGCATGGGGGGGGATTATTGGAAACGGTGTGGCAAAATGCAAGGACTTCTGTTGCCAAAGAGGCTAAGAAGCCTGAACGACTAAGGGACTAAGAAACGGCTGTTTCTTAGTCCCTTTAGGTCCGTAGCCCTTGACCCTTTTATTGGACGGCGTTGACCATGTCGAAAATGGGCAGATACATGGCCACCACCATGCCGCCGACGATCACGCCCAGCACCACGATCATGATCGGCTCGAGCAGTGAGAGCAGCGCGCTCACCGCGGCATCGACCTCGTCGTCGTAGAAGTCGGCGATCTTGGTGAGCATCTCGTCGAGACCGCCCGTCTGCTCGCCCACCGCGATCATCGAAATCACCATGGGCGGGAAGACCTTCGACTTCTGCAGCGGGGCCGCGATCGTTTCACCGCCGGCAATCGACGCGCGCGATTCCATCACGGCATTGTGGATGACCATGTTGCCCGCGGTGCGCGCGGTGATCTCGAGTCCGTCGAGAATCGACACACCCGACGAGATCAACGTGCCGAGCGTGCGCGTGAACCGGGAGACCGCCGACTTGCGCAGCAGGTCGCCGAGCACCGGCAGGCTCAGCATCAGCTTGTCGATCTGCAGCTTGCCAGGTGTCGTCTTGTAGTAGCGATTTACCGAGACGAACGCGAAGATCGACACCGCAATGATCGCCCACCAGAAGTTCTTGAGCAGGTTGCTCGCGCCGATCACGATGCGCGTGGGGAGCGGCAGCTGGAGATTCACTGACGCGAACATGCTTTGGAACGTGGGGATGACGAAGATGAGCAGCGTCGCGATCGCGATGCCCGCGACGGAGAAGATGACCGCGGGATAGATCATCGCGCCTTTCACCTTGCGCACGATGGAGTCGTTCTTTTCGAGGAAGACCGCTAGGCGCAGCAAAATCGTGTCGAGAATGCCGCCCGCTTCACCGGCGGCCACCATGTTCACGTACAGGTCGGTGAACGCCTTGGGGTGTTTGCGCAGCGCGTCGGCGAGCGTGTGGCCGCTTTCGACGTCGTACACGACCGCGCGGGTCACGTCCGCCAGCACCTTGTTCTCGGTCTGCTGCGACAGAATGTCGAGCGCCTGCACCAGCGGCAGCCCGGAGTTGATCATGGTGGCGAACTGCCGGGTGAAGATCACGACGTCGCGCGTCTTCACGCCCGCCTTGAAGAAGTCGGCGATCCCGCCGCCCTTCCCCTTCGCTTCGCGGACCTGCACCACGATCATGCGGTTCTTGCGCAGGTGGGCAATGACGTCGTCACGCGACGCGAGGTCGATCTTATCGCGGACGAGATCGCCCTTCATGTTACGCGCTGTGTATTCGAAGACCGGCATACTTTATTCCTCCGCGCCGCGCCTCACGGGCGCACGGCGACCTTTGGTGGGGCCCCTTTCGGCGTCGCGCCCGCGACCGGTGGACCGTCCTTCTCGTCCGGGGGCGTTTCGCCGATGGACCGCAGGAAATCGTTGGGCTTGGACGTCACCCGCAAGCATTCGTCTTTCGTGACTTCGCGGCCCATGTACAGCTGGTAGAGCGCGTCATTCAGGGTCTGCATGCCGTACTTCTTCCCGGCCTGCATCGACGACTCGATCTGGTGGACCTTGTCGTCGCGGATCAGGGCGCGAATGGCGGGCGTGCAGATCATGATCTCGGCGGCCATGACGCGGCCGCGGCCCTTGGCCCGCTGCAGCAGCGTCTGCGTCAGCACGCCCTCGAGCACGAACGCGAGCTGCGCGCGGACCTGCGACTGCTGGTGCGACGGGAAGACGTCGATGATACGGTTGATCGACTCGGCGGCGGAGTTCGTATGGAGCGTGGCGAACGCCAGGTGCCCCGTCTCCGCGATGGTGAGCGCCGCCTGAATCGTGTCGAGATCGCGCATTTCGCCGACCAGCACGACGTCGGGGTCCTGCCGCAGCGCGTATTTGAGCGCGGCCTGGAAGCTGTTGGTATCGGTCCCCACTTCGCGCTGATTGACGATGCAAGACTGGTGGCGGTGGATGAACTCGATCGGGTCCTCCACCGTGATGATGTGGCCTTTCAGCTCCTTGTTGATCTTGTCAATCATCGCGGCCAGCGTGGTGCTCTTGCCCGAGCCCGTGGGGCCCGTGATCAGCACGAGCCCGCGGGGACGGTCGGCGAGCTGCGCCACGACGTTGGGCAGCCCCAGCTCGCTGAACGTCTTCACGTTGAACGGAATTTGCCGGATGACGACCGACACGCAGCCGCGCTGTTTGAACACGTTGCCGCGGAAGCGCGCCAGGTTCTGGATGCCGAACGAAAAGTCGAGCTCGCTCTCGGTCTCGAAGCGTTTCTTCTGATTCTCGGTGAGCACCGAGTACGCGAGCGACAGGGTGTCCTTGGGCGTCATGACTTCTTCACTGGAGGCGCTCACGATATCGCCGTCCACGCGGAGCTTGGGGCGCTCGCCCGCCACGAGGTGGAGGTCGGAAGCGTCCTTCTCGATCATCTCCTCGAGGAGCGCGCGGAGGTTGACTGGCATTGCTTCCTCTCCTTATCCGGCTGCGGTTTCTTTCACGACTTCTTCGAGCGTAGTCACGCCCTTCTTGACCTTCAGCATGCCGTCCATGCGCAGCGTCAGCATGCCTTCTTTCACCGCGAGGTCGCGCAGCTCCTCGGTCGAGGCGCCTTTCAGGATCTCGCGGCGGAGCGGACTCGTCAGCGCCATGACCTCGTAGAGTCCCTGGCGACCCTTATAGCCCGTCCCGACGCAGGTATCGCAGCCGGCGCCCTTGAAGAATGGGCCTTCCTTCTTGTCGATTGCGAACGCGTGCATCTCCTCGGCCGTGTACTCGTGCTGCTGTTTGCACTCTTTGCAGACGCGGCGCACCAGGCGCTGCGCGACGATCAGGTTGACGGCGCTGGCGACGTTGAACGGCTCGATGCCCATGTCCACCATGCGGGTGATGGTCGACGGGGCGTCGTTGGTGTGCAGCGTCGAGAGCACGAGATGGCCCGTGAGTGCCGCCTTGATGGCGATCGAGCCGGTCTCGAGGTCGCGGATCTCGCCGACCATGATGATGTTCGGGTCCTGGCGCAGGAACGCCTTCAGCGCCGCCGCGAACGTCATCCCGACTTCGTTCCGCACGAGGACCTGATTGATCCCGAGCAGGTTGTATTCGACCGGGTCTTCGGCGGTCATGATGTTCACGTCGATCTGATTGATCCGCGACAGCGCCGAGTATAGCGTCGTCGTCTTCCCAGATCCTGTGGGCCCCGTCACCAGCACCATGCCGTACGGATTGAGGATGGCCTTGAGGAGATTCTCCTCCGACTTGGGCTCGAAGCCGAAAGTCTTCAGGTCGAGCGTCAGGTTGCCCTTGTCGAGAATACGCAGCACGATCTTCTCGCCGAACAGTACGGGCAGCGTCGAGACGCGGAAGTCGATCACGCGCGCGCCCATCTTGAGCTTGATGCGCCCGTCCTGCGGGACGCGCCGCTCGGCGATGTTGAGCTGCGCCATGATCTTCACGCGCGACGTGAGGGCGGCCCGCATCTTCACCGGCGGCTTCATCACTTCGTGCAGCGCGCCGTCGACGCGATAGCGCACCCGCATCTCGTGCTCGAACGGCTCGATGTGGATGTCGGAGGCGCCGCGCTTCACCGCGTCCGTGAGCAAGCCGTTGATGAGCTTGACCACGGGAGCGTCGTCGGCCAGGTCCTGCGCCTTGACGTCTTCGTCCTGCTCATCCTCGACAACCTCGAGGTCCTCCGCCGCCTCCACCGACTTGAGCAGCGTCTGGAGCTGGGCGTCGGACTGCTGGTAGTAGCGCTCGATCGCGTTGCGCAGCGTGTATTCGCCGGCGATGACCGGGAAGACGTCGCAGCGCGTGATGAACTTGATGTCTTCGATCGCCGCCACGTTATTGGGATCGGCGATGGCCACGGTGAGGGTCCGTCCCTCCCGCTTGAGTGGCAGGACGGTGTGCTTGGTGGCGATGTCGGGGGGGATCAGCTTCAGGATCTTCGCGTCTACCTCAAAGCGCGACAGATCGACCGCCGGCATGCGGTACTGCCGGGCCAGCATCTTGCTGACCTCGGTTTCCTCTATAAAACCCAGCTTTACCAGGGTATAGCCGAGGCGCATCCCGGAGTTTTTCTGCTCCAGAAGGGCCTTCCTGAGCTGTTCCTGGGTGATCAGACCCTCGCGGAGGAGGATCTCACCGAGCTTGTCTTGGGTAAGGGCAACGCTCGCCGTACGCAACTCATTGAAATTGAAGGCCTAAAATGTGTTTCGGTGCCAAGCCGGTCAAGGTTTTGAGGCCGGAATCCCCGAAAACGACACAAAAGGGAGGACGGCGTCGAGCAATTTCGGGCCGACACCCGAGACACTGTCGAGTCGGCTGAGACTGCCAAATGGACCGTGCTCAGTGCGCCACGCAACGATCCGCTGCGCGAGTCCCGGTCCGACGCGCGGCAGCCGTGTGATTTCGCTCACGTCGGCGTGATCGAGATCGATGCGCTCACCCGGCAAGAGGGGACGGGCGAGTTGCGCCGCGCGCCGAGCAGTCTCCTGAAGGCCACCCGGTCGAGTTGCGTTGCTCGACTGGAGTCGAACCTCACCCGGTGGCGCGTCTGGCGAGTGCGAAAGCAAATGACGAACACCGGCACCTGTGAGAGCCAGGAGGGCCAATATGAGCGCGGCTCGGCGATCATCCATTCCGCCAAGCTACACCCTACGGTGACCGCGACTGGCATCAAAAAAAAGCGGCGGTCAAGAGAAAAATGCCTCTTGACCGCCCTTCTTCTATTGCCGCACCAAAGCCACAGCAACGTCACCGACAATCTGCAGTGATTCGGCACTGACCTTGTCGATCGTGTCTTCGGTGGTGTGATGATACGGGAAATCAAAGTCGATCACATCGATTGCCCTGATGCCCGCCTGCTGGAGCGGCACATGGTCGTCGATCAGGGTCTGGCCCGCACGGGCAATGAACACCTTGGAATAGCCGAGCCGGTCCGCCGTCTGCCAGACGCGCTGCACGACCTCTGGCGCGGCCGCCATCGAGTAGCCCTCCTGATAGAACTGCAGGTCCTTGTCGCCGACCATGTCGAGCAGGACCGCATAGAGGGTCGTGTAGCCCCGTGGCTGATGTTTGGCGAAGTACCGCGCGCCGATCAGGGTCTCCGTGGAATCGCTGAAATCACCGTAGTCCTCTCCGTCCACGAACAACAGATCCACGCCGATCGTGGGCGCCGTCGTTTTCAGGACGTCCGCGAGTCCGAGCAAGACCGCCACGCCTGAGGCACCGTCGTTCGCCCCCGGCACGGGCATGCGCTGCTGTCCCAGGTTCTGGCTCTTGTCGGCGAACGGCCGAGTGTCCCAGTGCGCCAGGAACAGGACCCGGTCGGTCGCCTGAGGCCGAAACCGCGCGAAGAAATTGCGCATGCGCAGGTTCGCGCCTTTTTTTGTGGCCCAACGGAACTCCTGCATGATGACCGTGTCGGCGCGGGCCCGCAGGGTCGACAACAGCCAATCGCCCATGTTCTCGTGCCCCGGCGTGTTGGGAATCCGCGGGCCAAACGCCATCTGCTGCTCGACGTACGTGAAGGCCGTATGGCCGTTGAACTCCCGATTCCCCTTTGTATCGCTCGCACTCCCGCCCCCAGCGCGCGCCTGGCACGCCAGCGCGAACGCGATTCCCACGCACCACGCACGACGCACCACGCACCGTCTCATCGGATTTGCCCCACGCTGGTGGAAAGTTGGACGAACGCCGTAATGACAAACTGCGAGATCTTGCGGTTCGTTTGGCGCTCCTCGTTGAGGACGTAAGCCATCTGCAGTCCCGCGCTCATGTTGGTCGGCAGGTCGGTGTCCATCGTAAGCTGAGCCTGCGTTTGCTTGCTGTCCACATACGGCACGCAGACGTCCTGCCCTGCGCGCCGCAAACAGGTCGTATTGGCCGCCACGGAATACCCCGCCGTCGTGCGAATGTTGGAACGCCAGCGGCCCTTCGTGGGAGGCCGGAACGAGAACGTCACGGTGGTGTTGTGCGCATCACGCACAGTCCGAAACAGGTTACCGGCGCTGAACCGATCCGACGTGGTTCGCGACATATCGAACGTCGTAAAGACCCCACCCGCCCACGTGACCGACGCCGATGGCGTCAACACTCTGTCGATCGTGCTGTTCACGGCAACACCACCCGGGATCGCCACACCGAACGTCGGCTGTTCATTGATCGATTCCGCGCGACGATAACCCAGGCGGGCGTTGACGTTCGACAGCAGCCGACCGACGAATTGCCGCGGCGAGAACGACCAGCTGATCGTCCCATTGGGCCACTCCTGCGTCCGGCTGCGAATCGGAACCTGCTCCTCAGCCCGCAGGGTCCAGATGATGCCGCGGGTGAGACGGTAGGTCGCATTGGCGCGCAGGCCGAGCGGCAGGACCGCCACGCCGCCGGTGGACAGGCTGGTGGTCTGCGTCGCCGACGTGGCAAGCTGGCCATCGACCTGCCGGAACGCGTCGAATCCGCCCAGCGCCAGCTGGTAGCCCGCGTTCGGCGTGTCCGTTGCCCGGCTGAACACCGACCCCTGCTGCGCGCTGTAGGTCACGTCGAGACCGGTGATGTGGCCGAGCCAGCGCGCCGCCCCGGACGAGTCACCAAAGACGGCCTGCGCCAGACGGCGCGTGTCGAGCTGCGCGCCGGTCTCGAAGCGGCGTGCGTTGCTGAACGCCGCCGGCACCCGGAACGGCCCTGCCGTATCGCCCTCCGCTCGCCGCGGCTCGCGAGCGTTGGGGTCGCGCGTGAACGCGAACGACGAGCCGACGGACGCCCGCGGCCGAATCCAGGTGCCCACCCGGGGACTCAAAGACAGCGACGTCGTGACCAGGCGCTGCGTCTCCAGACCGACGTCATTGCCGAACAACGACGCGCGTTGCTGCCGGATCAGCCGGCCCATCGTGGTCGAGTCGCCGTAATCGCGGAGATCACGAGTGGAGACGGCATCGACGCCGAGCTGCATGCCCGCCACGGGTGTGAGCTGCACGCCGCCCGCGTTCTGCCACGCGCGGGTCTGCGAGACGGCCGGAGGCGCGGTGTCGCTCGCTGACTGAATCGGCACGAGGAAGGTGAAGCGCTCCGCATCGGTGCCCACCATCCCGCTGCGGAAATGGATCCGTGAAGGATTGAGCCGCAGCGCTTTGCCGCCGACCCGGACGACCGAGGCGTTCGGCGCCATCGTATAGTCGAGGCTAAAGGCGTAGCTCGAGCCGTTCGCGCGCGACAACGACGTGCGCGTATCGCCGTTCGCGTACGATCCGAACAGCGAGACCGGGTCGAGCAACCAGCGCGCGATGCCTTTGCTCGCCTGGCGGATTCGCCGAGCCGAAAATGCGTAGCTCGCAGAGCTCGTGCGCGGGGTCCGGAGGCCCTGCAGGGCGTCGGCCCGCAGGTCCGTGCCGCTGAGATAGAAGGGATCGCTGGCGATGAGACTGCGTTGGAACGTCACCGGCACGGAGAGTCCCCAGCGATCGGGGAGGAACCGGTCCACGCGCAGCGTGCCGCTGATATTGGCGCTGTTGTCCGTTACATACGACGGATCGTCGGTCAGCTGGCGAAACTGCCCGTCGCGCCGCGACACGCTGATGGCGAGATCGGCGACATCGGCAGCGGCCACGGCGATATCGATCGCACCCGCCGCGCCCATCTCGCGCACGACGTCGCCCAAACGGATATCGTCGACCCAGAGCTCCCCCGGATCCACGACCACGCTGGTTCCGACCCGCCACATGCCCGCCGCAATCTCCTGGACACGTGACAGGTTGGGTGGCGCGGTCCCCGGATCACGCACGTGCGCGATGTACGGGCCGTCGCACATGACGTAGGAGGAGTCGGGAGTCAGGAGTGAGGAGTCGGGGCAGCCGGGATAGATCTGTGCCGTGTCGCCGCGCAGCCACGCCTGCTCGATGCGCGCGCGGAGGATCAGCCAGCGCTCGAACTGCACCACGACCTCGGGCTCCCAGGAGGTCGTGCGCGCGGGCGCGTGGTACATGTAGAAGTTGTCCTGATCCTTCCCAGCCTTGATGAAGAACTCGAGATCGCCCTCCTCCCATCCCGGGCCGCGCCCGCGCGCCCAGACGCGCAGCGTCCGGTACTTCAGGAAGTTCTTGTCGCCCTCGGTCGTGAAGCGGAGATACGCTTCGGCTCTCTGGCCCAGCGCGAGCCCGCGCGCGAGTACGCGCATGGACCGCTCGTTGATCTCGGCCGCCCCGATCTGAAACGCCGCATCGCGGCGACCGGCTTCGTCGGTGACACCGGGCGGCGAGGTGTAGCCGAGGTCCTGGTTCTCCGTGCTGACGACCGACGCGACCACTTCGCCGAGCCCAGTGCCGCGATCGCCACCGATGCCGGCGATCGGCGTGTCGCTGCGCTTGACCCAGGAGCTCCCGACGAGCCGCACGCGAGACAGCGCAAAGGGCAGCGCGGCTTCGGGGCCGACCGGCGCCGGAGCGACCACGGTAATCCGCAGCGCCTGGACCTGCCGCAGGCTCGGCGTCCCGATCTGCAGCGTGTCGGTGCGGAATGGAATTCGATATAGACGCCATCCTGCACCATCCGGATCCCTGCCGCCGTCGCGGACGAAGTAGCGCGGATCGCCGATCGGGAACGCGTAGCGCACGAAGCTCTCCGATGTCCGCACGCCGGCGACCGAATCGAGCGCGAAGTCGCCGTCCTGATCCTCCGTGTCGACGGCGTTGTTGTGGCGGCCGCAGCGCGACCGAATGTCGCCCAGCGCGTACGGCACGAGTTGCCCGTTTTCGGTGGCGGAACAGAGCGGCAGCGTGTCGATCACCACCCCGCGCGTGGAATCGAGGATGCCGTCCACCACGCGGTCGGAGAGGATGCCCTCGTCGTTGAGCGTCGCGCTCCAGGTGTGCGTGCGCGGATCGCGTTCGTCGTCGAGCCGGCCCACGCCCGTGCGCCGGATGCCGGCATACGTCGTGTCGCCCTCGGCGCTCACGGTAAACGACGTCGGCGTGAAGGCGATGGCATCCTCGAAGACGCCCCCGAAATCGAACAGCACGGTGGCGCCATTGGCCTGAGCGGTGCGCCCGGCATCTTCCCAGACCCAGAACTCCAGGAACTCGACCCGCGAGAGATCGACGCCCGTGGCCGAGAGCGTTTGCGTGATCGAACGCCACCGCGGCGCGTTCTGCGGGGCCCTCGTCCAGTTCGGCAGGCCGAAGGTCGGCGAGCCACGCCGGTTGTTGGCGAGCCCGAGCACGCTGTCCGGCTGCAACGTCAGCCACAGCACGGGCTCGGCAGCCTGCCCCTGGCCGGTGAAGCGGAGCGTGGGATCGATCTGCTGAGGCAGATACTGGATCGGCGCGAGCTGCCCGCCGCTCATCCGGTAGGGCAGGCTTTGCCAGGTCAGGAACGCCGCCTGGTTGGGATCGAAGGCGCCGCTGAACCCCAGCGGTTCGACGCCGTGCACCGACGTCGGGATGCTGCCCCAGTGCCACGTGTTGTCGGTGAGGATGATGGAGCGCGCCGATCCCCCCTCGAATTCCTCCACGTAGGCCTGGCCGAAGCGGTTCGGCGACGGCTTCGAGATCGCGAGCTCGCCATTCACGCTCAGCGCCGACGGCACGCTCGTCTTGACGCCGGGTAGCGCGTTCATGAACCGCGTCAGCCACTCGGGCTGGAAGCGCAGCTGGGTGGATACGCCGCCAATGAAGCCGGACGACGGTTCGAATCCGAGCGGCGGCCGGGTGAACGTGCTTTGCTCGCTCTGGAAGATGCCGAGCAGGTTCACCTGCCCCGTGGCGCCGAGGTCGTAGCGCGCCGACAGTCCGTACGTGGTCGTCGGCGCAAGCGCGAACGCGGCTCGCTCCTCGAACTGCGCGCGCACCTGCGAGACGCCGCCCTGGAACAGCGCATCGGGGTTCTTGAATTGCAGCTGCCCCGTCGTGTAATCGATCGTGTAGTCCTGTTCCCGGGTGAGCAATCGGTTGCCCACGTAGATGCGCTCGCTGCCCTCGCGAATCTGGAAACTGTTGAGCGACAGGGTCGACCGGTCGGCGGAGGCGGTCGCCTCGGCGTGGAGGCGCAGCGCGAAGACCGACGGCGGCCCCTGCGAAGTGAGATACACGCGGGGGGTGCGGTACAACGAGTCGTTGCGCTCGGCAGCGGTCAGCTTCGTCGAATCGGCGAACGGCGCGAGGTGCGGAAATACGATGAACAGATCGCGCACCGGATCGCCCTGGTTCGGATCGCGGGTGCGCGGGAACAGACGGTTGTATTGATCGAATTGGGTCGGGTCGTTTTCCAACGCGACGCGCAGCAGCTCCAGGTAGGTCTTGCCGGCAGCGCTGCGTTCACGCTGGTTCACGCTCAAGTTGAGATCGACGCTGGTGCGGTCGATCTCGCGGCCGCCGACGCGATACGCGCTGCGGATCTCGAAGCGGAACGTCGGCGACGCGGCGTTCACCGCCGGCTTGGGGTCATACACGAGCCGCAGGGTATCGACCTTCGCCGTGTCGCGGCTCGCGTCGACCGGAATCGTGCCGATCGAATCGGTACCGCTCGCCGTGACGTACGAGACGGCCAGGTAGTCGCTCTGATCGAGGCGGTTGGCCAGGGCGAACCAGGCACCGGTCGGATCGACGTAGTAGTCCTTGCCCTCCTGCAGGACCTCCCACTCGAACGGACCCTCGCGCTGCGCGCTGCAATCCACCGCCCTGAGACCGGGCCCGCACGCGACCGCGCGGACGCCGCCCACGTTCTGGTTGCCGTTGGACGTGGGCGCGATCGCACGGCGGCGATAGACGCGCAGCGCGCCGACGGTGAGCGAATCGGGACGCGGCAGCTGGTCGAGCTGCAGGATGTCGACGGCGGGATACCCGGGAAGCGCCGCGGGGTCGATCACGAAGAAGAACCGGCCGGCCTCGTAGTCGAGATCGCGGGCCTCGCGATCGAGCGGCTGACTCGTGACGTCGCCGACGCTGTAGAACCGGTCCTTCACGACGTTGCCCTTCTGCTGCGCGAGGATGGCGCGGAGCTCCAACGGACCGGCCTGGGCGATCGCCTGCACGCCGAAGTTGTTGGCGGGAATTGCCGCGGTGATGAAGCGCGAGGCCGGCGCCTGGAAGGTCACGTTGCCGGCCTCCACCCGCCGCAAGAATTCGTCTTCCAACCCCTCGTACCAGACGTGGATGTTGTTGTTGGCGTCGAACTCGCGCTGGCTGTCGAAGTCCACATCCACATGCAGTCGCTGGCCCACGATCCCGGCGGTGCGAATCGCGTATTGCGGATTCGGCGTGATCGTCGGGAATCCCGAGCTGCACCCCGAGAGGGTCGCCTGCAACTCCTGCGAGGTACAGCGCAGGTTGCGGAACTGGTCTGCCTTCAGCTCGAGCCGAAGGTTCAGGTTCATCCCGAGATCTGCGTACGGAACTGCGGCGGCGGGGGGCGGCGAAGGGGCGGCGAGGGGCGGCGTCGCTACCGCGACAGACGGGGGCGCACCGAAGAGCGGGGGCCGCTGCGCGAGTATGCGTTCGGCCCAGGCGCGCGCGAGGATCGACGGCGGGACTCGCGCGCCCAGTCTGCCGCCGGGCGCGAGTGCCGGATTGCGCGGCGGGACGAGTGGTGGCACGCCAAACGTGTACACAGGAGCCTGCGCATGAACCCGGGGTACGACGAGCGTGAGGGCGAGTACCACTAGCTGGGCGAGACGCCGCATCCCTTGTAGATACTTGGGGTTCCGAATATAATGGCGCGACCAACCGTGCGCATCCTGAGCCGTTACATCCTGCGGCAACACATTCCCCCGCTCCTCTACGCGCTCGCGGCACTCACGTTCGCGATGCTCGTCAATCAGATCGCGAAACAGTTCGGCAACTTCGTCGGCAAGGGGCTGCCCTGGGGCGTCATCGTCGAAGTGTTCGCCTTGTCGATCCCCTTCATCGTCGCGATGACGCTGCCGATGGCCGTGCTGGTCGCGGTGCTGTACACGTTCAGCCACCTCGCCGCCGACAACGAAGTCACGGCCATGAAGGCGAGCGGCATCAGTGTGGGCCGCATCCTCGTGCCGGTGCTCGGCGGGGCGACGGCGATCGGACTGATCGCATTCCTCTGGAACGACCAGATCCTGCCGCGCTCCAATCACGAGCTGCGGACGCTCCTCGTCGACATCCAGCGTAAGAAGCCGACGTTTCAGTTGAAGGAACAGGTAATCAACGAAGTCGTGGCGGGGCAGTTTTTCCTCCGCGCGGCCCGCATCGATCCCGCCACCAACGGCCTCAAGGATGTGACGATATACGATCTGGAAGATCCCGACCGGCGCCGGATCATCATGGCCGACTCGGGCCGGATGGCCTACGGCGAGGGCGGCACCGATCTCTACCTGACGCTGCGCGACGGCGAGATGCACGAGATCAAGCGCACCGATCCGCAGCATTTCAACCGCACCTTTTATGGGATCAATCGCATCAAGGTCGCCGGCGTCAGCAATACGTTCGAGGCGACCAAGAACGACGAATACCGCGGCGATCGCGAGATGACGATCTGCGCGATGCAGGACGTGGTCGCCCGCGCGCGCCAGGATCTCGCGCGGGTCCGCCGCGAAGCGGTCACGGCGGTGTCGGCGGAGCTGCGCCGGGTCGCGAAGCTCGCCCAGCTGCCGACGCCCACGATCGACACGGCACCGCCGCCGCCGAGCCGGTACTGCCGCTTTCTCGACGCGATCCAGCGCGTGGTTGCCCCCCGCGCCGCGGAGGCCGCGGAGGCGGCACAGGCCGGTCAATCGCCCCGGCGGACGGTCACCAACCTCACGTACACCGCGCAGGCGCCGTCGGCGTACAGCCAGCGGCTGCGGGCCGCGCGCCAGCGGGCCGCGATCTACGAAGTCGAGATTCACAAGAAGCTGGCGATCTCCGTCGCCTGCGTGATCTTCGCGCTGCTCGGCATGCCGCTCGCGATCCGGTACCCGCGGGGCGGCGTCGGACTCGTGATCGGCACGAGCCTCGCGGTCTTTTCGGTGTACTACGTGGGCCTCATCGGCGGCGAGGAGTTGGGGGACCGGCTCATCGTGCCGCCGTTCTTCGCGATGTGGACGCCGAATCTCATTTTCCTGGCCGTCGGCATCCCGCTCCTCCTCTCCGTGCGACGCGCCGGCAGCACCGCGCACGGGGGGGATTGGGACGAGCTGAAGGAAGCGCTGTTCGGGTGGGTGGGAAAGATTCGGGCTCGGCTGTGAGCGTGCGCGCGGTGTTCCGCATTCCGCAGATCACACTGCGGACCCTGGACCGGTACCTGCTCAGCGAGTGGCTGCGCGTCTTCCTCATCACGTTGCTCGGCTTTCCGATTCTCACGATCGTGATCGATCTGACCGACAAGCTCGACACCTACATGGCGCGCGGGATCAAGCCGGGCGCTGTGGCGCTGTCGTACGTCTTCGACCTGCCCGAGAAGATGTTTCTCGTGCTGCCGGTCTCGGTGCTGTTCGCGACGGTCTTTACGGTGGGCTCGCTCGGCCGGCATTCCGAGCTGACGGCCGCGAAGGCGTCGGGGATCTCGTTCCACCGGCTCGTGCGCCCGCTGTTCGGCGCGGCCGGCGCCGCCTTCATCGCCGGCTTGCTGCTCGGCGAGATCGCACCTGTCGCCACGTCGCGGCGCCTCGAGATGCTGGGCGAGAAGGCGATTCGGTCCACGAGCTCGCGCTACAACTTCGTGTACCGCGCCGACGGCGGCTGGGTGTACGCGATTCGCGCGCTCGAGCTCCGCACGCACGAAATGACGGATCTGATGCTGGAGCGCGAAGGGTCCGGCGCAGCCTATCCCACGATCGTGTTGGCAGCGCAGCGCGCGATCTACCGCGACAGCGGCACGCCGCGCCCGCGGTGGACGCTGCTGCGGGGGACGTTGCGCTATATGGCCGGCAACGAGCCCGGGGGCGAGCGGGCCTTCGAGTTCGATTCATTGCAGACGCGCACCATGACGGAGCGCCCGGTGGACCTGCTCGCCGAGCCGAAGGCGCCGGACGAAATGCGCTACGGGGAGCTGCGGCGCTATATCGATGCCCTGACACGCAGCGGCTCGAACGCCAAGAAGCTGCAGGTCGAGCTCGCGCTCAAGATCGCGATTCCGTTCATCTGCCTGCTGATCGCGCTGTTCGGCGCGCCGCTCGCGATCTCGAGTCCCAAGAGCGGCGCGGCCTGGGGGGTCGCGGCGAGCCTCGCGACGACGTTCATCGTGCTGCTGATGTTTCAGCTGGCAAAAGCAGTCGGTGCGGGAGGCGTGTTGCCCCCGATGCTCGCGGCGTGGACGCCGAATATTCTCGTTGGCGTCGCAGCCGTGTATCTGCTGCGTAAAGCACCCACCTAACGTCCTTGACGCGGTTTGGGATCGGGAACACTTTCTCCCGGTCTCGATTCCTTCCACGGAGAGGTCCATCCATGCGCTGGATCGTTGGCTCTGGCCGCGCCCTCGTGGCCGCGGCGTTCTTTACAATGCTCGGCACGGGCGTCGCACGAGCCCAAGGCGTGACAACCGGCGCGATCTCAGGGAAGGTGACGGATAAGCAGGGCCAGCCCGTCGGTGAGGCGGCGGTACAAGTCACCAATCGCGGCACCGGGTTCACGACGTCGGTGCGCACGCGCGCCAACGGCCAGTATCTCGTGCAGGGTCTCGAGGTGGGCGGTCCCTACACCGTCGCGGTGCGGGCCATCGGATTCCAGCCGCTCACCCGCGACCAGGTGGACGTGCGGCTCTCCGAGGCCACGCGCGTGGACGCGCAGCTCACCCCGCAAGCCATCGAGCTCGCGGCCGTCCCGATCCTGGGTGAGGTGACTCCGGACTTCGCGCCGACACGGCAAGGGATTTCCACCCAGATCTCCGACACCCTGGTACAGCGGATCCCGACCTTCAGCCGCGACTTCATCGATCAGCTGAAGCTCGCGCCGCAGGTCGTCTACCCGGCCAGCGGCGCCGCGAGCGGCGCCGGCGCCTACAACCGCTTCAATACGATTACCATCGACGGCGCAAACCAGAGCGAGCGCTTCAACCTCGGCGCCACGGGTGGCGTGCCGGGCGGGAGCGCCGGCGGCAAGATCATCTCGCTGGATGCGGTCAAGGAATTCCGCGTCATGTTCACGCCCACCGACGTGCGGCAAGGCAGCTTCGCCGGCATGCTCGTGAATGCGGTCACGAAGAGCGGGACCAACGTCCTTCACGGCGGCGCGCTCTTCACGTACCGCAACAGCGATCCGCTCGAAGGCGTGCAGCTCGTCGGCGTGCCGCTCCGCACGCCGGCGTTCAATGTGAAGCAGTACGGCTTCAATCTGGGCGGGCCGATCATCAAGGACCGGCTGCAGTTCTTCATCGCGCCCGAATGGCAGCAGCGGACCGACCCCGCCGCGGGCCCATACTACCTCGCGGGTCAGCCGTCTCCCGCGCCCGACGATCCCGTCATTCCGTTGGACACGCTGACGCGTATTAGCACGGCGATGGGGACCTACGGCTTCAATCCTGGCTCGACCGCTCCCGTCGAGAAGGAGACGCCGCTCACGAATCTGTTCGGACGGCTCGATTTCCAGATCTCTCCCGTGCATCGCTTCGTGGTCCGCCAAATCATCAACCACGACGTGCAGGACGACTTCTCGCGCAACGTCAACACGTTCAATGCGGACCCGACCGTGCAGAATTCCGGCTTCCGCTACTCGACGAACGCGTTCAAGCGCGACGCGAAAAACAACTCCACGACGGCGCAGCTGTACTCCAACTTCGCCAGCGGCATTTCGAACGAGCTGATCATCGGCTACAACACGATCAAGGACGAGCGTATCGTGCCGGTCGACGCGCCGGAGATCACGGTCGGCGTGCTGGTCGGCGGCCTCCGCCGCTCGGTCACGTTCGGCACCGAGCAGTTCTCGCCCGGCAATCTGCTCAAGCAGACGATTTTCGAGGCGGTGGACAACGTCACGATTCCCCGCGGCGCGCACACGCTCACCTTCGGGGGGCGGCTCGATTTCACGCACATCTTCAACAACTTCGCGCAGGGCTCGTTCGGCGTGTACAAGTTCTTCAACACCGACAGCCTGATCGCCGGCCGGGCCGCCGGCTACGCGGTCGGTTACGCGAACAGCCAGAAGGCCGCCGACATTCCGGCGGACTTCCACGTCAAGGTGTTCAGCCTGTACGGCCAGGATCAGTGGGCGGTGAACGATCGCCTGACGATCACGGCGGGGCTGCGCGCCGACATACCCACGCTGCCCGACACCCCGACACAGAACGACACCTTGCGGGTGAAGCTCGACTCCGCGTCAGGTGGTGCGTTCACGGTGAACACCAGCACGAAACCGGGCAGCTCGGTGCTGTTTTCGCCCCGCATCGGGTTCAACTACAATCCCGGTGGGCGTACCGCGAATCAGATCCGCGGCGGCATTGGCGTCTTCACGGGGCCCCCGCCCTACATCCTGCTGGGGAATGCGTACGCGAACACCGGACTCGGTCTGGTCCGGCTCGCGTGCACCACGCCGGCGACGGTGCCTGCGTTCACCGTGAACGTCAGCGCATTGCCCACGTCGTGCGCGGGCCAGCCCGCGCCTGGTCCCGGGCAAGCCGGTACGCTCGGCGTCAACATCACGGATCCAAATTTCAAGTATCCCCAGTACCTCGGCATCTCCGCCGGGTTCGATCGTGAGCTGCCCGCGGGCTTCGTCCTGACGGTGGAGGGCATGTACCGCAAGGCGATCAATGGCGTGCTGGTCAAGGATGCGAATTTCAAGGGTCCGCGGCTCGTGGGGGGCGTCCCGTACACAGATCGCGATGGGCGAGTGCTCTACGCTGACACCATCAGCGCCACGGGAGTCGTGACCGACACCCTGCAGCGGTGGCTGAGGACGCTGCGCGGGGTGGCCTTCAGTGAAGGCATCATCGAAGTGACGAACCAGTCGAAGGACTACAACTACTCGATCTCGACGCAGCTGCACCGCCGGTTCTCGAATCGCTTCGAGGCCACCGCCGCGTACACGTACCTCAAGTCGATGGACGTCCAGAGTCTCACGTCCGATCGTGCGATCTCGAACTTCCGTAACGGCCGGCAGCTCTCGGTCGCGCACAGCGACCTTGAGGCCACCACATCGGTCTTCTCCCGGCCGCACCGTATCCTGGCATACGGGACGTACACCTTGCCATCCCGCACCGATATCACGCTTTACTATGAGGGCACATCCGGCGTCCCGTTCGTGTATGTGACGAACGGCGATCTCAACGGCGACCTCGTCAACGGCAACGACCCGATCTACGTCCCGCGCAACGCCAAGGATCCGAACGAGATTCAAATCGGTACTGGAATTCAGGGAGTAGGAACAGGCTTCGTCCAGAACGTCGCGGCCGCCCAGGCGTTCGAGAACTTCATCAAGTCACAGCCCTGTCTCGACCGCCAGCGCGGCCGGATCATGGAGCGGAACAGCTGCCGCTCGCCGTTCCAGAACCGTTTGGATCTGTCGATCCGTCAGGCCATCCCGTCGATCCGAGGCCAGGCGCTGTCGTTACAGCTCGACGTCTTCAACTTCCTCAATCTGCTCGATCCGCACTGGGGCCAGATCAAACTGCCCACGCTCAGCCCCGTCTTCAACAACCAGTCGGCGCTGAGTCAGACAGGACGCAACCCCGGTCCCCTGTCGCAGTCGATTCCGACGTTTACCTTCGACACTCGACTGTACGATGCCGCGACGCTGAATCCGAAGCCGTTCGCCGCGCGATCCACGTTGGCCAGCAGCTACCAGGTGCAGCTGACGCTGCGGTATTCGTTCTGACGGACGCAGCATGCTGCGCCCCTACCTTTAACGACCGGAAATCGCGGCCGCCCCGCGGCGTTGCCAGCGCTGCCACGCGAAGTAGGCCGGCACGCCGAGCAGGATGCCGCCGAATGCGAGCCCCGTCGGGCCGGGATGCTCGCGGAGTGCGTTTGCCAGGATGATCAACGTGGCGAGGATAAACAGCAGCGGTACGACCGGATACCCCAGCACCTTCACAGGCCGGGGCCGCTCGGGCTGGCGCCACCGCAACGCGAAGACCGCCGCCGCGGCGAGGGCATAGAAGGGGAAAATCGCGACCACGAACTGGTCGGCCAGCTGGTCGAAGTTGAGCAGCAGCACCCACACGACGCCGAGCGCCCCGGTCACGACGATCGAGACCGACGGCGTGTGAAAGCGCGGATGCACTCGGGCTACCTGGCGGAACAGCAAGCCGTCGTCCGCCATGGCGAAGAAGATGCGGGGCGAGGTGAAGATCGATCCCACCAACGTGCTGAACGTGGCGAGCATCACCAGGACCGCCACGAGGCCTACGCCGACCTGCCCGACGATCCGCTGCGCGGCGTCGGCCGCGACGAGGGGCAGATGCCCCATCTGGTCGATGGGAATGAGATACAGGTACGCGGCGTTCACCAGCAGATAGATCGCGATCACGCTCAGCGTCCCCAGCACGAGGGCGCGCGGCATGTTGCGCTCGGGGTCTCGCACCTCGCCGCCCACGAACGAGAGGTCGCCCCACCCATCGTAGGCCCAGAGAACCGAGACGAGCGCCAGCCCGAAGGACGCGGACTGGACTGCGCCCCCCCCGGCCACCCGGCTGAAATGCCCGAAGTCGCCCTGCCCCACCAAGAAGGCCAGCAGTACGAGCAGCACCAGCGCACCGTACTTCGCCCCGGTGGTGAGGTTCAGGACGAGTGAGCTCCAGCGCACACCAACATAGTTGAGCGTCGCGGTCAGGATGATCGCGCCGGCTGCAACGTAATGGACGTACGTGGCGTTGGGCGCGATTTTCGGATCGTAACCGAGCGAGCGCATCAAGTATTCCGCGAACGGCGTGGCGATCGCTCCGAGCGCCGACGCGCGGATCAGCAAGAGCTCGGTCCAGCCGAACAGAAACGCGGGCAGCCGCCCGAAGCCTTCGCGCACGTAGACGTAGACGCCCCCAGAGCGCGGGTACATCGCCGCGAGCTCGGCGTAGGTGAGCGCACCGCACAACGCGAGGAGCCCGCCGAGCACCCAGACGCCGAACATCGGAACCGGGGCCGGCACGTATGCAGCGATGCGCGCCGGCGTGCGGAAGATCCCGCTGCCGATGGTCGAGCCCACCAGCACCGCGACGGCGCTCCACAGGCCGAGGCGGCGGATGAGCCGCTCACCCCAGCGGTCGGCGGGCATCAGAGGCGTGGACATAGAGTTGGCAAATTATAGCTTGACACTGCCTGCCCCGGGGGCATACTCCGGAGAGGGTCGAATCGGCTCACCTGGAGGTACCTCACATGTCGCACTTCCGTTCGCTTCCGCCCCTTGTCGCGCTCTCCGCTCTCGCCCTGGGTTGCAAGACCTCACAACCGTACGATCGACGTAATGACCCCGGCGGCAGACCATTGTCCACGACGACCACCGGTAGTCTGGTAATCACCGGACGGGCGCTCTCGGCGGATCCGAGCCGCACGGTGCTGGACGTGATTCGGTACCGAATGCCGCAGCTCCGCATTGCCGGTTGGACCCAATACACTCGCTGCCCGCTGCTCGAGATGCGCGGCAAGGACAGCGTCGAAGGAACCAACAATCCCGACGTCTATGTAGATGGGACCCGTACTACGGACACCTGCCCGCTCGTCACGATCCAGGCGGTGTCGACGGACCGCATCGAGGTCTACCCCATGGGGATGACCTCACGCCCCGGCTATCCGAGCAGCGGACACGGCCTGATTCTCATCTTCCTCGCGCGCGCCGACACCCGCGACAGCACTTGAAACAAGAGCCCCCGGAGATCGCTCTCCGGGGGCCGACTTCAAGGATCACTGTCGCCCTACGGACAGTACGCGGGCGGTGGATACGTCGTGCTCGTCGTGCGTTTAGTGAACCACAGCGGCTTGGCGATATCGTTGCTTGCGGAGAACCCCTGAGCCGTAACCGCTGCCTGGAGGTTCTGCTGGTTCAAGACCGCTTCGTTGTCATCGTACGGCAACCGCTCGGGAATGTGACGCAGCTGGGCATTGCAACCCGGGACTATTGCCGGCACGCCCGTACGGCGAACCTCAGTCCACGACTCCATTCCCTGCATGAACAGCGAGACCCATTTCTGATAGGCGATCTGCGTGAGACCCGTGGTGCCCGGCACGTATGTCACGCGTGCGTCCGCGAGGTATGTGGTGATCGCGGCAGCCGGAACACCATACTCTTCCATCGCCGCCTGGATCGCGCCGTTGTAGAAAGTCGCCGCGCTTCCCGGGATCCAGCCATGCTCGGCCGCCTCGGCCTCGAGAAACAGCACCTCGGAATACGTGAGCAGCGGCAGCGGGGCATTAGGCGTCTCCCGCCACATCGCCCCGATGCGGGAGATGTACTTTAGCGCATCGAATGTGTCGTCGATCTTCTGACCGTCGTTCAGACCATTTGGCAAACCCCTGATAGCGGTCCCTGCCGGAGGGATTTGCGCAAAGATGGACAGGCGCGGGTCATTCCAGCTCCGCAACGAGTCGACGTACGTCTTGCTCAAGCCGTAGTCGTCGCGGTTCCCAACGTGTACGTCCTGATAAATCGGATTCTGGTTTGGCGCTGTCGCCAAATACTCGATCGTCGCGTTATCAGCGCTGGATGTGAAGACGCCGGCCGCCACGGCAGCGGCTGCCTCACTTGCCGCTTTCACCGAATCCACTTTGGAAAGGTGAATTGCGAGCCGCAGACGCAATGAGTTGGCGTACTTCCGCCACTTGCTCATGTCGCCACCGTACAGGATGTCACCGTTGGGGAACCCGATTCCCACGGGATCGCCCGCCGGCGCCGCGGCGGCAACATCGATGTCCGAGGTCGCCTGCGCCAAGTCGGTGAACAGAGCACTATAAATTGACTGTTGCGTGTCGTACACCGGCTGCAGCACGGTGTCGGACTTCAACGCCTGAGAGTACGGCAGGTCACCCATGGCGTCGGTCATGACACTGAAAACATACGATTTCAGGATGCGCCCGACCGCGGTCCAGTTCGGCCGTGTGGCTGCCTGGCCTTTGGCGATCATCCGCTGAGCATTCTCCGCCGCGCCACTATAGAAAGCCCACCCACCAGAGCTTCCGGAACGCAGGATGTACTTATCCTCATCGCGGTACTGGATTTCCGCGTAGTACTGTACCCAGAGCCCAGCACCCCGGATGTTCAAGCTGTTCACACCGTTCACTCCACTGGCAATCTCGTCGAGGCTGCCGGCAAGCATCGAGGGTGGATCGAGGTCCTGCGGTCCGTTCGGGTTGTTATTGATCGACGTCAAATCGGAGCACGCGCTGACTGCCGCGAGTGCCGCGCAGACGCTCAGGATCTTGTATCGCATAGTGATTTATCTCCTCACGGCCGCACGGACATGGTGAAGCCGATGCTGCGCGCGGTCGGCAGCTGGCCGTTTTCGACACCCTGACGATTGCTCGTGTCGAACGCGGTTTCGGGATCGATGGTCGGCTGCCTGGCCCATAGGATCAGGTTGCGCCCGACAACGGCGAAGGTCGCGTCCGAGAAGCCGAGGAAGCGCGCGACCGAGGGCGGGAGCGCATAGGACAGGCGCGCCTCGCGGAGCTTGAAGTACGTGGCATCGAAGATGCCGGGCTCCTGGGCGTAGAACGTGTTGTGCCAGTAGTCCTGCGCCAACACGTGCGTCGTGTCGGGCTGGCCGTTCGCATACACGGCGTTCGGCACGATATAGCCCGGATTATTCCAATCGAGCTCACGCCCGGCCAACGTGTTCGCGAGCACGCCGGAATACTGGCCGAACCACTTCGTGACCGAGTACACCTGGCCGCCCATCTGGCCATCGATCGCAAACGAGAGGCTCATGCGCTTGTAGCTGAACGTGTTGCTGATACCACCCACCCAGTCTGGGTTGTAGTTGCCGAGCGCGCGTTGGGTCGCGTCGCGGATCGGCAATCCATCGTCGCCGACGACGATGTGACCCTGCGCGTCCCGCTGCCATCTGTAGCCCGTGAGGTTGCCGTATGGCTGCCCCACATCAGCGGTCACGTTGACGTTCCAGTACGAGCCCACGATGATCTGCGACACGCCGCTGAATAGCGACAGCACCCTGTTGCTGTTCTTCGACCAGTTCACCACGGTGTTCCAGCGGAAACCGCCGCGGTCGATCGGCGTGAGCGTTGCCGCCAGCTCGATGCCCCGGTTCCGCACCTCGCCCGAGTTCACGACCTTCTGCCTGTAGCCGGTCGCCGCCGAAATCGAGACCGGCAGAATCTGATTGGTCGTCGATTTCTGGTAGACCGTGGCGTTGAAGATCACCCGATCGTGGAGGAAGCCGAGATCGGCGCCGATTTCCTCACCGGTGGTTTGTTCCGGCTTGAGGTTCGGATTGGGCAGGCGATCGGCGGCGTCGCAGCTCGGCCGTCCGCCCCACGGATTGCAATCGTAGATTGCGGCGAGCTGATAGGGATCGGTGTCGTTACCCACGCGCGTCCAGCTGGCCCGCACCTTGCCGTATGACAGCCAGTTACTCCGCAGATTCAAGGCGTCGGTAAAGACGAAGGCCGCGCCAATCGACGGATAGAACAGCGAGTTCGCACCTTTGGGCAGCGTTGACGACCAGTCGTTGCGGCCGGTGATATCGACGCTGAGCCAGTCGCGGTAATTCAAAGTCGCCGAGCCGTACAGTGAGTTCACTTTTTTGTGAAACTCTGGCGTCGAGGTAACGGGCTGCCCATCGGAGTTGTTCATGGTGTAGACGCCCGGCACCGCCAGCGCGTTTACCTGCTGGATGCTGCTCTTGAAGTCGTTCTTCCGCTGGTTGCCGCCGGCGTTCACCGTGAGGCTGAGCGACGGCGTGAGCGTGCGATTGGCGGTGATCAGGAAGTCGTTGTTCGTCTCGCTGCGTGTCTCGCCGACATCGATCAAGCCGCCGCTGTTAAACGGTGAGATGTCGTTGACAGGATAATTCGCGCGGAACTGGTTTTGATACCAGTCACGCCCCGAGCGCCCCGTCACGCTCAACCAATCGTTCACCTTGTACGTGACGGCCGCGTGGCCGAGCCCGCGATTGCGGGCGTAGTCGGTCGTCTTGACATTCGTCATCCAGTACGGGCTGGGGTGATAGCTGTAGTTCCAGCTGTACGGAATGGGCGCATCGGTGCGGAGACCCGGAACGCCCGCGACGATCTGCTGCGTGAAAGGATCGTTCGGGTTGCGGAAGATGTTGTTCTTCAGAATCCTCGTGTCCACCTGCCGCCCGAACCAAATGAAGCCCTGCATCGGGTCGATCTCTTCATACGCCTGCGCCGGCTGGTTCTGCATGCCGTCGTTGATGTAGTTGACCGACGCTTCGGCGCTCCAGTGATCGGAGACCTGCGTGCCGCCGGAGAGTGCGACGTCCGTCCGGTTGTTGGTGTTGTTCGGATACATGCCGCTTTCATTCGTGCGGCCGACGGACAGGCGGACGTTGCTGCGATCGCTGCTGCGCGCCACCGCGACGTTCGCGTTGATCATGAGACCCGTGTTCCAAAAGTCGCGCACGTTGTTCGGGTGCGCCTGCCACGGACCCGCGCCGAAGAACTGGTTGCAGGGATGGCTCGTGTCGTAGGTCGTCGTTCCGGCGACGAAGACACATCCGGTCGTGCGACCATCGAGCTTCGGCCCCCAACTCTCATCCGCGTAGTCATTGACACCGCCGCCGTTACCATCGACGAAGTCGAACTCACCATAGAATCCCTGGCCGTAGCGGTTCTGGTAGTTGGGAAGCCGCAGCGGCGCCTCCATGTTCGCGCCGAACGTGGCGGTGACGCCGAAACCCTGGTTGGGGGCGCCCTTCCCGCTCTTGGTCGTGTACACGATCGCGCCGTTGGCCGCGCGCGAGCCGTACAGCGCCGCCGCGTTTGGACCCTTCAGCACCGTTACCGATGCGATGTTGTCGGCGCTGATATCCGACGCGGCGTTGCCGACGTCGTAACCACCGAGCGAGCCGCCGCCGTAGCCGCTGTTCGAGGCCGCGGAGTTGTCGATAGGAATGCCGTCGACGACGATCAGCGGCTGGTTCTGGCCCAGAATCGAGCTCGCGCCGCGGACCACGATGCGCGCCGAGCCGAACGGACTCGACGAGCTCGTCACCTGCACGCCGGCGATTTTGCCGCCGAGCGCCGACACCACGTTGTTGGTGGGGACGTCCGACAGCTGTGCACCGGAAATGGCTTGCGCGGCGAACGGGAGGCTGCGCGGCTCCCGTTCGATGCCCAGCGCCGTCACGACGACCTGGGTCAGCTCGATGGCGCCTTCTGTGAGCGCGACGTCTTGCTCGACGGAGGTGCCGGTGAGAGTGACGGGCACCGTGCTCGTCTGGTAGCCGATGCGACGGACGGTGAGCTGCACGGCGCCGCTGCTGCCCGCCGGGAGCACGAGGCGATATCTGCCGTCGTTATCCGTCGTGGCGCTCACGCGCAGCGAGGCGATACTGACGATCGCGCCGGCGAGCGGCGTGCCCCCCGGAGTGGATTTCACCTGTCCGGACACCGTCGGCGCTTCCTGCGCGGTCGCGGCGGCGGGAATCAGCCCGAGCAGGACGAACCCGAGTGTGAGGATGGAACGAGCGAACCAACGTTTGTCGGTCATACACTTCCTCCTTCTGCTGCGGTTATCAGAACCCACGACGGGGCTGCGCGGCGAGGTGACGGCCTTCCTGCGCGCGGCCGGCGGGATCAGCCAATTCTGCACCAACAACGGGATTCTGTCGCAAGGTCACAGGTCTCGCAAGGGGGCGCGTGTTAACGTCAGGTCGCCTTGAAACACCCGTATTTCCGCACATATCGTACGACCCATGCCCAAAAGCTTCGTCACACTCGCCTGGACTGCAGCCGCCTGCGCGTACCTCCTCATCGTCCTCGGCGCCGTCGTGCGCATCACCGGCTCGGGGATGGGGTGCGGGGACCACTGGCCGCTCTGCAACGGCCACCTCTTTCCGTCTCTACACGACATACCCACCGTGATCGAGTGGAGTCACCGGCTGTTCGCTGCGCTGGTCTCGGTGCTGGTGTTGGCGCTCGCTGCGCTGGCGTGGAGAGGAGCCGGGAGTCTGGAGCCGGGAGCCAGGGCCGCCGCGTACACCGCTGCTGTGCTGCTCGTCATCCAAGTCCTGCTCGGCGCGGTGACAGTAAAGACGGGCCTGACTCCAGTCCTCGTGATTCTGCATCTCGCGACCGCGATGCTACTGCTTGGGAGCCTCATCGCCGCCGCGCACGCCCCCTGGATCCCGACTCCTAGCTCCTGGATCCCCATCGGCCTCACTTTCATTACTGTGCTGTTCGGCGCGCTGACGGCGAACCTGGGGGCCATCGCGTCATGCGGCGGGTTTCCGTTGTGCAACGGCCAACTCATCCCCACCGCTGGTCCACTCGCCTGGGTTCACTGGACGCACCGCCTGCTCGCGTACACGCTCGCGGGCTATCTCGTCTGGTGGGTGATGCGATCGGTGGATCGTCGCGCGTGGGGAGGCTTGCTCGCGATCGTCGTCCTGCAGATCGCGATCGCGGCGACGATGATCCAGCTCGGTTTCCCTGGCGCCCTGCAAGCCGCGCACGCGGCCGTGGGAGCCGGAGTGTGGGGGATGGTGGTGATCGCGGCGGTCAGACCAGCAACAGCTTCTTCTGTGCCCTGATGCCCTATCCCCTTTATACTCTTTTCTCTCTCATTCAAAGACGCGGAGCTTGTCGAAGGACCTGCTTTCAGGACCTGCCACAGAAGAAGCAGGTCCTTCGCCCCTGCGGGGCTCAGGATGACATGCTTGGTCGCTGTTGCGACGTAAGAAGAAAAAAAAGAAGACAGAAGACAAGGATCTGTATTTTGGGATCTAGACCAGCAACAACTCCTGTTGTGGTTTTTGCGGCGTCACCTCGGGGCCCGACTCTCCCAGGTATACGTTGATCTCGCTGCGAATGCCGAAACGTCCCGGCAGGTAAACACCCGGCTCGACCGAAAACCCGACGCCGGGAATCAGCGCCCGCTCGTCGGCGGTCTCGAAGTTGTCGAGATGTGGCCCGGATCCGTGCAGATCGCGGTCGATCGAGTGTCCCGTGCGATGCACGAAATACTCTCCGAACCCGGCGGCGCGAATCACGCCGCGCGCGGCATCGTCGAGTGCCGCCCCGGTCACCGTCTTCTTCTTCTTCCAGCGATCCCGCAGCAACGCGACCGCCGCATCACGCGCGCCGCGCACCGTCTCCCACACTTTGCGCACGTCGGCACTCGGCTCGCGTCCTGCGAGCCCCATCCACGTTTGATCCGCAAACACGCTGCCCAGCGCGACGCCGGCCCAGAGATCGAGCAGCAACACGTCGCCCGCCGCGAGCCGCCGATCGCTGCCGGCCTGCGGCTCGTAATGCGGATTCGCGGCGTTCGCCTGAAACCCGGCGATTGGTGGATGGTCGGTGACGAGGCCGGCGCGCCCGAACGCTTCCATCACCCGCGCCTGCATCGCCGTCTCGCGGACCTCCGCACCGCGGGCCAGCTCACTGCCGGCCCAGCGGAGCGTCGCCACCGCGATCTCCGCGATCGCCTCCGCAGCGCGGCGGTGTCCCGCGAGCTCGGTCGGCGACCAGCGCGCCGCGAAGCGCGTAATCAGCGTCCCCGACGAAACGACCTTTGCGCCGAACCCCTCGATCAGCTCGACGACGCCATGCGGCACACGATCCAGGTAGGGCACGGCGTCCGCCGGCGAGATCTCCATGGCAACGGTCTTCCCGGCGACGAGCGCCCGCAGCTGGTCGTGCAGCTCGGGCCACGCCGCGTAGGCCCTGACCTCTCCCGGAAATCCGTCGAACGACGCAAGCTCGATGCGGTGCGCGATCGCGACCGGCTTGCCTTCCCGCGGCAACAGCACGAAAAAGCGGCGCGTCCCCATGCCCTTGATGCCGAGGACGCGGGTCGCGGCGGGATTGATGCCGCGGAAGTCGTACAGCAACCAGCCGTCGGCGCTGAGCGTGCCGAGCAGCTCGCGCAGGGCGGGAAAATCGAATTGCTCGAGTAGTGTCATTGGTGGCGCGGATCGGGCCCGGCGGCCCGCCACTCACACGCCGGGCCGCCGCGCGCGCGGCAAGCGACGTGCAGCATCGCGCCCTCGTACCCGACGAGCAGCCGGAGCAGCTCGACGAGCCCAGCACCGTAGAACCCACAGGCGGCGCCGTCGGGTGTCGCTTGGATCGCGATCGGGTCGCTGACGCGCGCGACGGGCAGCCGCTGTTCCCAGCCCAGCTCGGCGCCGAGGACCGCGCGCGCCGCGCGCCGCGCCGCGGCATGGCCGAACAGCCGCGACAGGGCGAACATCCGCTTCACGGCGCGGCGGGCGGCGCGCCTGCCCGCGTCGGCGAACACGAGATCGGCGTCCGGCCGCCGGCCCACCAGCCGCAGCAGCGCTTCAACGTGCGACGGCTCGACGCGTGCGTCTTTCCGCACGAGCTGCTCGAACTCGGTCAGCTGCATCTGGATGGTGGGGGACAGGCCCAGACGCTTGACCAGCAACTCGTCAGCGAACTCCGTGAGCCCGTCTTCCACGGGAGTATCGAGATTCTTGACCGCCTCGAGGACGGCGAGCGGGACGATGCTGTGCACCACGGAGCGCGAAACCTACTACCGGGCGCCCTATTGCGAAACTTGCAATGCCTCACGAGCCTTCTGTTGAAACCTATGACGAACGCAGGCCCTGACCTAAAGCGTGAGAGCTTCGAGCGTGAGGCGCTGGTGCATCTCGACGTGCTGTACCGGGTGGCCCTCCGCCTCAGCGGCAACCCCTCGGACGCCGACGACCTGGTGCAGGAGACGATGCTCAAGGCCTATCGCGCCTGGGACCAGTACGAGAAAGGAACCAACGCCAAGGCCTGGCTGCTTACCATTCTGCGGCACGCCTTCATCAATGAATACCGCCGCCGTACCCGGCATCCCGAGACCGTAGACCTGGACAAGATCGAGCCGTACGCCGTCTTCCCGGAGGTGCAGGATGAGGACCCGCAGGGCGCGTTCTTCGA
>QHUZ01000077.1 GCA_003223395.1 Gemmatimonadota bacterium | reverse complement strand
GTCTTCCTCAAGGCCCTGACGATCGCGCGCAACTTGAACGGCGGGCGGCCGAAGAATTTCACGGCGTGCGACTGCGACATGCAGCGCCATTATCGGCCACGCGTCAACGTGGTCGAGCGGCCGACGCTCGCGGGAGGCCGCGGGATTCAGCTCACCGGGCATCACGAGATTCTGGTGCCGTTGCTGGCGTGGGCGGTGTTGTCCCGGTTGGACAAACGGTAGGGGCGCAGTGGGAGCCGCCCTAGGCGTCGGCGGGACGTCCCTTGATCATGTCACGGATGCGATCCGCGGTGCGCGGGCTGACGAGCCGCAACGCGAGATAGACGACGAAGCCGATGAACGCGAGCCACAGCACTGTCATCGCGAGGCCGACCAGGCTCCCAAGGACTCCGAAGATCAACTTGAGACCCAGCCATGCCAGAATCGCGAGAACGGCGAAACCCAAAATGCTCCGGAACATGATTGCCTCCGTGGTGTCCGGTGCGTTTGCAGCGTACGCCTAAATGTCGCACAAAGTTTCGTCCTGTGAAGTGTTGGTTGCAGGCGGCGGCATCATCGGCGCCGCCTGTGCCCGTGCGCTTGCGCTGCGGGGGCTCCGCGTCGTGATCTGTGAGCCAGGCCCCGAGCCGGCTGCCGCATCGGCAGCGTCGGCAGGGATCCTGGGACCGCAAATCGAACGCACCGACGAGGCCCTGCGGGCCCTGGGCCTTCGGGCCCGCGACCTCTACGACACGTTGGCAGCAGCGCTCTCCGAAACCACCGGCATCGATATCGGGCTCTGGCGCGAGGGCATCGCGTCCCTGGCCTTCGAAGAAGCCGAGGCTGAGCGGCTGCGCGACGCCGTGGCGCACCAGCGCCAGGCGGGACTGCGCTGCGATTGGCTCGAGCCGGCGGACGTCGCCGAGCGGTTTCCCGCCACCGCCCCCTGCCTCGGCGCCATGTTTGCCCCCGAAGACGGTGCGGTGGACGCGCCCGCGCTGACCCGCGCGTTGCTGGCGGATGCCAAACGCCTGGCCACACGGACTTTCGCGACACGCGTGAATCGCATCAATACGATTCTCGGTCGTGTGACAGGTGTAGAGATTCCCGCCGGCAAGATCAAAGCGGAGCACGTGGTCATCGCCGCGGGCGCCTGGTCCACACAGATCGACCACCTCCCCCGGCCGCTGCCCGTCGAACCCGTCCGTGGCCAAATGGCGGCTGCGCCGTGGCCGGCCAACATGCCGCGTACGGTGCTGTATTACGACCACAGCTACGTCCTGGCGCGCAGCGGCGAAGCGATCTTCGGCAGCACGATGGAGCACGCGGGGTTCGACGGCAGCGTGACGCCGGCGGGGATCGCCGAAATCATGGCGGCGGCCAGACGGATGCTGCCTCACCTCCCACCCGTGCCGACGCGGACCTGGGCGGGACTGCGGCCACTCACGCCGGACGGACGTCCGATCGTGGGCGCCGACCCCGACGTGCGCGGCCTGTGGTACGCCACCGGTCACGGCCGCAACGGCGTGCTCCTGGCCGGACTGACGGGCGACATCATCGCCAGCCTCATCACCACGGGTGAATCCGAGGTGGAGATTGCCTCGCTCGCCCCGGAGCGATTTACTTCCTAGGATGTTCAGCAGTTGCGCGTTCTGTAACGCGGCATTTGACGGTGATGGCGGCCCCTCCGGGCTCGGTGTCGGACGGCGCATCGCGTTCGATGAGTGGAAGGGGCGGTTATGGGTCGTCTGCCCGCGCTGCAGTCGCTGGAATCTCACACCCTTCGATGATCGGCTCGAAAAGATCGAGGCCGTCGCTCGCGCCGCGAGTCAGGGACGCATCGCGGCATCAACGCAACAGGTCGCGCTGATCCGCTGGGAACGCTACGACCTCGTCCGCGTCGGCAAGCCGCCGCGCGTCGAGCTGGCGACGTGGCGGTACGGCGAGCGGCTACGCAATCGCCAGCGCGAGCGCATGAAGGTCGTCGTGCCGCTCACAGTCGCGGCGATTGGACTTGGCATCGCGGCAAACGTGGCGGCGGGCGGCGGCTTCGGCGTGGTCGTTTGGAACGTGCACCGCTTGGTAGACGGGATCTATCTCGGCATCATGGGCCGGCGCAAAGTCTCGCTGAGCGAGCCCCCGATCTGTGCCCATTGCGGGAGCCTCATGCAGCTCCGCGCGAAACACGTGCAACACGCACGCATCGTCCCCGATCGCCATGCGGATATGGCCGTGGTGTTGAGCTGTCCCACCTGCAAGCAGGAGGGGACGCACGTGACGGGCAACGACGCGATCCAAGTGCTGCGTCAAGGTCTCACGTACCTGAACCAGGCGCGTGGCGGGCGGCGCCGGGCCGAGGACGCGGCGCGCGAGGTAGACCAGGTCGGCGGCGCCGATCGTCTGGTGCGCGACATCGCCCAGCGCGAGCTCACGTTGCGCTCGCTGCGACCCGAGCGCGGGCTCGCGCTGGAAATGGCCGTGGACGAACGGGCCGAGGTCGAGGAGCTCGAGCGGCAGTGGCGGGAGGCGGAGGAAATCGCCGACATCGCCGACGGAACGCTCGGAACCTCGACCGAGGTCGAAAACGAATTGCGGCGACTCAAAAACCGGCGCGGAGATCAACCGTCTGGTTGAAAAATGGCCTACCCCACCCCCCAAGCGGTGCTTATCTTCGAGCTTCCATGGCCGTCCCCCTCGTTCAGATCCAGCCGTCCCCGCCTGCGGCCGAGCCGTCTCGCAAGCCCTCGTGGCTGAAGGTCAAGGCGCCGGGTGGTCCGACCTACGTCGCGCTCAAGCACATGATGCGCGACCTCAAGCTCCATACGGTCTGCGAGGAAGCGCACTGCCCGAACATCGGTGAGTGCTGGGAGCACAAGGCGGCGACGTTCATGATCCTGGGCGATGTGTGCACGCGCAACTGCGCGTACTGCGCCGTCGCGCATGGGACCCCCGGCCCGCTCGATGCCGGGGAGCCACAGCGCCTGGCTGATGCGGTCGCGCAGATGGGCCTCAAGCACGTCGTCATCACGAGCGTGGATCGCGACGATTTGCCGAACGGAGGCGCGGAGGTCTTCGCGGCGTGTATCACCGAGATCCGCCGGCGGCTCCCTGAGACCTCCGTCGAAGTGCTGATCCCCGATTTCAAAGGCAATCCCGAAGCGCTGCGTCTCGTCGTCGATGCTCGACCCGACATCCTCAATCACAACCTCGAAACGATCGCCCGGCTGTATCGGATCGCGCGGCCCGGCGGCCGCTACCCGCGCGCGCTGGAGCTGCTGGACCGCGCGAAGGACATGAATCCCGAGCTGCTGACGAAGTCGGGCATCATCTGCGGGTTGGGAGAGGACTGGGACGAGCTGCTCGTCGCGCTGCGCGACTTACGGGCGGCTCGAGTCGATATCGTCACCATCGGCCAGTATCTGCGCCCATCCGATCAGCATCTCCCCATCGCGCGCTGGTACACCCCGGACGAGTTCGCGGAGCTGAAACGCTACGGTAGGGCGCTCGGCTTCCGGCATGTCGAATCGGGGCCGCTGGTGCGCTCGAGCTATCACGCCTGGGAGCAAGTGGAGGCAGCGACCGCATGACGGCCACCGCCAGATCCCCCAAGGACACCGCCGCGCCCCAGACGGAGCTGCAGCTGAAAATGCTGCGGCAGATGCTGCTCATTCGCCGCTTCGAGGAAAAGGCGGCCGAGGCGTACGCGCTCGGCAAGATCGGCGGCTTCTGCCACCTCTACATCGGACAGGAAGCGGTCGCTGTCGGTGCGCTCGCGGCGCTGAAGGACGATGACTACGTCATCTGCTCCTACCGCGAGCACGGCCAGGCGCTGATCAAGGGGATCTCACCCAACGCGGTGATGGCGGAGCTGTTTGGGAAGGCCACGGGGTGCTCGAAGGGTAAGGGCGGATCGATGCACCTGTTCGACGCCAGGAAAGGGTTCATGGGCGGCCATGGCATCGTGGGCGGCCACGTCCCCCTCGGCGCCGGTCTCGGGTTTGCCAGCAAGTACCAGGGCACCGACAAAGTCACCGTCTGCTTCTTCGGCGAGGCCGCGGTGAACATCGGCGCGTTCCACGAGACCCTGAACATGGCGTCGGTGTGGAAGCTGCCCGTGATTTTTCTCTGCGAGAACAATCGCTACGGCATGGGCACGGCATTCGAGCGCGTGGCGGCCGTGACCGACATCGTCGAGCACGCCTGCAGCTACGATATGGCCGCGGAGCTGGTGGACGGCATGAACGCGCTGACGGTGTACGACGCGACCCGGCGTGCGGTCGAGCGCGCCCGCAAGAACAGCCATCCCACGCTGCTCGAAGTGCGCACCTATCGGTTCATGGGCCACTCGATGTCCGACCCCTTGCACGGCGTGTACCGGACCAAGGACGAAGTCGAGGAGCAGAAGGCCCGCGACCCCATCACCCACCTCGCCCAGAAACTCAAAGAAGACGGCGTCATGGATCAAGCCGCACTCGACGCGATGGACGCGGAAATCCGCGCGGAGGTCGAGGAAGCGGTCAAATTCGCCGACGAGAGCCCCGACCCCGATCCCGAGGAGCTGTACCGGGACGTGCTGGCCGACTGACCATGCCCACCCTCACGTACCGAGACGCCCTGAATCAGGCGCTGCGCGAAGAGATGCAGCGCGATCCCACCGTGTTCCTGATGGGCGAGGAAGTCGGCGTCTATCAGGGCGCGTACAAGGTGAGCCGGGGACTGCTCGAAGAGTTTGGCCCCAAGCGCGTCGTCGACACACCCATCGCGGAGCTCGGATTCGCGGGCATCGGCGTCGGCGCTGCCATGGGCGGGCTCCGGCCGGTGATCGAGTTCATGACGTGGAACTTCGCGCTGCTCGCGCTCGACCAGATCGTGAATTCGGCCGCGAAAATGCTCTACATGTCGGGTGGCCAGATTCGGATGCCGATTGTGTTCCGTGGTCCGAGCGGGGCCGCGCTCCAGCTCGCCTCGCAGCACTCCCAGGCGTGGGAGAGCTGGCTGGCGCACATCCCCGGTCTCAAGGTCGTGGCGCCGGCGACGCCGGCCGATGCCAAAGGGCTCCTCAAATCCGCGATCCGCGACAACAATCCCGTCATCGTGCTGGAAGGCGAGATGCTCTATAACCTGAAGGGCGACGTGCCTGACGGAGAGCATATCGTTCCGATCGGCCAGGCGGAGATCAAGCGCGAGGGCAACGACGTGACGCTCGTGTGCCACTCCAAGACCCTCCCCGTGGCGCTGAAGGCAGCGGACCAGCTCGCCGAGCAAAACGTCTCGGCGGAGGTGCTCGACCTGCGGTCGCTGCGCCCGCTCGACGAAGCCGCAATCTTAAGATCGGTCAGGAAGACCAACCGCGCGGTCGTCGTCGAAGAGGGCTGGCCGCACGTCGGGATCGGCGCGCAGGTGGTGGATCTCATTCAACGTGACGCATTCGACGATCTCGATGCGCCGGTGCAGCGCGTCACCGAGGCCGATGTGCCCATGCCCTACAACAAGCATCTCGAGCGCGCAGCAAAGGCGTCGCCCGAAAAAGTTGTGGCGGCCGCACGGAAGGTTCTGTACCTGAATGGCGACTAAAGTCCATATGGAGGCGTTGTCGCCCACGATGGAAGAGGGGCGCCTCGTGAAGTGGAACAAGCACGAGGGCGACGCGGTGAAGTCGGGCGACACCCTCGCCGAGGTGGAGACCGATAAGGCCGTCATGGAGCTCGTCGCTCGGGCCGATGGACAGCTGTTGAAGGTGATGGTACCCGAGGGCACCACAGTGCCGGTGGGAAATGTCGTCGCGTGGATCGGGAAGCCGGGTGAGAAAGTGGACGGCGACGGCGCAGCGGCACCCGCTCCGAAGAGCGCGCCAGCGCCGGAACCGCAAAAGCGTGCGCCGCCCGCCGTGCGCAGTGCGCCGGAAACCCCGCCGCAGCCCGCTCCAATTGCACCGACCGACGCGACGAGAGTCAAGGCCTCACCGCTCGCACGGCGCATGGCCAAAGAAGCCGGTGTCGACTTGAAGCTCGTTCAAGGATCGGGACCGGGGGGCCGAGTCGTAAAACGAGACGTGGAAAGCGCCCCAGCCACCGAGGTCCAGCGCACGGCGCCCGGCGCACTGCGCACGCCTTTGGAAGGCGCACCGCGCACGCCTTATGAGGACGTCCCCCTCACCCAGATTCGCAAGACGATCGCGAAGCGTCTAGCGGCGTCCATCGGCCCGATTCCGCATTTCTTCCTGACGACCGAGATCGACATGGAGCGCGCCGCGGAGGCGCGCGAAGCGCTCAACAAGCAGCTCGGGGAAGAGGGCGGGAAGATCTCGTTCAACGACATCGTCATCAAGGCGGTGGCGCTCGCGCTCGTGCAGCATCGCGCCTGTAACGCCTGGTTCCAGGAGGATCACATCCGGTACTGGAACGAAGTGCACATCGGCATGGCCGTCGCCATCGAGGACGGGCTCATCACTCCCGTCATCCGCAACGCCGACCTGAAGAGCCTGCGGGAAATCGGGGCCGAGTCGCGCGAGCTGGCGGCGCGCGCACGCAGTCGCCGCCTGAAGCCCGAGGAATACACGGGCGCCACCTTCAGCGTCTCGAACCTCGGCATGTTCGACATCGATCAGTTCACGGCGGTGATCAACCCGCCGGAGGCCGGCATCGTCGCGATCGGCAGCATCGCCGCCAAAGCCGTCCCCGAGGGCGATCGGGTGGTGGTGCGGCGGCGGATGCGGGCAACGATGAGCTGCGACCACCGCGTCATCGATGGAGCAACCGGCGCGGCCTACATGAAAACGTTGAAGCAGATGCTGGAAAACCCGCTGGCGATGGTGCTATGAACCGGAACGATGGAACGATGGAATGTGTGAACGTTCCATCATTCCATCATTCCATCATTCCAAGCAAGGATCTTGAGTGGCTACCTTCGACGTGATCATTCTGGGTGGCGGACCCGCGGGATACGTCTGCGCCATCCGCTGCGCCCAGCTCGGCCTCGCCACCGCCGTCGTGGAGCAGGAAAAGCTGGGCGGCGTGTGCGTCAATATCGGCTGCATCCCGACCAAAGCCCTCCTGCATTCGGCCTACATCGCCAACCTGTTGAAGGAATCCAAGGAGTTTGGTGTCGAGGCTGGGAATGTCACGACCGACTATGGCGTCGCCATGAAGCGGTCGCGGCGCGTCAGCGATCAGAACTCCAAGGGCGTCGAGTTCCTGATGAAGAAGAACAAGATCACCGTCGTGAAGGGCACGGGCGTGCTCCAGCCGGGCAAGAAGGTGAAGGTCGGGAGCGACGTCTATGAAGCGAAGAAGGCGGTCGTCATCGCGACGGGATCACGTGTCAAAGGTATCCCCCAAATCGGGCTCGAAATCAACAAGACGACGGTCATCTCCTCCGATGAAGCGCTGCTGATGGAGCGCGTGCCGGCCTCGCTCGCGATTATCGGCGCGGGAGCGGTGGGGATGGAATTCGCCGACATCTTCAACGCGTTCGGCGTCAAAGTGACCGTCATCGAAGCACTGCCGCGGATCCTCCCGCTCGAGGACGCCGAGGCGTCGGATACCCTGAACAAGAGCTACCGCAAGCGGGGGATCGAGGTGATCGCCGGAGCGAAGGTCACCAAGGCGAACGTCGGCAAGGACAAGGTCACGCTCGATGTGGAGGCCGGCGGCGAGAAGAAGCAAGTCACCGCGGCCGCGGTGCTCATGGCCGCGGGTCGGGCGGTAAACATCGAGAACATCGGCCTCAAGGAATGCGGCATCCAGTTGACGGAGCGCGGCTTCATCAAAGTGGACAAGAACCTGCAGACGAGCACCGCGGGTTATTACGCCATCGGAGACGTCGCGGGCCCCCCGATGCTGGCGCACAAAGGCAGCCGCGAAGGCGTCGTGGTAGCCGAGCTCATCGCAGGCCAGAAGCCGCATCCCATCAAGTACGACAACGTGCCGAGCGTGACCTACTGTCATCCCGAGGTGGCGAGCATCGGGCTGACGGAGGATCAGTGTAAAGAGCAGAAGCTCGATTACGTCGCCGGCAAGTTTCCCTTCTCCGCCAACGGCCGGGCGCGCGGCACCGGCGAGACGGAGGGCTTCGTCAAGATCCTGCGGGACAAGAAGTACGGCGAGATCCTCGGCGCGCACATCGTCGGCTCGCATGCGTCCGAAATGATCCACGAGCTGGCGGTGGCGCGCGAGAACGAGTACACGGTCGAAGAGGTCGAACTGGCGATCCACGCGCATCCCACCATGTCCGAGGCGATCGCCCAGGCTGCGCTCGACTCGCTCGGACGGGTCATCGACACGTGACCGACGAACGGCTGAAGGATCCGCTCGCGCTCGGGTTGGGTTCGCTCGCCTCGGGCGTCGCCTTCGGCGGTGCCTGCTTGACCGTCGCCCAGATTGTCGCGTCGATCCTGCGCGGCGACCTCGAGCCCAACGTGTACCGCCAGACAGCGCCGGATCCGCTGCTGGCCGGCCTCATTGCCGCCGTCGGCGTCGGGGGTGCCGTCGGGTGGTACCGCAGCGCGGACCTCGACAACATCTGGCAGCGTGGCGTGATCGCGGTGCTGGCTGCGGTCGGCGCGATCTTGATCGGTTTTCTGGCAGCGCCACTCGACCGCTTCTTCGGCCTCCTGGGACTGATCGTATGGCTCCTGCTGAACGTCGCGTTCGGCATCCTGGCCACGCGGTGGGCGGTTCGGGGAAAGGGGGAAGAGGGAAGCGGGACCGGGGCGGCATGAACGAAATTCAGGTCGTTCACGCCGGGACTGTCCCCTACGCCGAGGCGCTGGAGTGGCAGCGCGAGCTCGCCGAGGATCGCATTGCCGGCCGCCTACCCCACGACGTGCTATTGCTGCTCGAGCATCCGCCTGTCGTTACGCTGGGCCGGAATTCTCAACCCCGGCACGTGCTTCAGCCTGCCGGGATCGACGTGTTCGAAGTGGAGCGCGGCGGAGACGTCACGTTCCATGGGCCCGGCCAGCTCGTCGGCTATCCGATTCTCGATCTCCACGCCTACAAGCAGGACCTGCATTGGTATCTGCGTACGCTCGAGCAGGCGTTGATCGAGGCGCTCGGCGTTCTCGGCATCCCCGCGGAGCGCAACCCGGGATTCACCGGCGTGTGGACCCGCGGCAAGAAGATCGCGAGCATCGGCATTCACGTGAAGCAATGGGTCACGTGGCACGGGTTTGCTCTCAACGTCACCACTGATCTGACACACTTCGATCGCATCGTCCCGTGCGGGATTCAAGGCGTGGAGATGACGTCGGTAGAGCGGGAAACGCGAAACGGGAAACGGGAAACGTTGTGGGGCGAGAGCGTGGCGGCGGTTCTCACCGGGTTCGAAAAGGTGTTTGGGACCTCGGTGATTCCGTGCCCTGACGGGCCGGCTCGGCAAGATCGCGCGTCCTTAAGGACGCCCGCAGTGGCCGAGCCGGGACTTTAGTCCACGGATTCCCAAAAAACTCTTGGCCCAATCCAATCTTCCTAGAGTCCCCCCCGGCCAGGTCCAGACTACCAAATGGCCGGTCCTGCATTACGGCGACGTACCCAGCGTCGACACGTCGAAATGGACATTCTCGGTTGCCGGCATGGTCGAGCATCCGTTCTCGCTGACGTGGGACGAATTTCTGGCCCTGCCCCGCAAGACCGTCCACTGCGACATCCATTGCGTTACGACGTGGAGCAGGCTCGACAACGATTTCGAAGGCGTGCCGGTCCAGGACCTGCTGCGGCGGGCGGGACTTAAGAAGGAGGCGAAGTACTGTCTCGTCGTTGCCGAGCAGGGATTCACGACCAACCTGCCGCTGTCGGACCTCGACCGGCCCGAGAACCTCATCGCGCTAAACTGGGCGGGCGAGCCACTGACGCCCGAACACGGTTGGCCCGCGCGACTGCTGGTGCCCCATCTCTACTTCTGGAAGAGCGCGAAGTGGGTGAGAGGGTTCGAGCTGTTAGACGACGATCTGCCGGGGTTTTGGGAACAGAATGGCTACCACATGCGCGGCGATCCGTGGAAGGAAGAGCGCTACGGCGGCCGCGGCCTGACACAGCACGAGATCAACAAGTTTCGCAACGCGAGTAAGAAGGTCCTGCGGAATGATCAATGATCATTGATCAGTGATCATTGATCATTTCTTACCCAGCAGCTCATAGAACCGCCGAAACACCTCAATCCCGTCCCACAGCTGCTTCAAGTCCAGCTTCTCGTTCGGCGCATGCAGCCGATCGTCGGGGAGTCCGATGCCGGTGAGAATCACGGGCGCCCCGGCCGATGCCAGCGCCGGCACGACCGGGATCGACGTGTTCGAAGTGGAGCGCGGCGGAGACGTCACGTTCCATGGCCCCGGCCAGCTCGTCGGCTATCCGATTCTCGATCTCCACGCCTACAAGCAGGACCTGCATTGGTATCTGCGTACGCTCGAGCAGGCGTTGATCGAGGCGCTCGGCGTTCTCGGCATCCCCGCGGAGCGCAACCCGGGATTCACCGGCGTGTGGACCCGCGACAAGAAGATCGCGAGCATCGGCATTCACGTGAAGCAATGGGTCACGTGGCACGGGTTTGCTCTCAACGTCACCACTGATCTGACA
>QHUZ01000076.1 GCA_003223395.1 Gemmatimonadota bacterium | reverse complement strand
GGCTTCCCACTAATGAATGCGAAAATGGCCTTCAATCGCATAGTCGATTCCGCTCTCGCGGATATTGTCGAGCTTTCGTGGTGTGAACGGAAGGTTAGAGAGCCGCTCGCGCTCTTGGTTGAGCTCGCTCACCGTGCGGGAGTTGAGAATCAGCTGTCTGTAGGAATGCAACCTCTTGCGAAGCGCGTAGTCGATGCGTGACGCCAGGTCTTGCAGAAGGGAGGCCTCAGCTCCTGCGCCGGGGAAGGGCTGCAGGGCCAACCGCCATTGATGTGGATTGAGAGTGATGCGGAGTCGTGTTATGTCCGCGCGTGGTTCGAATGACAGCTGAGACGAGCGGCGGTACAATCGCAACACGGCGTTATCAGAGTGGCCGGATGAATCGTTCACAAGAAACGTGATCACACTGTTGTCATAAGAAAGGAGGTTCCGGCGCCAGAATGCTAGGTCGAAGCGCGAGTCAACTCGCAGGGGAATCTCTTCCATGGTGCGAGCGGAGAAGACCGGCGAATTCAGAGGCAAATCGAGTAGAATCGGTTGGCTAGCGAATAGCGTGTCGCCTAGCAATGTGAGTTCAACATTTGAGGTTGCTGATGGGGCCAGCTTCCCGGCAACTTGAGTTGCAATGGAGGTGGCGAGGGACTCGATGCTCGAGACGGTACCAGTGACTTGTACTATGTCCTGTGCCGGCCCGCTGGGACCCGAGCTGAGATCATACGGTTGCATGGTCACAAGTATCTCAATAGAACGATCGTCAAGAGACGTCGGCTTCGGTCCGAACCAATGGGCTACCTTTTCCACGTTGCCAAGCGCAGCGGCGAGTCCCGCGAGCAGGGCGCAGGCGAAAATGAGGACGCTCACCGCAGGATGATTCCTAATTCGCTTGATTGCTCGATCAGCGATATTCGGTGTAGTCCCCATAAGCTCGTTCTGCGGTGTTGTCGTGGCGCTCGGGGGCGCGCTACTCAAGTGGTTTCGGCAACCCTGCAGGATCGACAGCCCCTCGGTTACGCTATCCAGGAGGGGAGCGTCGCGCAGCTTCTTGAATGCGCCTAGGAATTGTTCAGCTCGTTGGCCGCTTTCGTCGAGGAATGCGATTACCTGAGCTCGCCAGGCTGCAAATTTCTCACGGTCGACCGTTGTTGGACCGAATGCATCGGGATCTGGTTCAGTCGCAGTCTGTCGCAGTTGCTCGCCCAGTGTCTCGAGCTCTTTTAATCGCCTTATTGATCGGCGTAGTTGTGGATCCAAGCTCATCGCCGAGACCCTTCGGGCAGGCAGACGGGCGTAGTCACCTGCTACTCGCTCCGCGCTGTTGACTCGCGTACAATCCCCGACACCGACAATAGTGTTCCTGTTTTCCTCCACATCAAGTACTCGATCGCAATACCAAATGCCATGAGAAACGCACCGAGGATCGCAGGCGCAATGGCGAACGGTTCACTGGGTAGAGCTCGGACCAGGAGTAGAATCCCCATGACTTCCGCCGCAGCCAACGAGCCACGCTTGAAGAGCAGATCGGTCCAGAACGTGATTTGCACGTATGCTTTGGGAGCACCGGCCGGTCCTACGTGCCCACTGGTCACCATCGACTCGCCATGCGCGGTCATCGTGTGGTCTCCTCAGGTAGGTGGAGCCCATCAGTTCCGACTCTCATTGCCAACCGATCGACACCTGCTCCGGCAGCTTCACTAGTGGCATCGGACCGGATTTCGCGGCGCGGCGTATGTCGTAACCGCACTCATGGTGTGGTCCAAGGACGAGCCACTAGGTCGAATCGACGATGTCGAAGATCCCGAAGGAGCGTTAGGGTGTTTTTGCGGCATGGGGGGGCAGAATTGCGGCACTCTGTGAGTTTCCGTGCGCCAGAGCGCCGGCTCAGCGAAGACGCGAGCCCTGAAGGGCTCATCCCGTCCTTCAGGACGGGCGCAGTGGCCGAGCCGGCCTTTTAGGGCACGGCGAACACGACGGCTCGGGTGGTGAGATCTCGAAGAGAGGTGGAATGGTGGAATTGAGATGTGATCCGTGCGCTGAAAGCCTGCCCTGAGCGCAGCGAAGGGCGTCGGCTCGGCGAAGACGCGAGCCCTGAAGAGTTCATCCGGAAGATGTCGTGGTTGGTTTATCCGTCCCCTGAAGGGGCGGCTCGGCCACTACGCCAGCCCTGAAGGGCTGGTTGGGGACTCTTGGTTTGGGACTGCCGTGCTTGAGTTCTTGGTGGCGGATGTAATTGGCGACGTGGGGGAGCTGCTTGAGGCCCACGGAACGCAAATCGTAGCCAGCGTCCCAGCGAAGCGACTCATTGCGCGCGTGCCCGTCACGGTTGGCGAGTCGAGCGCTCGCGCCTTTAAGGCCTTGGACAAGGCGCGGCACGTCGTAGGCGGGCGGGAGCTCGAGGAGGAGGTGGACGTGATTGGGAACGATGCCAATTTCGATGATGCGGGCGCCGTGGCGCTTGGCCTCGGCAAGCAGGAACGGTTGGAGGAAGGCTGAGACCGGCTCGTCGATCAATGGCAAGCGGGCCCAGCAGGTCCATGAGAGATGGGCGTAGATGCGAACGGGCACGCTGAACACTGGCTGCCGACGCGGGCGACCGATAACCATTCGAGCGCACCGAGCGTCCTTTAGGACGCGCGAAGTGGCCGAGCCGGTCCTTTAGGACACGGATAAAACCAAGGCGCGGCCAACATCTACTGGAGAAATTGGAATCGTGGGTCGAGTGGAATCCGAGCGCTGAAATCCTGCCCTGAGCGCAGCGAAGGGCGCCGGCTCGGCGAAGACGCGAGCCCTGAAGGGCTCACCCCCTTGCTTGAAGACGGCCGTAGTGACCGAGCCAGCGCTTTACGGCAGGGATGAACAAGAGCTACGCCGGCGGATAGATGCGCCGGCAGAGTCGCCGAAACTCGCCATCACGATCGACGGTGGTCCGCATCCCTGGATGCAGCTTCAGGAGGCGATCCAACGCTTCCCTCGCGGCATCCCAGTTCCCGCGGGCGCACTCGAAGCGGGCCAAATCAAAATACCCCCATGTATAACCAGGATTGGCGCGAATGCTGAGTTGCTGGCTGTAGATCGCATCATCGATGCGTCCCGCCTTGAAGAGCGAGTAGGCGCGCAGGTTCAACAAATAGGCGTTGCTCGAATCGTTGCGGATCACTTGGTCGTACTGGCCTACCGCGCCGAGGTAATCGCCGGCGTGAAAGGCGTTGATGCCGGCACGCGCGGCGGTCAGTGCTTCACGTAGGCCGGCGGTCTCCCTCTTGAGCGAATCGACCTGGCTCGTAAGCGTGTCGGCTGTTCGCCGGAGCGCCGTCACGGCAGCCGCAGCCACAGTGAGCTGCTGTCCGGCAATAATGAACGCTACGACAACGGCGAGTGTCCCGAGGATGGTGAGAATGCTCCACAGTCTCGAGCCGCGATGCACGGCGGTCGGAGCGAGGGTGGTCGTCATTCTGGCCTCCCGTCCACCGGCTCGGACGCGACGAGGCGGATGGCCTGATTCCACATCCGCAGCATGCCCGCGGTGGTGACTGTGATCAGACCGGTCGAGCCGAGCATCAGGGCCCATTGTGAAAGCGAAGCTCCGCTGATCAGCATTCTGATCGCGACGGCGAACAGGAGGAGAAAGGACAACCCTGTCGCGCCGACATACGCCAGTCGTTCAATCCTGAAGATCCTTGTCAGTTGCTCTACGGCGCGAAGTCTCTCATCGAGCGGCATCGGTCTTCCCATGGTGGGCTCCCGCAACGCGCAGTGTCCCGAGGGCCTAGATCGCCAGCATGAACCGCAACGAACCCTGCTTCACCTTACTCAGCAGATCGAGCGGCTGACAGATCCTGCTCCAATCGATACAGGTACGACACGTTCGAATGCTGCAATGCCTCCTTTGCGGCCTATTTCGCCCCCCTAGGCTTCCTCAGGCAGGCTGCGAAAGAAGGGAGGAAAGCCTTCATCTGGTCCAGGTACTCTCTCAGCAGAACCCAGTAAGGAATCGCAACAGGCTCCTTCTCGTCCTGAACGACAACGTCACTGGTCAGAAGGAACTTGTGGGGACTCGTCGGATCTGAGATGGAGATCCCCGCCTGTGGATCTAGTGGATTCGGATACATCGAAAACTCGGCATGGCCTAACGGTGGCATGCGAATTTGGAATGTCACGAAGATCCGTCCGCCGCCTTGAATGCCGAAGTGATGGAAATCTCGGATCCGGATTGCCTGGACAAGGCGATTTCTTGGTATCGCTTCAGTAATCCGTCGATCCAGCTCCCCAAGGTCGATGGTAAGTTCGCCCGCCTTAGCCGCTTCGCGCATCAGTTCCAACGCAGCTCGCGCGGGGTATACGGCCGCGATCAGTTTCGGAAAAGCTGAGTCGTAGTCCTTAACCTGGTGGGCTTCCGCTAAATGCAGCTCAGCTCTTCTGAGGTGCTCGTAAATCCCCGCTAGCCGCGGGTTCTCGCTCACCCTACCCCCACCCCCTTCGCATACAACGGAAACTCCTCCGCCATCTCCCGCACCTGCCCCTTCACCCGCTCCACCGTCGCCTCATCCCGCTTCGTCAGCACCTCATCGATCAGCTCCGCCACCCGCTCCATCTCCTCGACCCCGAAGCCGCGCGTCGTCAGCGCCGGCGTCCCCAGGCGAATGCCGCTCGTCACAAACGGCGACTGCGGATCGCCCGGAATCGTGTTCTTGTTCACCGTGATCGCCGCCCGGTCGAGCAGCAGCTCGGCATCCTTCCCCGTTATCGTTTTCTTGCGCAGATCGACCAGCATCAGATGACTGTCCGTTCCGCCCGACACGATCGCATAGCCGAGCGTGATCAACCGGTTGGCGAGCGCCTGCGCGTTCACCAGCACGGCCTTCGCGTACTGCTTGAAGTCCGGCTGCGACGCTTCCAGTAGTGCCACAGCCTTCGCCGCGATCACGTGCTCGAGCGGCCCGCCCTGCGTCCCCGGAAAGACCTGCTTATCAATTGCCTTCGCAAGCTCGGTGTTGCAGAGAATCATCCCGCCGCGCGGGCCCCGCAGCGTCTTGTGTGTGGTGGTCGTGACGATTTGCGCATGGGGGACGGGGGACGGGTACACGCCGCCCGCCACGAGCCCCGCGAAATGCGCCATATCGACGATCAGCACGGCATCGACTTCGTCGGCGATCGACCGCAGCGCCGGGAAATCAACGATCCGCGCATACGCGCTGCCACCACCGATGATGATCCGCGGCTTCGCCTTCTTCGCGATCTCGCGCACCTCGTCATAGTCAATCCGCCCCGTCTCCTCGCGGACGTGGTACGCGGTCGGCTTGAACAACGTGCCGGAGAAATTGACCGGCGAGCCGTGCGTAAGATGGCCGCCATGCGGCAGCGCCAGGCCGAGCAGCGTGTCGCCGAACTTGGCGACGGCGAGATACGCCGCCATGTTCGCCTGCGCCCCCGAGTGCGGCTGCACATTCGCATGCTCGGCGCCGAACAGCTGCTTCGCCCGATCGATCGCCAGCTGCTCGACCTGATCGACGACCTCGCAGCCGCCGTAATACCGCTTCCCCGGCAAGCCCTCGGCGTATTTGTTGGTCAGCGCGGTACCCATGGCCTCGAGCACGGCGTAGGACACGAAGTTCTCCGAGGCAATCAGCTCCAACCCATGTTCTTGCCTCGCCACCTCACGCTTGATGAGGTCCGCGATCTTGGGATCGGATTCCGATAGCGGTGCCAGTCGATCAGTCATCTACCGTCCGGTTTGTGTGAGGTAGGGGCGCAGCATGCTGCGCCCCTACCCTCGTTCTATTTCTCGATCTTCTCGATCCGGCGCTGATGCCGGCCACCCTCGAAGTTCGTTTCCAACCATTTGTGCAGGATACTGACACCCTGTTCTTCCGTGACGAATTGAGCAGGCAACACCAGCAGATTCGAGTCCCCGTGTTCTCGGGATAGTTCGGCTATCTGCTCATTCCATGCCAGCGCCGCCCGCACCTTGGGGAAGCGATTCGCGGCGTACGACATGCCCAAACCTGTACCACAAGTGAGCACTCCCCGTTGCACCTCACCAGTACTCACGGCCTTCGCCACCGGCTTCGCATAGTCGGGATAGTCGTCCGCGGGATCAAGCTTCTTTGGCCCGACGTCGATTGGTTCGTATCCCAGCTTCTTCAGCTCGTCGACAAGCCGATTCTTTAGGTTAAACCCAACGTGATCCGCCCCCACAAAGATCTTTTCACCCATCGACTACACCCTTCCTCCCCCTGCAACAACGCCCAGCGACGATGTCATCCTGAGCGGAGCGCGCGCCAGCGCGCGGAGCGAAGGACCTGCTTTCAGACAAAGTTCTGTCTCACCTTCGCGATCGCCGCGATGCGCCGCTCCGCCAGCCGATCAGCGGCACGGTACGAAGGGATCCCCTCCTCGGCCGCGATGTCAAACACCATCAGAATCGTCTCGTAAATCTCGCCCGCCTTGTTGCGCGCCCGCTCCATCGTCCAGCCCTCGAGCTCGGCGTTCACGTTCACGAGCCCGCCGGCATTGATCACGTAGTCGGGCGCGTACGTGATGCCGCGCTGCTCCAGCATGTCGCCATGCCGCTCCTCGGCGAGCTGATTGTTCGCCCCGCCCGCCACGATCTCCACCTTGAGCTGCGGCAGCGTCTGATCGTTGATGATCCCGCCCAGCGCGCACGGCGCGAAGATGTGGGCCTCCACACCGTAGATCTCGTCCGAGCCGACCGGTTTGGCACGGAAATCGTCGACCACGGCCTTGACCTTGGCGGCGTCGATATCGGTCGCAACCAGCTGCGCCCCTTCCTTATATAGAAGATCGGCCAGGTAATAGCCGACGTGGCCGCAGCCCTGGATCGCCACCGTCTTGCCGCGCAGCGCATCGTCGCCGTAGCGATGCTTGGCGCATGCCTTGATGCCGCGGTACACGCCAAAGGCTGTGACGGGGGACGGGTCTCCCGATTTTCCGATCAAACCCGTCACATGATCCGTTTCGGCCTTGATGAACTCCATGTCGCCGACCGACGTGCCGACGTCCTCCGCCGTGATGTAGCGGCCACCCAGCGCCTTCACGTGGCGACCATGCGCGCGGAAGATCGGCTCGCGATTGCGAATCTTGTTGTCGCCGATGATGACGCTCTTGCCGCCGCCGAGATTCAGGCCGGCCACGGCAGCTTTGTACGTCATGCCACGAGCCAAACGCAGGCAGTCGATCAACGCGTCGCGATCGTTCACGTAATTCCAGAACCGCGTGCCGCCGAGCGCCGGGCCGAGCGTGGTGTCGTGAATGGCGATGATGCCGCGATAGCCGGAGGAGGGCTCGTACACGAGCGACACCTGCTCGTGCTCGTGCTCCTCGAGCAGCGCGAACAGCGCCGTCGCTTCTTCTTTTTTAGCGCTGGCGCGTGAGGGCGCGGGCGATGACGACGCGCTGGATTTCGCTGGTGCCTTCATAAATCTCGGTGACCTTTGCATCCCGGAAAAGTTTCTCGACGGGGAAATCTCGCATGTATCCATACCCCCCGAAGAGCTGAATCGCCTGGGTCGTGACCCACATCGCCGTTTCGGACGCGAACAGCTTCACCATACTAGCGTACGTCGTAATATCCTCGCCCGCATCTTTGCGCGCCGCCGCCCGGTGCGCCAGCGCCCGCGCCGCCTCCGTGCGCGTGGCCATGTCGGCGAGCTTGAATTGGACAGCCTGGAAGTCGGCGATCGGCTTCTCGAACTGCTTGCGCTCCGAGCAATACTTTATGGACAACTCGAGCGCCCGCCGTGCGATCCCCACGCCCTGGGCCCCAATCCCGAGGCGCCCGGAATCAAGACCTTCCATCGCATACACGAACCCCATCCCCTCTTTACCCAGCATCTGGTCGGCGGGGAGACGCACGTCGTTCAACTCGATCCCGGCGGTATTCGACGCGCGCAGCCCCATCTTGTCTTCAGGCTTCGCTGCCTTGTAGCCCTTGGTGTCTGTCGGCACAATGAACGTCGAGATCCCTTTGGGGCCGCGGCGCGCGTTGGGCGTGTCCGTGCGCACCATGATCATCATGAGATCGGCCGTGCCGGCGTTCGTCGCCCACGCCTTCGTGCCGTTCAGCACCCAGTGCTTACCGTCCTTCGTGGCCTGCGACCGGAGCGACGCCGCGTCCGATCCCGCCTCGGCTTCCGACAGCGCGAAGCCCGCGAGCAGTTCACCGCGCGCCATGGGTTTCAGCCAGCGCTCCTTCTGCTCCGGCGTGCCGTGCTTCACGAGCATCGTCGTCGGGATCGCGTTGTGGATGCCGACGGAGACGGCCAGCGCCGCATCGGCGGCAGAGATTTCCTCCAACACCATGAGGTACGTGAGCGTATCGAGGCCCATACCGTCGTACTCTTCCGGCGTGCACATGCCGAGGAACCCCAGCTTGCCGAGCTCGGCCACGACGTCCCGTGGGAAGTGACTGGCGCGATCCCACTCGGCGGCGAAGGGTTCGATCTTTTCCTTCGCGAATTCCCGCGCGAGCTCGACGACCTGTTCGCGAATATCAGTCACGGTAGACATAGAACCCCCGGCCAGATTTCCTGCCGAGCTGTCCGTTGGCGACCATTTTCTCGAGCAGCGGCGCCGGCCGGTACTTGTGCGCATCGAGCCCGTCCTGCAGGACCTTCATGATGGCGAGGCACACGTCGAGCCCGATCAGGTCGGCGAGCGCCAGCGGACCGAGCGGATGATTCATGCCGAGCTGCATCACCTGATCGACCGCCTCCGGTGTCGCGACGCCTTCGTCGACACAGAAGATCGCTTCGTTGATCATCGGCATCAGGACGCGGTTCGACACGAATCCGGGCGCGTCGTTGACCACGACCGGCGTCTTCTCCAATTGTTTCGTGATCTCGACCGTTTTCGCGACGACCTCGTCCCCCGTCACCCGTCCCCGCACTATTTCGACGAGCGGCATAAGAGGCACGGGGTTCATAAAATGCATCCCGATGACCCTCTCGGGCCGCCGGGTCTGTTTGGCGATTTCGGTGATCGAGATCGACGAGGTGTTGGACGCGAGGATCGCGCCCGTGGGGGCCAACCGATCCAGCTCCTCGAAGATGTCGAACTTGATGTCGGGATTCTCGGATACCGCTTCCACGACGATTTCGGCACCTTTCGCGGCATCCAGCAACGTACTCGGCTTGATCCGAGCGAGCGTCCCGGCTCCTGACTCCCGGCTCCCGACTCCTTTTTTCACCAGCTTCTCGATGTTGGTCGCGATCGTCTTGATCGCGCGGTCTAATGCTTCCTGAGAAGTATCCACCAGCACAACATCCCACCCATGCTGCGCAAACACGTGCGCAATCCCGTTGCCCATCGTGCCGGCGCCCACCACGGCGACCTTGCTCATCCAGCGAGCCAGCTGCGCGGCTGTTTCCAGCGCGCGCCGATCACGGCCAGCGTGCCGGCGATGAGGACGATTGTCGTGACGATCCCGGCTTCCGGACCGAACGGGCCGCCGTCCACCCACGGATGGCGGCCGGGTGTGTACTCCACAACGGGCACCTGGAACTCGTAGCCGCTGACGGGCGCGTCGAACAGAATCGCGAGGCCGGCGTTCCAGCCGAAATGCAGCCCCCAGGCGAGCGCCATCCCGCCCGCCGAGAAGAAGGCGAACGACAGCCAGATCGCGGCGAGCGCAACGTTGACAGTGCTGAAAAAGGTGGCGTTGTCGTTCTTCGCGTGCGCCAGGCCGAACAGCACGGCGAGGATCAGCATCGCCGGCAGCGGGCCGATCGCATCGGCGAGCCGCCGCAGCGGATAGCCGCGGAACATCAGCTCCTCCCCGAGCGCCGCGAGCAGGAGGCCGAGCGCGAGCGGCAGGACGACGCGGGGCCAGACACTCCAGTCACCAGTGTAATGCACCGTTGTGCGATCGATCACGAACGCCAGCCCGATCGCGAGCATCGCCATCAGCCCGCCGAGGCCGACGCCGCGTAGGAGCCGCGGCATCACGCCGCCCGGCTGCGTGTGCCAACCCATGCGGTCCCACGAGTACTTGTTGAGGAGGTTGCCGACCACGATCGTCGCCACGAGGAAGCCGATCAGTTCGTACGCCCCGTTGCGGAACACGTACCATAGCCCGCCGCCCCAACCCGGCACCAGATTGGAGATCCAGATCGTGAGCCCTATGCCGATCGCGGCGTAGAGCGCGAGCCACGCGAGCGCGATGCCGACGCGCTTCACATCCGCAAGCGAAACGCGCGCCATTAGAGGCGCGCGCGAATCGTGGGAGCGAGCCTGGTGAGGACGGGCACCAGGACCGCGATCTTCAGCAAGTCACCCAGCAGGAACGGCCACGTGCCGAACCGCGCCGCGGCGGACAGGTTGCCGGTGAGAATTGCGAGCTGGGCAAGTCCGCCGAGGTGGATGAGAACCAAGCCAACCAGAACCCCCAAGGCCACGCGCGCCCAAGGTTCACTAACCCCGGGCGCAAGCCCGGGGTTAACTGGGTTTTCCCCGCGCTTGCGCGCGGGGTCAGAAAACCAACCCGTAGCGTAAGCGGCAATCGGATACGCAAGCAGATACCCGCCGGTCTGACCGAAGAGTCGAGCGATCCCGGGCAGCA
>QHUZ01000075.1 GCA_003223395.1 Gemmatimonadota bacterium | reverse complement strand
GGCGGGACCATCCGTGGCGGCTGCTCCGCGCCGTGGCGGAGTGGGAAGGCACGCCGTATCGCTGGGCCGAGCACGTCGTGCCGGATCTGGTCCTCAAGCTCCACGTCCGGCCGGACGTGGCGCAGCGGCGGAAGGCGGAGATGCAGCTGCAGGAGCTCGAGAAACGGGCGGAAGCCATCCGCGGCCTCCGGTTTCCCGACGTGACCGAAACGGTCGACATCGACGCCGAGGAGCCGTTGGAGCAGGTCGTGCGCCGGATCAGACGGTGCGTCTGGCGGAAGATATGAATACCAAGCGCCGATCGGCCGTCATCGAGTTCATCGGGCTGCCCGGCGTGGGGAAATCGACACTCTCCCACCGGGTCGCCGAGATGCTGGAGCAGCGGGGATGGCGAGTCGAGCAGCCCACCTATTCGGTTGATCACGAGATGCGCACCTGGGAGCGGCTGCTGCTCAAACTCCAACGGGTGTCGGCGGAGGCGATCTTCCACCCCGCGGGCGCCGTCCGCTCCATCAGAGCGATCCTGGCAACAGGCCAAGCCTCCGCTGCCGATTTCATCGGTGTCACGGTCAACTGGCTGTTCATGTCCTCCTTGCTACGGAAGGCCGACCGCCGGACGGGAGTACACATCTTCGATGAAGGCCCGCTCAACGCGCTCTGGTCGATCGCATTCAGTGCGGGTTCCGCCGGCACGGCCGGGATCCTCGGGGAGCTCGCCAGGCAGCGGTCCACGCCTGTCGTCGTCGCCCTGATAGAGGCGGACATCGCGGCGGTCAGGGAACGGCACGATCTCCGCAAGAATGGCCAGAGCCGTCTCGAGCGGATCGGGCCGGCGGACGATGCGTGGGAGCGGGCTCGGCGGGCGTTGCAGCAGGTCAAGGCGACACTGCAGCTGCTGACCGATGAGGGTAAGGATATTCGGGTAGTTGCCGTGCGAAACCGGGGAAGCGAGGACCTGGACGCTCTCGCCAATAGGCTCGCTGCTGCGTTCGAGGAACTCTTGGGGTCCGCAGCGCCCCGACCTGGCGCGCCCGGACGGGTCGAGCGCACGAGGAGGACTAAGGGGCCCGCGAGGTGATGTGCCTCTGGTTCGTCGCGGTGGTGGTCTCGGGCTTACCTGTACTGGTGGATGAAGATCCCGACAGAGGCCAAGGCGCCGATCACGGTCACGGAGGGAAGAATCACCTGGGAGAAGATGGACCGCCTGCGCTCCACCAGGATCTGATCGCCGGACCGGATCGACATCTGCGCGGCACCGCTCTCCAAACGAGTAAGGTCCAGTCGCACTTGCGTCTGCCCTCCGTTGGCGCCGCCGCGCAGGAGCCGCACTCGGTCTAGGCGGCCGAACTGGGTGGGACCGCCGGCGCGCGCGACCGCTTCAGAGATGGTCGTCTGCGGACTCAACACGTACATGCTCGGCCGGTTGACCTCGCCCTGGACCGCCACCCGGAACAGGGGCACCATCACGAACTGGGGCTCCCGATCGAACGTCTCCAGCAAGCGGCGCAAGTTGGCCTCGGCCGTGGCCAAGGGAACCCCGCCCACCACCACGGCTCGATAGACCGGGTGCGAAATGGAGCCGTCCGCGGCTACCGCGAACTCCCCGCTGAACTCGGGTTTGCGCCAGACCACGATCCACACCGAGTCGCCCGGAGTGAGTACGCTTCCGTCTTTCGATGAATCGGGCGCCTGCCCGTGGAGTAAGCCCGGCAGGCTTCCGCCGATGAGTAGGGAGGCCAACACCAGGGCCGTGTTTCTCATGGGTCGCCGATGGGTGATCGTGGGCGTGCGGTAATCTTCCTTGTCGAACAGGCGGGCACAAGTGGCGTGCGAGGGGGAGGTACCACCAAAGACGTTCTCAAGCGTCTAAGGGTGGCTGACGGGGATTGAACCCGCAACCTCCGGAGCCACAGTCCGGCGCTCTAACCAATTGAGCTACAGCCACCATGCTGCAGACGCCGCAGACGCAACAGGCGCAGCAGTCGCCGCAGGTAGACCAAGCTAATCGGGCCAAAAGGCGAATGAAAGCTCCGCCGTCCGGGGATCGCGCGGCACGGGCGCGCCCTCGAACACGCCGATCTCGACGATGCCGCGCACCGCATTAGTAAGGAAGAGACTGCGTCCGGCGAGCGCCGCGACCGGAACTCGCGCTTCCTTCACATCGGTCATCTCCATCACGCGCTTGCGCCCGAGCCCCGGCAGGATGCCGATGTCCTCGGCGGGCGTGCAGAGCGAACCGTCTTCCCACCAGAACAGATTCCACGCCGTCCCCTCCGCGACGAACCCCTCAGCGGACACGAGGACCGCGTCGTGCGCACCCACGCGGCGCGCATCCGTCAACGCGCGGCCGAACTGCTCGCGTCGCGTCGTCTTGTGGGGATACGGCTTATGTACCTCACTGGCGACCACGACATGGACCGCCTGCTCCGCACTCACGTCACGCGTCGCGATCTCGGGATGACCATCGGTCAGCTGGAGACGCACCACGCGGTCACCAGTGCCTACCGCAAAGCGCACCAAATCGGCGAGATCACCCGGAGGTTCCGGCGCACCCAGCGCGGCCAGCGAGGCTTTGAGGCGCGCTAAATGACCGCCGAGCCATGGGACCCGCCCGTCCCTGGCCCGCATGGTCTCGATAAGCCCGATCTGGACCGGCGCCCCTACGCGCGGCATGACGTCAAATACTACATTTGGGCCGACCATTTCGGAGGAGGGTCCGTGGGCAACCGCGCGGTCGCATTCGTACTTGCTGGTCTCCTGGTTTCCGGTGCCTGCTCCCGGACCACGAGAACCATCATCCTGGACACTCCGCCCAGCGCCGACGTTCGGGGGCCCGAGGTGAATCGCGGCCCCAGCACCGCCGCGACACTCGGCGTCCCACCCGGCCATCTGCCGAACCCCGGCGAATGCCGGGTCTGGATTCCCGGAACGCCGCCCGGCCACCAGCCCAAGCCGAAATCGCGGCCCTGCCCCGGGATCGCGACCGTCGCGCCGGCGGGCAGCTGGATCATCTATCGGCCGACGGACGACAAGAAGGTCGTCCACATCCGCGAAGTCGATTCGCGGCGGCCGGGCACCGTGATTCGGATCCGCATTTTTGATATCGAAACCAGCAGATTGCTCCGGGAGGAGAATCCATGAGGCGGACGGTCCTCGTAGGCCTGATCGTCACCGTAGGATGCGGGCCGAAGCGGCCGCCGCCGTCGTTCGCGCCCGATCCGGGACTCGTCGAGCAGATCCGCGAGATCCGGATGTCCACGAGCATGCGGGCGTGCCCCGGCGAGAGTTTCGGCGCGGTCTACACCGCAGTGCTGAATGACGGGTCGCTTGTGCCTTTCGAGACCCGCTACGACAAGGACAATCCGCCGCGCCTGCACGTCGTGTTTCTGGCACGCTCGAGCCCCGAGGCGACGCCGCTCGAAGGCGGCGGCTGGAGTGCGTACCGCGATCCGCTCGCTACCGCGATCACGGGCTTCCGGCTGACGGTGGCCCTCAAAGCCAAGCCCAGCGTATCGACGTCCACCGTCGTGGCACCCGACTACACCTGCCTCCAGCACGCCTTCGGTTTCCGCGGCGCGGGCACTGGCGCGGGTGGACCGCAGGTGACCGTGCGGCTCGGGATTCTGAGATCGCCATTCTATGACCGGTTGCTCGTCGCCGGGATCGAAGTCGAGGAGGCGCCGCCCTTCTACGTGCTCGCCGACGCGCGCGCCGTGCCTCCGTCCGATTGGCTCATCATCGAAGCGCGCGGCTCGCGTGGGTCGCGTGGCGCCGATGGTGCGACGGGCGTCGCGGGTACCGACGGTCGAGCCGGCTGTCCCGGGGGTGCCGGTGGTCCCGGCGGCGCCGGCGGCAACGGCAGCGGCGGCGGACCCGGCGGGCGCGGCGGGCAGATCACGATCATCGCGCCTGCCGAGGAACCGTTCCTCGCGGGTCTCGTGGATGCACAAGTCCCGGGTGGCGAAGGCGGCGATGGCGGCAACGGGGGCAAGGGTGGTGCGGGCGGCAAGGGCGGCGCGGCCGCACCGGCCAGCGATCCGCGCTGCGTCGCCGGGACTGCCGGAGCAGCCGGCCCCCCTGGAGCGAAAGGTCAGGATGGGCGCGACGGAGGGTCGGGGACTCGCCCGCAGATCGTTACGGTGCCGATGCGCGACGTCTGGGGCCAGCGGATTCCGCCGTCATTGGCTGAGCTGATCGACTACCGGCCCGCGCCCGCGCGACGCCAGTAGTAGTAGCCAGGCAATCCGAGCAGAATGATCCCCGCGCCGATCGCGGAGTCTTTCGGCGTTTCGACGATCGTGTTGTAGACGAGCCAGATCGCGAACGCGATAAACACGATCGGCGTGACGGGATATCCCCACGTGCGGTATGGCCGGGCCAACAGCGGAGCCTTGTACCGCAGCCGAATGACGGCGCTCGCCGACAGCGCATAGAATACGAATTGGGCGAACACGACATAAGTGAAGAGCTGATCGTAGGTGCCGAACGCGGTGAGAACCGAAGCGATGACGCCCTGGGTAACCAGCGCAACCGCAGGCGTGGCGTACTGCGGATGCACGCTGCCCTGTGACCGAAAGAACATGCCACCGCGCGCCATCGCATACGGAATTCGCGCGGCGGTGAGAATGATGCCGTTGTTTGCACCGAGCGTGGAAATCAGAATGGCCACAACAACGAACGTTGCACCGATCCCTCCCATCGTGACCTTCGCGACGTCCGAGGCAACCAGTTGGGAAGCGGCCATCCCTTCCGGGGAGAGCACGTACGCATACGCGACGCTTACCAGCACGTAGAGCGCGATCACGATCAGCGTCGACAGAATGATGGAGCGCGGCAGATTCCGTCCCGGATTCACGATCTCGCTGCCGACATACGTCGTCTCGATCCAGCCGTCGTAGGCCCACAACACCGCTACCATCGCGACCCCGAACGGACCGATCAGCTGCCCGATGCTTGCGGAGGGCCACAGCGGTTGGAAGTGCGATGCCGATCCGCCAGGCAGAACGAAGGACGTCGTGATCAATGCCACGAGCGCACCGATCTTCAGAACTGTCAGAATGTTCTGCGTCGTCGCACCCAATCGCACGCCACGGCAATTCAGCAGCGTGAGCGCGACGATCGACGCGATTGCGATGTCGCGAATTGCGATCTCCGTGAGCGGCGAATGGAAGAAGAACCCGATGTAGCGCGCGAATCCCACGGCGATCGCAGCGATCGACGCCGTGTTGATCACGGAGAAGTTCGCCCAGCCGTACAGGAAGGCCCATACCGTCCCATAGGCTTCGCGCAGATATGCGTACTGCCCGCCGGCTTCCGGATACGCCGCCGCCAGCTCGGCGATCGACAGTGCACCCAGGAGTGAGACGATCCCGCCCACTACCCAGACGAGCGTCATCAGGGCGGTCCCATGGACCGCGGCGGCGACGGTGGCGGGGACGATGAAGATCGCGGATGCGATCATCGTTCCCGCGTTGATCATCACCGCATCGAAGAGGCCGAGCTCGCGTTTGAGGTCGGAAGTGGGTGCAGCGGTAAACGTCATGAGGCGACAACGATGAAGTGGGGAGTGCTACTCCGCAAATCAGAGTGCTGCGTCGGTGTAGAAATCCAGACGCCACCCGGTCGGAGTTCTGACCGCGCGCGAGAGGTCGAGCCGAATCAAGCCGTCGATGAAACTCGCGCCCACGCCGACCCCGGCGAGCGACCGGGCGAGCGACAGCTGCTCGCGCGGGCCCGCGCGTCCCACGTCGGCGAAAACCACGACGCGGGCGGCCGGCCAGCGATTCGCCAGCTCGAGCCGCGCGCGCCAAAAGGCGTCGCCGCTCGATGCGTTCCCACCGTAGCCGCGGATGGTGCCCGGCCCGCCGAGGTACCAGTAGCTCTGCACCGGCACGCGACCGTCCGCCATCCCGCCGGCCAGCTCGACGGCGCCCGCCAGATTTGCGCCGAGCGGCGCCGAGACCCGCACGGTGCTGCTCGCACGCCCAAACCGATATGTCCCGACGCTGCCGTCGAGCGTTACATCGGCGGTCCACTGCGGCAGCGCGGGATCGATCCCGCGCTGCGTGCGAAATGTGAGCGACGCGCCGAACTGATCGGCGGAATCGGCGGTGATGTTGGGACGGAAAACGTGGATGTCATGAATCGCGTGCGGCACCGAGAAGTCGGTGCGCTTCAGCGCGCGCCGCTGCGACTCCGCGTAGAGCCGGATCGTAAAGCGTTGCGGCAACGTGACAGGCGGTGTGACGGTCAGCTCGGCGCCGGTTGCGCGGAAGTAATCCCCGTCATCGCGGCCGAGCAGCAACGCGCCCAGCGAATTCCCGATGCCGAATGAGCGCGCGGTCGGATCGACGGCTGCCAGCCGCCGATACCCGGCGAGGCGAAAGCGTGCCGCGCCTGTTTCGTGCAACACGCCCCCGTCGAGGTCGGGCTCGGCGTCCGAGGTCGCTAGGCGCGCCGTGCCGTCCAAGCGCAGCCGGCCGAGATCGAGCTCCCCACGCGCGCCAAGCGCCAGCCCTTCGCCTCTGTTGTAACGCGCCAGGCCCCAGCGGGGCGGCCGAACCTGAAACTGCCAGGGCGCAGCGGGCAGCTGACCAAGGCCGCGCGTCAGCTCCGCCATCTCACCCTGCGAGATGAGGGTGTCGTTGGCCGATCCGAACGGGGGGGGCAACGCGGTCGTCGATAGCAACGCTGCCGTGTCAGTGGGAATGCTCACACGGACCGCGAGACAGTGACCGTTTCTGCATTTGCACGAGATGCCTTCCTCGCGCGCGTGACAAGCCGCACGCGCTATCGAATCCTCCTCCGCAGTCGCCGGCGGCGGACGCGGGGCGCGGGGAAGTGCCGTGTCTCCGCTGACTTCGTAGTCGTCGTAGAGGAGCTCGTAACGCACCGGCATTTGGAGGAACGAACCCGCAGTCGCGACCGCGTCCATCGCGATCAGTCGCGGCAACCACCAACGTCCGGCCCACAAGGCGTAATCGATGGTGAGAAATCGCACCTCGGCACGGATCGGCTTCACAAAACCGGGGATGTCTTTGCCGTCCTCATCGCTGACATCCTGCTCGAAATCGAAGGGCCGGGCGGGGCGGATCAACGCCCGGACGACGGCGTGCGACTCCTCGTCGATCCAAAACGAGCCCGACATCAACCGGAAGTCGAGCCGCCGCGGAATGATCTTCAGCTCCCGCAGCGTGATCGTGCGACCGTTGGCGAACACGATGACGCTCGAATCGCCCGCGGCGAAGCGGTAGTCGGCCTCGCTGCCCGGCGCGAGCGGATGTCGGAACTCGATATCGCGATGCCGGGTCGAATCCCGCGCACTGTCCCTTTTCGCGTCGCTTCCACCGAACCCGATCGTGAGGCGATCGTCGGCCGGATCGAATGCGTAGTCGTCGGCATCATGCTTCAGATCCTCGGGCAACGTGGGCTTGGGAACCGCGGCAGGCACCGATTGCCGTGCCCCGATCACGGTGATCTGCGCGATGGAGTCACGCCGCCAATCGATGCGCAGCGCGATCTCACGGCGGTAGAGCATCCGGTCGCGCCGTAACGCCCGAATGCCGACGCCGATGCGCTCACGGATCGTCGTACGATAGGCTGTGATGGACCGGTCGATGGTCTCGCGCCGCGAGCGCGCCGCGGCGACGAGACGTCGCGCAGCCGGATCGAGATAGGCGGAGCTATCGCGGGCAGGCGCCTGCAGGGCGAGGACGGCGGTAACGAGGAACGCAACGCTCACGTAGGCCTCTGTACGGACCCTGGTGAAGGATAAGATTCAGCATGATTCGCCCCTATTGGCAGGCCAGCCGAGCGCCGCGTTACAGCCTGCTGTTCGCCTTGCCCCTCTTGATCATCTATCAGATTCTTGCGGCGCTCGCGCCACCCGCACCTGGCGGCACGGCCGTCCGCAACGGCGCCGACATCATTCTCGAGTCCGTGTTCGTCTGGCTCGCCGGCGTCTGGGGGCCGCGCCTGTTCATGCTGTGTCTGATCGGCGTCGGCGCCTGGTTGATCGCGCGGGACGTGCGGGCGAATCGCAACCTGGCACCGCCGGTCCTCGGGGGCATGCTGCTCGAGTCGATCTGCCTGGCGCTCGTGTTCGGGGTGGTCGTGGGCGGTCTCACGGCGGCGCTGTTGGGCTACCCCCCGCCGCCCATGGTCGTCGCGTTCACCGCCCAGCGCCTCGGCCGCTGGACGATGCTGATGTTGTCGATCGGCGCGGGTATCTACGAAGAGCTGCTGTTCCGCGTCGTCCTCGTCGGTCTGCTCGCGTGGGGCGCAACGAAACTGCTGGGCCTGCGTCCGCTGCTCGCCGGCGTGGCCGCGACGGTACTCGGCGCGCTCATTTTCTCCGCGTTCCACTATATCGGCCCGTTTGGCGACCGGTTTGACATCTATTCTTTCGTGTTTCGGACGATCGCCGGCCTGTTTTTCAGCGGCCTCTACCTGCTCCGCGGATTCGGCATAACTGCCTGGACCCACGCACTTTACGACGTGTTCCTGTTGCTGCGCTGAAGCGCCGTTCGCTATGTTAGGCGCCATGAAATCCCACCTCGTCAAGCTGGTCCTATTGGCATCGCTCGTCCTGGTCGCCGCGTGCACCAAGAAACGCACGCGCCGGAACGAAGTGGTCGAGTGTAGCTCGATCTCCCTCGACGCCAAGGGAACGACGCTCTGTCTGGTCCAGCTGTACAAGTGGAAGCTCCCGGACGCGCAGCGGGCCGCCGAAACCCGCGCGCACGAGCTGGATTCTCTGAAGAGCTGGCAAGAGGATTCCGTCTGGAATTTGGGCGCCGCCAAACACAAACGCGATTTCCAGGCGTGCCGCCGCGGGACCGAGCAGCTCAACAACTGTCTACTCGTCGCCGGTTGGCCCCTGCGGCGCGCGCAGCACACAACGGATTCCATGTGGAATGCGGAGCTGCCCGCGCATCGCCGCGAGTTGCAGACGTGCATGGCCAAGCGCGACTTCAATCTGTCGTCGTGCCTGACGCTCTACTACAAATGGGATTCAGATCGGGCCCTCGCGACGGCCGACTCCGTCACACGCGCCCGGCTCGGGCGCTAGGGCTGACTCACGATCCGGAAGACCGCGCCTTCTCCCTGATCCGAACTGACGTAGAGCGAGCCGTCCGGCCCCACCGTCAGGCCGGTCGGGCGATTCTTGGCGCCCAGCGGAGTGACCACGGCACCGGCAAATCCGTCGGCAAAGATTTCGGATGGACCGTTCGCTGCACCGCGCGCGATCGGCACGAACATCACCTTGTAGCCCTGCTGCGGCAGCGGCGCGCGATTCCACGATCCGTGAAACGCGATGAACAGCCCGCCGCGATACTTGAGCGGGAACAGGCGGCTGTTGTAGAACGTCATGCCATCCGGTGCCCAATGCCCCGGAAAGGCGACGACGGGTCGCGGCGCTGACTCGCAGCGTCCTACCGTCTTGCCGTCACCGCCGTACTCGGGTTGCATCACGTTCTGGCGCCGTCGCCAGTCGTAATAGCAGTATGGCCAACCGTAATCGCCGCCCGCCTCCAACCGGAACACCACCTCGGCCGGCAGCTCGGCGCTCAGCGCCTCGGTGTAGAGCTTGGGCCAGTTCGCCGCGAGCTGGTCGCGCCCGTGCTGCGCCGCGAACACCGAGCCGGTGCCGGGATCGACAGCGAGCGCCACGGCATTGCGGAGCCCGGTGGCGTAGCGCTGGCCGTCAGACTGCGTCTGGCCGCCGCGTCGGGGATCGAACCGCCAGATACCGCCCGCAACTTCGAGAATGGGACAGGGATCCTGACCGGGGGACTCCGGAGCGCGGTTCTGGACCTGACAGGAGTTGGACGGCGCGCCGATGTTTACGTACAACTGGCCGTCCGCCCCGATCACGATGCTCTTCGCCGCGTGCTCGCGCCGGTTCGTCAGGCCGCTGACCACGGTATCGGGACCGCCGTTCGGCGTGAGCTGACCGATCTGCCAGTGCCAACGCACGACCGCATCGTTGGTGGCGAAGTACAGGTATTCCCCGGCGAAGGCGATGCCGTTCCCGCCGCCGACGCCAAACGAGCTGACGACGTCGGCCCTCCCATCACCCGTCGTATCGCGCAGCAACCGCACGCCCCCGCGTGCTCCCGACACAGCAACCAGTAGATCCCCGTTTTCCAGGGCGACCATATGCCGGGACGGGCCGATCGATTCGGCCACCACCAATGCGCAAAAGCCGGGCTGCAGCGTCAGTCCCGCATTATCGGGAGCGCAGACCGGTTTCCGGACCTGTGGCGTGGGGGCCAAAGCCAAGACGGCGAGGGCGGCAATGAGAAGGCGCGACATGCGAGAGTATCCTGCTGGACGTGAGTTGCGAGAATATACAGCTTTCCCGCTCACGCCAATGCTCGGGGGTTCGTCGTGCCGTCCCTCAACACATTCCTGCTCGTTTTGCAGGCTGCAACGTCTCCAGCGCCGCCACAGGTTGCCGCGCTCAAACAGGAAGTCGTGCGCGACGTCGCGAGCCGCGCCCAGTTCACGCAGCAGATGGTGGATCAAATCTTCAGCTACGCCGAGCTGGGATTTCAGGAGACCGAGACGTCGCGGTACCTGGTGGACTTGCTCCGCAAGAACGGCTTCACCGTGCGCGAAGGCATCGCCGGC
>QHUZ01000040.1 GCA_003223395.1 Gemmatimonadota bacterium | reverse complement strand
CCGAACTTCGGGAAAAACTGCCCCGCGGTCTCCGTGAGGAGGTACACGGTCCGCACCCGGCGGCGACGGGCGAGATCGAGCGCGGCGAGGGTGAGGGCTGCCCCGAGGCCCCGACCGCGAAGCGGTGTCGCCACGGCGACGGAGCGGAGCAGTGCGGCGCTGCCGTACAGCTCGAGCGCCGCGCTGCCCACAACACTCGAGTGGTCGCGCGCCACGAGCGTGGTAGTGACGTGCGCGTCGATGCCGGCGCGCGGCAGTTTGCTCGCGGCGAGCAGCTCGAGGATGGCGGGCAGGTCGGCTGGGACAGCGGGCGTGATGTCGGGCGTCATGTGCGTGGGCGCTAACCCTTCGCGATATTCGCGGCAGTCATGGCCGTGCGCTGCCAGAAGTGCCAGAACGCGCGATTCAACCGCGCTGCCAAAGTCCGGTCGCCGCCAACGCGGATGCGGCGTCGGGCCATGGCCCAGGCGACGCTCGCGCCTCCCGTAATGGCAGCGACGGTGTCCTCCGCGCGCGCCCGTCCGCGGATCCAGTCGACGGTTCGCGCCAGGCGACCGATCCATGGAGCGGCGCGCGCCTGGGCGGCGGCGACGAGCGCTTCGGCATCGGCGACGAGCGTCACGTCCACCCGCCGCGCCGCGCCGCGCTCTACCTGGCACACGCCGTCGGCCACGGTTAACGTCCAGTCGCCGCCCACCGGGCCGTGCAGCCGGTAGCGCATGGCAGCCCGCAGTCCCACAGCCCGCTCTGGGCGAAACGTCGCCGGTCGTAACTCGCGCAGAAACCAGTCGACGAGTGGGGCGGTGTACGCCGGGTCAAAACCAGGCCACCTGCGGTTTGCGATCAGCAGGTCGCGCTCGTGAAACACGTTGTCCGCGAACTGCGCCAGGAAGAGCGTGCGCACGCGGACCCGTCCGACGAAGAACCAAGCCGGTCGGTCCCAGTCGGAGTCGCTCAGCTCGCGATATGTCCGGAGGATTGCTTCCAGCTCGGTGCGGAACTCTCGCATGAGACTCGCGACCGGCACCGTGCGGCGGCGCTCCACCTCCCGCGCGTTGCGGGCGAAGGTGTCGAATTCCGGGGGCGGACCCGGCTCGCCGCCGAGCGCGCGGCCGAGGACCTCCTGGAAGTTCACGGGCATGGCGCTCGTCATATGGGCCAGGACGTCGCGCGCGCGCCAGCCGAGGTACGCCGTGGGGCGCTGCCACTCGTCGGACGTTAGGCTGGCGAGAGTACGATCGAGCCGGCCGTGGAACCGATCGGCGAGCGCCAACCAATCGTGCCGCGACAGGCTCGTGAAATCGCTCACGCGAACAGAACGGTGCCGGGCGGCTCGGCGGGCGTGGCGGGGGTGGCAGTGGCGATGTCGGGGGTCATGCGCGTGGGCGTTCGCCCCTTGCTCGGGGGAAGTGGTCGTGCTAGTGTGTAGGCCCTATGCTGACGTTGGCTGGTCTGGGCGCAAATCGCAACCGTAACCCCAATCTCCCGAATCTGGGGGTCCGGGCGGCGTAGCGTGTGGTGAGAGTGTGAAGCGCGCGCCCCCGGGACCGAATGGGTCCGGGGGCGTTTGATTCCCTGCTCACTCAATCTGTTTACCGCTGTGCGTCTGTGCGTCTAGTTTCTAGCGGCTGTTGACGGTGTGGGGTTGGGTTGCGGTGCATTGGGGTGTAGGTCAACTGGCAGACCGCCCGGCTGTTAACCGGGAAGTTGGAGGTTCGAGTCCTCCCGCCCCAGTTCACACAGGTCACCAGAGATCCGCCAGCGGACAGCGGAAGCCTGGGATGACGTCCTCGCCGTCCAGCTCGTCGTCCGGTCCCACCATCGACACGGTCCCGTCCGCGCGGTAGATCCGCGTGTGGCGCCGGACGGGATCGAGCACCCACACGAGCCGGACGCCCGCGTTGAGCCACTGACCCACCTTCTCCAGCACCTCACCCGGCCGGTCGCTCGGTGAGAGGATCTCCGCCACCCAGTCCGGCGCCAGCTCGGCGTAGCCCTCGTCCGAGATCCAGCCCAGGCGATCTCGCGCCACGAACGCCGCATCGGGGGCGCGCACCGTGTCTGGGTCGCGCTCGATTTTGAAGCCGGTGTCCTGCGCGATCACCTCGCCCAGGTCGTGCCGCACGACGAATTCCGCCACGCGATACAGGAGGCGGGCCGCAAGGACGCCGTGGCCGGTCCCGGGCGGCTCGCGCACGATCAGCACCCCGCGCACGAGCTCTGCCGTCTTGCCCGGCTCGCGGAAGCGGAGCAGGTCGTCTGCTGTCTGGATGGCTGCTGGCGGCATGGCCGAAACGTAACGCTGGGGCGAATCCACCGGGGCGAGGATGGGGCACGGGTGTCAACCGGGCATCAACAGCACCGCGAGGGCGTCGACATAAGGCGCCGCTGCTGGTGCCCGACGTGCTCCCCTACGAAGACCTTCATCAGGGGTGGTGTAGGCACGTGGCGGCCGACTCCCGTGCTCGTGGCGCGTTTCGACGGCTGCTGCCAGCGCGCTTGCTCAGAACGGTGCGACTGCCACCGGGACCGGCGAGTAATCGAACGTGCCACGGCCGAGCTGGCCTGCGCCATTGTAGCCCCAGCAGTAGGCGGCCCCCGCGTTGGTGAGGCCGCACGTGTGCTGGCCGCCCGTGGTGAGGGCTCTGAAACTCAAGGGCCTGCGTCATTGTAGCCCCAGCAGTAGGCGGCCCCCGCGTTGGTGAGGCCGCACGTGTGCTGGCCGCCCGTGGTGAGGGCTCTGAAACTCAAGCTGCCGGCGACCTGACGCATTGCGTTGTTCGTGGTCCACCCGTCGCCGAGCTGGCCGTACGAGTTGTCGCCCCAGCAGTAGGCGGCTCCCGAGTTGGTGAGCCCGCAAGTATAACTACCATAGGAATTGCCGGTCGCGTCGTAAATGCCGCTCGCGGCGAGGACTCTGAAGCTCAGGCCTCCGGCGACGGCGACCGGGGTTGTGCTACAACTGTAATAGACGTTGCACACGTCGGGTGCACTGCCCCCGTTCCCGAGCTGGCCGACGCGATTGTCGCCCCAGCAGTAGGCGGCCCCCGCGTTGGTGAGCGCGCAGGTGTGCTCGCCGCCCGCGGTGAGGGCGCCGAAGCTCAAGCCTCCGGCGACGGCGACGGGCGTTGCGCTACTCGTGGTCAAGCCGCTGCCAAGCTGACCCACGCTATTGTCGCCCCAGCAGTAGGCCGCTCCGGCGCCGGTGAGTCCGCACGTATGGACGCCGCCGTTGGCGAGGGCGTTGAAGCTCTGGCCCCCAGCGACCGCCATCGGACTTGGAATCGCGAAGTTGGTCGAGCCGGTGCCGAGCTGGCCGTATGAATTCCAGCCCCAACAGTAGGCCGCGCCGGCGCCGGTTAGTCCGCAGGTCTGATAACTGCCTGGGGCGAGGGCGCTGAAGGTCAAGCCGCCCGAGACTGGTGTCGGAGCCCACGAGGCCCGAGCGTCTCCCAGCTGGCCAGACCAGTTAGCTCCCCAGCAATAGGCTGCTCCCGAGCGGGTGAGTCCGCACGAGTGCTCGCCGCCCGTGGCGACGGCGCTGAAGCTCAGGCTCCCCTGGACGGAAACCGGCGTCGCACTACGCGTGGTCGAGCCTGTGCCGAGCTGGCCGTGGTTGTTGTCGCCCCAGCAGTAGGCCGCCCCGGCGTTCGTGAGCCCGCAGGTGTGGAAATTGCCCGTCGCGAGCGCGCTGAACCTCAAACCTCCGGCGACAGCGACCGGAACCGCGCTATTCGTGGTCGAGCCGTTGCCGAGCTGACCGTTCCAGTTGTCGCCCCAGCAGTAGGCCGCCCCCGCGTTGGTGAGCCCACAAGTGCGAAGAGCGTAGGAAACGCCCGGATCTGAAACGCCGCCCGCGGCCAGAGCGCCGAAGCTCAAGCCTCCGGCGACGGCGACGGGAGTCGCGCGGTTCGTGGTCGAGCCGTCGCCGAGCTGGCCGAAGCGATTGTCGCCCCAGCAGTAGGCCGTCCCGGAGCTGGTGAATCCGCACGAGTGTACGCGGCCCGTAACGAGAGCGCTAAAGGTCAGTTCCCCGGCCACGACGGCCGGAACCGAGCTGTTCGTGGTCGAGCCGATGCCAAGCTGGCCCTCGGCGTTGTCACCCCAGCAGTAGGCTGCTCCTGGGCTGGTGAGCCCGCAGGTGTGACCGCCGCTCGCAGCGAGGGCGCCGAAGCTCAGGCCCCCGGCGACGGCGACCGGAGTCGCGCTATTCGTGGTCGACGCGTTGCCCAGTTGACCCTTGGTATTGTCACCCCAACAGTAAGCCGCCCCCGCGCTGGTGAGCCCGCAGGTGTGCTGGCCGCCCGTGGCGACGGCGCTGAAGCTCAGGCCCCCCTTGACGGGGACCGGTGTCGCACTATTTGTGGTCGAGCCGTCGCCGAGCTGCCCGTAGTTATTGGCGCCCCAGCAATAGGCCGCACCGGTGCTGGTGAGCTCGCAGGTGTGAGCGCCACCCGCGACGAGTTGCTGCCGGAGGCCGAGCGATATGTAACTGAAGCAGCCCTTGCATGTGCCCCTGCCATGGCTCGAGGATGTCACAACCACATCCGTGGCCCCGGGGCTGGTCGCTGCCGGGGTGGTACCGGTGATCTGGGTGGGGCTTACCACCGTGCGGCCGCCGAGCTCGTTGCCGCCGATGGTCACGCTGGTCACGTCGACGAAGTTGGTGCCCGTGATCGTCACGCCGGTTCCGCCGCCCAACAGGTCAGTCGCGGGGCTCACGGCGGTGACGGTGATCGGCGCGGCAGGGCCGACCTCATCCTTGCAGCCAGCAACGAGGAGCCCACCGAGCAGGCTACTGACGATCGCTGTCGCTCTGGCGAGGTTCGTATGCGGGCTCATTGAACGATTCCCAACGCCCGCGCGATGTTGATGCGCCCCTTGCCGTAGTACGGATCAGTCCCGGGCTCACCGAGGTCGTCCGCGGACTGAAGGATCCGCGCCCGGATCAGCGCGGGGTTGCCGTGACCCAATTTCGCCACGAGCAGCGCCGCGAGCCCGGAGACGTGCGCGGCCGCGAAGCTATTACCGACGGGCTGCGCCACGGCCTGACGCGCGAGGCATGCCGGGGCAGCGGTGGTCGCCGTGGGTGTCGTCGTGCAGCTCACCCACATTCTCCGAAACTGGCCCACCTCGCCCGCGCCGCCGGGCGCGGCGACGCTGATCGCCGAACGCCCATAAGCCGCATATGGCGCTGGCGCATCCACGTTCACCCAGGGCCCATTGACGCCGGTGGCTCCGGTCGGCCCAGTGGCGGCAACGCAGATCGCATTGGCGGCCTCACACGGTAACCGCACGAGATCGCCGTTGTGATCGAGGTCGGCGGCGTCATTGAAGGGAACGCTGACGAGGAGGGCGCCTTTCCGGAAGGCGTAGTTCACCGCCCGCTCGAACGCCGCAACGGTTCCCGGGTTCTCGCTCTTGTCGCGTTGCACGCCATTGCTGAGGTTGATCACATCCACGCCCTGGTCCGCTGCGTATACGATTCCAGTTAAGAGTCGGCCAGCGGAGGTCCGAAACGTCGAATCGACTACCTTCACCGCCAGAAGCGTCACGTACCGGTTGACTCCGGCCAGCACCGTCGCATTGCTTGCGACGACGGACGCAACGGCGGTGCCGTGCCAGAAGAGGTCGCTGAACGGCAGCCGGCCGGCGTAGCGCGTAGGGATGACGTCCTCCGGCACGAACGATGTCGAGTGCGCGAGGTCCACGAGCCCGGCGAGGTCCGGAAGCAAGTAGTCGATGCCGGTGTCGACGATCGCGACCTTGACATCGCGCGAGCCGAGGTGGCCGGCCGCCCACGCCTCGGGCGCGAACACGGCCCGCAGATTCCACTGCCGTGCGTAGAACCGGGCCGTCGTCGGCGACGCGGTCGCATCGGCGGGCGCGAGGGCTTCACTCACCGCTTCGTCGGCAGCGGCGCCGTCGGCCGCGACGTCCTCATTCCCCAGGGTGGCCAGGTCGGGCTCCACGGCGCGGATGTCAGGGCCGGCCGCCAGCTCAGCCGCGGCGGCCCCCGACAGGCCGGTCACTGCGGCCACGCCAATGCTGTCGAGTGATACATCGACGAAGCCGCCCAGTCGCGCCGCTCGCGCTCCGAAATCGGCCGGCACCCGCTCGGCCGTGAAGACGACGAGATGACGGCCCGCCGGGTCGGCGGGCGTTATGCTCGCGGTGAGTGCACCGCGGTGCGTGGGCCCGGTGGGCTCGCGTGCCTTCCACGGTATCCGCCGCCATAGTCCGCCCGATCACGAAGCCGGGAGTCCCCTGCACGCCGGCCGCCGCGCCGTCCGTGAGACCGCGCTCGATCTGGGACGCGTACCGGCCGGACGCGACACACTGCCCGAACTCCGGCCCCGCCACGCCGACGGTGCGCGCGTACTCGGTCAGCTGGGTCGGGGCCAGCGCCCGCTGATTCTGGAACAGCACGTCGTGCATTTCCCAGTACTTGCCCTGTTCGCCGGCGCAGTGCGCCGCCGCGGCGGCATTGCGGGCATTGGGGTGCAGCTGATCGAGCGGGAAGTCGCGGAACACGTAGCGGAGCTTGCCCGTGTCGATGTAGTCCTGCTTCAAGGCCGGGAGCGTCGTCGCGAAGAAGCGTCCGCAGAACGGGCACTGGAAGTCGGAGAACTCGACGAGGGTGACCGGCGCATCGGCGCGCCCCAGACTGGGCGCGTCGGCCACGCTCGTCCGCACCGGCCCACTCGGCGCGCCACTGCCCTGGGCCGAACGCTGGCTCAGCAAGCGGAGCACCTGCGCGAGCTGGCCCTTGACCGTCTCCAGATCTGCTTTGGTGCGTGCCAGGTCGGACTTGATCGCCGTGAGATCCCGTGTCGAGTCCTCCGGCGCCTGCGCCCCGAGTGCGGACGCCAGGCCGAGGAGCAGCAACAAAGCAATAGGAGTGCGTTTCATGGTTCGCCTCCCTATCGGCAAACGCCGTAGCCACTGCCGTAGTCGCAGAAGCCGGACGCGCAGTCCCCGGAGACCGAGCAGGTCTGGCCGCTCACGCAGCGCGCTGCACACTCGTCACCGCCGCAGTCCACGTCGCTTTCCCCGCCGTTCTGGACGCCGTCGGCGCAATGAGGGACGCAGAGGTGGTCGGGTCCGCAGATGAAGCCCAGGTCGCAGTCGAGGTTCCCGTTGCAGCTCGTCGGACAGTCTGCCGCGACGCACTCCGCGCTCGCGACCTCCGAGCGGTCGGAGAACCCGCCGTCCTTCTTCGCGCGCACATGATACTCGTACGTCGTGTTGTTGCCCACGCTGGCGTCGCGATAGCTCGTGGTGTTCGCCGGAAGGTTGGCCACCAGCCAGCGGCCAAAAATCCCGTCGTCTCGCAGCACCTCGTAGCCGTCCTCGACGGCGGAGTTGTCCTTCCAGACGAGGTCGATCGCGGGCTGATCCGCCTCCGCCGTCGCCGTGAGCCCCGTGGGCGCCGCGGGAGGCGCGGTGCAGTCGGCGTTCGAGGGCGGGGAGTCGCCCCCGGCGTTGAACGCGCTTACGCGGTAGCAAACCTGCTGCTCGCTCGAGCGCCCTGGGTCCTGGAAAGAATCGACGTTCGAGCCGACCGTGCCCGCGTTTGTCCACGTGGAGCCAGCGTCGAGGGAGCGCTCGACGCGGAATCCGCTCTCATTGGTCGAGTTGTCGACCCAGCTCACGTCAACGACGGTGCTCGCTGACGGCTTCGCGTCAGTCCCGGAGGGCGCGGCGGGCGCCGGCGGCGGCAGGGTCGTCGCGCAGGCAGCCGCGGAAAACGCCGAGTAGCTCGTGTTGCTTCCCGTGATCTGTCCGACACCGCGACGGCGTTAGTGCTCGACGGCGCGGCCAGGGTTGGTCCAGGCTGGCCGCCAGCGGCCGCCTCGATGCCGAGCGCGAGTGGAGCGGGTCGGTCACAGGCGACGAAAAGCGCCACAAGCAACAGGGCGCCGGGTACGTGAAAGCGCGTCAACGTCATAAAGACCTCCCTGACCAGAGCTTGAGCCGGCATGCGCCGCGTCTGTTGGGGCGCGTTCGCCGTTCTTGGCGGCGGATGCTAGTTTAGGCCGACGCGGTCACACCCCGGTGAGGAGCCGGTCAGATGGGTCAAACGGCCGGTCTGCTCCATCTCAAGACGTTCGGCGGGCTGTCGGTAGCATCGAGCGGCGTGCCCGTGAGCGGAGCTGCGCAGCAGCGTAAGACCCTCGCGCTCCTCGCCCTCCTCGCCGCCGCGGGCAAGAGCGGCCTCGCCCGGGACAAGCTCGTCGCCTATCTGTGGCCCGAGGCGGACGCCGAGCACGCCCGCGGCCTCCTCAAGCAGGCCTGCTACGTGCTGCGGCGCGACCTCCGAGAGCCCGATCTCATCCTCGGCACGACTCAGCTGCGGCTCAATCCGGACGTCATCACCAGCGATATGCAGACCTTCGAGGCCGCGCTCGAGCGCGGTGACGCGGCGCAGGCGGCCGCGCTCTACGGGGGCCCGTTTCTCGACGGCTTCTATCTCAGCGATGCGGCGGAGTTCGAACGCTGGGTGGAGGCGGAGCGACGCCGGCTGCGCGAGCGCGCCACCGCGGCGCTGGAGCGCCTCGCGACGGAGGCGGCGGCCGGCGGCGACCAGCAGACCGCGGTCGCGTGGTGGCGCCGCCTAGCGGCGCTCGATCCCCTCAACTCACACGTGGCGCTCGGCCTGATGAAAGCCCTCGCGGCCGCGGGCGACCGGGCCGGGGCGCTCCAGACCGCGCGGGTGCACGAGAGCCAGCTGCGCGAGGACGTGGGCGTCGCGCTCGATCCGGCGGTCGTGGACCTTACCGAGCGCTTGCGAGCAGAAACGGAACGCTCTCCCCGTCCACGCCGTCCAGCCGCCCCCGAGCCAGCAGCCACCGAGGCCGTGCCGCCCGGCGGCGGCGCCGCGACCGAGCCTGGCGCGGCCCTGCACGCCTCAGTCACGGCGGGCGATACCCAGCTCTCCCGGGCGGCCTGGAAGCGTGCCAGCGTCGCGCTCGCCTTGGTCGTGGCAGGCCTGCTCACAGGTGGGTGGTTCCTCTTCCGCCCCTCGTTCGGTGCTCGCACGGCGGAGACCGCGCGGGCACCGAAGAGGATCGTGGTGCTCCCCTTTACCAACCTGGGTCCCGCCGGGCAGGAGTATTTCGCGGACGGGGTGACGGAGGAGATCACCGCCCGGCTGGCCGCAGTCAGCGCCTTGCGGGTCATCGGGAGCACGAGCGCCACTGCCTACAAGGGCACCAAGAAGACGATCCTCGACATCGGTAGGGAGCTCGGGGTCGCGTACATCTTGGAGGGCAGCGTCCGTTGGGAGCAACCGTCACACGGTCGAGCCCGGGTGCGCGTCACACCGCAGCTCGTGAGCACAGCGGACGGCGCGCATGTGTGGGCCGAGGTCTACGACGACCCGGCGGACGAGATTTTCCGGGTCCAGTCCGACATCGCCCAGAGGGTGGTGCAGGCGCTCGACCTGACCTTGCTCGAGCCGCAACGACGCACGATCGAGGCGGTGCCGACCCGCAACGTCCAGGCGTACGACTACTACCTGCGCGGGAACGAATACCGGCATCGCGGCCCCGACGAGCGGTTCCAACGGACGGCTCTGCGCATGTACGAGAAGGCAGTAGAGCTGGATTCCGGCTTCGCCCTCGCCTACGCCATGGTCTCCCGGATCCGCTCCCGCTTGTACCTGTTTCACTACGATCGGTCGCCGGAGGGGCTCGCAGCAGCGAAGCGAGCGGTCGACAAGGCCTTGGAGCTGGCTCCTGATCTGCCGGAAGCACACCACTCCTTGGGCACTTACTACTGGCTCGGTTTTTTGGATTACGACCGGGCGCTGCGGGAATTCGCGATTGTGGAGGCGAGTCGCCCCAACGACAGCCAGCTGCTCGAAGCTCGGGCAACTCTCCGACAGCGGCAGGGCAGGCTCCGTGAGTCGCTGGTGGATTTCGAGAGAGCACAGCAACTCGATCCGGCTTCGCCCGGAATTGCCGGCGGCTATGGTATGACCTACATGATGCTGCGGGATTTTCCGCGCGCGGAAGCCCAATTTGAGCGGGCGATGGCGCTTGCGCCCGACGCGGTTCAACAGTACTTGAATAGGGTGATGGTCGCGCTCCGTGGCTACGGCAGCACGCAGCGGGCTCGGGTGATTCTCGACGAGGCCCGCAGGGAAGGCATCGCCGACGAACCGTACCTCGTCATTGCCCGGGAGTTGGTCGAGCTCTTCGACCGCCGGTACCAAGCGGCGCTCGACGTGCTCTCTTCCGTGCCTCCGGAGGTGTTCCAAGACCAGAATCGCTTTGTCCCGCGAACCGAGCTCTACGCAGAGGTCTACGGACTGATGGGAAATCGCGAGCGGGCGCGGGTCTATTACGATTCGGCGCGCAATGTCGTGGCTCGGAAGCTTCGGGAGCATCCCGACGATCCCCGGTTGCATAGCGCGCTCGGGATCGCTTGGGCAGGCCTCGGCCGAAAGGATGAGGCGATCGCAGAAGGGAAGAAAGCGGTCGACCTTCTGCCAGTCACGAGGGAGGCGTTTCGAGGGTACCGCCATGAGCACGACTTGGCTCGCATCTACACGATGGTCGGAGAGTACGACACCGCTGTCAGCCGCCTCGAGTACCTCCTTTCGATCCCCGGGTGGCTGACTCCTGCCTGGCTCCGCATTGATCCAGCCTGGGATCCGCTGCGTGGCCATCCGCGCTTCCAGAAACTCGTTGGTAAGTGATGCGGGCGCGCGGGCGGGCATCAGCAGCGTTGGGGCGCTGCTGATGCCATCGCCCGTGTTCTGGCCGTGCGCCGTTAGCGAGGGCCAGCCAGGATTGGCGCTTTCATCAGTAATCCCCGATGTTGCGCTCCCCCTGCGGCGGCCGCGCCCGGACCTGTGGTAGGTGCTGCGACGGCGGTGCCGGCAGCTGTCTTCGTCGTGAAGCCGAAACGCTCCGATAAGGTCTCGCCGACGTCCCCGGCGTCCTGGTCGACGATGAGCCGTCGGAAGCCCTCCCCCGCCGCAGCGTCCACGGACGCAACGGGGAAAAATCTCTCGACGTGCCAGTTGTAACTTGCGCTCGCCGGCAGTCCCATCCCTTCGTCTGCCAGGTCTGGGATCTTCGCGTCGGCTCCCGTCGTGAACACGAAGTATGTCGGGCTGGTGGAGTTGCCAGGCCACACCTCGAAGAGGTTCACCCCGGTTCCTCCTCCTTGACTCCAACTGAACGGGGTGGTGGCGTCCACGCCGGAGGCGCCGTTCGCCGGCAAGGCGAGCTGTGGTGCCGCTGCAAGCGGGACGCTGACGTTGCTGGTGTTCCCGTTGATCCCTACCTTGAAGAAGGCCGACCACCGCGAGGAACCATCAACGGCCTGCGCCGCCACGGTGAATGCCAGTCCGCTCTGAGCAGGCACGGTGTACGTGAACGCATTCGACGGCGCATTCTTCTCTTCCCAGTAGAAACCGACACGCGCGATATCGATGATAAACTGGCGGACGTTCAGCGTGTAGCTCGCGGGCACGGTTATCGCCCCGCTGATGCTTTGCTCGGGTGGATCGGTCAACTCGTCCGCGGCGAAGACATTGCCGGAGAAGTCCCCTCCGGCCATGATCGTCAGTGGCCTGCTCGCAAACCCGTCATAGCTCGTGGGCAGCCCCGTAGCGTCGGTCGTCCACCGAAGGAGGTAGAGCTGTCCCGCGTCGGTATCGTAGGAGCCGTGCCACCGGACTGTGAACGCGTACTGACCCGTCGTCGCATCGGCGCGACCCACGCCCAAGGCGTAGCGGCCGCTGCTGGCGAAGAACACAGAACGTCCCATCCGAGCTGCTCGTCACTGAGCTTTTGCCTAGGAGCACCGTCGCGCCGCTGATTGGTTCGGCGACCCGGTCTCGTACCGATCCGCTCACCGTGATCCCCTGGGGCGGTGGGGTCGGTCCGTTGCCCGCGCACGCGACCAGGAGACCGAGAGTTGCCAAAGGAAGCGTCGTGGACCTGCGGAGCGTGTTCATGGTGTCCCCCTCCCGCGAAAGAAGTCTTGCTCCCTCAATTGATCAGTCCCAGTGCGCGTGCGACGTTGATGCGCCCCTTCCCGTAGTACGGGTCCACACCGGGTTCGCCGAGGTCGTCCGCTGACTGGAGAATCCGGGCCCTGATTAGCGCGGGATTGCCGTGGCCCAGTTGTGCCACGAGCAGCGCCGCAAGCCCTGCCACGTGTGGTGCCGCGAAGCTCGTACCGGCGGGCTGCGCGATGGCTTGATGGGCGCGGCATGCTGGGGCACCGGTGGTCGCAGTCGGCGTCGTCGTGCAGATCGTCCACATTCTCCGGAACTGACCGACTTCGCCTGCGCCGCCCGGCGCGGCGACGCTGACGGCTGAGCGGCCGAAGGCGCTGTATGGAGCGATTGCGTCCACGTCTACCCACGGCCCGTTGATGCCGGCCGCGCCGGTCGGCCCAGTGGCGGCCGCGCAGATCGCATTCGCGGCCTCACACGGCAGTCGCACGATGTCGCCGTTGTGATCGAGGTCGGCGCCGTCGTTGAAGGGGACGCTGACCACGAGCGCGCCCTTCCGGAACGCGTAGTTCACGGCGCGCTCGAATGCCGCCACAAAGCCCGGGCTCTGACTCTTGTGGCGCTCGCTGCCTCTGCTGAGGTTGATCACGTCGGCGCCCTGGTCGGCAGCGTACACGATGCCGCTGATCAGCCGGCCGACGGTGTGGTTGTTCGTGGAGTCGGCGACCTTCACTGCGAGGAGCGTGACGTAGCGGTTCACGCCCGCCAGGAGGATGGCGTTGCTCGCGACGACGGACGCAACTGCGGTCCCGTGCCAGAATAGGTCGCTGAACGGGAGTCGGCCGGGATAGTGCCGCGTCACGTCCTCGGGCACGAATGATATCGAGCGGTCGAGATCCACGAGTCCGGCCAGGTCCGGGTTCGTATAGTCAATGCCGGTGTCGAGGATCGCGACCACGACGTCACGGGAGCCAAGGTGGCCTGCCGCCCACGCATCGGGGGCGAACACCGCTCGCAGGTTCCACTGCCGCGCGTAAAATTGCGCCGCGGTCGGGGACGCGGTGGCATCGGCTGGCACGGCGGCCTCGCTCGCGGCCTCGTCGGCGAGACCGTCGGTGGACTCGCCGTCATCCCGCGGGCTTGTCATTGGGTCGGGCTCCACCGCACGGATGTCCGCGGCGGCCCCCAGCTCGGTCACTGCGACGTCTGACAGCCCGGTCACCGCGGCGACGCCGATGCTGTCGAGCGCGGCCTCAATGGTTCCGCCCAGCCGGGCAATGCGGTCCGCGAAGGCCGCCGGCACGCGCTCGGCCGTGAAGACGACGAGCTGGCGCCCGGCCGGGTCGGCGGGCGTGGCGGCGAGTGCGCCGCTGGCGCGGGACTCCGTCAGCGCTGGTTGATCCTGGCAGCCCTGGAGCGATAGCCCGACGAGGGACAGGATCAGGATGCACGATGCGTGACGCTTCATGGATGTCTCCTTCCCACTCGATGGAAGTCGGCCTTCACGGCACTGCCACCTCGGCCCAATCCGAATACGCGCCATCCTTCGTGGCCGCCACGAGGTAACTGACGACTGGGCAGTCGCTATACCAGTAGGTTGGTGCGGAGGTTGCGTCGGCGGGTAGAACAGCGAGCAGGGCGACGGGCTGAACCGAACAGTAGGGGCCGAACCGGACCCAAACCTCGTAGCCGTCCTCGATCGACGAGTTGTCGATCCACGCCAGCCCGCCGTCGATCAGCGTGAGACTCGTCGGACCTAACAAGGGTGCCGTGCACGCGGCGGCCGCCGGCGAGTCGCCTGCGCCGTTGAACGCGAAGACGCGGTAGCACGCCTGTTGCTCGATGGTCCATGTGTCGTCCGTGAACGACACCGAGGTGTCACTCGACGGACCGAGGGTCGCCACCGTGGCCCACGTTACCTGATCCGCCGACCGCTCCAGGCGGAAGCCATCCTCGTTCGTCGAGTTGTCGGCCCACACGACCCGGACGGTGATACCAGGCACCAGTGCCGCGGAGACGCTGCTGGGCGCACCTGGTTGGGGCGGCGGGGGCGGCGACGGAGTGGCCGCACACACGACGGCCGAGAAGGGCGAGAAGTAGGTCTTGGGCCCTTTCGTCTGATAGGCGCGCACTTTGTAGCAGTATTGAGTGCTGGCGGTGAGTCCTGAGTCGCTGAACGCCGTCGTGTTCACCGGCAGACTCGCGCGCAACGAGAAAGCGCCGCTCGGCCCGGTCGTGGAGCGCTGCACTTCGAACCCGTTCTCGTTGGACGAATTGTCCTGCCATGAGAGGTCGATACGGCTCATTGACACAACGAGGGCGGTGAGATTTGACGGCGCGTTGAGTGTCGAGCCCGGAGCATTGGCGGCGCGCAGGTCGAGCGCGGGCTCGACAGGGCCGCGCCGGTCACACGCGACGACGAATGCGACGACGAGGGGGAGAATCAGGCGACTGCGGCACCAGGGCATAGAACCTCCGTGACTGGAGCGTTCTCAAAAACTCGACCGTCGAAACGACCGTGTTCTGTGAGACGGACGCTCACGGAGGGGTTGCTCAGGTCACGTCGACCCTACCGTTCACCGGACGGTTGCCGAACGGGAAGGCATGGTGCCGACGGGCGACCACGCGGGCGCATAGCCCTTCCCGAGCCATCGCATGCCCGTGCCGTCCGCATTCACGGTGGAGAGGTCCCTGACATTTGCGTACACGATCTCCTTCCCGTCCGGGGACCACGCAGGCTGGCCGTAAAAAACTATCCCTAGCTGGATCACTCCTGTGCCGTCGGCGTTCATAACGGTAAGATCCCTGAAGACGTTGCCGTCGTCGATCATGGTACGCTGGAACGCAATTCTTGTCCCATCCGGTGACCACGCCGGCGTGTCATCGAGCCCCGGGCCAGTCGTCAGTTGATTGACCCCCGATCCGTCCGCATTCATCACGTAGATCTGGTGCGCATGCGCAAACGCAATCTTAGTGCCGTCCGGTGACCAAGAGGGGTGATGATCCGGCCCGGCCGTGAGCTGCTGAATGCCCGAACCATCCACCGCACTCATGACCTGAATCGTCCCGTCACGATCGAACGCCATCCGGCTGCCGTCGGGCGACCACGCCGGCTCGCGATCGTCAGGGGGTCCGCTCGTCAACTGCGTGAGGGCCGACCCGTCGTAGTTCATCACGTAGATATCTCCATTGCCCGGCGTTGCACGCTCGCCGTGAAATGCCAGCTTGAGGCCGTCCGGCGACCATGCGGGGTGGGAATCACCCGTGTCCGTGGTGAGCGCCCTGACCCCTGTCCCGTCGGCGCGCCTGACCCAGATGCGGCCAGAGGGGGCCGTGTACGCGATCTGACTCATCCCGACTCCGGGGGGGAGCCACGGTGGCGGTGACGGGGTGGCTCCCGCAACAACCAGGTCGCCCCCGCTCAGGTTGAAGAGTTTGAGATCGGCCGAGTCGCCGTTCGGGAAGTACGCTGACGGGCCGAACATGGGCCTGGTCGCACACCAATTCTGGGCCGTACCAAAGTCGTCTTCGGCGAGCGCGTAGACGAAGCTGAGTTGGTCGGCCACGCCGCTGTCCGGGGGACCGTTGTCCACTAGCCGCCAGCCCTGCTCAATCGCAGGAGTCATGCCGGAGTTGTCGTAGTCGACGACTCCGCCGACCCAGGCCGCGTTGCCATCCGCGATAGCAAAGCAGGTGACGTGTCCCGATGCACGCACCCCCGAGGCGGCGTAAAAAAGACTCCACGAGCCATTCACTCGCCCATCGGCATCGAGAAAGGCGTCGAAGTCAAACGTGCGCTCCTCGTTTCTGAGGGGATTGATGAACAGTGCCGGTAACGCCGTGAACACGCTTGCCACTGCGGTTGTGGTGCCGGTGGTGAACTCTGCGGCCACCGACTCTTGGAGGGAATCTCCGCTCAGGTCTGCGACGCTCGCCGGCACCGATACCACGTAGTCCGTATTCTGATCGAGGTTCGCGCTCGGTTCGATTGTTACGCGGAGACCGTTGGACGACAGCGTGGCGGTGCCGCTCACAGGCGCGCCGTCGCGCAACAGTTGGATTCTGGCTGCGGTGCTTGGACTCATCGGCTCGCTGAAGACGACGACTACGGACGAGTTCAGGGGCACATCGCGCTTGCGCGGTGGCGGCTGGGTGCGCACGACCACGGGTGCCCGTACGAGCGGGACGGTCAAGCCAAGTGTCCTGAGGCCACCCCCTTCTACTTCGACCCGGATCGTCAGTGAATCGCCGGCGTGGGCCATGACGGCCACGGGATCGAAGCCGCCGTTAGCCATCGCTACCTGAACCGTCGCCCCCGTACGGATGTTGGTAATCCTCGCGATTCCACCGTCCGGGATTGAGTCTGGCGGCAACGACACGTACACAACCTCCGCGCTCGTCGGCGCGGTCGCGGACCGGACGGCGCCACCACTCGCCCACGTTGTTGCGGGTGCTGGCACGGGGTTCGAGACCAGCAGGCCAGCGGGGGGCGGGGGGGTGGGGCCGACGCCGTCGGTGCACGCGCCGAACAGGGCCACGCAGGCAAGTGTGACGATCCGACGCCGGACCCTTCGTTCAGCGCGCACAGCGGCCCCTTCGCGAGTCGTCCCATATGCGACGGACATCCCGGGATGCTTGCTCACCTCGCTCCTCCCACACTCTCAAACCCCGCCCAGTAAAACGGATGCCGCGTCGCCGGCGCCGCGAGCAACGCGCGCTGCGCTTCGGCCAGCGCCCGCGCCGGGTCGGCCGCGACGTCGCCCACGCCATAGAACCGCTCCATCAACTCCGCCGTCGCCCAGTCGTCCACCGGCCAAAGCGTCGCCACAACGTGGCGCGCGCCAGCGTGCAGGAACGCGCGCGTCAGCCCCACCCAGTCGTCGCCCGCGGGGACATCGGCGAGCGCGCCCGAGCCAAGTCCCGTCTGGCACGCGGACAACACGACGAGATCGGCCACGAGGTGCAGACCGAACACCTCGTGCACCTCGAGACGCCCGTCCTCCGCACCATCTGGCGCGAGCTGAACGAACGAGAACAGCGGATTTTGCTTGTTGAGCACACCGTAGGTCGCGAGGTGCAGTACGCGCCGGGTGGGCGCGAGGCGGCGAAACGCCGACTCCGTCGCGGCCGTGCCGGTCAGGACTTGCGCGTCCGTTCCAGCAAGGCGCTGAATGGTCGCAACTTCCTGGCTCGACCCGGGAAGCGTCGCGGGACGCGGCGCGAATGCCAGCAGGCCGGCGCCGGCAGGTTCCGTGGACCGTTCCCCCAAGGCAAGCCACACCGACGCCGAGGGAGTCAGCGCGAGCTCGTAGCGTTCGACGAGAAAGTGTCCCGCGGTATCCATCAACGCTGCGAACGGCAGGTACTGCAGCTCAACGTGCGGAACGAGGACCAACCGGCTCTTGCCGGCGAGTAATCCCGTCGCTTCGACAGGCGCGATCAACGCCGCGTGGAGACGTCGCAACGGCGCGCGCCACAGAGAATCGCTCCCCCTCTCCGCATCGCGGAGAGGGGGACGGGGGGTGAGGACGGCGCGAGTGAAGTCAACCAGGCGCGCCAGCTCCTGCCGGCGCGTCCCGAGTTCCAGGACGGCAAGCGTATCGCTGGTCACGACGAAGGCGAGCGTGGTCGAGTCGCTCACGAGGTACTCGATGAACGCCGCCTCGGGCGCCAGACGCCGTGCGACGCCGCGCCAGGTGGCGAGGTCGGGCGCGACGAGTGCCGCGTGGCGAGGAGCGCGCTCGCGGGCTTCGAGCAGGAGGTCGGTGTAGGTCTCTTGTGCGCGCAGCAGCGACTCGCGGGTCGTGCTGGCGTTGAGGGAGACTTCGGAACCGCGGAGTGTCTGGTCCGTCGCGTCCGACTGCTCCAAGTCATGTGTCAGCTCGCCGATGCGACGGCGCAGGTCCTGCTCCCGCGCAACGAGATCCTGAGAGGTGTCCAGTGGGGCCGAGACGCGGCCTCGCGCGAGCAGCTCCAGCATCTCGCGCGCCCGCAGCCGCTCGCTCGCATCGAACGCCGCTCCAACGTGACCACGGTCGCGCTCGATCAGCGCGAGTTGCGCGTACACGTCCCACTTGTCGGCGAGGAACGCCGAGCGCCGCTCCGGCAAGGCGAGCGAACGGCTGGTACGATCGATCTCGTTGAGCGCGCTCCGCAGCTCGCGCGCGGCGGCATCGGTCGCGCCCTGGCTCTTGAGCACGCTCGCCCAACCCGCATGCAGCTGCCACGCGACCTCCGGCGCGCTGCGGTCGCCGAGCCGCTCCAGCGCCGCGCGATACAGCGAATCGGCCGCGATGGGTGCGCCGGCGTGTGCCTCGAGCGCCGCCCATTCACCAAGCGCGGCCGCGGCCGCCACGGGATCGCCACCCCGCGTCATTTCGGCGACCGCTTGCGCCAGATGGCGTCGAGCCGCACCGGTATCGCCGCGCGCCAGGACCGCGCGCCCCAGCGAGACGCGCGTCAAGGCGGCAGCGCGCAAACTTCCCGCGCCCAGTTGCGTGCGCAGCGCGGTCTCCAGCAACGCCTGGGCGTGGACCGCGTCGTCGCGCTCCAGCAACAGCAACGCGCGTCCCTCCTGCGCCTCGGCCTCACCGGCGGGCTCGGCCCCCAGTCGATACAGCCCCTCCGCGCGCGCGTACAAGCGCTGGGCCTCGGCCAGCGTATTCAGCTGGAGCGCGAGGTCTGCCCGCGCCAGCGCGATCCCGGCGCGCGCGGCGGGCGGCGCGCGCGTGGAATCAGCGCGGCGCTGCGCCCGACTCAGCTCATCCCGCGCGCTCTGAAGGTCACCGGTGGCCGCGAGCGCCCCGGCGAGATCGCGCCGCACGGCCAGCTCTTCGGCCACGGGTCCGGTGCGTGCGTAGATGGCGAGTGCCTCACGCAACGCGATAGCGGCCGCCGGGTAGTCCCCGCGCCGCAGCTCGAGCTGCCCGAGACCGTGGAGCGCCACCGCGGCATCGGCCCACGACTCGTGGGCCCGCCAGGTCGCGAGCGCGTCGCGATACAGCGCCTCGGCGCGCGCGAAGTCTCCGGCGAGACTCGCCAGACCCGCGAGGTTGACGAGATTCGTCGCCGCGACCTCATCGCGACCATCGTGGCGATTGAACACGAGCGCGCTGTCGAACTGCCGCCGCGCTTCCTCGAGATCGCCGAGCCGTTGAGCCAACAGACCGAGATTGTTGTGGTCGGCGGCGCTGCCCCGCGTGTCGCCGATGCGGTCGCGCAGCGCGAGCGCATGGACGTAGTCTGCGCGCGCCGCCGAGAGGTCGCCGCGTTCTTCGCGCGCACCGGCTAACGCCCCAACCGCATTCGCCTCGACGCGCAGGTCTCCAACCGCCGTGGCCAGTGCCCGCGCCCGCTCGAGATAGGTCGTCGCACTATCGAGCTGGCCGTCTTCGAGGAGCCCTGCCCCGATGTTGCCCAGGAGCGCCGCCATTCCCGCCGAATCGCCGTTCGTCGCTGCGCGTGTGAGCGCACGTTGCCAGAGCTGGACCGCGGCATGCGGGCCTTCTGCTCCGAACGCTTTGATGCCCACCCGCCGCATGGAGTCGACGGCCACCTTCGCCGATCGTCGCGCCGCCGGCCACGCGACAAAGCGCGCAACCTCGCGCACCAGAAACGAGTCGCGCCACGCCAGCGCGTACGCGGCGGCGATCTTTCCCGCGGCATCGAGGTCCCCGCGCCGCAGCGACTCGGTGATGGCGTCGCGCACCGCAAGTGGCCGCTGCCGCACGGTAAGGACGAGCGAGGTCTGAGGCAGGCTGAGCGCGAGCAGGCGGAGTGAATCGGAGGCAGGCGATTGCAAGACAGCGAGGAGACAGCCAATCCCGGCGACTATCATCGCTGCTGCAACGCGATTTTGAACTCGGCCAGCTCCGACGGCGACCACCGATCAAAGCCCGTGCGCGCCTCTACCTTCCACAGATACGAAGCGCCAGGCACCAACGCGACGGAATCGGGGAACGCGACGACGGTGTCGGACGATTCCGACGCGTACACCACGCCCCCCGTCACGTCAAAGACCGTCACCCGATAGCGATCCGCCCCGACGACGGGACTCCACCGGAGGTCCTTTGCGGCGGCCACACTCCCAACCGGTGACCGAGGAATCGGCGTGGTTGCGGGGGGCGGAGGTGGCGGCCCGCGGTGTCCGGGCAATCGGTCACCCCAGGGTGAGGAGAGCAGGAGGAGCAGGACCGCGGCGGCCGCAAGCGGTACCGCGATGCGGAACCAACGGCGCCCGGCGCGAGCGCCGGGCAATTCCCGGGCGATCACCGGATCCGCGAGTGCCCTCGCGACTGACGCCACGGCCGCTCGGCAGCGGGAGCATGAAGCGACGTGCGGGAGGACCGCTGCGCTCGCATCCGGAGCCAGGGATCCATACGCGAGCGCCGCGATCAGGTCGTCCTGCAAGCAGTCCGGTGTTGGCGTTTCAGACCGCACCCGGGTATCGAGCACGCGCTTCAACTCCTCGAAGGATTCGTCAGGCATCATGAGACGGTCCCGAGGGTCCCGACTGCTCACAGGTCCTCTCGTCCCACGCCGGCCCGTTCCAGATGCTCACGCACCACCGCCAAGGCACGGTAGGCGCGGTTGTAAACCGCTTTCGCGTTCGCCAACCCCAGCACCGTTGCGACCGTCTCGGCGGGAAGCTCTTCCAGGACGTACAACTCCACGATCAGGCGATCGTCGGGGGCGAGCATACCCAGTGCCCGCTCCATCAGCTGACTCTGTTCGGCAGCACTCGTCGCGCTCGGACCGGCAGGATCGGCCGGGAGATTCTCTACAGCCTCGGACGTGGGAGCGAGATCGCGGAGGATCTGGCCCCGTCGTCCCGTTGCTACGGCGTGATAGGTCGCGCGCAGCTCGCTGAGGAACTCCCGAAACGTGAGCGGGGCGGCTTCGCCGGTGTGGATGAGCTCGTAGGCTTCGATGTGACTGCGCTGATCCAGGAACACGAGCTCGAAGATCCGGCGGCGCAGCGGCGGCAGTTCTTCGGCAACGACGGACAGTCGGCGGCGGCCATCGCGGTGGCGAAACCAATCCACGGTGAGGTGGCGAACCACCGTGACGAGCCAGGTGGAGAACCTGGCACGATGCTCGGGCTGCTCGACCCAGGACCGCAGCCGCCGGAGATCGTCCGCGCGCAGCGCCTCGCACGCGCGCGCGAACACGTCCATCACATCATCGTAGTCCTGGGCATAGTGCCGGATGGCCGCGAAGATGAGACGCCGGTACCGATCGAGGAACAGGTCCCATGCGGCGTCGAACCTGCCCCGCTCTAGCTCGGCAACCCAATCTTCCACGGCCGGCCTTGAGGGAGTGCAGCCGGATATAGCCGGGCGCGACGGGGTGTCAAGGCGAAGGGCTGCCGTCGGCTTGACGGCCGCCTGGATGAGCGGCAAGTAAGTCGCATGGGAAAGAGAGCCGAGGCCAAGAGCTCCGAGACCGGTCGCACCTACCGGCTGGACCGCCTCATCGGCCAGGGAGGATTCGGCGAGGTCTACCTGTCGACTCCCATACCTCAGGGCGGGCTACCGCCGCGGGTCTGCATCAAGATCAGCCACCGTCTCACCGCGTGGCTGCGCGAGGCGTACTTCGCCGAGCTGCTCGAGCAGGAACCGCGCGCGCTGCGCGTGTTCGACCGGTTTGCGGAAGTCGACGGCGACGGCATGCGCTACTGCATGGTGATGGAGTACGCCGAGCACGGCGACGTGGGCGCGTGGCTCAAGCAGCGCGGCCCGCAGCCCGAGCGCTTTGTCCGCCGCGAGATCGCCGCGCTCCTCGGCGCGCTCGACACGCTGCATCGCGGCCAGGCGCTCCATCGCGACCTCACGCCCTTCAACGTGTTCGTGTGCGAGAAGGAGCAGCTCAAGCTCGGCGACTTCGGCATCGCCCGGCATCAGCGCAATCGCCACGGGGTCACCGCCGACGCGTTCAACCCGCTCAATGCGCCGACGGAGATCGCGTGGGGCTGGATTCGGAGGTGGCAACAGCGGGACGACATCTATCAGGTCGGCCAACTCGCGGCGATGCTGTTGCGCGGTGACATCACCAGTCCCATGCGCAGTAAGGACGTCCGTGGCCTTCCCTGCAGCGACCATTTGAAGGAAGTCATTCACCGCTGTCTGGGGAGCCGCGGCAGGCGCTACGAAGCCGCCGGCGAGCTGATCGCGGCGCTGCGACATCGGCCCAAGGAGCTGGCGAAGGGGCGCGTCGCGACTCTGGCGGGAAAACGGCTGTCGATCACCGGATTCCTGCGACGCCCGCGGAGCGAGGCCTTCGCCGCGGCCCGCAAGGCCGGCGCGATCATCCAATCGAAACCCGGGCGGACGACCGATGTGCTCGTGCGTGGCCGGCCGAACCAGCTGCAGATCGCCGGCGAAGATGGTGGGACGAAGCTGATGGAGATCCGGCGCCTGGCGGCGCTGGGACACCGGATCACCATCATCGGAGAGCAGCAGTTCTGGAAACTCGCCGCGCTCAAGACGCAGGCGCGACGGCGCAAGGGCTGAGCTACTGCGCACCTCGCGCACGCGTCGACATCCAGATATCCGTACCGCCAAAACCGCCGCCGCGACTCGATGCGAAAAGCAGCGTCAAGCCGCCGCTCGAAAGGCTGGGCTGCTGTTCGGCGGCCGGCGAGTTCAGGGGCGCCCCCACGTTCATCGGCGGCGTCCAGGGATCGTGAACGCTGCGCCGCGTGGATGTCCAGAGATCCGCCCCCCCGAGCCCACCGGGTCGGGTTGAAAAGAAGAACACCTCCCTGCCATCCGAGCGCAGCGTCGGACCTTGATCGGTGGCAATCGGGTCACTGAGCTCGGAAATCAGCACGGCGGGCCCCAGAGTCTCTCCGTCCCGCGTGATCGCTGCATAGTAGAGATCCGCGGTCCCGCCCGGTGGCGCTCGATTGAAGTAGAGGTTCGCCGCGCCGTCCTCGGCGCTCTGCAAGAACTCCGCACCAGCCTCCGCCGCCGCGGTGTTGACGCCCGGCCCGAGTGCAACGGGGACACCCCAGCCGAAGTCGTCCTTCGGGTTGGCGCGTTTTGAGAGGAAGACATCCCCGAGGCCCGCCCCGCCTGGCCGAGTGCTTCTGAAGAAGAGCAGATGCCCGTCCACGGATAATCCTGGTCCAGTCTCGTCCGAGGCTGTATTAACGGCCGGTCCGAGGTCCAGTGGAGCTTCCCACGCGCAGTCCTTGCAGGCGCGCTGGGAAACCCAAACGTCGAATCCACCGATTCCGCCGGGTCGATCGGAGCCGAAGTAGAGGCTCAGCTCGTCGTTCGAGAGCGTCGGACCTTGTTCGTTGAACGTCGTGTTGATCGTCGAGCCGAGGTTTACGGGCTCGGACCACGTGGAGAAGTGCGCCGTGGGGTTCACGACGAGGTTCGCCGTAGTGCTCCGATCGGACTCTATTCCACAGGCAGGGAGCAGCGCGAGCGAAGCCACCGCAGCGAGCGTCCGGGAAGTCGGCGTCATGGCTGCAGACCCGGCTGGCGCGTCGACATCCAGAGATCCTGCACGCCGACGCCGCCTGGCCGGATCGACGTGAAGATCAGTGTGCGCCCGTCGCGCGAGAGCACCGGTTGCGAATCGACGTCTGGAGTGTTGATCGGCGCGTCCAAATGGGTTGGATTCGACCAGGGGTCTTGGGCGGACTGGCGGGTGAAGCGCCAGATGTCGAAGTTGCCGAAGCCTCCCGCCCGCAACGAGGAGAGCAGCAGCTCGTGACCGTCCGCGCTCACCGCCACTTTTTGGTCGAACGTGGCCGGGTCGCTCAACTCCGGGACGAGAACCGCAGGGCCGAGCGCGTCGCCGTCATTCGACACCGCGACTCGATAGACGTCGACGCTGCCGCCGGCGGTCGGTCGATTGAAGTACACGAAGGCGTTCGGCTCTCCCGGCTCATGCACGTAAAACGTGCCCTGCTCGTTGGCCGCCGTATTCACATCCGGTCCGAGGTTCACCGGAGGGCCCCAGACGTCCCCGTCCGCGCCGGTGCTCACGCGATGGGAGACGTAAACGTCGCCGAGGCCGAAACCACCAGCGCGCGCACTATAGAAGAACAGGAGGCGGCCGTCTTCAGACATCGTCGGTGCGGCGTCGATCGCGTCGCTGTTGATCGGCGCACCGAGATTCACCGGGACTTCCCAATCGCACGCCAGACAGCGGCGACGCGACATCCAGATATCGAGGTTGCCGAGACCGCCGGTGCGTGTCGAGACGAAGAAGAGCGTATGCGCGTCGGACGAGAGGCCGGCGTTGGCGTCGAGGGCGTTCGAGTTCACCACGGGACCGAGATTCACCGGCTCGGACCATTCGGAGCCTGCGAAGCGGTCGGCCTGAAGCTGATATACGACCTGGTCGGAATTCGGCCTGCAAGCGACCAGCAGTCCTAGCACCGTCAATGCAGCGAGATGGCGGCGTGTGATGGTCATAGCCTCCCCCGTAGGTGGGAAGCCCGCGCGGCGCGCGGTTACGGTCTCGGTGTCGGAGGGGCGTCCTGGAGGGGCGTCGATTCGGCATCAGGGGCCGGCGGGCTCGACGAGGAGTAACGTATCGTCACAATCATGACCCGGCAACTTGCAACGACGTCGATGACTGTCGCTTGATGGAGATCCGGTACCTAGGTGCGCTAGGACACCGGATCACCCATCATCGGAGAACGGTCAGTTACGGAGTCCTGAGCGTAACCGCCTTCTCACTTCCTCCACGCGGCTCGTCGCCGAGCAGGTAGCGCCAGGCGTCGCGCAACAATGGCGTGCCGTTCGCATCGACTGGCGTGTTGTTGTCCCGAGCCGTGCTCTGGTGCGGCGCGTTGGGAGCGTCGTATCCCAACGTAGGCCGGAGGTCGGTGTACACGATGTGCGTCCCACCGTACGGCGGGTCATTCAACTCCGCGATGACCGGATCCCCGAACTGCCCTATGAGGGCCGTGAGATTCGCGCGGATGCCGACGACGAGATGATCGCGGTCGTGGAAGAGCGCGAAGTATTTCGCCGCGGGCGTCGCCCCAATGGAGATCCACGGGTCGACCTCCTCGGGCACGCGCGCGTCGGGTGGTCCGGAGAACATGACGACGCGATCGACGTGATGGAGCGTCCCGATCAACGCCGCCTGCCCGGACCCTTGGGACTGGCCGCTAAACGCGATCTGCGACCACCTCGGCGTTCCGTCATCTTCCAAAAACCGCGACCATCCTTCGTCCGGGAATTGGTCGCCGAGGTACGCGAGCAGTTTCGCCAACCGGTTCTCGATGCTGTTAGCTCGCGTCACGGTTACGGCGCTCGAGTGATCGATGCCGTCCAAGATCTCCAGCCGCATGTTGCTCGAGCAGTCGGGATCGAGGCTATGTCCGACCGGGTTGGCGCTGCCGCCGCATTTGACGACGACCTCCGCGTCGTTCTGATACATCAGGCCGATAACCCGGTAACCGAGCCGGGCCGCCTCCTCCTGCACGAGCAGGAAGCTCGCCGGTCGAGCGGTGCCGCCGGCGCCAGGCATAAACACGAGCAGCTTGGGGCGAGGCTTCTGGGAAGGATCGAGCCAGACGTAGTGGTGGTTGACCTGGGGATTGAGCACGGGGACGTAGTCGATGTCCGGATCTGTCGTGCGAGGCGCGATGATGCGCGGCACGAGCGGAGCGGATTGGTCCAGCGCCCGTGACATCGCCAAGCGATCGCTCGACGGGGCGGTCAGCGACCTGGCGGCATCTCGGCAGCCCGCGAACGCAAGCGCGATCGAGGCGACAACGAGGGTGAAGCGTGCGATGCGTAACATGGTCCCCTCCTACGGTTGCCCCGTCACCTTCACGGGGATGATGCTGGACGTCTGCGAGCCGTTCCCGAGCTCGCCGTTCGCATTGGCGCCCCAGCAGTACGCTGTGCCGTTGGGAGTGACTCCACAGGTGTGGTACCACCCCACGCTGACGGCCGCGAAGCTGAGCCCACCGGGCACTGCGGTGGGCCGAGCGCTGAACTCACCTTGATAGGGAGCAACGGGAATCCAACCCCAACACTGGGCGCCACCACCGGTCGCGACCCCGCAGCCGCGTTGCGCGGCGACGCCGAACCCGGCGAACGTGAGCCCGCCCGGGACCGGCACAGGATTGACGCTTCCGGATTCGGGATAGCTGCCCCAGCAATAGGCAGCGCCGTCGGGCGTAAGTCCGCACGTGAAGCCCTCGCCTGTCCCGATCAGCGCGAGGCTAGGCCCGCCTTCCACGGCTGCGGGCCGCCTGCTGCACTTCAGAGGTCCCTGGGTTGGCTCATCCCAGTCGCACACCTCGGTTGCGGAAAACCCCAGGGCCCCGTCCACACCCCAGCAATAGGCTGCTCCGCCCGTGGTGACGCCGCAGGTGTAGTACCAGCCGGCGCTCAGCGACGTGAAGGTGAGACCGCCGGCGACGGGCGCCGGCGTCGGGCTACTCGCCGCGTCGCCCGTGCCGAGCGCGCCCAGCCAGTTGTCCCCCCAGCAATACCCACCGCCCTCAGCCGTCAAGCCACAGACATGCTGCTTGCCGACGGTGATGGCGACAAATGAAATCCCCCCAGCGACGGCCACTGGCGTCGGGCCGTAGCCGTCACCCCAGCAGTACGCGCGCCTCCCGGTCGTGAGCCCACACGTCGTACCCACGCCGGGGCTGACGAGCGTGAACGTGAGACCGCCGGCGACGACCGCGGGCGTTCGTCTATCGATCGTGGAGCCGTCGCCGAGTTGTCCGTACGCATTACTTCCCCAGCAGTACGCGACGCCGTCCGTGTTCACAGCACAGCTGTAGAAGTAGCCCGCGCTCACCGACGCAAACGCCGCGCTGCCAGTGAGCGCGATGCACGCGACGGTGAACGCCACGTCGGCGGTGCCGGCAGCGACGACAGTCACCGCGCGCGGGTTGCTACCGTCCACGGTGCAGTTCGCTGCCGCTCCCTCGAGCCGCACTGCGTGGTCACCGGCGGGGATATCCGCGATCGTGACGGTTGCGTTCGTGCCGATCGCTCGCTCAGATCCGTCGTCTACACTCACGCGGTAACCGTCGGGATCGATATCGACGCCGATCGTCGTGACGGTCGCCCTGACCGCCGGGGCCGGTGCGGCCGGTTGTGCGATGTCCCTGCAAGCCGTCGTCAGTGATCCCGTTCCGCCGAGCACGGCGACGAGAGCGAGGTGCGTTGCGCGCGTGGCTTTCACAGTGTTCCTCCGTTTTTCGAGCCATTGCGGTGTCGACGTCGTGCGCGATACCTTCGCGAGTCACGAGCAACGGTAGGGGCGCCGTGTGAAGGGCCTGTTACGCCCGCCGTAACGGGGGGATGACGCCGGTCGCGCAGCGTGAAGGGTGCGCGCTACCCGAAGTGCCGTGAGAGATTCGCGTGGTCGAATTCCGCATTCTCGGTGCGCTGAACCTCCTCAGCGCAGACGGGCACGAGCTCAAGGCGATCCTGGCCCAACCCAAACGGGTCGCGCTGCTCGCGTACCTCGCTGCCGCGACACCCCGCCGATTGCACCGGCGCGATTCTCTCATCGCATTGTTCTGGCCCGAGCTCGATCAGGAGCATGCCCGGGCCGCGCTGCGGCAAGCGCTGCACGGCCTGCGGCAAGAGCTCGGTGAAGGGGTGCTCGTGAGTCGCGGCGACGAGGAAGTCGGTCTCGACGTGGAGCGGCTCCGCTGCGACGTCGTCGAGTTCGAACGCGCCACCCAGCAAGGGCAGCTGGCGGACGCGCTCGAGCTCTATCGGGGAGAACTCCTCGAGGGCTTCTTCATTCGCGGTGCAATCGGTTTCGAGCAATGGCTCGAAGACGAGCGCGCGCGTCTCAGAACCGTGGCGCTGCGCAGCGCCACGGCGCTGGCGGAGCAGCGCCAGGCAGGGGGCGACCTTCGTGAATCCGCGCAGTGGACGCGGCAGGCCCTGCGGATCGCCCCGTTCGACGAGCCGACGTTGCGCCGGCTTATCCGGACACTCGACAGCCTCGGCGACCGGGCCGGGGCGCTGGACGTTTACGCCGCTTTCACACAGCGCCTCAAAGGGGAGCTGGAGGCCGATCCGGCGCCCGAGACAGCCACGCTCGCGAACAGTATCCGCGAGCGGAAGACCGCCCGTCCCACCGCGCCGGAGCCAAGCCCCAGGCAGTCGCCGCAGGCGATGCCGGTCGCGCGCGCTCGCCGACCACTGTTCGGCCTCGCGGTTGCGGTGCTGGGAATCGCAGGTGTGGTGTTGGGCGTGACTCTGCGCTCCACGCCGTCGCTCAACCCAAAGCGCGTGCTGGTCGTGCCGTTCACCAACCGCACGGGCGATAGCACCCTCGATCCCCTCGGCAACCTTGCCGCCGACTGGATCACGCGCGGTCTCGCATCAACGGAAGTGCTCGAACCTGTGGACCCCGGCGCAATCGTGGTGGGAGCTAATCGGATCGCTGTCTCCGACCCGGAAGAACTGGCACGCGCCACCGGCTCCGGAATGCTGGTGTCGGGCTCTCTGTACCTGCGCAGGGGTCAGATCGAGCTCAACGCCAGGATCACCGACGTGCGGAGCGGCAGCGTGGTGCACCCGCTCGAGCCGGTATTCGGGGATCCGCACGAGCCGCGGGCGGCGCTGAAGGTCCTGCGTGAGCGCATCATGTCTGCCCTCGCCGAGGCGGTGGACCTACGACTCGGCGGGCCCGTACAGGCCGGTAACCCACCGCGCTACGAAGCGTACCTCGCATTCAGTGCCGGCGTGGAGATCTTCTACGGTGGTCGGAGAGCAGCTGATGCCTTGCCGTATTTCAGGCGCGCGGCGGCACTCGACTCGACGTACGCGCAACCGCTGATCTGGGCTGCGTGGGCATACGGCGGAACCGCACTCGATCAGTGCGATTCGACCGCGGTGCTCGCCAAGCGCCTGGGTGGGATGAATCTCACGCCACTCGAGCAGCTGCAGATCGACCGCGTGATGGCCCGCTGTCACGGCGACCTTCCCGCCGCGTATGCCCTCGGCAAGCGACTGACCGACGCGCTTCCCAGCTCTGAGCTGATGTGGGAGCAGCTCGCCCGCGACGCACTCGATTTCAATCGTCTGCGGGAGGCGATAACGATTCTCGAGCGACTGCATCCCGACAACGGCGCCCTCAGCGGCCGCGCCGGCTACTACAATTGGCTAACGAACGCGTACCATCTGCTCGGCGAGCACGATCGGGAGCTGCGAGCGGCGCGCCGAGCCCGCCAACGCTTTCCGAGAAACCTCGCGACGCTCCGCATGGAGCTGCTGGCCTTGTCCGGGCTGGGGCGCGGGCGTGAGGTGATCGAGCGCCTCGACGAGATCGAGACGCTGCCACCGGACCCGATCCGACTGCCGGCACCGGTGATGCGTGAAACGGCGCTCGACCTCGCAGCGCACGGCGACAGCGTGGCCGCTGGTATCGCGTTCGCTCGAACCCTTGCCTGGTTGGAGAGCCAACCCGCAGCGGAACGCGCGAACGAAGACCAGCGCTTCGAGCGCGCCCTGACACACTATGCGGCCGGCAATGCAGACTCCGCCCACGCCATCGCCGCGGAGCTGGCGCGCCGTCACCCGCGCGACGCGCGCTACACAGGTTTGCTCGGCACGCTGGCGGCGCAGCGCGGCGACCGCGCTGAAGCCGTTCGAGTCAGCGGGTTGCTGGTCGCGCTCGAGCGGCCCTTCGGGCGCGGGGAGGCCAGCTACTGGCGCGCTTGCATAGCCGCCCGGCTGGGTGAGCGAGATGCCGCCGTGGATCTGCTGACGCGGGCACTGGACGCCGGATACGTATACCAAGTCCGCTTCCTCGATGCGCATGTCGAGCCGAGTTTCGCCACGCTGCGCAGGGACCCACGGTTCGAAATGTTGTTGCGGCCCAAGGGATGATCGGACTCTTGGGGCTGAGCCTCGTCCCACCGCTCTGCGCCCAGGGGATCACATCCGCCGCATTGCAGGGCCGCGTTCTCCAAGCCGACAACGCGCCCATCGCCGGCGCCGTCGTGACGGCTATCCTGCCGGCCAGCGGCGCACACTGGCAAGTGGTGACCGACGCTTCGGGGCGATACTTCGTGGAGAACATGGGGGTCGGCGGACCTTACGTTCTCGAGGCGCGAGCGGTGGGATTCAGGTCGGCCGGCCAGACCGGCGTCTTTCTCGGGCTCGGTCAACGCTACCACGCCGACTTCACGCTCGAATCGATGGCCATCGAATTGCCCACGCTGACGATCAGCGCAAACGTCGATGCCCTGTTGAACGCCGGACGCACCGGACCCGCGCACATTGTGTCGGCGACAGAGCTCGAGCGGCTGCCGAATCTGACCCGAGACTTGAGCGTCGCCGCGGCACTCGGTCCCCTCGCCGCCCTCCGGCCATTCGGGGGCGTCGCCGTCGGCGGTCAGAATCAGGGCTACAACAACCTCCAGGTTGACGGCGGCGTGAACACAGACCTGTATCTCGGGCGCACGCCCGGCGGGGCGATTCCGAGCGGCGCGATTCCGGAAGTGCTGCCGCACGCGATCTCGCTGGAAACGGTCAGCGAATTTCAGGTCCTCGCCGCGCCGTTCGATGTTCGGCTCGGCAGCTTCGCGGGTGGATTGCTCAACACCGTGACGAAGTCCGGGACCAACTTTGTCCACGGATCGGTGTTCGCTTTCCTGCAAGACGGCAGTCTGACCGCGAGTAATTGGGACGGCAGCCATCCCGAATTCACGAGCGGGCAGTTCGGCGGCACCCTATCCGGTCCCGTCGTGCGTGACCGGGTGCATTTCTTTCTAAATGTTGATCTGCAGCAGCGCGTTGTGCCCGACGCTGGACCGTTTCCGGCACAGGTTGGGCGGACTGCGGTCAGCGAGTCGAGCGCCGTCAAATTCCAACACATTCTCGCCGATTCGTTTGGCCTCGCGCCGGGCACACCGGGGCCATCCGAGGGACATCTGCCGGCCCAGGACGTCTTCGGGAAGATCACGGTCCAACTGGGCGCCAACGGACACTTGGAGCTCTCGCACCACTACGCGCACGGGGACCGTCGTGACTTCGTCGACGCGGGCCGCACGTTCGATACGACGGCGCTCTCGTCCGTCGCCGGCCGGAGCCGATCCACCGCTCACACGACACGCCTGATCTGGAGCACGAACCTGCGGGGCCAGGCGCAGAACGAAGTCATCGTGAGTTATCAACGCCTGCTCGACACGTGCGAGCCGAACGGTCCGTTCCCGCTCATTCAGGTCAACGCCGACGCTGGCTTCCTCATCGCCGGTTCCAACTCGGTGTGCCCAACGACCGCCGTGAATCAGTACGGCCTCGAGGTCACTGAGAATCTGACGATCAGCACGGCAGGGCACCTGCTGACCCTCGGCCTGCACGGCGAGCTGCTCCATTTCCACGATCCGCTCGTTCAGGTATCGGCCGGCCGGTGGTTCTTCGCGACCCTCGATGCGCTCGCTAAGGGTGTCGCGTCCCATTACGACCGGGGCCTCCCAGGACCGACGCCTGGCGCCGATTTCACCGCGGTCGGCGTCGGCTTCTACGCGCAGGACCGTTGGATGCCGATCCCTCGCCTGACCGTTACCGCGGGGCTCCGCGCCGACATTCCGTTCCTGCCGGACGCCGCCCACACCGACGACTCGGTGTTCATCAAGCTCGGCGCGAATACCGGACGGCTGCCGAGCGGCAACGTCCTCTGGTCTCCGCGTCTCGGGCTCAACTACGATCTCAGCGGCAAGGGCACAGCGTTCCTCCGCGGCGGGATCGGACTGTTCAGTGGTCCGCCGCCGTATCGCTGGCTGGGCAATGGCTACCGGGATGGGGGCTTGGAGAGTGTCGTCAATTGCAATGGAACGCGGGTGCCCCGGTTCAATCTCACTCAGCCCGCGACCTGCAACCCCACGGGTGGCGCCACGCCCCGCCTCGGTTTCTTCGATCCAGATCTGAAACTGCCGCAAAACCTGAAGCTGGCGCTGGGGGTGGACCGTCGCTTCCCGGGAGGGATCACGGCGAGCATCGACCTCCTCTATACACGCGCCGTCCACCAGATCTACATCGGCGAAGCGAACCTCGGCGCGCCGGTCGGTGCCGCGTACGGCGAGGGCGGTCGTCCAATGTATGGAACGGTTGACGCAACCGGTCTGGCGAAACCCACCTGGCGCGACTCAACATACTTCCAAGAGGTCTTCCGCGTGTCGAACCGCAGCGGGGACCACAGTGTCTCGCTCTCGGTGCAGGCGCGCAAGCGATTTGGCGAGACCATGTCGGTCTATGCGGCGTACGCGTTTTCGCAAGCCTATGACCGCATGTCGCTGATCAACCTCCCGACTCGGGCAAACTTCAGCAACACACCGGTGGACGGGACGCTCGAGGATCGCCGGCTCGCTCCCTCTTTCTTCGAGACTCCGCACAAGCTTGCCGTTGCTGCGACGGTCGAGCTCGCCCACCGAGTGCAACTCTCGCTCCTGTATGACGGCGCATCGCAGCCGGCTTACACGTACGTCATCGACGGCGACGCCAATGCCGATCGCCTCGGCGGCGGCGGCTCGCTGTTCAACGACATCGTCTACGTGCCGCGCGACAGCAGCGACATCACCCTGCGGATGTCCGATAGCACCCCCGCAACCCCTGCGGAGCATGCGAAGCTGCAGAACTTCATCGCCCAGCAGCCATGTCTCGAGAAGCAACGGGGGCGGATCATGGGGCGCAACAGCTGCCGCAATGGGTGGCTGGGATCGTTGAACGCGCGACTCGGCACGACGGTCGCGCTCCGCGGGGGGCGCTACCTCGAGATCACCGCCGACATCTTCAACGTGCCGAACCTGATTGAACCACGGTGGGGACAATATCGCGACGTCACCACAGGCCCATCCGTGCCGCTGCTGAAGCTCGTCGGATGGGACCCGGCCAATCTGCGCGGAGTCTATCAGCTCGAGCTGCCGAAGCCCGGCGTCGTGGAGGATGCCCTATCGCGCTGGCGCATGCAGCTCGGCGCGCGATTCGCGTTCTGAGGGACGCCCTTACGGCAGCGCCGCCCCCGTCGCTCCCCGCGTCGTGGCCGGCAGATTCTCCTCGACGAACTTCGTCAGCAGCGTGAACAGATGCTGCCGCGTCGTCCCACCCGAAATCGAGTGGGTGCGGTTCGGATACACCATCAGCGAAAACGGCCGGTTCGCCGCCACCAGCGCGTTCACCATCGCCTCGGTGTTCTGGAAGTGCACGTTGTCATCGCCCGAGCCGTGCACGATCAGCAACCGGCCCTTCAGGTTCTTGGCATACGTGAGCGGTGAGCCCTTGTCATAGCCCGCGGCGTTGTCCTGCGGCAGGCCGTTGTAGCGCTCGGTGTAGATGGTGTCGTAGTACTTCCAGTGCGTCACCGGCGCGACGGCGATGCCCATGCGATAGACGTCCGGGAACTGCGTGAGCGTGTTGAGCGTCATGAAGCCGCCGTAGCTCCAGCCCCAGATTCCCAGCCGCGTCGAGTCGACGTAGGAGAACCGGCCGACGGCCCGTGCCGCCGCCGCCTGATCCTGCGTCTCGACGACGCCCATCTGTCGATAGATGAGCTTGCGCCACGCGCGGCCGCGCGCGCCCGTGCCGCGATTGTCGACGCTGGCGACGATGTAGCCGCGCTGCGCCAGCATCTGGTACCAGAGATAGTTCTGCCCGCCCCAGGCGTCCGTGACCGTCTGCGAGCCGGGCCCGCCGTAGACATAGAAGAGCACGGGATACTTGGACGTGGAATCGAAATTCGGCGGCTTGATGAACCACGCGTTGAGCTTGATCCCGTTGCCGATCTCGACCTGACGGAAGTCGCTCGTGCCGAGCCGCAGGCCGGCGACTTTTGCCTTCAGCGCCGCGTTGTCGTCGAGCGTGCGAAACAGGTGGTTATCCGGCAGGCTCACGAGCGTCGTCGTCGGCGGGACCCCGAAGCGCGAGTAGACGTGGATCGCGTACCGGCCGGAGGGAGAGAAGTTGTACGTGTGAAAGCCCGGCTCACCCGTCGGCGTGATGCGCTGCGCCGGCCCCCGTTTGTCGTAGCTGATGCGGTACAGGTAGCGCTGCGTGGGATTGTCGGGTGAGGCCGTGTAGTAGACCCATTTGCCGATGGTGTCCACGCGCTGCACGCCGAGCACGTCGAAGTTGCCGGTGGTCAGGGGCCGCGGCGCGCCGCCGTCGCGGGGGAAGAGATAGAGCTGCGTCCAACCGCTGCGCTCCGACTCCCACAGAACGTCTTTGCCGCCGTTCAGGAATCGCAGCTCGTCGAACTGCTCGATCCACGCGCTGTCCGTCTCGGTGATGACCGTCCGCGCCTCACCAGTCTGAGCGTTGGCGATCATGACGTGCAGTGTGTCCTGCAACCGGTTGATGTGCTGAATGACGAGCTCTACGGGCGTCGTGAAGGCGTACAACGAGTCCGTCACGTTGTAGAGCAGGAAATCCCGCACGCCGGTGGCATCGAGCTGCCAGTACGCGATCGACTGGCCGTCGGGGTTCCAGCGCCAGCCGTCCTGCAGCCCCAGCTCCTCTTCGTACACCCAGTCGAAGGTGCCGTTGATCGTGGTGCGCGAGCCGTCACGCGTCAGCTGTGTGGTGGTGCCGCTGGCGATGTCCTCGACGTAGATGTTGTACTCGCCGTAGCGCACCCAACCCACTCGGCCGCCGTCGGGCGAAAACTTCGCGAACATGAGCGTCGCGGCGGGACCCTTGCCGCCCAGCTTCTTGAGGGTCCACCCCGCGAGATCGAGGACCCAGTAGTCGCCGCGGGTGTTCGTGCGCCACACCTGCTGCGAATTCGTGAAGATCAGCAGCCGGCGCCCATCGGGCGACCACGTGTACGCTTCGATCTCGAGCGGCGTCGAATCCCCCGGCGGCACGAGCCGCGCGGCCGGCACCAGAATCGTCTTGAGGCCAGTTTCGGCGTCGTAGCGCACGATGTCCTGGCCGGGCTTCCCGCCGACGGCACGCTCGAGCGTCGAGTACCCGGTGCCATCCGAAAGCCACGCGAGCGGGCCGACTGTGCCGCCACGGAATTCGGGCGACCCGAAGATGCGATCGACTGTGAGGATTGAGGAGTCAGGAGCCGGGCGTTGGGCGGCTACTGTGCCGCCCAGCCCGGCACTGACGAGAGCAAGAAGACAAAGACGACGCATCGCTCAGGATCCGATTGAAGTGGGACCCGAACGATACCTACTGCCGCGGCGCGCCGCCTCCCATCGGACGAAAGACCATCGGCTTGGGCAGCGCGTCGAACTTCGTTTGCTGATCGGGCGTCAGATTATTACGGATCGCGGCATACCATTGGTCCGCTTCAGCCTGAAACCCCTGCATCTCGGTGCGGACACTGTCGAACTTGGCGCGCTGCTCCGGCGTGGGCTCCTGCCCGGGCGTGAAGCCACCCGATGCCTGCATCTGCTGCCGGATCGCCTGCCGGCGCGCGGCGGCGTCTTTCATCACGCCGTTCAGCGCGGTGTAGGCGGGCGTGATCTTCGTGCGTTGCGCGGGAGTCAGGCTGAGGGCCTGGTTCAGCGAGTCGATCGTCATCCAGTGATCCGGCGGTGGCTGGAAGCGACGCGGCGGCTCGCCCTGCGCGGTCTGCGCGACTGCGGGCGCCGCAGCGAGAAGAGAGAGGACAGCGAAAGCGGCTACACGACGCATGAGCACTCCATGAATGGGTTCGTCCTGCTTACGCCTGGCGCGCCTTGACTGTTGAAGCGGCCAGGCGCACGCTTACGACCCTTCCACACCCGGAGGCGTTACATGCGCCCCATGGTCGTCGCCGCAATCGCCGCCGTTGTTGGCGCCGCGGCCGCCACAGTCATTCGCGCTGCACTGTCCGAGCGCCCCCGTCTGACCCAGGAGCGCGTGCTGGCCGAGGCCGTGAGTAGTTACGGCGACACGGGGCAAGTCTTTCTGGTCGGGGCGACGGTCCGGCCGTTCACCGTGATCGGCTACTATCCGACGCGCGCGGCGGCCGATTCCGCGGCGACGCGCGCCGGTGCGAGTTACCGCGCCTACGGACCCTACCGCGGGCTAGCCACGCGCGACCCGTGGCAGGTCCTCGCGATCACCGTGCGCGTCCGGACGGACAGCGGCGAGCGGGAACTCCACTACGATCCGCGCACGGTGGACGCTGTGTTTCTCAGCGTCAGCGCCGTTCGAAAATTCATGCTGCCGTACTACAGGCGCCTCTATGGAGCCGCGGTCGCTGATACAGTGCAGGCGATAATCTTGGGCGTGCCGCTTCCGCGACCACCGTGCCACGCATTCAGCATGCCGTGCATGTCCGATAGTCTCCTGTGGTTGCCCCGAGCCCCGTACTAGTGGGCGGTACCAACCAGTCTCTGAAACGCGGTGTCGCCGGCAAGTGCGCGCAGCTGGACGTCCTTGCGCAGATAGGGTCGTACGTCGGGCGCACCACGCAGACGGGCCGAGAGGAGCTGCACCGCGGAATCGGCATCACCCAGACGCACTCTGGCCAATGCTTCGAGATACAGGAGCTCCGGATCGTCCGGGGCCGACGCGCGTGCATCCCGAATCACGTGCTCGGCGCTGTCGCGCAGGCCGGCGCGCGCAATGACCGTCGCGGCGATCATTCGCAACCGCGGTTCGGCCCAGTCCCGGATCTGGGGAGGTTCGATCTGGCGGGTGCTGGCGACGGCCCGCCAGGCGGCTGATACGCTGGCTGGCAAATCGGGCGCCCACGCCAGCAACGTGAGCTCGCAGTGGAGAAACAGCCAATCCGTGGCGAACCGTCGTCGGCCGGTGTCGCACCACTTGAGCGCATCTGAATAGCGCTCTAGCTGAAACGAAGCGTAGAACAACCGGTAAACGATCTCGTTCGCATTCGTCAGGAATGCGTCCGCACTGTACGCCCGCTGCGCAGCGTCGAGCGCTTGCTGGGTGTTCCCGTCAAACTGGAGCGCGGCGCTCAGCAGGCCCCACGCGCGAGCCTGCACCGGACTCGGAATCTGCGCTGCAGCGCGAAGATCACGTTCCGCATCCTTCAGTGACACGCCAGTCGAGTCCGTCCGATCCTGAACCCACCACGTCCGATAAAGGACCGTACCGCGCAGCTCGAGCGCGCCCGGATCGTTCGGTTGCAGCGTGAGTGCCCGGTCCGCGTGCGCACGGGCGCGGCGCAACCATTCCTGCGTCGTCACGCCTGCTGCTATCCCTTTGATTGGACTCCCGCGCCACGGGACACTGGCCAAATCGTAGTCCAGCCAACCACGCAGTACGATCGGCTCCGCCCAGCGGGTGTCTTCACGCTCCGCTTGCGCCGCCAAGGAGTCCGCCGACAGCAGCTGCTCCGCCGGTGACCCAGCTCCGGTGCCGAGGGCGACCTCATCCCGGAGTGCTTCCGCGCGCTGCAGCAGCTCCCACGCTCGCGCGCTCTGCGTTCCCGCCCGGCTTGAACGTGCACGGATATCCGCGCCGAGACGCTCACGTAATGCGGTCGATACTTCCGCCGTCAGGGTGTCCTGCAGCGCGAAAAGCTCGCCTTCCGGACGCTCGAATGTCTCACTCGAGATGAGCGCCCCGCTCGTCGGATCCACGAGTCGAAACGCAACTCGCAGGCGATCCTGCGACGCGGAGATGCTGCCGGCGACGATCGTGCCGACGCCGAGTGCCCGCGCGATGGAATCCGGTGCGACCGCGTGGCCTCGAAACGGCTTCACGCCGTCCGGCGAGATCACGCGCAGGGTGGGCACGCGCGCCAATGCCTCGATGAGGTCGTAGGTAATCCCGTTGGCGACGTGGGCGAGCGTGCCGCCCGCACTCAGATCATCGAAGTACAGCACGGCGATATGGGTCGGATCGAGTGGCGCAATCGACTTGGGTTTCGCGATCGTCCACAGGAGCAGCGCCACGGCCGCGACGCCCGCCGCCGCCGCGGCGATCCGCCACCGACGCCGGATGCGCCGCCGCTGCCAGCCGGACGGTGAGACGCTGCTCGATTGTCGCAGCGTCGCCGCGAATTCGCCTGCGGTTGCAAACCGCTCATTCTGCACCTCGGCCAGCGCGGTTTGGATCGCGAGGTCGATCTCGAGCGGGATATCGCGCCGCTCAATCCCGGTTGACCTCCGCCCGCCGGCCGGCACCGATCCGATGAGCATCTCATACAGCACGCGCCCGAGGCTGTAGATGTCACTGCGGCCGTCGAGCTCCTCGCCGCTCGCCTGCTCGGGACTCATGTAGTCCACCGTCCCGATGACGATGCCGACCCCCGTCATGCGGGATTCGTTCGCCGCGCTGATCGCGCGCGCGATGCCGAAATCGCTGACGACGGCATGCCCCGCTTCGATCAGGATGTTCTCGGGCTTGATGTCGCGATGGACGATGTTCTGGGCGTGTGCATACGACAGCGCATCGGCGACATCGCAGGCGATGGCCACGGCGTCGCCAATCGGCAGCCGCCGCTCGCGCTGCAGGCGGTGGCGGAGCGACTCCCCCTCCACGTACGGCATGGTGTAGAACAGCAGACGATCGGCGACATCGGACTCGAAGAGCGGGAGGATGTGGGGGTGCGCGAGGCCGGCGGCGACCTTGATCTCTCGCAGGAAGCGCGCGGGACCGAGCGCGCCGGCGAGCTCCGGCCGCAGGACTTTCAGGGCCACCCACCGGTCGTTGCGGAGGTCCCGCGCCTGGTATACGATGGACATCCCACCGCGGCCGATCTCGCGCTCAATCGTGTAGTGGCCTGCCAGTGCAGCGGCGAGCCGCGCCTGAAGGTCGTCCACGGGCTCTAACATACGGCACCCCACCCTGCCGGTTAAGGTCTTGGCTTCACGCGCTTTGCCGACTACTTTCCGTGGCCCGATGCGGGACCTGTCGTTGTCACGCAGCCAGTTGCTGCTCCTCGCCGGTACGGCCAACCGGCCTCTCGCCGAGGAGATGGCCCAGCATTTGGGACAGCCGCTGTGCGCGGTGACGATGCGGCGGTTTGCCGACGGCGAAATCTTCGTCAAGATCGACGAGAACGTGCGCGGGCGGGATGTCTTCATCATCCAGCCCACGAACCCGCCGGCGGAAAACTATATGGAGCTGTTACTGCTGATCGACGCAGCGCGCCGGGCGAGCGCCGCCCGCATCACCGCGGTGCTTCCGTACTTCGGCTACGCGCGGCAGGACCGGAAGGACCAACCGCGCGTGGCGATCAGCGCCAAGCTGGTGGCGAACCTGATCACCCACGCCGGAGCCGACCGCGTGTTGGGAATGGATTTTCATTCCCACCAGGTCCAGGGATTCTTCGATATCCCGGTGGACCATCTGTACGCGGCGCCGGCGTTCGTGAGCCACTACCGGACGAAGCAGCTGTATCAGCCGGTGGTCGTCGCGCCGGACGTCGGGTCGGCGAAGATGGCCCGCGGGTTTGCGAAACGGCTCGACGCGTCGCTCGCGATCATCGACAAGCGGCGCCCGTCGGCGAATATCGCGGAAGTGCTGAACGTGGTCGGGGAAGTCGAAAATCGGGACTGCCTCATCCCCGACGACATGATCGACACCGCGGGCACGATCTCGGAGGCCGCGGCGGCGCTGAAGCGACTGGGCGCCAAGCGCATCTTCGCGTTCGCGACGCACGCGCTGTTGTCGGGCCCCGCCGTCGAACGGCTGCGGGCGGCCCCGATCGAAGAAGTGACCGTGACGAATACGATCCGGATTCCCGAGGAGAAGCAGTTCGAAAAGCTGAAGGTGTTGTCGATCGCAAGTTTGATGGCCAAGGCCATCGGCTATGAACATTCGAATCAGTCGGTGAGCTCGTTGTTTGATTGATCCAGCGACGCTAACAGAGGAATAGGTGTATGGCGCAGACAGTGGCTCTCAGTGCTACCGCACGAGAGAAAACGGGCAAAGGCGCGGCGCGCCAGGCGCGCTTCCAGAAGAAGATTCCGGCCGTGATCTACGGCCACGGCCGCGCCACCCAGACATTGATGGTGGACGCGCTCGCGCTCGAGCAAGCGCTGACCGGCATCGAGCCGGCGAGCACGCTCATCGAGCTGAGCGTCGACGGCAAGACGACCCGAACGCTGATTCGCGAGATTCAGCGCCACCCGCTCCGCCCCGACATCATCCACGTGGACTTCTACGAGATCAAGAGCGGCGAGAAGCTCACGCTCAAGGTTCCCGTGCACCTCGTGGGGACGCCCGACGGTGTGCGCAACGCGGGCGGCGTGCTCGATCAGGTGACGCGCGAGGTCGAAATCGAAGTGTTGCCCGAAAACATCCCCGACCACGTCGAGCTCGACGTGACCGCGCTCAAGATCGGCGACTCGCTCCACGTGCGGGATCTGTCGATCCCCAACGCCGCCATCCTGACGGGCGCCGATCTGACGATCGCGACCGTGGTGCCGCCGCGCGCCGAGGAAGTCGCCGCGCCGACCGCTGAGGCCACGACCGAAGTCGCCGAGCCCGAGCTCATCCGCAAGGTCCGCGAGGGCGAGGAAGGCGAGGAAGTCGAAGCAGCTGCGGGGGCACCCGAGGCGAAAGCCGCTCCAAAAGCCGAGGAGAAGCCCAAGGGCAAGAAGGAAGAGTAGTTTCTGCGCGCCGTCGTCGGCCTGGGCAATCCGGGTCCGGAATACGCGGCGACGCGCCACAATGCCGGCTTTCTCCTCGCCGACGCCGTCGCCGAGCATTGGCAGCTTCCTCCCTTCCGTCGCGCCGAGCGCGCACGCGCGACGGAAGGCACGGTGTTCGGCGTTCCCGTGCGCATCCTCAAACCCACGACGTTCATGAACCGCAGCGGCGCGGCGCTCGCGTCGCTGCGCGCCGACCCGACCTTCACGCCGGCTCGCGATCTCCTCATTCTCGTGGACGACTTCCAGATCCCGCTCGGCACGTTCCGCTTCCGGCCTGACGGCTCGGCCGGTGGGCACAACGGCCTCAAGAGCGTCGAGGGCGCGCTGCAATCGCAGCAGTATGCCCGGCTGCGCGTGGGCGTAGGACCGCTTCCGGAAGGCATCGGCGATTGGGCCGACTACGTGCTCAACGCCTTCGAACCGGCCGAGCTGGAGCAGGTCGAGTCCTTGATCCCCCAGATGATCGACGCGGTCGATAAGTGGCTTAAAGCCTGATGCTGCGTCTTGGCATCGTTGGCCTGCCGAACGTCGGGAAGTCGACTCTGTTCAACGCGCTGACGTCTTCCAAAGCCGCGGCCGCGGAGAATTATCCGTTCTGCACCGTCGAGCCCAATGTCGGCGTCGTCGAAGTGCCGGACCCCCGCCTCGAGACGCTGAACCAGGTCGTCAAACCCAAAAAGAAAGTCCCCGCCGTCGTCGAGTTCGTGGATATCGCCGGGCTGGTGAAGGGTGCGTCTCAAGGCGAGGGCCTCGGCAACCAGTTTCTCTCGCACATCCGCGAGGTCGACGCCGTGGTGCACGTGATTCGCGCGTTCGAGGACCCCGATGTCGTGCACGTCATGGGACCGGTCGATCCGGTGCGCGATCACGACGTCATCACGAGCGAGCTGGCGCTCGCCGATCTCGCGGTGGTCGAGCGGCGGCTCGACAAGACGCGCAAATCGGCGCGCGCCGGCGACAAGGACGCCCAGCTCGAGCTGGTCCTGCTCGAGCGTGTCGTGCAGGAGCTGAACGCGGGGCGCGGCGCGCGCGAAGCCGGCGAAAACCCCGACGCGATCAAGTTCCTGCGGACGCTCGGCCTCCTGACCGCCAAGCCGATTCTCTACGCCGCCAACGTCAACGAAGACGATCTCGCCTCCGGTGGCGGCCGCTGGATCGACAAGCTCCGGGCCGCGGTGCAGACCCATCACGAAGAAGCGGAAATCGTTCCGTTCTCCGCCAAATTCGAAGCCGAGCTGGGCGAGCTGACCGGCGATGAGCGTCGCGAGTATCTCGCGAGCGCCGGCGTGTCGGAGCCGGGGCTCGACCGGCTGATTCACGCCGGTCACCGGCTCCTCGGCTTGCAGACGTTCTTCACGGTCGGGGAGAACGAGGTGCGCGCCTGGACGATGCATCGCGGTGACACCGCGTACGACGCGGCCGGCGAGATCCACTCCGACTTTCAGCGCGGGTTCATCCGCGCCGAAACGGTCGGGTTTGCAGAATTTGTGAACGCGGGCAGCTACAAGGCTGCCCGCGAACAGGGATTGGTCCGAAGTGAAGGACGCGACTACGTGGTGAAGGACGGCGACATCCTGCTATTTCGCTTCAACGTCTAGCGCGTCCAGATCTCCACCAGGCCGCACTGGCCTGCCGCTGACAGTCCGGTCCCCATCCAGATCGACGAACCGACCGTCGGGACCAGGGAATGATTCAGATCGGTCGGCGGCACACCACGGTAGACTTCGACACCGGCGACGTCCGCCACGGCGATCTGATCGTAGTCCATCTCGCGCAACGCCACGCCATCGACGCTCACCGGGACCGTGCACAGCTTGCCGCGCGTGTATCGGGTCGGGCGACAATCCTGATAACAGCGGGTCACGATGCCCTCGAGGGTGAGGAGCCCGCTCAAGCGCGTGGGCCGCATCTTCGCGATCTCCTCGCGCGTGAAGAAATGCGCAAAGGCGCCATAGGTCCGCCGGCGCTCGTAGAATCCGGCCAGATCGCGCCAGATGTTCGCTTGCCGCGCCTCCACAACGAGCGGATTGAGATCCTCGGCATCGACGTCGAGCACAACGGCAATCTGTTTCGTTTGCTGGCCCTGCAGGGTGAACATGTAGTCCTGGGTCTGGCGACCTTCGTACGAAACGCGGATGGACCGCTTGCCGGCCGGCAAGCCGGCGAGCGCAAACTGTCCGTCCGAGTCGGTCACCACGAACTTCTTGACTTCGGGCACGGAAATCATCACACCCGCAATGGGACGACCGTTGAAATCGGAAATGGCCGAGCCGCGAATGCGCGCGCTGGTATCGGACGGCGCCTGCGCAGGAGCGGATCCTGCGAGGAGGACCAGGACAGAGAGCGAGATCGCGACCACGCGGTAGGGCCGCATGCGCCCTACAATACCACTTCCGCTAACTTGCTGCCTCCTCTATCTTTCGCCCCTCAACATATCCCCTACTCGGTGCCTTCCACCGCATCGGGTCACCTATGACCAAAGGGAGGTGGCATGAATCGTCGGTACGAGACGGTCTACATTTTCGATAGTGCCCTGGACGAGCCGGCCATCAACGAAAAACTCACCCGCTTTCACGCCCTGCTGACCAAGGACGGAAAAGGCACGCTCTCCAACGTGTCGCACTGGGGCAAGCGGACGATGGCGTACAAGATCAAAAAGAAAGACACGGGCTACTACGTCGTCGCCGAGTTTCAGGCGACGGGCGATCTGCTGCCCGAGTACGAGCGCGCCGTGAAGCTCGATGAAGGCGTGTTGCGGTACATGTGCGTCGAAGCCGCGCGCGAACAGCCCAAGCCGGTGGCGGCCGCGGTCGTCGCTCCCGAAGAAGAAGAGTTGGAAGAGGAGGAAGCGTGAGACGGCCGGCCAAGACCTGCCCCGTGTGCGAATCCGGGGCACGCGTGCTCGATTACAAGGATGACCGGACGCTGAGCCGCTTCCTCACGGAACGGGGCAAGATTCTGCCGAGCCGGTTGTCGGGGATGTGCGCGCGCCATCAACGGCAGCTCGCCACCGCGATCAAACGCGCGCGGCAGCTGGCGCTGATTCCTTACATCAAGGGTCACACCGCATAGCTACCAAAGAGTCGTGGTGGCGCCCGCTGCTGGCGCTCACGGTGTTCGTGCTGTGGGCGCACCCCAGTCTGGTCGGTCTGCCGTGCGCGGCACTCCTGATCATCGCGCCCGGCGACGGCACGCCTGAGCGGGGGGGAGCCGGCTGGTCGCAACCGATCGCGGGATTGATCGGCGCGGTGAGTCTGGCGCTGCTCGTCTTGAGTGCTGGGAGCGGCAGCCGCCTCGCCGCCGCGACGAGCGCGTACGTCGTGCTCGTGACTGCGGCGTTCGTGTCGTTCGTCCTGCTCAAACCCGCCCCGATCCTGCGCCAGGCGATCCGCTCGATCGTGGTGGCCGGACTCGCAGCGGCGCTGCTGATTCAGGCGATCTGGGGGTCCGAAGCGTGGGGCGCGCTCGGATGGGAAGCCACCCGCCAGGCGAGCCTCGCGATGCGCACGATCGTCGAAGCTGCCCCCGACGCGTACCCGATCTACGAGCCGATGGTGCGGTTCGTCAGCCTCACTTGGCCGGGGATGCTGGCGCTGCAGACCCTCGCGGGGCTGGCGCTCGCGTGGCAACTGTACCGGCGCATCGCCGCGCGCACCACCGGCGAAAGCGTGACGCCCGCGCCGGCGCGGTTCCGGGACTTCTACATGGGCGACGGGTGGGTATGGGGGATCGTCGCCTGGCTGGGCGTCTTGATCCTGCCGGTGTCGAGCGTGCTGCAGGTGGCGGGGACGAATCTGGGACTCGTCGTGAGCACGCTGTACGTGCTGCGAGGCGCCGCCATCGTCGCGACATTCGCGGAGGCGTTCGGCATCTCGGCGCTGACGCTCGTGATCGTCGCGGCCGCGGCCGCGGCGCTCGCCGTGCCGCTGGTGTTCGTACTCCCCGGTCTCTGCACGCTCGGCATCACCGATACGTGGTACCAATACCGGCGCCGCCTGGCAGAAGCGCGCGAGCGGCAGCGGTCCAATACAACTTGAGGGCTCAAGCGATGGAAATCATTCTGCGGGCAGACGTGCAACATCTGGGCAAGATCGGTGAGGTCGTGAAGGTGAAGGACGGCTACGCCCGCAACTACCTCCTGCCCAACGGGCTCGCCTATCCGGCCACGGAGGCGAACAAGAAACGGATCACCTACGAAGGCGAACGCCTCGCGAAGCAACACGCCGCCGAGAAGTCGGCGGCGGAGACCGAAGCCACGCGCCTGGCCGAGGTCAAGCTCAGCTTCGAGGTGAAGGTCGGTGAAGAGGAGAAGCTGTACGGGTCCGTCACGGCGAGCGACATCCAGCGTAAGCTCGAGGAGCTGGGGATCCACGTGGACAAGCGCAAGATCGATCTGGCGGAGCCGATTCGCGAGCTGGGTGAATACAAGGTCGGGATCAAGCTCCATCCCGAAGTGCGGCCCGAAGTGCATGTCACGGTGGTGAAGGAGTGACGCCGATCACACCCGTGATCGGCGCGCTCTTTCAGAATGAAGACTGAGCTCTCACAGGTTGTGGACGCGCTGGTCGACCGTAAGGCGGTCGATCCAGTAGTATTGGATCTACGCGGCTTGTGCGAGGCTACCGACTACTTCGTGATCGTTTCTGGAACGTCGAACGCCCATGTGCGGGGAATGGCGGAGCACCTCGTGACGGCCCTCGCGCCGGCGGGGGTCGAGCCCCATCATGTGGAAGGGCTCGCACAGGGGCGCTGGGTATTGCTCGACTATGTGGACTTCGTGGTGCACGTGTTTCATCCCGAGCTGCGTGAGTTCTATCAGCTCGAACGGCTGTGGGGGGACGCGCCAGTTGTCGCCGCTGGCGACCCAGACGGACAGAGCGCGAAAGGTTAGGGATGTATGAGACGTAGCATGGTTGGGCTGATGGTCGGCACCGCGCTTCTGGTCACTGCGCAAGCGGCGGCGGCACAGTACTTCGGTCAGAACAAGGTGCAGTACCGCAGCTTCAACTTCCAATCGATTCAGACCGAACACTTCGACATCTACTACTATCCGGATGAGCGCGGCGGCGCGCTCGACGCGGCGCGCATGGCCGAACGCGCGTACGCCCGTCTGTCGCGCATCCTCCACCACAACTTCCTGAGCCGCAAGCCGATCATCCTGTACGCCTCGCAGTCCGATTTCCAGCAGACGAACGTCGTCGATGCATCGGGCGAAGGCCTCGGCGGGGTGACGGAGTTCTTCAAGCACCGCGCCGTGCTGCCGTTCACCGGGTCGTACGCCGAGTTCGAGCACGTGCTGCAGCACGAGATGGTACACCAGTTCCAGTACGACGTATACAGCCGCGGCCGCCCCGGCGCGGGCGTGCAGACGCTGGTGGCCGTCAATCCGCCGCTCTGGTTCATGGAAGGGATGGCGGAGTATCTGTCGCTTGGCCCCATCAATCCCGAGACCTCGATGTGGCTGCGCGACGCGGCACTCGAGGGCCATCTCCCCTCGATCGAAGAGATGACGACCGATCCCTACATCTTCCCGTATCGCTACGGCCACGCCCTCTGGGCCTACATCGGCGAGAAGTGGGGCGATGAAGTGATCGGCGAAATACTGCAGAGCTCCGCGACCTCGGGGCTCGACGCCGCGTTCAAGCGCGCGCTCGGCCGCTCGCTCGAGGATCTCTCCAACGACTGGCGTGACGCGATCCAAACGACGTTCCTGCCGCAGCTGGGCGATCATTACCGGGCCCGCCGTATCGCGCAGCCGACGCTCACGCAGCGGCACTCGCGCGGGCGCATCTTCCTCGCGCCGGCGCTCACGCCGGACGGCAAGGACATCGCGTACTTCGGCGATCAGGGCGGCTTCTTCATCGATCTCTGGCTCGCGGATGCCGAGACGGGACGCGTCAAGCGCCGGCTGGTGAAGTCGACGCAGAACAACAATTACGAGAGCCTGCGCTTCATCAATTCAGCGGGGGCGTTCTCTCCTGACGGCCGCTATTTCGCGATCGCCGCAAAGCGCAAGGACCGCGATGATCTCGTGATTCTCGACGTGAAGCGCGGCCGGGAGGATCGCCGCATTCAGGTCGGCCTGAGCGCGCTGCAGACACCGCAATGGTCGCCGGACGGCACGCAGCTCGTTTTCACCGGCTTCAGCAACGGCTTCACCGATCTCTTCATTATCAATCGGGACGGCACGGGGCTGCGGCGCCTCACCAACGACAAGTTCGCCGACCTCCACCCCGCCTGGTCGCCCGACGGCAAGACCATCGCGTTCGTGACCGACCGCGGCGGCGAGACCGATTTCGATCTGCTGCGCTTCGGGAATCTGCGGATTGCGCTGCTCCATCTCGAGAGCGGCGCGATCGATATGCTCGGCAACATGGAGATCGGGAAGAACATCAATCCCGTGTGGGCACCCGACGGCCGTTCGCTGGCGTTCGTTTCCGACCGCACCGGCATCGCCAATGTCTTCCTCTACGACTTGGCCGATGGGCAGATCTATCAGCTCACGAACATGTTCACCGGGGTCCAGGGCATCACACCGCTGTCTCCCGTGCTCACGTGGGCGCCGCAGGCCGACCGCATGGCGTTCGTCTATTACGAGGACGGCCAGTACAGCGTGTACTCGCTGGAGAACCCGCGCTCGCTGCGTCGCGGGCCCTATCACGGTCCCACCACGCAGCCGGTCGTGACGCTGCTGCAGGCGGAAGAACGGGATACCATCTTGCAGGCGCCCCGAGCGGCGTTGGTGGCACTCGGCGGCACCGGGGCGGGGTCCGCGTCCAACCTGCCGACGTTCTCCACCGGAGTCTCGATCTATCGCTCGGCGACCGGATTCCGGCCATCGGCGCTGCCGCAGCGCGCCGAATCTTCGGCGGCGCCTCCGCCCCTCACGGTTCGGGCGCTGCTCGACTCCGCGACGCTGTCGCTCCCCGACACGAACGAATTCACGTTCCGGCCCTACAAGGTGCGGTTTACGGCCGACTACGTCGTGCGGCCGACCGTCGGGTACCAGCGCGACAATTTCGGCCGCGGCGTGTTCGGCGGGACGGCGATCGCGCTTTCGGACATCCTGGGCAATCACTCGGTCGTGTTCGCCGGCTCGATCAACGGACGCATCAGCGAGGCCCAGTTCCTCGGTCTGTACGTCAATCAGTCACATCGCCTGAATTGGGCGGGCGGCTTCTCGCAGGATCCACTGTACTTCTACGGCGGCAGCGACTGGACGCGGATCGACGATTCGCGCAACCCCGGTGTTGGTGACAGCGTCGACGTCTTCTCGACGCGCATTCGGCGCTTCGTCATTCGCGACGCGTTTGCGGAATCGTCGTATCCGTTCAGCCGCTTCAACCGCATCGAGCTCGGCCTGCACGCGGTCAACATCTCGGAAGCGACACTCGATCTACAGACACTGTATGACGCCTCGGGGCCGTTCAATCAGCGGCTCGTGCAGGGCGGCGGGCCGTCCGCGACGTTCGTACAGCCGTCGATCGCGCACGTGCACGACAACACGCTGTTCGGGTACGTCGGGCCGTTCGCGGGTTCGCGGTCGCGATTCTCCATCTCGCCGGCAATCGGCAGCTGGCAATTCACCGCGGGCCTGATCGATTACCGGCGGTATCTCTTCTTCCGGCCGTTCACGATCGCCGTCCGCGGGCTGATGTTCGGCCGCTTCGGTCGCGACGCCGATCGCTTCCCGGTATTCCTCGGCAGCACCGAGTTGATTCGCGGCTACACCGCCGGGTCGTTCCGCAACCATGAGTGCGTCGCGAATCCGCAGTCGAGGTCGCAAACCGGATGCGCCGAGCTCGACCAGCTGATCGGATCGAAGATCGCGGTGGGCAACGTGGAGCTGCGCTTCCCGCTGACGCGCAGCCTGGTGCTCGGCTTCCTGCCGGTGGGATTCCCCCCGATCGAAGGCGCGTTCTTCTACGACATCGGGATGGCGTGGGACGACGCGAGCACCGTCAAATGGCATCGACAGGTCGGAGACGACCCGGTGCTGGTTCGGACGCCGCTGCGGAGTTGGGGTGGCTCGATCCGCGCGAACGTCTTCGGCCTGCTGATCATGCGGCTCGACTACACGAAGCCGCTCGACCGGCCGCTCAAACACTCTTATTGGACCATCAGTTTAGGTCCGACGTTCTAACTCCGCTTCAATAAAACAGTTGCAATGGCCTCGCCGGTTATCTATTTTGTCCGGCGAGGCCAATTGTCTATCTCCCGCTTCCTTCTGTTCGCGTCTCTCACGCTTTGGGGCTGTGGCCCTCGGGCGCCGGCGGCTGGATCGTCACAACAGCAGTCGCCGCAACTGGTTAGCCAGCTCCAGATTCTCGCGCGTTCCCCGGGAGTCGCGATCCGGCTGCCCGCCAAAGGCGGCACACCGCAGCTCTACCGGCTGCCGCGGCTCACTCCGGTCGAGGGGGTGCTGAAGGGCAAACTGCCGCCCCTCGAGCGGGTCATCGGCCTCGACCCTGAATCCGAATTCCTCTTTGTCACGACCGGCAAACACGACTTGCTCGCGCTCGATCTCGGCAGCGGCCGCGTGGACACCGTCGGCAGCAACATCAAGCAGGCCGCCCTCGGGCCCGATGGGACGCTATACGCCGTCGATTCGTCCCGTCACGTGGTCTCGCTCTCGCGCCGGACGCGATTTGCGTGGCCGCAGGCGCTGACGGCGCTCCCGCGCGATCTGTTCGGCGCCGCCGATCAGCATCTCGTCGGCGTGATCCCGCAGGATCGCTTGCTCGTCGCCGCGGCCGATCAACCGCCGACCGTACGCCCCATCGCCGCCGGTGGCGACGTCGCCGCGACCCGCTGGGGCGACCTTGTCGCCGTCGCGAGCGACTCCGGCGTGACGTTTTACGATCCGATCGGACGCCGTGACCCGGCGTTCGTGAGACTGACGGACGCGCCGCGCGCACTCGCATTCTCGCCATCGGGTCATCGGATCTATGTGGCACGGCGCAACATGCCGGGACTCGCGGTGGTCGATCGCTACGAACGCAAGGAGCTCGACGGCGTCGCGCTGCCCGGTCCCGTCGCGGCGCTGCGCCTCGACCCGCTTGGCCGCTGGCTGCTGGCCCGCCCCGCGGTCGGCGACTCGGCATGGATTGTCGATCTCCCGATCAAGCGCCACACCGGCATCGTCCCGACGGCATGGAAATGGGATCTGCCGGCCATCTCGCCGGACGGGATGCTGATCTACCGGAGCGGCAAGGACGTGGTGTCGGCGCGGCCCGATTCGCTGACCGACGTCGGCAAGGTGACGAATGGCGCCGCCGATATCTGGGTGCTGACCACGTGGCTCCCTCGTGGGGTTCCCGCGAGTACTGTGGCCTCGGCGGCTTCCGATAGCTCGGGCGCCGGCGCGGAAGGGCCGTTGTACGTACAGGTCTCCACGTCACAGAACCCCGAGTGGTCGGGCCACCTCGCCGACGATCTCACGCGGGCAGGGTTGGCGGCGCGCGTCCTGCCGCCGCAGCACCCGGACGACGGCTATCGCGTCGTGCTCGGCCCATACCCCACGCGCGCGCAGGCCGAAGCGACAGGACGCCGCCTGGGCCGCCCCTTCTGGATCTACCAGCCCGGACAGTGACCAGCGTCCGCCAGTTGCCGCTCTCGCGGCTCGGTCATCTGGTTCCGCCGCTCGTGGATGACGCGGCACTGGTCGCGCTGGTGACGTTGGCGGGCGATCCGCCGTGGGCGGCTAAAGCCGCCTGGGACATCGCCCGCATCGCCGCACGCGACGGCCGACGCGTCGCACTGGTGGATTTGTGCCTCGAGAACCCCGCGCTCCACGAGATCGCCGGGCTGCATGCGACCGAAGGCATCGTGGACGCATTCGAGTACGGGGTCTCGCTCAACAAGGCTGCGCATGAGGTGACAGGTGTATTCATCATCCCCGCCGGCTCCGAGACCGCACATCCGGCGGAGGTCTATGCGCATGCGCGGTGGCCGAAGTTGCAGGCGGGTTTCCGCTCCGAGGGCGCCCTGCTTCTCGCATTACTGCCGCTCACCGGACTCGCACAGTTGTCGGCGGCGCCTGACGGCGTGCTCCTGCTGGCACCCGAAGGCGTGGGTCCCGAGTTCGCGCTGCCGCGCGATGTGCCGCTGCTTGGCGTCGTGCGCGATCGATGGCTCCCATCCAGTCCGCGCGTCTCGCCACCGGCGATGACTGTGGCGGTGGAGCACGAACCGCGGCGCGGTTTACGGCTGGCACTTGCAGCGCTGATCGTGGCGGCGCTGGCGGTCGGAGGATGGGCGCTGCTCGCGCGAGCGCGCGAGTCGTTCGTCGCGCCGCCCGCCCCGCCTGTCGCCCCGCCGACTTCCTCCACAACCTCGACAACCTCCACACCCTCCACCAACGCTCCTCCGAAGCCGCTCGCCGTCCCACGCGATACCCTCGGCTGGACGATCCAGCTCGCGGCGTACGCGTCACTCGACAAAGCCCTGGCGCACGCCGACCGGCTCGCGGCGGATGCAGGCGTGCCGGCGCTCGTGACGCCGGTGCGGCAGGGTGGCAATGGGTCCGTCTGGTATCGCGTGCTCGCGGGTTCCTACGCGACACGGGCGGCGGCCGGCACCGCGCGCGCCGGCCTGTGGCGCCGCGGCCTCGCGTCCGAAGGCGTCGGCGATCTGTTGCTCGCCCCGTACTCCTATCATGCCCCCGCGGGCGCGTCGCTCGATACGTTGCGGCGCCGCGGACTCCCTGCGGTGCGCTGGTCCAACGGCGTGATCCTGCTGGGCGCTTTCGAAGCACCCGACCAGGCGGCGTTCACGCAAGCCGCACTCAAGCGCGCCGGTGTGCGCGCGAACCTACTCCCTCGCATGGGGACACCATGAGACTGAGCAGGCTCGAGCTCTCAGGCTTCAAATCGTTCGCCGGTTCGGTGGAGCTGCCCTTCGATCAGGGCGTGACCGCCATCGTCGGCCCCAACGGCTGCGGCAAGTCGAACATCTCCGACGCGGTGCGCTGGGTGCTCGGCGAGCAGTCGCCACGCCTGCTGCGCGGCGGAAAAATGGAAGACGTGATCTTCCAGGGATCGACCGGCCGCCGGCCCGTGAACGTCGCCGAAGTGTCGCTCGTCTTCGACAACTCCGACGGGAGCCTGCCGATCGCATATCAGGAAGTCGTCGTCACGCGCCGCCTGTCGCGCTCGGGTCAGAGCGAATACATGCTGAATCGTTCGCCGGTACGACTCCGGGACATCCAGGACATGTTGCGCGGGACGGGCCTGGGCGCGGATGCCGCCGTCGTCATGGAAGCGAAGATGATCGAGGCCCTGTTGTCGGAGAAAGCCGAAGAGCGGCGGGCGCTCTTCGAAGAAGCCGCGGGCATCGGGTTGTATCGCGACCGCAAGAAAAGCACGGAGCGGCGGCTCGAGGAGACCGCGGCCGACCTCGCCCGCCTCGAGGACTTGATCGCCGAGGTGCAGACGCAGGTCCGCAGCCTCGCGCGCCAGCGCGGCCGAGCCGAGCGCTACGGCAAGATGATCGAAGAGCGGTTTGGCATCGCGATGACGTTGGTGCGCCGCGAAATCGAAGATTTCGATCTGTCGCTCGGATCGCTCGGGGTTCGCGCGCGCGAGGTGGCCGAGCAGCTCCCCGCGGCACGCGCGCGCCTCGACGCCGCCGAGCATCAGCGCGAAGGGCGGGTTCAGGCTCGGCACACCGCCGAAGCGCGGCGCACCGAAGTCGAGCGCGGGCTGGGCGACGCCAAGCTCGAAGTGGGAAGGCTCGAGAGCGACCTCGCGCTCGCCGCCGAGCGGCTGGGCAACGCGGGCCAGCGTCGTCAGACCGCCGCCGAAGAACGCATCCAGGCCGAGCGGCGCGCGGCGCAGGCCGAGCGCGAGCACGAAGCGGCGGCCGCGGAGCGCGCCGCCGCCGACCGTGATCTCAGCGCGGTGCATGTGGCGCTGGCCGCGCGGACCGGCGAAGAGGACAACGTCCGCGGACGGCTCACCGCGGAGCGGCTCGCGGTGCGCGAGCTCGAGGAGGGGCTGCAGCGTCGCGCCGAGACGGCGCGGGCGCTGGAAATCGAGGGCGGCGCGTTGGACCGCGAGCGGAGCGAGCTGCGGGATCAGCTGGCACTGGCGGCCGAAGAACGCCGGGCGCGCGACGCCGCGGCAACCGACGCCGCCGGCGACGCGGCCGCGGCCACACAGCGCGTCCATCGCGATGCGCAGGCGGCAGTGCGAGCCGTCGAAGCGCTCCAACATGCCCGTCGGCACGTCGGCACGCTGCATGAACAGGAGATGAGCGCCCGGTCCGCCCGACGACAGGCCGAGGCGGCGCTCGCACAACTCGAGGCGCGACGCGACGCGCTCAACGAGCTCGACCGCGAGCACGTCGGGCTGGCGCCCGCCGCCCAGGCACTACTCAAAGCTCGACTGCCGGGCGTCCTGGGACCCCTCGCTGACTTCGTCCGAACCAGCCGGCGCGACGCCGAGCTGGCCGAGCGCCTGCTGGGAGAATGGCTCCATGCCGTCCTCGTGAACGATGCGTCCGCTATCGAGGCGATCAGCGCCTGGCATGCCGAGAATCAACCCGGCCCGCTGGTGCTGCTGCCCTGCGTACCGGGGCCGCGGCTCGGCGCCGACGGCAATCCGCTCAAAGACGAGCTGCGCGTGGACGGTCCCGCGGCCGCGTGGGTGCGCGCCCTACTCGCCGGCCATGAGGTGATCGGGGCGGGCGCGCTGCGCCGTGCGAATGGGGCAGTTTTCCTCGACAGCGGCGCACCGGCCGCCGGACCGCTGCAACGCCGCGCCGAGCTCGAGGCGCTGGAGAAGGACGTGCGTGAGGCGACGACGAATCTCGATCGCGCGCGCGCGACCGAGGAGTCCACGGTCAAAGAGCTCGCCGCCGCTGATGCCGCGCTGACGGCGGCGGGTCAGGGCGCCGAGCAGGCGCGTCGCGTCGAGCTCGAAGCCGGCGCGGAAAAGGGCGAAGCGGATCGCGGTCTGATTCACGCCCGGCGGGAGGCGGAAGAAGCCGCCACACTTGTCGAGCGGCTCACCAAGCGACTCGCCGAAGTCGAGGCACGGCTCGGCGCGCTGCACGTCGAGCTGCAGGAGCGCGAGGTCGAGCGCGTGCGCTCCGCCGAGCAGCTCAGCGCCGAGCGCGTCGGTCTGGCCGACCTCGAGGCGCAGCAGGAGGCGGCGCGCGAGCAGCGCGTGCGCTGGCAGGTGGAAGCAGCCCAGGTCGAGGCGCGGCTGGCCGCGGCCTCCGAGCGCGCTGCCCGCGCCGGCGGCGACGCGAAAGCGTCGCGCGAGCAGGCGGGAGCGCGCGCCGAGGAGATCGCCCGGATCGAACGCGAGACGGCGTCGCTGACGGCGCAACGCGCGCAGTGGGAAGACACGCTCCAGGAGCGCCGTTTGGCTGTGACGGAGCTCGACACCGCCGCGCGGGACGCCGAGACACACGTGGGGATGACCGATGCTGACGTTGGCCAGGCGGAGGGCGCGCTCGATCAGGCGCGCAAGGCGCTGGCCACCCTGGGCGAAGAAGAGCACCGGTTGCAGCTCGAGCGTACCGAGATCGAAGGTCGCAAGCGCGGTCTGGTCGAGCGCGTCGAGACCGAATGGCGCAAGCCGCTCGACCAGCTGCTGGCCAACGCGCCCGAGGTCGCGGGCGACCTCGAGTGGCTGCGGCAGGAGAACGACCGGCTGCGTGGCGCCATCGACGACGTCGGACCGGTGAACGCGCTTGCCGTAGAGGAGCACGCCGAGGCAACCAAACGGCTCGATTTCTTGCAGACGCAGCGCGACGACCTCGTGACCGCGCGAAACTCGCTGCAGCAAGCGGCGCGGGAGATCGATCAGACGGCCAAGACGCTGTTCCTCGAGTCGTTCTCGAAGGTCCGCGAGCATTTCCGGTCGGTCTTTCAGACCCTGTTCGGCGGCGGCGAATGCGACGTGCGCCTGGCGAACGAGGACGAGCCGCTCGAAAGCGAGATCGAGATTCACGCGGCGCCCCGCGGTAAACGCACCCAGCGGATCCACTTGCTCTCCTCGGGCGAGCGTACGCTGGTCGCGGTTTCGCTGCTGTTCGCGATTTTCCTCGCCAAGCCGAGCCCCTTCTGTCTGCTGGACGAGGTGGACGCGCCGCTCGACGACGCGAACGTCGGCCGCTACGTCCGCCTGCTGGCGGAGTTCAAGGACCAGACGCAGTTCATCGTGATCACGCACAACCCGCGGACGATGCAAGCCGCCGACGCGGTCTATGGCGTCACCATGCAGGAGCCGGGGGTCTCCACTATCGTTGGAGTCCGTCTCGGTCAAATGGAACCCGCCTAGGTTCCCCGAGGCCCCAAGCCCTAACCCCTAGCCCCTAGCCCCGAGTGATCCGGCGGTTCATCTGGCTCGTTTTCCTGCCTGCTGGGTTGGCCGCGCAGCGGCCAGCCGTTTCCCCAGTCTTGCCGCGCCTGCTCAGTCGCGTGCAAGACACCACAGTTTCGGTCTGGCTGTTCGCGCGCCCAACGGCTTCGCTCGATACGATCAGCGCGCGCGTCGCGGCGCTCGGGGCACGGGTCCGCGTCCAGAGCCGCTGGCTGCACGCCGTCAGCGCCGATGTGCCTGCGGCCGCCCTGCGCCGGCTCCTCGAAGACCGTGATCTGAAGCGCGTTCAGCCGCTCGGACGCTTCAAGCTGCGGCGCCCGCTGCCCGCACCACGCATCATTGCCGCGCCCGGCGCAGGACCGGGGGACACCTGCGGTGTCTCGCCTGGCGACGATCCGGTGCTGGGCCCCTCCGAGATGCCATACCGCCAGCTGCATCTGCGGCCGCTCACCGACCCCGGGATCGACGGGACCGGTGTTCGCGTGGGGATCTTCGATACCGGCTTCGATACCGCGAATCCCGCGTTCAACGGGATCACGATCACCGCCCAGCACGATTTCGTTTTCAATGACGACATCGTACGAGACGAGCCTGGCAAGGATGTCCTGGGCGCCCAGTCCCATGGCACCTCCACCTGGTCCCTCTTCGCCGCTGAGGTCGCGGGCCGGCTCCATGGGATCGCACGCGGCGCGAGCTTCCTGCTCGCCAAGACCGAGGACATCCGCAGCGAGACACGCGTCGAGGAGGACAACTACGTCGCCGCGCTGGAGTGGGCCGATTCGATCGGCGTGGACATTGTGTCGTCGAGCCTCGGCTACCTGAGCTTCGACAACGGCTTCAGCTACACGCCGTCGCAGCTGAACGGCGACGTCGCCGTCACGACGGTCGCCGCCGACATGGCCGCACAGCGCGGCATCCTGGTCGTCACCGCCGCCGGCAACGACGGACCGCTCCCGCGATCGATCTCGACTCCGGCCGATGGTGATTCCGTGCTCGCGATCGGCGCGGAGGACTCGCTAGGAACGATTGCGGGCTTTTCGTCGCGCGGGCCCACCGCGGACGGGCGCATCAAGCCGGACTTCACCGCACCAGGAGTCGCGGTCTGCGTGCTGACGGGAGTCAATCATGTTCTGCGCGAGGATGGTACGTCGTTCGCCACACCCATCCTCGCTGCCGGCGCGGCACTCGTGAAACAGATACATCCGACGCTGCTTCCCATGGACCTGCGCGCGGCATTTCGGCGCACGGCCACCAAGCGGGCCGCACCCGACTCGAGCTACGGCTGGGGTCGTCCAGACGTCGCCGCAGCCGCGGTATTCCCGAACGGCGTGACGGCGACCAGCCCACTGCCCGCGGGCGGTCCCGTGTCGACGATCACCCCAACGTTCTCGTGGATGGTGGGACCCATACCGCCGTTCGCCACCCCGGTGACGTACCGCCTGCGCCTCAGTCGAGATTCGAGCCTGTCTCCGGCACTCGTCGACACGCTGCTCACCACCGAGACGTTCGTGCCGCCGCGCGCGCTCAAGCCCGGGAGTGTGTTCTGGCGAGTAGACGCCAGTGCGCCGGGCGGCGAGACCGCGACGACCGGCCTGATCGGTCCAGTGGTCATTCCTCCCTGGGCAACACTGAAGTCGCTCAGCAATCCCGCCGGCATGGTCATCGACACGGCACAACCCACGTTCACCTGGAAGCCTCTCCAGGTGTCGTCACCGCCGGGACCACTGACGTTCGACCTCGAAGTGCAGCGCGTGGCGACGAGTGTGATCGAATCCACCTTCACGAATCTGACCGACTCCACGTTCCAGCTCCCCCAACCGCTCGAGCGCAATACCGCGTACCGGTGGCTGCTTGTGGTCCACGCCGGAACCGATACCAGCATCGTCCGAAGCCAGGGATCGTTTCTCGTCGTAGATCTGGGTATGCCGACGGCCACGCTGCTCTACCAGAATTTCCCGAACCCCTTCCCCGCCGCCGGCCGGGACTCGACGTGCCTGTGGTTCGACCTGGCGATCGCCGGCAACGTGCAGCTCGACATCCTCGACCTGCGGGGCAACCGGGTCCGCCGCTTCGTTCCCGGCCCCGATTTCCCGGGCGTTTTGGCCCCGGGCCGCTACGGGCGCGGTAGCGGGGCGGGCGGCATCTGCGACCCGCGGCTGATGTGGGATGGCCGCGCCGATGATGGGCACCCGTTGCCGGCCGGCGTGTATCTCGCCAAGCTCAAGGCGCCGGGCTTGCTCGTATTCAAGCGGATCGTCTTTCGGGGAAAGTGAGTATGGAACTCGTTACCGTCGGCACCGGGACTGTCGCACCATCAGCCCGCCGCACCGCAGCCTGTCACTGGGTCCAGCGCGGCGACCTCCGGATCCTGCTCGACTGCGGGGCCGGCGCCTTGCACCGGCTCGCGGAGTTCGGGCTGCCCTGGCATCAGGTCTCGCACGTCATCCTGACCCACTTCCACCCCGACCATTGGGGTGAGCTGCCGATGCTCGTGTACGCGCTCAAGTACACGACCGACCCGCCGCGCCGCGAACCGTTCGTCATCCTCGGCCCGCCGGGGGTCGTGCAGCTGCTCCGCACCCTGGCCGAAGGCTACGGCGGTTGGCTGCTCGATCCGGGATTCCCGATCGGCATTCTCGACGTGCGCGACGGTGAGCCATTTCCGCTGAACGCCGATGTGAGTCTCGAGACTTTTCCGGTGCCGCATACCACGGAGAGCGTGGCCGTCTCGCTCGTCGCACCGGAGGGCCGTCTCGTCTACACCGGCGACACTGGGCCCAGCAGCGAGCTGGCGCGCTGGGCGACTGGGTGTGATCTGCTGCTCGCGGAGTGCTCGCTCCCCGAGTCGATGGCCATGGACAACCACCTGACGCCCGAACGGGCTGGGGACCTCGCCAAAGAGGCGGCGGCAAAGCGTCTCGTCTTGACGCACTTCTATCCTCCGGTAGAGACTTCGGACCCGGCAAAACTTGCCGGTACCCGCTTTCGCGGACCGGTATCCGCGGCGAAGGACGGAGATCGTTTCACCATTGGAGACGGGAGACGCTAGTCGTGCTGATCGTGATGCGGCATGGAGCCACGCCCAATGAAGTCCAGAAAGTCATCTCTGTCATCGAGGAGATGGGCTATCAGGCGCAGCCCATGCCCGGCGCGCAGCGCACGGCGGTCGGCCTTGTGGGCAACGACGGCCGCGTCGACGCGTCACGTCTCGAAGGACTGCCAGGCGTCCAGGAGGTCATCCACGTCTCGCAGCCGTACAAGCAGGTCAGCCGGGAATGGAAAGCCGAGCCGACCATTGTCCGTCTCGCCGGAGGGGTCACATTCGGCGGCAGCGAAGTCGTTGTGATCGCGGGTCCCTGCTCCGTCGAAACCGAACGGCAGATCATCGAGGCCGCACGGCAAGTAAAGGAAGCCGGTGCCGTCGTCCTTCGTGGGGGTGCCTGGAAACCGCGCAGCTCGCCCTACTCCTTCCAGGGACTCGGCAAGCCCGGCCTGCGGCTGCTCGCGAAGGCGCGCGAAGAAACGGGACTGCTGATCTGCACCGAGGCGATGGATGAGAGCGGCCTCGGCTGGGTCGCCGAGATGGCCGATATCGTGCAGATCGGCGCGCGGAACATGCAGAATTTCTCACTGCTCAAGGTCGCTGGGCGCTGCGGCAAGCCGGTGTTGCTCAAGCGCGGGATCAGCGCGACGGTGCAGGAGCTGTTGCTATCGGCCGAGTATTTGCTGGCTGAAGGCAACCACGACGTTGTTCTCTGCGAGCGGGGCGTCCGCAGCTTCGATACCGCGACGCGGAATCTCTTCGATCTGACGGCCATCCCGGTCGTCCACAAACTGTCGCATCTGCCGATCATCGCCGACCCGTCGCACGGCACCGGCTTACGCGACAAGGTGATCCCGATGGCGCGCGCAGCGATTGCCGCAGGCGCCGACGGGATCATGGTCGAAGTCCATCCGAACCCCGAAGAAGCGCTGTCGGACGGCGCGCAGTCGCTCTTCCCGGACCAGTTTGCGCAATTGATGCGGGAGGTCCGAATCATCGCTGAGGCGATTGGGCGACGCGTCGCTGAACCGGCTGCGGTGGGCGCCTGAACGATGGAACGTTGGAATGTTGGAATGATTGCATTGGTCGCCCTCATTCCATCATTCCATCATTCCATCATTCCTCAGGATCCCACGCCGATTCTCGATCGCGCCAGCGCCTCCTTCGACACAGTCCGCACCCTCGCGGCCGACTTCGTCCAGATCATCGACAACCCCATGCTCGGCGATCCCGACACCACACGGGGCCGGCTGTACCAGCAGAAGCCGAACTACTTCGCGATGCGATTCACGGACCCCAAGAACGATCGTATCGTCGCCGACGGCCGCCGCCTCTGGCTCTACACGCCGAGCACGACACCGGGGCAAGTGATTCGCAGCACGATTCCCGGCACGGGAACCACGGGTCCCAATCTCATCGGGCAATTCGTCGAGCACCCGCGCGAGCGCTACAATGCCCGCTATGTGCGCACGGATTCCATCGGCGACGTGGCGGTCGAGGTCATCGCGCTGACGCCGCGCCTGACCGATCTGCCCTACTCAGCAGCCACGGTGTGGATCGCGAAACAGGATGGGTTGATACGGCGGATCGAGATTGTCGAGAATTCGGGACAACGGCGCACGATTACGCTGCAGAACCTCACAGTGAACGGGGCTATTCCCGCTCGCGAGTTTAGATTCGGCCCGACTTCCGGAGTACGGGTGGTCGATCAGTAGCCAGCGCGGCGGCGACTTTCTCCGCAGTCTCATCGTCCATCCCCTGTTTCTGCGCCAGCTCGAGCGCCGCGCGCCCGAGCGTGCGGTACAGCTTCGCGTCGTCGATGGCCAGCGACTCGAGATGCCGGATGATCGTGGCGGTGTCGCCCCGCATGACCGGCCCCGTGAGGGCTTCGCGCGGCTCGTGCCGGCTCAAGTTCTCGAACGTCCCTTCGACCAGCGGCCGCAGCGCCGCCCAGGCGTCGGCATCCGATAGCCCGGCGTGGCGCAACAGACGCTGCGCGATCGCTTCGACCACCACGAGATAGTTCGAGGCAAACACGGCACCCGCGTGATAAATCGCCTTGGATTTGGTGGCGATCCGGAACGGCCGCATCCGGAGATCCTTGGCGATCTGTTCTCCCGTCTCGACCGCACGCGGCATTCCCTCGACGGCGGCCCAGGCCCCTTTGAGACGCGCCGGCGTCAGCTCCGGCTCGACGATGGTTTGCAGGGGATGAAACGAGCCGAGCGCCGCGCGGCTGGTAACGAGTGGGCCGAGCGCCTCCTGACCCTGGACGCCCGAGAGATGCAGGACGACGTGTCGCTCGCTGATGACACGCGCGCTCGCCAAGGACGTCGCGAGGGGCGTGATGGCGTCGTCGCGGACCGTGAGGATCACGACCCCGACGTCGGCGATCCACGACGGTGGCTTGCTCCCGTCGCCAACCGTCAAGGTGAGGGGTGCTGGTACGCTTTTCTTATTTCGCCCGTGAAGGCGGACGGAGTATCCCGCCTGGGCCAGAGCTAGAGCCAGTCCGACTCCCGCGCGACCGGGCCCGATGAGCCCGATCGCGCGGGAAGACTGTTGGGTCACCGATTGCGGACCGTCGGCAGCGCGGGCGGGCGGTTTGCGAGTGTCAGCAGATCCTGCGGCGAGCGGGCCTTGTCGGCCAACGCCACCGCGCGCTTGATCTGCTCATCATCCCCGATGCGGCGGCGGAACTCCGCGGACCGGCCGAAGACGTAGCGCGCCGCCTCGTACCCCAATTCCTGCGTGATCAGCGTCCGCGCACCCGCGATCACGGAATCCGGCAGGTCGGCCCCCTTGGTGCGGAGCCGGCGCACGATGTCGTCCACCATGGCCTGCGTGACCGTGAAGTTCGGCGACTGGAGGCGGTTGCCCTCCTTCAGCTCGATCGCGTACGTCGTCAGCGCATCGCGGAACAGCGGAACCTTATCCCCGAGCGCCTTGACGAACGCCCGCTCGGCCGTCGTAAAGGTGTCGGGGACAACGTAGATGTCGGGCCGGATCCCGCCGCCCCCGTAGATCGTCCGGCCGGCGTCAGTATGGAACACCGCCGTGGAATCGATCTTCGTGTCTTGCCCGCGGTCTGCCGCGAGCACCTGTGCTACCTGCTCCGACTCGTTGCGCGTGACGCGCTGAATCGTCCGGCCACTGGGCGTGTACCAGCGCGCGGTCGTCAGCTTGAGCCCCGTTTCGGGCGTGAGCCGCCAAAACGACTGCACCAGCCCCTTGCCGAAGGTCGGAGTCCCGATCAGCACGGCACGGTCGTGATCCTGCAGCGCGCCGGCAATGATCTCCGCGGCGCTCGCCGAGCCGCCGTTCACGATCACGACGATCGGCAGGCGCGGCCACTGCTGCGGCTTGGTGTCGCTGAACTCGTGCGATGAACCGGGCGCGCGGCCCCGGGTCTCCACGATCGCCTTGCCAGGATCGAGAAACAGATCCGACACCGCGACGCCCTGATCGAGCAGCCCCCCCGGGTTGCCGCGGAGATCGAAGATGAGCGACTTCATCCCCTGCTTGAGCAGGGTGTCGATCGCCTGGCTGACGTCCCGGGTCGAGCTCTCGCTAACTGGGCTGAGCGCGATGTACCCGACGCGGTCGTCGAGCATCATCGTGATCCGTGGATCGACCGAGCGGATGTGAATATTCGCCCGAGTGAGTTTGTACGTGATCGGCTTGTCGATGCCGGCGCGCCGGATCTGGAGCTCCGCGTTTGTTCCCGCCGGGCCCCGCAGCGCTTTCACCGCCGAGTCCTGTTTCCACCCTTCGGTGGATTTGCCATCGAGCGCGACGATCAGATCGCCCGTTTGAATGCCGGCACGCTCAGCCGGTGTGTCCGGGAGCGGTGCGACTACGGTGATCCACCCACCACGCACGTCGATCTGAATGCCCAATCCCGAGTAATTGCCGGTCGTCGCTTCGGACAGCTGCCGGAAGTCCTCAGGCTTCAGGAAGATCGAGTAGGGGTCGTGCAGCTGGTCGAGCATGCCGTCGATCGCCATCTGATAGAGCTGGCGCTCGTCGAGCGAATCGACGTAATAGTCGGCGACATGCGCCAGCACGTCGTCGAACAAGCGCGCCTGCTGGTAGACCGAACCGGCCGGCTCCGTTTCGCGCTGGAGGAACCAGGCACCGGAGACCAGCGCAACGGACGCGACGGCGGCAACGACAAACCCTTTATGGCGAATCATCATGTACTCCTCAGTGAAAGCGCTCCTGTTGCCGCGGCGACTTCCCGCCAGGCGGCGTCCTGGACGGCCTTCTTGGGTTGACTGGCATCAATATGGACAATCCCGGGCCCGGATGCGCTGCGATACGCCTCACGGACCCGTGTGTGAAACGCGTCATCTTCGCGCTCGATACGGTCTTGCGCCTTCCCGGCCGACCGCTGGCGCTCCCGCCCCACGGTCACCGGGATGTCCAGGATGAGCGTGAGGTCGGGGACCAAGCCGCCCGTCGCCACGCGCAACGCCGCCTCCACATCGGCGCGCGGCAGCCCTCGTCCGGCAACCTGATAGGCGATCGTGGACAATCCGAACCGGTCGGCAATGACCACCTGCCCATTCGCCAGCGCCGGCCGGATGACGCGCTCCACCAGATCGGCGCGCGCCGCCAGGAACAGGAACAACTCGGCGCCAAATGCCCGGTCGTGGCGCGATTTCAACGCCAATTTCCGCGCAGCCTCGGCGATGGGTGTCCCGCCCGGCTCGCGGACCGTCAGTACGGCCCGCCCTTCGGCGCGTAGCGTGGTGCCGAGCCAGCGCACCAAGGTCGATTTGCCCGCCCCTTCCGGGCCCTCCACGACGACGAACGTCATCCGAGCGTGATGATGGGACTCGCGGCGCCCTTCTTGATGCCCTCGTAAATCCGCGCATTAATCCGGTTCATCAGCTTCTCGAAATTCGACTGCGCCGCGACCATCTGCTGATACACCGAATTCCCCTGCACGCTTTGGAGGGCGCGGTCGTATTGCTCGACCTGCTCCTTCGACGGTTCTTTGCCCTGTTGCGCGACGCGCTCGATCTCCTGCGCCAGGCGCTCCGCTTCCGCGAGCGCCTTTTGCACCGCCTGATCTTCCCGGAGTGCCTCCGTTGCGCGACGCAGCGCCTTGTACTCGTCCGTCTGGCCGAGCAGCCGACCCAGTTCTTCCGCTTTCTCCTCGAGCACTATTCCTCCGATGTATTAGCACCGGGGCCATGCCCCGGGGTTGCGAGCGCATAGCGCGGGCAACCGAACAGGTCGGCGTGGATTTCAACGTTCCATCCATAATCACGACCAAGCACATGAATCGCGTCGGCTCGCCGTTCGTCGATCTCGATGGCGAGCAGCCCATCCGGCTCGAGCAGGGCTGCGGCCCCCGCAAAGATGGCCCGTGTCGCTTCGAGTCCGTCGCTCCCACTCACCAGCGCCTCGCGCGGCTCGAACTCCGCGACCGACCGCTCGAGCTCGGCGTACTCTCGCGGAGTGAGGTAGGGTGGGTTCGAGACGATGGCGCGATATCGATCCGCTCTATCCGCCAGCGGGGCAAGCAGGTCCCCCTCGCGAATCTCGACCGGCGTTTTGGGCGAAACACGTTTCACATTCTCACGCGCGAGCGCCGCGGCGTCGGCCGACCGCTCGACGGCGACCACTCGTGCGAACTGTCCTTCGACCGCGAGCGCGAGCGCGATACAACCAGAGCCCGTCCCAATGTCCGCGACCAGACCGCCCGAACAGCGTGCCAGTACCAACTCGACGAGTCCTTCGGTCTCCGGGCGCGGAATGAGCGCGCGCCGATCGATTTTGAGATCCAATGCCCGAAAGCCGGCGGATCCCACCGCGTATGCGAACGGAACGCCGCGCTCGAGCTGCGCTACCGCCCCATCATATCGCGCCAACAGCTCGGGCGACTTCGGTTCGTCCCGCCGCAGCCAGGCCTCACCAACGGTCATACCTGACACGGCCGCCCAGACCGCCGCAGTCGTTTCTTGACCGCCGCCTTTGCCATTTGACCGACGCAGTGTCTCTCGACCGCCGCCGCTGCTTCGTGACCGGTCAAACACCCGCCCGCTCCTTCTCCTGCGCCTGCTTCACGGCTTCGATCAGATCGTCGAGCTTCCCGTCCAGCACCTGATCCACGCTATGCGTCGTGAAGTGGATGCGATGGTCGGTTACGCGGTTCTGGGGAAAGTTGTACGTGCGGACTTTTTGCGAGCGGTCACCGGTGCCCACCTGCGCGCGCCGCTCGCGCGACCGGGCCGCCTCCTGCTCGGCGACCCTGCGGTCCAGGAGTCGCGAGCGCAGGATCTCCATCGCCTTGATCTTGTTTTGCAGCTGGGACTTTTGATCCTGGCACTTCACCTCGAGGCCGGTCGGCAGGTGCGTCACGCGGACGGCGCTGTCGGTGGTGTTCACGCTCTGGCCCCCCGGCCCGCCCGAACGAAACACGTCGATGCGGATATCCTTGTCCTCGATCTTGACGTCCACCTCTTCCGCTTCCGGCAAGACGGCGACGGTCGCGGCGGAGGTATGGATGCGGCCCTGCTGCTCGGTGACGGGGACGCGCTGGACGCGGTGCACGCCAGATTCGTAGCGCAGCGTCCCGTATGCTTTGGGACCTCGGGCCGCGAACACCGCTTCCTTGAGTCCGCCGAGCGTTCCCTCGGAGAGCGAGAGGATGTCCACCTTCCATCCCCGCCGCTCGCTGAAGCGCGTGTACATCCGGAAGAGATCGGCGGCGAACAGCGCGGCTTCATCTCCTCCGGTGCCGGCCCGGATTTCTACGATGGCATCGCGATCGTCGAACGGATCACTGGGGGTCAGCAGCTCCGCGAGCTCCGCCTCGAGCCGGTCGATTTCGGGCCGGAGGCGATCGACGTCGGCGCGGGCGAGCTGGGAGAGCTCGGGGTCCTTGTCGGCGAGGACTTCCTGGGCCTGCCCCAGCTCGGCCTCGAGACGCTCGATACGTTGGTGGGTCTGCCGGATTTCGTCGAGCTGCGCGTGTTCGCGGCCCAGCTGCTTGAGTTTGGCGGGATTCCGCGTGGTGGCGGGGTCGGCCAGCTCCCGGGCGACCTCCTCCGCCCGCGCGAGCGCCTGGCGGAGTCGGGTCTCCACGAGATTAGCTCGCTCCGGCCTTGGTTCCGTACTTCTGGCGGAAGCGCTCCACGCGGCCAGCGGTGTCGAGCAGCTTCTGCTTACCCGTAAAGAACGGGTGGCAGCTGGCGCAGACTTCGACGTGAATCACGGGCGTAGTCGAGCGCGTGACAAAGCTGTTGCCGCACGCGCATTGGACGGTGGCCCGTTGGTATTTGGGGTGAATCCCGGGTTTCACTGCACACATCCTTGCCTGAATTGTCGGACAGAACGAAGTGCGGAAATATAAACAGCGCAGCAACTTGGCTGCAAGGCTTGGGCTTTGCTTCGATTGACACCGCCAGACGCAGGCCGTAAGCTGTTCGCGTGTCTGCCACTGAGGTGCTGCAAAAGGTCCCGCTGTTCAGCCAGCTCTCCACCGCCGACCTGCAGCGAGTGGTGGAAGTGGCGCGCGACCGCGCCTACCCCAAAAACTCTGTCATCCTGTTCGAGGACGATCCCGGCGACGCGCTGTACGTCGTCGCGAAGGGTCAAGTCAAAGTCGTGCTCATCGGCGAGGACGGGCGCGAAGTCATTCTCTCGGTGCTCGGCGAGGGAGAGTTCTTCGGCGAGATGGCGTTGATCGACGACGAGCCCCGCTCGGCGCACGTGATCGCGATGGAAGACTCGACGCTCTACGTGCTGCGGCGGGAAGACTTTCAGGGCATCCTCGAGCATTCCCCCGGCATCGGGCTCGCGCTGCTGCGCGAGCTGTCGCGGCGGCTGCGCCGCGTCGATGAAAAAGTCGGCAGCCTCGTGCTGCTCGACGTGCATGGCCGCGTCGCCCAGCTGTTGCTCGACCTCGCCGATGAAACGGACGGCCAGCGCATCACGCGCCGTCTCACCCATCACACGATCGCCCAGATGATCGGATCGTCCCGCGAGACGGTGTCGCGCACCATGCGCGAGCTCGTCGATAAGGGACTGATTGACGTAAGTCGCAAGGACATTGTGATCAAGGACCGCGGCTCGCTCGAGCAGGCGGCGGGCCGGTCGTGACTCGCGTCACGGTTCTACGTCACTAATTGCCAGTAACTTAGCCCGAGTATCGGTGTGCCGACACTCACGACGTACACGGTGACCTTCTGGGGAACCCGGGGGAGTATTCCAACTCCCGGGCCCGCAACGTCGCGCTACGGCGGCAACACGCCGTGCGTCGCCGTCGAAGGCAGCGAAGGCCAACTGGTCGTCCTCGACGCCGGCACCGGAATCCGGGCATTGGGGCTGGATCTGGTCGCGAAACAGAACGGCGCCGCCAAGGTCGAGATTCTGCTGTCGCACGCACACTGGGATCACATTCAGGGACTGCCGCACTTCAAGCCGTTTTTCGCGCCCGGCAATACCGTGCGCATCTGGGGCTCACGTCAGGGGACCGCATCGCTGGAAGCGATCCTGCGACAACAGATGGACCCCGCCGTGTTCCCGGTTCCGCTCGACGCGCTGTCGGCGTCGCTGACGGTGCAGCAGGTGGACTCGGACGAGTTCTCGATCGGCGAGTTCCGCGTGCGGACGATCAAGCTGCGGCACCCGGGGACGACGTTGGGATTCCGGCTCACGCCCGCGAAGCGGTCAGGCGGGCCGAGCATGGCATACGTGACGGACAACGAGCTGGGCGGCGGCGGACAATACGAAGTCCCGGCGAGCTGGCGGCGCGACTTCGTGACGTTCTTGAAGGGTGTCGACCTGCTGATTCACGACGCCATGTACACGCCGAAGGAGCTCGAACAGCACCGCGGGTGGGGTCATTCGACCTATGAAGAAGCGGTGACCCTCGCCCACGATGCCGGCGCCAAGAAGCTCGTCCTGTTCCATCACGAGCCCGAGCACGGCGACGACGCAATGGATGGCTTGGTGGCGGCGGCGTGCAAGTTCGCCAAGGCGCGCGGAGGATCGCTCGACGTCGCAGCCGCCCAGGAAGGTATGCAGGTGACCCTGTGACCCAAGGAGTAGTTATGCGCGCGCGTGCAGTGCTGACGGTGTTGACCCTGGTGCCGGTGGTCCTCGGAGCGCAGCAGGGAGGGCGCAACCAGGATACCCGCCCGGGCATCGCCGTTCTTCCGTTCAACAACGGCGGCTCCTACGGCCAGGGCAAGGAAGACTTCGACGCCCTCGAGCGCGGCATTGCCGGGATGATGATTTCGGAGCTGTCACAGAATCCCGCGGCGCGGGTGGTCGAGCGCCAGGAAGTGCAGCGCCTTGTGGACGAGCAGAATCTCGGCGCGCAGGGTCGTGTCGATCCGCAGACCGCCTCGAAGATCGGAAAACTCGTCGGCGCCCGCTACATGGTCATGGGTACGTTCGTGGACTTTTACGGCGACTTCCGCGTCGACGTCCGGCTGATCAATACGGAGACCGGGGAGGTCGTGAAGACCGAATCGGAGCGGATGCAGCGCGATCACATGTTCGACATCATCCGCAACATCGCGGCGCGGCTCATGAAGGACGCGAACCTGCCGGCGCTGCAGCGACAAGGCGGAGCGTCGGAACAGCGCATGGGCCGGCAAGTGCCGACCGAGGCGCTGACATACTACTCGCGCGCCCTCCTGTATGCCGATCACGGTCAGAAGGACAAGGCGGTCGAAATGTTCAATCGCGCGCTGGTCATCTTCCCCGGCTACGCTGAGGCGGAGGAAGGCCTGCAGAAGGCGAAGTCGTCCTAACGGACCCCTTCAACGGCTGGGTGGGCGCCAAGCCGTGAGATACCTCCTCCTCCATCCGCCGATGTGGCGTCCCGAAGCGGTGGCGCCGGCACTCGAGACCTCGCAGGTGGAGGCCAGGACCGTGCGCCAGGCGAAAGATCTCGCCGTGACCGACGACCGGCCCACGGTCTTCCTGCTCGACGCCGAGAGCCGCTCCGCGTTCCCGGTGGACGTCATGCGCTCGTTCGTGGACGCGGGCGGCGCGATCGTGGCGCTGGGACGCAACGGCGAGACGGACGTCCCCGAGGGACTGCCCACCGAGTTTCTGTCCGGGTTTCTGACGCAGCCGACGAGCCCGCGGCGGTTGCTGGTCGCGATTCGCGCCGGCTTCCGCGAGGCCGCGGCGCGCGCGGAAACGGCGCGGGCGCGGGGCGAGGCCGCGCAGCGGGCCCGGGAAATCGGCGAGCTGACGCGCATCGGGGTCGCGCTCGGCACCGAGCGCGATATCAAGATCCTGCTCGAGCTGATCCTCACCCAATCGCGCCGCATCACGCAGTCGGATGCGGGCAGCCTGTATCTCGTCGAGACGAACGCGAACGGCGACCGGCGACTGCGGTTCCGGCTGGCGCAAACATATTCCAAGCCCGAAGCGCCGTTCGTCGAGCACACGATCCCGGTGGATCGCGGCAGCCTGGCCGGCTACTGCGCCGTGACCGGCGACCCGCTCGTCATCGACGACGCCTACTTCCTGCCGCCCGACGTCGAGTACACGATCAACCGGTCGTTCGACGAGCGCTACGGCTATCGCACGAAATCGATGCTCGTGATTCCGATGAAGGATCACAAGGACGAGATCATCGGCGTGCTGCAGCTGATCAACCGCAAGCGCAACTTCGATGCGATTCTTTCCGCGCCCGTCGACGTGGACCGCCAGGTCGTGCCGTACTCCAAGCGCACGGTGGAGCTCGTGACGGCGCTGGCTGGTCAGGCCGCGGTCGCCATCGAGAACAGCCGGCTCTACGAAGACATCGAGAAGCTGTTCGAGGGGTTCGTGCTCGCCGCGGTGCACGCGATCGAGCAGCGCGATCCCACGACCTACGGCCACAGCGGGCGCGTCGCGGGGATGACGGTGGGGCTCGCCGAGATCGTGGACCGCACCGGCGATGGACCCTATCGCGACATCACGTTCACGCGGGAACAGCTGAAAGAGATTCGTTACGCAGCCCTGCTCCACGACTTCGGCAAGGTCGGCGTACGCGAGCAGGTCCTCATCAAAGCAAAGAAGTTGTACCCGTCGGACCTCGGGCTGGTGCGCCACCGCCACGCGTTCATCCGGCGCACCGCGGAGCGCGAGTTCTGGCGGAAGCGGGCCGAGTATCTCGAGAGCAACGACAAGAAGGGATATCACAGCTTCGTCGCGGAGCTCGAAGCGGCGCACACGCAGGAGCTCGCGGAGCTGGATCGCTTCCTGGAGATCGTGCTGCAGGCCAACGAGCCCAGTATTCTCCCGGACGGCAGCTTCGACGAGCTCAAGGCGTGGTCGAAGCGCAACTATCTGGCGTTCGACGGGGCGACGGAGCCGTTTCTCTCGCCCGATGAAATGCGCTACCTGACGATCCGGAAAGGCAGCCTGGACGACGCCGAGCGCCACGAGATCGAGAATCACGTCACCCACACATATCAGTTTCTGCAGCGCATTCCCTGGACCCGGGAGCTGCAGCAGATCCCGCTCATCGCCTACAGCCATCATGAGAAGATGGACGGGCGCGGATACCCGCGGCGCGTGACCGGCGAGGCGATTCCCATTCAGACGCGGATGATGACGATCAGCGACATCTACGACGCGCTGACGGCGCAGGACCGGCCGTACAAACGCGCCGTCTCGATCGATCGCGCGCTCGACATCCTCACCACCGAGGTGAAGGAAGGCCAGCTCGACCAGGATCTCTTCAGGCTCTTCATCGAAGGCAAGGTGTTTCAACGCCAGGTCGAGGACGCAGCCCAACCCTGAACGGTCAGGTCAAGAGCAACTTTGCCGAAATCAGTAGCAGAAACCCGCCGAACGCCTTCCGCAGCGTCACGTCCGAAATCGATCCCGCGAGCCGTGCTCCGAAATACGCGCCGATGAGCAGTCCGACCGCGACGACCGCCGCATAACCCCAGTTCACCTGCTGGCGCTTGGAGTACTCGAGTACGCCGAGCAGGCCGACCGGCAGGAGCAGGGCCGCCAGCGACGTCCCATGCGCGGTGTGTTGCGGCAGCTTGGCGATCAGCACGAGGCCCGGAATGATGACGACCGCGCCGCCCACGCCGAACAATCCCGAGATGACCCCCGCGAGGAGGCCGAGCAACGAGACCAGTGTCCACGTCATGTGCTGTGCCCTTTCCCCCAGCCACCACCGCCCGGGGTTTCAATGCGGAGGACGTCCCCCGCGGCCAACCGCACGGTGATCTTCGACGCCAGTCGCTGACCGTTGAGCAGATTCGCTCCCGCCTTGCCATCCTGTCCGCCCGCTCCACCGGCAGGCCCGTGCCGCCGGCGTTCGGTGAGCAGTGTCGTCTCCATCGGGGCGAGCGCCTCGAATTCGCGGACGACGCCGTCGCCCCCCCGCCACTGCCCCGGGCCGCCGCTGCCAATGCACAGCGCGTAGGTGCGCACGCGCAGGGGGTGCTCCATCTCCAGTACCTCGATCGGCGTGTTCAGCGTGTTCGACATACCGACATGGACGCCCGACGGACCATTGGCACCGCGACTCGCACCCTGCCCGCCACCAATCGTTTCGTAGTAGGTCCAGGCTCCTGACTCCCGACTCCCGATCCCTCCGAAAGTCACGTTGTTCATCGTACCCTGGCCCTGCGCCGGCACGACACAGCCACCGGCCGCGAGCGCGCGAAACACCGTGTCGGCGATGCGCTGCGACGTCTCGACATTTCCGGCCGCGACCGCGCTGGGTGGCCGCGCATTGACGAGACATCCCGGCGGAGCCGTCACCTGGATCGCGCGCGGTACGCCGCCATTCATCGGCACATCGTCGGGCAAGAGCGTGCGGACCACGAACAACACCGCGGAGCGCGTCACGGCAATCGGACAGTTCACGTTGCCCGGCGCCGGTCCCCGAGTCCCCGTGAAATCGGCGTGAAAGACTCCGTCCTCGATGGCGATGCTCACGTGAATCTCGAGATCGTCATCGACGACGCCATCGCCTTCCAGATAATCCGTTGCGGTCATGCTTCCTGTTGGCAGACGGCTGAGGGCCGACCTCGTCCGGCGTTCGGCGTAGTCGAGCAGCTCACGCGCCGCATCGCGCAACGCAGTCCACCCGTGCCGTCTGGCCAACGACCGCATGCCGGTCGCGCCGCGCTCCACCGCCGCGCGCTGCGCCGCGAGATCGCCGCGCCGCATCGCCGGCGTGCGCACATTGGCCAGGACCAGACGCTCGAGATCCGGCGTGAGACGGGTGGGCGGAATGACGAGGCCTTCCTGATAGAGCTCGCGCGCGCCTGCCGGCATGCTGCCCGCCGTCATCCCGCCGATGTCGGAATGGTGGGCCCGGACGACGCTGTAGCCTCCGACGTGTCCGTCGATGTCGATCGCGCCGATGAGCGTGAGATCAGGAAGATGGCTGCCGCCGGCGTAGGGATCGTTGAGCAGGAACAGCTCGCCGGGAGTGGGCTCGAGGGTGCGCACCGCTGCGACGGCATCGGCCAATGCCCCCAGATGCACCGGAATGTGGGCCGCCTGCGCAATCATCTCGCCATCGGCATCGAACAGGGCGGCCGAGGCGTCGCGCCGCTCGCGGATGTTCGGCGACAGCGCGCTGTGCACGAGCACGAGTCCCATCTCCTCCGCGACCCCGGCGAACGCGTGCGCCATCACCTCGAGACCGACGGCGTCGAGCCTCACGCCCGCTCCACGATCACCGCGCCCGATGCGTGCACGGTGCCGCGCCAGCCCGGCTCGATGAAGCCCGTCGCATCGGGCCCAGCGAGAACCGCGGGGGCGTTGAGCAGACGGCCTGCGGGCATTTCTCCCAGCGGCCACACGTCGGCGCGGACCCGCTTGCCGTCGCGCGTCACAACCATGCGGCGTCCCGCGCTCGGCATGCCGATGCCGGCGCGCCGGCCGACGGGTGCCGCGCCAACCGCGCGCTCGGCCACGACCCGCACATTGACGAGCTCGATGGGCTGGTCCGAATCCCCATGACCGTGCCGCGCCCGGTGGGCGGCGCGGAAGGCCGTCGCGAGCGTCGCGGCATCGTCGCGCGGCGCCGGCACCGTGACTTCGTACCCCTGCCCGCGAAACCGGCAATCCGCGAAGCGCGTGAGCTCAGCGTCAGGAAGCGCCGCTCCGGCCGCCGCGACGAGCGGTTCGAACGCATGCGCCAGGTCGCTGCCCGCGAGATCGGCCAATGGGCGGTGCAGCGAAGCCAGGACGTCCACGCGCTCCGGCGCGGCGGCGAGGCCGAGCGCGCTCAACACGCCGGGATGCGGGGGCACGATGACGCGCGACATCCCCAGGGCATCGGCCAAGGCACAACCGAACAGCGGCCCCGCGCCGCCAAACGGCAGCAGCGCCATCCCGCGCGGATCGATGCCGCGCGCCACACTGACGCGCTTCAGCGCCCGAGCCATCACCGCCGTGGCGACCTGCACGATCCCGGCGGCGATCTCGCAGACGTCGTGCGAAAACGGCAACGTGGACAGCGCGCGCTCCGCGGCCGCTCGGTCGAGGCGGACGGAGTCGGCGAGCGGGTATTGGGGATCGAGCCAGCCCAGCACCAGGCAGGCGTCGGTGACCGTCGGCTCCGTGCCACCCCGCCCATAGCACGCCGGCCCCGGCTCCGCGCCGGCGCTGCGGGGACCGACGCGCAGCGCGCCGCCCTCGTCCACCGCCGCGATACTTCCGCCGCCGGCGCTCACGGTCTCGATCAGGATCGCAGGGAGCGCGAGCGGCACCCCCGCCACCGATTCTGCGCCCTCCGTCAGCGCGACCCCGCCGCTGATGAGACTGGCGTCGGCACTCGTGCCACCCATGTCGAGCGTGAGGAGATCGTGAGCCTGGACTGCGGCACCGACGAGTCGTGCGCCGACGACGCCGCCTGCCGGACCGGACAGCGCCAGACTCGCCGCGCGGTTGGCCGCCTGCTCGGGGGACACGGTTCCACCGCTGGACGTCATGATCCGCAGGGACTGCACACCGTGTTGCGCGGTCAAGGTCGCGGTCTTCCGCAGATACGCCGCCACCTTCGGCCGCAGGTACGCCTCGGCCGTGGTCGTGCTGATGCGCTCGTATTCGCGAAACACCGGCAGGACGTCGTGACTGGCGGTGACGGGAATGGTGGGCAGCGCGGCGCGCAGGGCGGCGGCGAGACGGCGCTCGTGCGCCGGATGGCGAAACGCAAACAACAACGCGATGGCGACGGACTCGGCCGCGAGCGTGCGAACCAGATCCGTGACGCGCGACACTTCGCTTTCATTGAGCGTCTCGATCGCACCGTCCGGACCCATTCGCTCATGGACGCCGATCGTGTCCCGCCGAGCCACGAGCGGCTCGGGGTGGGCTTTCGCGAGATCGTACAGCGCGGCTCGATCTTGGCGGCGCAGCCACAGGAGGTCCTCGAAACCGGCGGTCGTGACCAGCACGACGCGTGCACCGCGTCGCTCGAGCAGGGCGTTGGTGGCGACAGTCGAGCCGTGGACGAGAACGTCTATGGGGACGGGGGATGGGGGACCCAAAGCCTCGAGCGCTCGGAACAGACCCATGCTGGGATCCGTGGGGGTACTGGCGACCTTCCGAATCTCGAGCGTGCCGTCGGGCCTGAATGCGACGAGATCGGTGAACGTCCCGCCGACATCGACGCCGACGCGCGTCATGGACGCAAGCGTCGCTGGACAAGCTGTCCTGCGCCGAGGAGCGTGAGCACGACGACGAGCGTCCCGACCCAATCGCCAAGGCGGACGTAGAGCGGGATCACATCACTCGTCTGCAGCCTGCCGACGATGGCCGTGGCTTCGTTGAGTTTGGTCGCCGCGTATGCCCGGCCGAGGGGATCGACGAACTCCGTAATGCCGGAGTTCGCGGCACGCGCAACGCCCATGCGGGTTTCGATCGTTCGTAACACCAGGTGCGACGCATGCTGCGCCGGTGCGCTGGTGTTTCCGAACCAGGCGTCGTTCGTCACGTTGATGAAGAAATCCGCTCCATGCGCCCGATAGATGCGCGTCGCATCCTCGAACGCGGACTCGTAGCAGATCACGACGCCGAACTTTCCGACGGGAGACTCGTAGACCGGTGATGTGGTTCCGGGACGAAAGCCTCCGGACCACCGCGACAGGCCCGGGATCGCCCGGAATAGGCTCACCGGAACGAACGGCACCCGCTCCGTCACCGGCACGAGATAATGCTTGGCGTAGATCGGGTAGCGCGTCCGGTCGCCCGTCGTATCGTAGTAAAACGCCGCGTTGAAAATTCGATACGCACGGGGCCGTCCGATTGCTCCCCCATCTTCCGGTTCTGCGTTGAGCCCGCCGGTCAACAGCGGAATGCGATTCTCGTGTACAAACGTCGAGATTGCGGCATCCCATTGCGGATGGTCGAGGAAGTATCCTGGGATCGCCGCTTCCGGCCAGACCAGGAGCTGGGGCCGGGGCGGTCGAGCCAGCAGGGCGCGCGAGAGCGAAAACAACGTGTTCATGGCAGTGTCGGCGTGCGCGGGATCCCACTTCTCGCTGAACGCTTCGTTGGGTTGCACCATCCCGATGACGCCCACATCCCGGAGCGGCAGCGTCTTCATCCGCCACGCTCCGTAGCCGAGCGCGAGCAAGACCGTGGCAAGCACGGCGCCGAAACGGCGCACGGCGTACGGCGCACGGCGCACGTCGATTGCCGCTTCCACAATCATCACATTGCACCACGCCAGCCATAGCGTCACCCCGCGCGCGCCCGCGATATCCGCCCACTGCACCAGGATCGGCGCATCCGCGAGCGACGTGCCGAGGCCGAGCCACGGGAAGCGAATGTCACCCAGATGGCCAATGAGCCACTCGAGCGCCGTCCAGGCGACGGGCAGCGCGACCCAGAGTGGCACGGCCGGTGACGCCAGCCGGATCCGAACGACGAACCAGAACATCGCGGCGGTGAGCAGGCCGATGATCGCGATCGTCGCGAGATAGCCGAGCGCCGAGAACGGCGTGAAGTGCCAGAGCGCGACCACCATCCAGTAGAGCACCAAGGCGTTGGTGACCAGTCCGTACCACCAGCCCCAGCGGAACGCGGCGCGGGGATCGGCAACGAGCACGCCCTGCCGGATCAGAAGCACGACGGGGGTGATGGCGAAGAAGCTGAGAATCGGGAGAGGAAACGGCGGATAACTGGCAGTGAGCGCGAGGGCTCCCAACACGACGAGTACGATCAACCGGCGCCGGCTCACAACAATACGTCGCGGCCTTCCTCAGCGGAGCGGTAGATGGCGTCGAGCACGCGCTGCAACGCGAGCTGATCGCGCGGCGGCGGCGCGTTCACGTCACCCTTGATCACCGCGAGGAAGTACATCCATTCCGCCCGGTAAGACTGGATGAACTGCGTTTCCCGACCCGTCGCGCCGGTCGGCGTGACATCGACCGCCGCGCCGTGCTGCTCCTTGAAGATGCGCAGCGGCTGGATCATCGCCGAGCCCTTCGCCCCGACGATGTCGAACCAGAAGCGCTCGCCTTCGCCGAGGTGGCGCCAGCTGACGTCCATCGTGATCGACACGCCGTTCTCGCAGACAATCAGCGCCGAGCCCATGTCTTCAACCGCATCTTTACTCGATCTGGTCAAATGCGCCGAGATGCGCTTGGGCGTCGGCCAGCCCGCGAGCCACATCCCGAGGTCGACGAGCGGCAGGCCCAGATCGAGCACCGCGCCGCCGCCCGCCTGCTCGCGCCGCAGCCGCCACCCCAGCAGCTGCCGGCTCGGCTGAAACGTGTACCAGCCACCGCGCACCGCCTGCAGGGCGCCGAGATCGCCCCCTGCGAGAAAGCCGCGCACCGCCTGCACATCGGAGCGGAACCGGTGATTCATGCCGACCATCACCCGCTTGCCGTACTTGTCGCTCGCCGCGAGGACACGCTCGACGCCCGCGAGTGTGAGCGCGAGCGGGCGTTCGCACAGCACGTGCACGCCGGCCGCCAGGGCCGAGGTGACGTGGATCTCGTGCAGATGGTTGGGCGTGCAGATGACGACGACATCCACGCTTGCGTAGCGGAGTACCTCTTCGATGTCGTCGTACGTGTCCTTCACCTCGAAACGACTGGCGAGCGCTTGCGCCTTGCCGACGTCATTGTCGCAGATCGCGACGACCTCGACGCCGGGGAGCCGCCTGAGCACGGGCAAATGCGCGACCTGCGCGATGGCGCCCGCCCCAAGCACCCCGACGCGAATCGGGTCGTTCACTTCCTGGTCCCGCTCCCGGTTCCCTGCTCCCTGCCCCCGTGCAGCCGATACATGATGCCGGTCCGGAGGCTGACGCTTCGCAGCCCGCTCGAGAGCACGCCACGTCCATCCACGGTGAAACGCCAGGCGTGAGAAAGATTGAACTCGAACCCCATCGTGCCGTTCAAGCCCGCCGTGATGACGTCGAGCGCATCCTCCATGAACGTACCGTTGATGGCCGGGCCGCTCCCATTGCGCACGTGAATGCTCACGCCGGTGCCGAGATACGCGGTGATGCCGTGGCCCTGAGGGAAGACGAACTGGAAATCGACATCGCCGACCACGTCGCCGAGCGAGATCCGGCCGAGATTGATGTTATCGGGGGTGCCCGGATTCACGATGCTGTCGAGCCGCCGCTCGAATCGCTGCAGCGCTTGCTGGTCGAATCGCGAGTGGAAGTACGATAGCCCCAGCAGGAGGCGCACCTTCGGGGCGATCCGGCCATAATCGATGCGGAGGCCGCCGACGGTCGTGCCGATGAGGTCCGACGCGCCGAGCAGCCCGGCGTCGAGCTGGATACCGGACAGCCGGAGATTGTCGTAGGAGAACTGGTTGAGGACGCCTTGGGCGGAAAGATGGAATGATGGAATGGCGGAAAGTAGAAGCACGAACAGACATTCCATCATTCCAACTTTCCATCGTTCCGTCTTAGTAGAGCTTCTCAATTTTCGTTCCGGGGAAATAGGTAGTTAGGATCTTGCTATAGTCCTGCCCCACCCGCGCGCGACCGATCGCTCCCCACTGACACATCCCGACGGCGTGCCCGGAGCCTGCGCCGGCCGCGACGACGCGCGTGACCACACCGTTGGTCTTCGTCACCGTCAGCTGAAACGCCGTACTCGAGAGCGTGCGATCCTCTTCCGGGCGCAGCACCGAACGGACGTCCGGCCCGGGAATCCGAATGTCCCCGCGCTCGAACACGATCCGCAGCTCGCCAACCCGGCCCGAGCGCGTGGTGCGGCTCACGGTGACGTCGGTGATCTTCTGGAGTCCGTCACCGGACAGCGGCGTCACCCCCGGCAGCGTCCGCGACAATATAGCGCGCAGCTTGGGGGCGTCCCATTCTTCCAACCAGCGAAATCGTGGGGAGATGTCACAGTAGTAATGGCCCCCGCCCCGGTCATCGGAAACGGGTCGCAGGTAGGGACGCGTCCGCGCGGTTCCAAACGCCTCGTCCACACCGGCGGTGCTGAATCCACAGGCCGAATGGAAATAGGCGTCGATGACGTCACCGTCGTACGTCAGCACCTGGCCCGCGGTTTTTCGCACGGCGTCCCAGGCCTGTGCGGTTTCCACCGCGACGCCGAGGTAGACCTGATCGCGCGTGTCGGCGTACGCGTCGAACCCAAACGCCTCCCAGCGGCCCCGGTTCTTGATCGCGAAAGTGCGGGAGACGACGGCCTGGGCGAGGACGGCCGCCAGCTCGTCGGGCCGGCGCGCCCCGATTTCCGGCGGCACGACGCCCGCGATGTAGCTCTCGACATTCACGCGATTCACCACGGTGAGACCGCCGCGCCCCGACGTGATGCTGATGCGCCCGCGATAGCGCCGGCCGTTCGCCACCACGAACCGGTTCTCGGTGACGTTCACGACCGCGATGCCGCGCAACGGCTCAGTGCGTGTGCTGTCGGGCTTCATCAGCCGGAGCCGCGAGGGATCAGCAGAATCGGGGAAGACGACCCACCGCGCCCCGGCCGGAATCGATCCCACCGCCGTGCCGCTCGCGGCCTCGCTGACGAACAGCTCGCCGCTCTCGGCCCCGCCGATCGACGCATTGGGGAGTCCCACCGCGAGACCGATGCGCAGCTCCGGCTCGCCCGCCGCGGGCGGCGGAGCCCGGGATGGCCGCGGGCAGGCGGCCGTCGCGATCAGCGCGAGGCTAGTGAGCGCGCGCTTCGGCCAGCGCCGCATCGAGCTGCTCGATGGTGACGTCGATATCTCCGTCCGTGTGCGCCGCCGAGACGAAGCCCGCTTCGAACGCGGACGGCGCCAGGAAAATCCCCCGAGCGAGCGCAGCCTTATGCCAGCGCGCGAACAGCGCGGTGTCGGTGCGCTTGGCATCCGCGTAGTTGCGAACCGGGCCTTCCGTGAAGTAGGCGCCCCACATCGATCCCGCGTGTCCGAGCGAGATTGCCACGCCGTGGCGTTGCGCGGCGCGCTGCAGTCCATTCGTGAGCCGTGCGGTCTTTTGCTCGAGCTCCTCGTAGAAGCCTCGGGCGTTCGTCTCTCGCACAGTCGCGAGACCCGCAGCCATCGCGACGGGATTGCCGGAGAGCGTCCCTGCCTGATAGACCGGCCCTTCCGGCGCGATGCGCTTCATGAGATCAGCGCGGCCCCCGTACACGCCAACCGGAAACCCGCCGCCCACGATCTTGCCCAGCGTTGTGAGGTCGGGTTTCACCCCAAGACGCTCCTGGGCACCTCCCGGTGCGACGCGAAACCCGGTCATCACTTCATCGAAGATCAACAACGCGCCGTATTGGTCACACAGGTCTCGCAGCGACGGATGAAAATCGGAGTCGGGGCTGATGAAGCCAACATTGCCCACATACGGCTCGACGATGACCGCCGCGATGCGACCCGCATGCTCGCGGAACAGATCGGCGACGGCCCGGGCGTCGTTGAAGGGCGCCGTGAGCGTGAGACTCGCCAGCGCCGCGGGGACACCCGGACTGTCGGGCAACCCCAGCGTCGCGACGCCGGAGCCCGCCTTGACGAGAAAGCTGTCCGCGTGACCGTGGTAACAGCCCTCGAACTTGATGATGATGTCGCGGCCCGTGGCCGCGCGCGCCAGCCGGACCGCGGCCATCGTCGCTTCGGTGCCGCTGTTCACGAACCGCATCATCTCGAGGCTCGGCATGCGCTGCCGCACTTCCTCCGCGAGATCGACTTCGGCCTCGCACGGAGCGCCGTACGTCCATCCCCGTCCCGCCGCCGCACGGACCGCATCGAGGACGACGGGGTGCGCGTGCCCCAGGATCAGCGCACCCCAGGAGCACACGTAATCCAGATACTCCTCACCATCGACGTCGGCGAGGCTGGATCCGTGACCGTGAGCCACGAAAAAAGGCGTCCCGCCGACTGCCCGGAACGCCCGCACGGGTGAGTTCACGCCACCGGGCAACACCCGTTGCGCCCGGTTGAAAAGCTCGCTCGATCGCGTCACGTCAGCGCAGCCGCCTGGAAATCGTAGTCTTCGCTGGCCGTGATCCGCGCCCGCACGAAGCCCCCGGGCTCGGCCCCCCCCCAGTCGCCGCGCTCGAGGTAGGTGACGCCATCGACGTCGTCGGCCTGCCACTGGACGCGCCCGACCTTGATGCCCTCTTCATCTTCCAGCCGGTCCACGAGGACGTCCACATCGAGCCCGACGAACCGCGCCAATCGCTCGGCAGAAATCGCACGTTGTACCTCGACGATTTCTTCTAGACGATCTCGCTTGACGCCGTCTTCGACGTCGTCTTCATATTGCATCGCCCGCGTGCCTTCCTGCGGCGAGTACGCGAACGCGCCCATGCGGTCGAACTGCGCTTCCTCGAGGAAGGCGAGCAACGCCCGGAAATCGTCCTCCGTCTCGCCCGGGAATCCCACGAGGCATGTCGTACGGATCGCGAGGTCAGAGACGGCGCCGCGCAGCCAGGTGAGCTTCTCCCGCAACGTGCGCAGGCGCTCCGGCCGCCGCATCCGCTCGAGCATGCGGTCGGTCGCGTGTTGAATCGGCATGTCGATGTATGGCACGATGCGCGACTCGCGCGCCATCAGCTCGACGAGGCGCTCGTTAATCCCTGCCGAGTAGACGTAGAGCAAGCGGAACCATGGGACAGTCGTCTCGCGCAGCAGCGCCTCGAGCAGATCGGGCAGTTTCGGACTCCCAACTCCTAGATCCCGACCCCAGTGACCGAGGTCCTGAGCTACGAGGTTAATCTCTTTCGCGCCTTGTGCTTCGAGTTGTTGCGCCTCGCGCACCAGTCGAGCGAGCGGCTCGGAGCGATGCTTGCCGCGCATCAGCGGAATCGCGCAGAAGGCGCAGGTGTGATCGCAACCCTCCGAGATCTTGAGGTAGCGCACGTGCGACTGACGCCCTAGGAACTGACGCACGCCGGGATGCGACGCGACGGGATCCTCGATGAGCCCCCGCTGCGCAAGCTCGGGCACCAGATGATGGAGCTCCGAGAACCCGAGCATCAGATCGACTTCGGGAATCTCCTTCATCAGCTCCTGCTTGTAGCGCTGGATCAGGCACCCCACCGCCACGACCGCCTTGACGCCCTGTTGCTTGAGCTTCGCGGCCTCGAGCATCGCGTCGATCGATTCCTGTTTCGCGGCGTCGATAAAGCCGCAGGTGTTGACCAGGATGACGTCGGCCGCTTGCAGCTCGGGCGTGACGATCGCCCCGTGCCCGACCAGCTCGCCCACGAGCCGCTCGGAGTCGACCGTCGCTTTGTCGCAGCCGAGGGAGATGACGCCCAGCTTCATCCGCGATAGTTCCCGAACTTCAGCTCGATGCCGAAGTCTTGTGCCCGCAGGAACGCGATGACCTCTTGCAGCTCGTCCTTGGATGGGGCTTGCACGCGAATTTCTTCGCCCTGAATCGAGGCTTGCGCCTTCTTGAATTTCTTGTCCTTGATGGCCTTCACGATCGTCTTGGCTTTTTCCTGCGGGATGCCCTGCGTGAGTTTGATCTCGCGCCGCACGGTGTCGTTGGCCGCCGGCGTGATCGCGCCGAGCTCCATGTTTTTCACCGGCACGCCGCGCTTGATCATCTTCGACTGCAGGACGTCGAACAGTGCTTTCATCTTGAAGTCGTCGTCGGCGACAAGCGTCAGCGTCGCCTTCGGGCGGTCGAACGCGATCGACGCCTTCGAGCCTTTGAAGTCGTAGCGCTGAATGATCTCTTTCTGAGCCTGATTGACGGCGTTGTCGACCTCTTGGAGGTCGGCGCCGGTGGAAACGTCAAACGACGCGGTGGAGGCCATAGGGCGGGTAATCTACCCGCCCCGACCCTAGGACAGGAAGCTTTCCAGCGCGCGGGCTCTCGAGACATGACGGAGCCTCGCCAGCGCCTTTTCCTTTAATTGCCGGACCCGCTCGCGCGTGATACCGAGCTGCGAGCCGATTTCCTCGAGCGTCATGGGCTCCTGGCCTTCGAGCCCGAAGTACAGCCGGAGGATCCTGGCCTCGCGCTCCTTCAGCGTGGCGAGCACCGATTCGATCGACTCGGTGAGCGCGTGCTCGAAGATCTCGTTGTCGGGACCCGGATTCGTGGTGTCGGGCAGGTAGTCGAGCAGTTTGTTGTCTTCGCCGGGCGTGAGCGGGGCGTCGAGCGACAGGTGCGCCTGCGAGATCGACAGCGTCTTGGCGACTTCTTCCTCGGAGATGTCCATCCCTTCGGCGATCTCTTCCACCGTCGGCTCCCGCCCCAGTTCCTGGAGCAGCGACGCCGAGCGTTTGCCGATGCGATGCAGCGTACCGGCGCGGTTCAGCGGCACGCGCACGATGCGCGACTGCTCGGCGAGCGCCTGCAGGATCGCCTGGCGGATCCACCAGACCGCGTACGAGATGAACTTGATGCCTTTGGTCTCGTCGAACTTGTGGGCGGCGCGGATCAGGCCGAGGTTGCCCTCGTTGATCAGGTCGGACAGAGAGACGCCCTGATTCTGATATTTCTTGGCGACCGACACGACGAATCGCAGGTTCGAGCGCACGAGCTTGTCGAGCGCCTCCGGATCCTGTTGCTTGATCCGCTGCGCGAGGGTGACCTCTTCTTCGCGCGTGATCAGCGGATACTGGCTGATTTCCCGCAGATACTGATCCAGAGATCCCTCATCAAATGATGCGCGCTTCGCCGTATTCAATTGCATGGGGTGGCCACTCCTCTTGGGGAAGCTACCACTCTAATGAATCAGCGAACCGAGCCGGCTCCACCGAATGTCGGTCAGCCAGGGAAGCGCATCGCGCGTTTCCCGATTGTAACTAAAGTAGACGACGAGCGGGCGGCCCTTCACCGCGCTCGCATCGACAAAGCCCCAATAACGCGAATCGAGGGAGTTGTCGCGATTGTCCCCCAGCACGAAATACTTGTCATCGGGGACACGCAATGGACCCCACGTATCACGCGTGGGATGATAGCGGCGGAGCTGTTCATCGGTGCGCCGCACCAGATACTCGCGCTGCCAGTTGAACTCGGGATCGAACTGGTCGTGCAGAGGATCCTTGCGCTGCACGTACGACTCGTCGAGCATGCGGCCGTTCACATATACCTGCCCCTGCTTCATCTCGACGATGTCGCCCGGCGTGCCGATCACGCGCTTCACGTAGCTCAGCGTCGGGTCCTTCGGATACGCGAACACGATCACGTCGCCGCGATGGGGCGTATTGAAGCCGGGCAGACGCGCGTTGGTGCCGGGAATCTGCGCGCCATAGACGGCTTTATTCACGAACAAAAAATCCCCCGCCAGGAGCGTGCGTTCCATGCTGCCGGAGGGGATTTGAAATGCTTCGAGGAGGAAGGTGCGGATGATCAAGAACAACACGAGCGCCATACCCAGCGAGCGCATCCAGCTGTCGAACCAGCGCGACAATACGGAACGTCGCCATGATGGAGGCGACGGGAGCCGTGGCGGTTCAGCGCCATGTCCGGTGACCGGGGCTCCCAAGTCAAGCATGTAACGTATCTTAGCAAGCCGGCCCGCACGGCGCAACAGTTACGCCCCATCCACGGGCCGCGCTCCATTGCCGGACTCTGACTCGGAACTCAGAAACGGGGTCCGGGTGACGCACTCGGGCAGCCAAACAGGCTACCCGACCCTCCCGTTCCACGCGACACCATGTGACGGTCGTCTCCGGCAACGCGTCGAGCGCGTCACGTTCGAGCGTCGCGCCCTGGGTCGCGAGTACGACGACGACCGACTCGTGCGTCATGCCCGGACGTTAGCCGTCCGCCAGTGATCGTCGTCACCATTTTATCGCCGCGGGGATCGAATTCGCGCGGGCTGCCTCAATACCGCGGCAGCGTCGGATCGACCTCCGCCTGCCACCGCAGGATCCCGCCCGTCAAATTCGTCACGCGCGGGAATCCTGCGTCGGCGAGATGCGTCGCCGCCGCGCGACTGCGACTGCCGCCCTTGCAGTAGACCACGATTTCGCGGCCGTGGTCAAGCGTCTCCGCCACTTCGGGCAACGTCGCCAGCGGCACGAGCCGCGCGCCGGGAATGCGGGCGATGTCCCACTCGAACTGCTCCCGCACGTCGATCAGCTGCAGCTCCTCCCCGCGCGATAGCCGGCTCTGCAGCTCGCGCGGCGTGATCTCGACGAACCCGCCAACGGCCCGCGGCTCCGCTTCCGCGGTCCGCACACCGCAGAACTGTTCGTAATCGATCAGAGAGCGGATCTCACGCGTGCCGCAGGCCGGGCATGCCGGATCCTTGCGAACGTTGACGGTCCGGAACTGCATCCCAAGCGTGTCGATGAGCAGCAGCCGGCCCTTGAGCGGTTCGCCCGCGCCGACGATCAGCTTGATCGTCTCCGTCGCCTGAATCGTCCCGACGAGACCCGGCAGCACGCCCAGCACGCCGCCCTCGGCGCAGCTCGGCACGAGTCCGGGCGGGGGCGGTTCCGGGAAGAGACAGCGGTAGCACGGTCCGTCGGGGAGCGCGAAGACCGAAGCCTGTCCTTCGAACCGGAAGATGCTGCCGTACACATTTGGTTTGCCAAGCAGGACGCACGCATCGTTCACCAGATAGCGCGTCGCGAAGTTGTCCGTGCCATCGACGACGATGTCATAGCCGCTGAGGATGTCCAGCGCGTTCTTCGAGGTGAGCGCCGTCTCGTACGTCTCCAACCGCACGTGCGGGTTCACATCGGCGATGCGCTCGCGCGCCGACACGAGCTTCGGCCGCCCGACGTCCTTGGTGCCGTGCAGGATCTGCCGCTGCAGGTTCGTGACATCGACGTTGTCGAAGTCCACGAGACCGAGCGTGCCGACCCCGGCCGCGGCGAGATAGAGCGCCGCCGGCGAGCCGAGCCCGCCCGCGCCGATGAGCAGGACCCGAGCGGCTTTCAACTTTTCCTGACCAGGTATCCCGACGTCGGGAAGGATGAGGTGTCGGCTGTAGCGGACCAGCTCGGCCTGGGCGAGTGTCGTCACGGTCAACCTCCCGCGATGGCCGGGACGACGATGATCTCATCGCCGTCACGCACGCTGGCCGCAAACCCGCCCTGGAATCTGGCGTCGTCGTCGTTCACGTAAAACGTCACGAAGGGATAGGGCTTGCCGGCGTCATCTCGCAGACGCGGCGCGAGCCCGGGGAACCGGGCTGCCACGTCGGCGACGACATCGCCCAACGTCGCTCCTTCCGCTTCGAGGGAACGCCGGCCATCGGCGAGTTTTGCGAGTACCGTCGGCAGTTGCAGTGTCACGCTCATGGGATCTCCTTCGTCACAGCTGACTCGTGAGTGGGACGTGGTGCGTGGTGCGTGGTGATGCGGTCACCATGGCACCCGCGACGGGACTCGGGCATGTGATGAGTTCGGCAGCAATGCCGATTTCGCGCCACGCGGCGATCATCGCGGCCCCGACGGGACCCGACCGCTCGCGCGGCGCGATGGCGACGATCGCCGATCCGGCGCCGGACAGCGTCGCACCGTACGCGCCGGCCTGCTTTGCCGCGGCCACGACGGCGTCGTAGCCGGGAATGCGCCCGCGCCGGAACGGCACATGCAGCACGTCGTCGAGCGCCGCGGCGAGCAGCGCGGCGGCACCGGTGGCGAGGCCCTGCACCAGCGCAGCTGCGCGACCGGCAGCGACTACCGCATCCGTGTGTGGCAACGTGTGTGGCAGAGCGGCGCGCGCCGCCTTCGTGTCGTTCGGGAACGGCGGCACCGCAATCAGCAGCTCGATACCGGGCGCGACGAGCAGCGGCGATGTCGCCAATCCCGCGGCCGTGTGAACGCTCAACACAGCGCCACCGTAGATGGCCGGCGCAATGTTGTCGGGATGACCCTCGATCGTTGTGCCGACCTCCAGCACCTGAGCGCGCGACAGACCCAATCCCAGCGCGGCATCCGCGAGCATGGCGCCGGCAACGATTGCCGCCGCCGACGAGCCGAGACCACAACCGACCGGAATGTCAGAGGTGGCATCGATCGTCACGCCGGCGGGTGTGACGGCGCCGCCGGCGGCGCATGCGGCGCGGAACCCCCGAGTGAAAAGATCTTGATCGGGCCGGACTTTGACGGCGCTCAGTTTCCCGCGCCGCCGGATCGAGAAGCCCCCCGATCTCTCTAGCGTCACCGACGCGGCCAGCCAGCGGTCGATCGCCACGCCGACGCAGTCGAATCCCGCGCCCAGATTGCTCGAGCTCGCCGGCACGCGCACGCGTGCGGTCATGCGAGGCCTTCCCCCTTTACCAAAGCGCGCACTTCCGCAACGCGTGGCGCGATAACCGCTCGAGAATGGCACGCTTGGCGAATAGCCCGTCGGCGGGATTCCCGATCGCGATCGACCGGGCGATGGTGTGCGGCACGACGGGCTCGACCGCGTCTGCGTCCTCGCGCACAAGCCGAACGATCGGCGCGCAACCCGACGCCTGGGCGCCGAACATGCGGGGGGCGCCCCCGCTCACCAGTCCCGCCGCGGCGAACTCCCGGAACCCCTTGCGCAGCTTCGTAACGAGCGAACCGCCGGCCATCGGCGCGACGACCGCGGTCGGCAGCCGCCACCCCAGCTGCTCCGCAATCTCGAACGCCATCGTCTTTGAGCCCTCGCCGTAATAGCCGCGCAGGTTGACGTTGACGATGCCCCAGCCGAACAGATCGGCCACCTGCGCGCAGAGACGATTCACGTCGTCGTAGTGACCGCGCACGCGGACCAGCCGCGCGCCGTACACCGCGGTCCCGACGATCTTGGCCGCCTCGAGGTCTTCGGGGATGAAGATCCACGCCTTGAGACCGGCGCGGGCGGCCTGCGCCGCGACGGCGTTTGCCAGATTGCCGGTGGAGGCGCAGCCGATCGTGTCGAGCCCGAACGCGGCGGCCGCATTGATCGCCGTCGCGACCACGCGATCCTTGAACGACAACGACGGATGTGAGACCGCGTCGTTCTTGACCCAGACGCGCGCTACGCCGAGCAGCGGGGCGAGTCGCGGCGCTTCCACGAGCGGCGTCCCACCCGTGTCGAGCGAGAGCACCGGCTCACCGTCAAAGGGCAGCCACTCGCGGTAGCGCCACAGTGACCAGGGGCGCGCGGCAATCGCGTCCCGGGTGGGAGTCACGCGGGCGGCATCGAAAACAGGATCGAGCGGGCCGAGGCACTGCTCGCACACTGCGATCGGCGCGGGCGCGTGTAGCGCTCCGCAGGCGCGGCACACCTGCGGCCGTGGTCGGAGCCCCAGCGGCGCGGCGACACTGGTCGTCACGGCCGGACCTCCACCACCGGCGTCGCTCGCGACGCCGGTCGGACTGTGCGGGTCGTGCGGGCCGCGCGTATCAGCGCCTCGTCGGCGGGATCGATCTGATAGCAATGCTCGGGACCCGGGAACACGCCGGCACGTACGTCCCGGGCGTAGTCGCGGAAGGCACCTTCGACCACGCCGCCGACCTCGGCATAGCGCTTCACGAACCGGGGCGCGATCTCGCCGACGAAGTTGCCGAGCATGTCGTGCGAAATGACGAGCTGCCCGTCCACGTGGGGGCCGGCGCCGATCCCGTAGACGAGCACGCCATCCCCAACGCGCTCGCGCACGAACGCCGCCGTCTCCGCGGGGACGGCCTCGAGCAAAATCGCAAACACGCCGGCGCGCTCCAGCGATTCTGCGTCACGAAGCAGCTGCTCCGCCGCGGCTAACGATTTCCCCTGAACGCGGTAACCACCGAGCTGGCCGAGGTTCTGGGGCGTGAGGCCCAGGTGACCCATCACGGCAATGCCGGCATCGACCATCGCCCGCACGCGCGGCGCGACGCGTGCGCCGCCTTCGCATTTCACCGCGTCACATCCCGCAGCGATGAATGCCCCCGCGCTCCGGATCGCGGTTTCGTCGGATGGCTGATAGGACAGGAACGGCAGGTCGCCGATCACAAACGCGTGCTGCGCCGCGCGCGTGACCGCACGGATGAATACGAGCATTTCGTCGAGTCCGATCTGCAGCGTGCTCGGCAGGCCCAGCATCGTCATCGCCGCGGAATCGCCCACCAGAATCATGTCGACACCCGCGCGATCGGCGAATGTCGCGGTGGGATAATCGTACGCGGTGACAAACACCGCCTTTTCGCTCCGGGCTTTCAACGCGGACAACGTGGCGACTGTGACTTTGCGGGCGGTCATCGCACCTCCGGCGTAAGCGCCGCGAGAAAGCGATTCCTAAAACGACCGTCGCCCGGACTAATAAAGCCGCGGGCGAGTTCGCTTTTTAGCACCTTGTTTAACGTGGCGGCAATACGCGGCAAATGACCACGAGTCTTCAGTTGTAAGCCTAGTCTACTCCTCCGGTACTGCCGCCGTCAAGGGCTGAACTCCGTGTCGATTTGCGCCCGTTGCAGTGTGCCCGAGTAGTCGACGTAAATCGTCTTCGTCTCGGAGTAGAAGTCGTAGACTTCCCACCCCCCCTCGCGGTGTCCGTTGCCGGTCTGCTTTACGCCGCCAAAGGGGAGGTGTGCCTCCGCGCCGATCGTGGGCGCGTTGACGTAGGTGATGCCCGTGTCCAGATCGGTCATGGCCTGGAACGCGCCGTTGATGTCGCGCGTGTAGAGCGAGCTGGACAGCCCGTACTTCACCCCGTTGTTGATGCGGATCGCTTCGGTCAGGTCCTTCGCCTTCAGGACGGCGAGGACGGGGCCAAAAATCTCTTCCTGCTCGACGCGCATCCCCGGCTTCACGCCGGTGAGCACCGTCGGCTCATAGAACCAGCCGCACTCGAGCCGCTTGTCCCCCTGCGGAATCCGTCCGCCGAGCGCCACGCTTGCACCTTCCTGCTTGGCGATGTCGACGTACTCTGCGACCTTCTGCCGCGCCTCTTCGTGGATCAAGGGGCCGACGTCCGTCTTGTTGTCGAGACCGGGGCCAAGCCGCAGCTTCGCGGCGCGGTCGGTCAGCATTTGCACGAACCGGTCGTGGACCTTGTCGTGCAGGATGAGCCGGCTGGTCGCCGTACAGCGCTGCCCCGTCGTGCCGAATGCGCCCCACAGCACTCCGTCGAGCGCCAGATCCAGATCGGCATCGTCCATCACGATCATCGCGTTCTTCCCGCCCATTTCGAGCGACAACCGCTTGTGCATCTTGCCGCACGTCGCGCCGATCGCGGAGCCGGTTTCCGTCGAACCGGTGAACGAGATGACCGGCACGTCGGCGTGCTCGACGAGCGCGCGACCCACCACCGAGCCCTGGCCGTGTACCAGCTGCACGACCTCCGGCGGCAGGCCCGCCTCGAGCAACACCTCGACGAGCAGGTGCGCCGTGTGTGGCACGTCCTCCGCCGGTTTGAAGATCACCGCGTTCCCGCACAGCAGGGCGGGAAACATTTTCCACGTGGGGATCGCGAGCGGGAAATTGAACGGGGTGATGAGTCCCGCGATCCCGATCGGACGGCGATAGCTCATCGCCCACTTGCTGCGCAGCTCGGACGGGACGACCCGCCCGAACAGCCGGCGGCCCTCCGTCGCCGCATAGAACGCCGTGTCGATCCCCTCCTGGACGTCGCCGCCGGTCTCGGCGACCACTTTGCCCATTTCGCGCGTCATCGCGCGGGCGATGGCATCCTTGCGCTCGACGAGGAGCTGGCCGGCGCGTTGCAACACTTGCCCGCGAATCGGCGCCGGCGTCTTGGACCACTGGGCGAAGCCGCGCTTGGCCGACGCGATCGCGCGCTTCAAGTCGTCGGGGCCCGACCGCGGGAACCGGCCGATCACGTCATTCCAGTCGGCGGGGTTGCGATTCTCGAAGTACTCGCCCGTCGAGGGACTGACCCAATCGCCGGCGATGAAGTTCTTGAATTCGGAAGGAGCCATGGCTTTCACGGTTCGGGGCAGAAGAATGGAACTGGAGTCTTTCCGTACAGGCGCGGCAAGAGTTGGCGGCCGGCCAATCCGAGACCCCAGACGATCAGGATGATCGACAGCGTGTGCGCAATGCCAAGCCGCCGTTTCCACGACGTCAGCGCGCTCCAGACCCCGGCGATCGTCACCGTCGTGGCGCCAATAAGATAGAACACCAGCTTCAATCCGCAGGCGTGGGTGTACGGCCACACAAGCATGCCAATGCCCAGCCCCAAACCGAGACTCACGCGCAGCCACGTGGTAAGCCAGGCGCGTCCCCGTGCCGGGCCAGGCTGGAATCCTCCGGAAGCCGCTACGCCGGCCGACGGGCGAGGCGAGACCGGCACCGTGGGCACGCCGTGGCCGAGCGTGGGCTCGGCCTCCGGCAACTTCGCGAGCAGCTTGTCCACCTCGCGCATCTCGCGATCCCAATCGCGCTCTTTTGCGTCCTTCTCTTTCATGAGACTGCTCCTTCGCCACCACGCGCCAATCCGTACCGCTCGATCTTCTTGTACAGGTTACTGCGCGGCATCTGCAGCGTGCGGGCGGTCTCCGACACGTTCCAGTCGTGCTCCTGAAGTTTACCGAGCAGGAACGCCCGCTCCGCCGCCTGCTTGAACTCCTCGAACGTCGCGACCCGCAGCCACGCGGCGTCGCCGCCACCGGCGCCGAGGCTCGACCCCTTGCCCCTTCCCGCGTCCCCCTTCCCCACGAGTCGCTCCACATCGTTCTGGCTCACGTTCGCGCCGCTCGCAAGTATCAGTAGCCGCTCGACCGCGTTCTTGAGCTCCCGAATGTTGCCGGGCCAGTCGTGCGCCGTCAGCCGCTCGACCGCGGCGTCATCGAACCCTTTGGCGGGAAGCCCGCCGCGCTGCATCAGCTCGTCGGAGAAATGCGTGATCAGCTGCGCAATGTCACCCCGTCGCTCGCGGAGTGGCGGCACATGGATCGGCACGACGTTGAGCCGGTAGAGCAAGTCCTCGCGAAACCGGCCCTCCTCGATTTCCGCGCCGAGATTCTTGTTCGTGGCCGCGATGACGCGCACATCCACGGGCAGCGCCTTGCCGGATCCGACGCGGGAGATCACGCCTTCCTGCAGGGCGCGCAGCACCTTCGCCTGCGCCGACAGGCTCATATCGCCGATTTCGTCGAGAAACAGCGTGCCGCCGTCCGCCAGCTCGAACTTGCCGGCGCGATCGGCGAACGCGCCGGTGAAGCTCCCCTTCATGTGGCCGAACAGCTCGCTTTCGATCAGCTCCGTCGGAATCGCGGCACAGTTGACCGCGACGAACGGACCGGCGGCGCGCGGGCTGAGCGCGTGAATCGCGCGCGCGACGAGCTCCTTGCCGGTGCCGTTATCGCCGGTGATCAAGACGCGCGCCGGCGTGGGCGCGACCTTCTCGATCAGGCCGATCACCGCGCGAATCGCCTTGCTGGAGCCGACGATCTCGTACTGCGCGCGGACTTCCTGCTTGAGCCGCACGTTTTCGGAAACGAGCACGACGTGCTGTAGCGCGTTGCGGAGCGTGAGGAGGATGCGATCGGTATCGAGCGGCTTCTCGAGGAAATCGTAGGCGCCGAGCTGCGTGGCTTCGACCGCCGTCTGGATCGTGCCGTGGCCCGAGATCATCACGACCTGTGCCTGCGGATCCAGCTCCCGGACGCGCTTCAGCGTTTCCAGCCCGTCCATCCCTTCCATCTTTACGTCCAGGAAGACGAGGTGGGGCTTGAAGTCGGGATACACGCGGATGGCTTCGTGTCCGGAGGCACACGCCTGCACTTCGATTTCTTCGTATTCGAGGACCTGCTTCAGCGCCTCACGAATGCCCTTCTCGTCGTCCACGATCATCACGCGGCGGGGGCTCATGGGGTGGCACTGCCCCGTCGCTTGTAGAGCACGACGCCCGTCGGATGCACCTTCACGTCGGACACGGCGGGATCCACCTTCAGCGGTACCGCGCCATTCGCCGACGCTCCCGCCATTTGCTTCGTGATCTGCTTCACGAACGGACCTGGAATCTCGATGCCGCGAAGGCTGATTTCGGTGATGTCGTAGAGGGCCGTCCCGGGCCTGGCGACGGACAAGGTCCCGGCCATCCGCAACGGCTCCCGATCGCCGAACATTCCGGCAAACGGTCCCAGTGATCCGGGCGGCAGCGCGCGGGTCTCGAGGCGCGCGTGCAGAATCAGCTTTCCTTCCTGGAGCTCGACCCGCAACGAGTCGTACGTCTTGCGCACGTTCCAATCGATTCCCGCACCGATCAGTGACGCGACCTCGTTGGGCGTGAGCACGACCGAGTCGGGACCAGTGCTCGTTCGAAGGTTCCCGACCTTGGCCTGGCCGGACGCTGTTGCCTTCGGCGTCGGCGCACCCACAGCGGTGTCGGCCACCGGCGGCAACGCCGTCGAGCGCCCGAACCAGTGCGCGAAGGTGGACATGATCGGTGCGCGAAACCACCACACCAGAGCCAGCGCGCCGATCACGAGGACGGCGCAGCCGAGCTTGAAGGCGCCCTTAAGACAGCCGTTCATGATATCTCACCTGATACACCGGGCCATTGGGTTGGAGCGTGCTCTGCATCAAGTCCACCTCGGCGACGGTGACGGTTTCGTCGAAGTCCGTTCCCGCGAGAATCGCTTCGAGTCCTGTGAAATCGCGTGGCCGCGCATCGCGCGCAGCACGGCCCAGCGTTACGTGCGGCCGAAACGCCCGCGCCTCCGTTGGAAAGGCGAGTGGAGCGAACGCCTGCTCGACAGCATGTTGCAGCAGCTCGAGTCCGGGATCGGGCGTCACGCCCGCCCACACGACGTGGGGACGGTGATAGTCCGGAAACACGCCGAAACCAGCGATCTGCAGCGTCAGCGGGCGTTGCTCGCCGCGCGCTCCCGCCGCGCGCCGCAATGCCTCACGCAGCTCGGGCTCCCGCGCTTCCTCCACGTCGCCCAGAAACTTGAGACTCAGGTGAATTTTCTCGGGACGCACCCATTTGACCGGCAACTTCTCTCGGGCGTCGCGCAGCGGCGCGAGCGCGTCCCAAAGCTTTTGCCGCACTCCGTCGGGAAAATTCAGGGCGACGAACGCTCTAACAGGCTCCCCCGTCGATAGCCGCGCGGGTCGATTTCGACGTGCGCGAATCCCAAACCCGAGAGATGGGTGCTGACTTCTTCGCGCCGCGCTTCGAGCCACGGAATCCAGGTCGGCTCGACTTCAATGCGCGCGGCAACGCCAAGATGGCGAACCCGCAGATCTCCACCGATGCCCAACCGACGGAGATACGCCTCGCCTTGTTCCACCTGTTTCAACCGCGACGGCGTAATGGAGAGTCCGTACTGGACGCGACTCGACAGGCAAGGCGCCGCTGGGGCATCCCACGTCGGCAGCCCGAGCTCGCGCGAAGTGGCGCGGATCTCCGCTTTCGTGAGTCCCGCTTCCGCCAGCGGCGATCGCACACCGGCCGCGATGCCGGCTGCCTTGCCCGGCCGGTGTTCCCGCAGATCGTCGGCGTTCGTCCCGTCGCACACGACCGCGAGCCCACGCTCGCGCGCGAGCGGCACGAGCTGGTGCCAGAGTTCTGTCTTGCAGTAGAAGCAGCGGTTCGTGGGGTTGGCGAGATAATTCTCGTCCTCGAGCTCATGCGTCTGGATTTCGACGAGCGGGATATCGAACCGGGCAGCGACATCGCGAGCCACCTGCCACTGTGCGTCCGGGTACGAGGCGCTGCGACCGATGGCGGCCAGCATCCGATCGCTCCCCAGTTCCTGGCGCAGCACCACAGCGAGGAGCGCTGAATCGACTCCCCCCGAATAGCCAAGCAGGACCGAGGGAAACTCGCGAACGAGGGCGCGGAGGGACTGCATCGCTGGAATAGTACGCCCGCCCTTGTCCTAATCAAAGGACAGTTTGAAGGTCTAAAACGGATATTCCGTAGGGGAGAAACCTATTAGACTTACGAAGCGTTCTCAAAAAAACTCAAGAGCCTCCCAAATGCCCGCAAAGACCGAGCTCGACGCCACCGACCGACGGATTCTGCGCATTCTCGGTCAGGATGGCCGCGCGAGCTACCAGGCGGTCGCCGATGAAGTCGGCCTCTCGCGGCCCGCCATCATGGAGCGCGTCAAGCGACTCGAAGAGGCAGGATACATCCGCGGCTATCGCGTGCAGCTCGACCGCGCCAAAGTCGGCCTGCCGGTGACGGCGTTCGTGGCGGTCCGATACGGTTCGAGCGACTACGTCGGCGACGAGCCACGGATGCGCGAGATGGAAAAACATCCCGGCGTGCTCGAGTGCCACCACATTGCCGGCGACGACTGCTACATCCTCAAGGTGGTGGCGCCCGATCTCGAAGGCGTGCAGGAAATCCTGCGTGATCTGCGCGGGCCGAACTCGCAGATGAACACCCGCACGACGATCGTGCTGTCCACCCTGTTCGAAAAGCCGGGCTTCATTCCCACGGAGCCCGACTGATGGGGGCGGCGCTCAAAGGCAAAGCGCTCATTGCCTATCTGGTCGTCTGCGTCTTCTGGGGCTCGACCTATCTCGCGATCAAAATCGGCGTCACCGAGCTACCGCCGTTCCTGTTCGCCGGTCTTCGCTTTGCGGTCGCGGGCGTGCTGCTGCTCATCATCGCGCGCGCGCTCGGCGATCCGCTCCCCAAGCGCAGTGACTGGCGGACGCTCGCCATCGTGGGCCTGTTGCTCCTCGCCGGCGGCAACGCGTTCGTCGTGTGGTCGGAGCAATACATCGGCTCCGGCATCGCCAGCATCTTCGTCGTCACGGTCGCGATGTGGACCGCGCTGTTCGACGCGATCATTCCGGGCGGCTCGAGCGACCTGAATTGGCGCGTGGTCGCCGGGCTGCTGCTCGGCTTCCTGGGAACGCTCCTGCTGGTCGGCGCCACGCCCGCCGAGATTCTCGCGGCGGATAAGCGCGGACCGATCGCCCTCACGATGGCCAGCGCCTCATGGTCGCTCGGCACCGTGTACGCGAAGCGTCATCCGACCGAGGCCAGCCCCTACATGGGTGCGGCGATCCAAATGATCGTCGGGGGCGCCGCCGTCGCGCTCATCGGCACGGTCCTCGGCGAATGGGCGGCGTGGCAACTGAGCCCGCGCGGCATCGGCGCCATCGCGTACCTCGTGATCTTTGGCTCGATTCTCGGCTACAGCGCGTATTCGTACGCGCTGCGCCACGCCTCGGCGACGATCGTCGGGACCTATGCCTACGTGAACCCCGTCATCGCGGTGCTGCTCGGCTGGCTGCTGCTGCACGAACCGGTCGGTCCCCGGACTTTCATTGCGATGGGGATGATTCTGGTAGCTGTTGTGTGGATTCAGTTCTCGCTTAAACAGCGACGGTCGGACGGCCTGACGGCCAGACGGCCGACTGAAACCGGTGATCTGGGACCGTCCGGCCGTGCGGCCGTCGGACCGTCCAGCCCCGAGCCCGAGGCTAGCACATGACCCCGCCCCTTCCCCGTGATGCGGTGCTCTTGGTCGTCGACGTCCAAAAAGGGATGGACATCTACGCGGCCGAGTACAATCGCAACAATCCGGATCTCGAGCAGAACATCGCGCGGCTGCAGGCGGCGTGGCGCAAGTCGGGCCGACCGATCATCCACGTCCAGCACCTCTCCACGGAGCCCAAGTCTCCACTGCGGCCGGGCCAGCCGGGTGTCGAGATCAAAGACGAAGTCCGCCCCCTGCCCGGTGAACCGGTGGTGCAGAAATCGGTCAGCAGCGCGTTCATCGGCACGAGTCTCGAAGCGGATTTGCGGCGCCGTGGCCTCACGACGCTCGTGGTGGTCGGCATGCAGACGAACATGTGCGTCTCGACAACCGCACGGATGGCGGGCAACCTCGGCTTTGACACCTACGTCGTGTCCGACGCGACCGCGACATTCGACAACATCGGGCCGAATGGGAAACGCTACGGATCCGAGCTGGTGCACGACGTTGCCCTCGCGGATCTGAACGGCGAATTCTCCACCGTCGTCGATACGAAAACCGTCCTGGAGCGCGCCTCATGAACGTCCGCAAAGTCAATCTCACCGAGATGTTCGGCCGGTTTCAGGATCAGTGGAGTCCCAAGATCGTGGGCGAAGTGAATGACAATCACGTGAAGCTCACGAAGCTCAAAGGTGAGTTCGTCTGGCACCATCACGAACATGAAGACGAGCTGTTCCTCGTGGTGAAGGGCCGGTTGCGGATGAAGCTCAGAGACAAGGAGCTCGTGATCGAGCCGGGCGAGTTCGTCATCATCCCGCACGGCGTGGAGCATCTGCCGGTTGCAGACGAAGAGACGCACGTCCTCCTGTTCGAGCCCCATTCGACCCTGAACACGGGAAACGTCCGCAATGAACGCACGGTCCCCAAGCTCGACCGGCTCTAAACTGATCGCCCGCATCTGGCATGGCGTGACCGACGCCGCCCGCGCTGAAGCGTATGCAGCCTACCTCGAGCGCACCGGCGCGCGAGAGTGCCGCGCGACGCCCGGCAATCGCGGCGTCTATGTGTTGCGGCGCATCAAGCAAGATCGCGCCGAATTCACGTTCATTTCGTTGTGGGATTCATTCGACGCGATCCGGCGCTTCGCCGGAGAGGACTATGAGAAAGCCCACTACTACCCGGAAGACCGCGACTTCCTCGTCGAGCTCGAGCCCTTCGTCGACCACTACGAGGTCCTCGCCGGAGCTTAGCCTCGACCCCCAGAGCGCGCGGGACTGGGAGGCGCTGCGCCAGCTCGGTCACCGCATGGTGGACGAGATGCTCGAGTACCTGCGTACGGTGCGGGAGCGCCCGGTGTGGCGTCCCGTGCCCGCCGACGTGCGCAAACGGCTCTCCGGCGCTCCGCCCCCCCGCAGCCCGGCGGATCCCGCGGACGTCTACGAAGAATTCAAGCGCGACGTGCTCCCCTACCCGACCGGCAACATCCATCCCCGTTTCTGGGGCTGGGTGATCGGGACCGGGACGCCGTTCGCGATGCTGGCGGATATGCTCGCCTCCGGGATGAACCCGCAGGTCGCCGAGTTCGACGACGCGCCCGCGGTCGTCGAGAATCAGGTGATCGGCTGGCTGGTCGAGTTGTTGGGGCTTCCCGCCGAGACGCATGGGCTGCTCGTCTCCGGCGGCTCGATGGCGAACTTCGTGGGGCTCGCCGTCGCGCGCAATGCGCGCGCCGGGTTCGACATTCGCGAAGGCGGCCTGCATGCCGGACCGAAACTCACGGTCTACGCCTCAACCGAGACGCATTCCTCCGTGCGGAAAGCAGTCGAGCTGTTGGGGCTCGGTCACGACGCGCTTCGCTCCATTCCGGTCACTGCCGATTACACGATCGACGTGCAGGCGCTGCGCGCCACCATCGCCGCCGACAAGGCCAAAGGCCTGCGACCGATCTGCATCGTCGGCAACGCGGGAACGGTGAACACGGGAGCGACCGACGATCTCCATGCCCTGGCTGCGGTGAGCCGCGCGGAAAACCTCTGGTTCCACGTCGATGGTGCGTTTGGCGCGCTCGCGGCGCTCGTGCCGGAGCTTCGCCCGCTGGTCGCGGGGCTCGAGCAGGCCGATTCGCTCGCATTCGATCTGCACAAATGGCTCTACATGCCGTACGAGGTGGGATGCACGCTCGTGCGCGATCAGCAGGCGCATCGCGCCACGTTCAACGTGACTCCCGCCTACCTCGCGTCGTTCGATCGCGGCATCGCAGCGGGCGGGTTTCCCTTCGCCGAGCGAGGGGTTCAGCTCTCGCGCGGGTTCCGCGCCCTCAAGGTGTGGATGTCATTCAAGGCGCATGGGCTGGACGCGTTCAGCCAGTTGATCCACCAGAACGTGCGCCAGGCGCACTACCTGGCGGGCCTCGTGACGAAACACCCGCGGCTCGAGCTGCTCGCGCCCGCGCCGCTCAACGTGGTGTGCTTCCGCTTTGTCGTGCCGGGCGCAGACGATGCCGCATTGAACGCGTTGAACAAGGAGATTTTGCTCCGCATCCAGGAAAGCGGAGTGGCGATTCCGTCCCAGACAATGCTCACCGGCAAGTTCGCGATTCGGGTCGCCATCACGAACCATCGCAGCCGCCGCGACGATTTCGATCAACTGGTGCGCGCCGTCGTCGAGACCGGCTCAGCCCTGCGCGTCGGGTGAGCCGACGATCTTTCCTTCGATGGGATTGCTGAACGACCGCACGGTGTGGTAGGCGAGATCGATGTCTTTGGCCTTGCCGAACTCCGTCAGGATGTCGTCCCAAATCGCCGAAACGGTGCCGCGGCGGCGGCGCGGCTCGATCAAGTAGCGAATCGTCAGCACAATGCCCGAGGCGGACGAGCTGGTATACACGATCGGCGTCAACTTCTTGTAGTTGATCAAGAACTGCTGCGAGGCCGCGAGCAGGTCGCGTTCCGCCTCCGCCGTCAGATGCTCGGCGTGCTTGAACGCGATCGCGGTCAGAATCTCCTTCGCCTTTTTCCAGTTGCTCTCATAGGTCACAAGCACCGGCACTTCATTCCAGATGTACCTGAAACCCTTGTCGTAGTTGGCAACGGGCTCGGTGAACACCTGCTGGTTGGGTATGTGTACGATGCGTCCGGTGCTTTGATCGGCATCCACCCACACGCCGATTTCATTCAGCGTGAACTGGAAGAGTCGAATGTCGATGACGTCACCTTTATGCGTGGCGATCTCGATGCGATCACCGACCTCGAACGGCCGCCGCCACACGATGAACGCCCACCCTGCGAGATTCGTGAGCGGATCCTTGAGCGCGATGGCGATGCCGGCCGAGACGAGGCCGAGGAATGTGGCGAGTGACTTGAAACCCTCGAGCCATTCCCGGCCGATCACCAGGACGCCGGTAACGAGGGTGATGTAGGTGATCGTCTTGCGCCAGCGGTAGCGCGTCCACGGGTCGGTGACGCGCCGGTAGACGACCGCGAGGACGAGTCGCTCGATGAGCCAGAGTCCCGCGATCACGATGACCGTGATCAGTAGGTGCATCTGTACCGCGGGGCTCAGCCCGAGGCGGTCCTGGAGCCAGTCGCGCACGGTGGCCAAAGCTATCGGGCCTCCTAGCTTTAGGCCACCGTGGAGCAGCTCCATATCCTACGCGACCTCGCCGTCATCTTTGCCGGCTCGCTGCTGGTCATTCTCGTTTTCTACCGGCTCAAGCTGCCCGCGCTGCCCGGCTTCATCGTCGCCGGCATTTTGCTCGGCCCGAACGCGCTGGGATTCGTGTCCGATGCCAAGGACGTCGAAGGACTCGCCGAAGTCGGCGTCATCCTCCTGTTGTTCACGATCGGGATCGAATTCTCGCTGAGCCGGCTCAAGGAAATGGGCCGCCAGATCCTGGTGGGCGGGTTCTCACAGATGGGCTTCACCATTCTGGCGACGCTGGCGGCGGGACTCGCGTTTCTGGGGGCCTGGCGTGTGGCGTTGTTCCTCGGATTCCTGATCGCGCTGTCCAGCACCGCCATCGTGCTCAAGGTGATGACCGACAAGGGCGAGATCGACACGCCCCACGGCCGCCTGGCGACGGCAGTCCTGATCTTCCAGGACCTGTGCGTGGTGCCGATCATGCTCGTGCTCCCCTTCCTCGCCGGGAAGGCGGAAGGCGGCGCAACCGGGCTCCTGATCGCCCTCGCCAAGGCCGCGCTCGTGGTGGTCGGCGTGATCATCGCGGCACGGACCATCGTGCCGCGCGCACTGGCGGAGATCCTCAAGACACGGAGCCGCGAGCTGTTTCTCATCGCGGTGATCCTCATCGGCACGCTCACCGCCCTCGGCACCGCCGCGGCCGGGGCGTCGCTCGCGCTCGGCGCCTTTCTCGCCGGTCTCATCATCTCGGAATCCGATTACGGCCACCAGGCGCTCGCCGAGCTGATGCCGTTCCGCGACATCTTCATCTCGCTGTTCTTCGTCGCGGTCGGCATGCTCGTCCAACTCGATGTCATCCGCGACCACATCGTCCTCACGCTCGTCGCCGTCGTGATCATCATGGTCGGCAAGACGCTCGCCGCCGCAGTGGGCCCCGCGTTGCTCGGATATTCCGGCCGCGTCGCGTTACTCGCGGGCGTCGCGGTGTCGCAGATCGGCGAATTCTCGTTCGTGCTCGCGAAAGAGGGGCGGGTCGCGGGGCTGCTGCCGAACCTCCTGTATCAACAATTCCTCGGCGTCGCGGTAATCACGATGCTGGTGACACCGTTCCTGCTGCAGGGCGGTCCGACGATCCTCGACGCGCTCGAGAAAGTCCTCCCGCTCGACCGGCTGCTGCCCGGCTTCCGACCCCGCGACCTCGCTCCGGTGCACGAGCAAATCAAGGACCACGTCATTGTTGCGGGGTACGGTCTCAACGGCCGCAACCTCACGGCCGCGCTGCGCTCGATCAGCGCGCCCTATCTCATCGTCGAGCTGAACGCGCAGACCGTGCGCAAGGCACGCTCGGAAGGCGAGCCGGCGTTCTACGGCGACGCGACGCGCGAAGAGATACTGCGCGCGTTGGGCCTCGAGCGCGCCCGACTGTTTGTCATCGCGATTTCCGATCCGTCGGCCACACGCCGCATGGTGCGCGTGGCGCGCGAGCTCAATCCCAAGGTCTATATCATCGCGCGCACGCGATACGTGATCGAGATCCCGGAGCTCACGCGCCTCGGCGCGAACGTCGTGATCCCGGAAGAGTTCGAGACCTCGATCGAGATCTTCTCCCGGGTACTGGCGCACTACAACGTCCCGCGCGACGAGATCGAGCGGCTCGTGAGCGAGATCCGGGCGTCGCACTACCAGGCGCTGCGCCCCGGCGCCCGACCCCGGCTCACACTCAGCGGGACGCTCGGGGCCATGCCGCAGATGCACGTCGAGCGGATCATCATTGGCCCGAGTGCCCCGGTGGTGGGTCAGACCATCGCCGACACAGGACTCCGCTCGAAAACCGGCGCGCTGATTCTGGCTGTGCGGCGCGGGGAGAGCGACCTGGCGACACCCAGCGCGGATTTCCAGTTGGACGCCGGTGATATACTCGTCGTGGTGGGACAGCCGCCGCAGATCAAAGCCGCGTACCGGGTGCTGATTGGAGCGGAGCCCACGTAGTGAAACAGGCTGCTGGCGGATGCGCCCGAGCGTCCTCATGTTCACTCGCCGGCGGGCCCGCCTATCGCTGCCGTCGCTTCCTCACCGTCCTCCCCCGCCGGTCAGGAGATATCCATGTGCCGCTTGCCGAAGCTCACCGTTCTCTCGCTGTTGATCGCCCTTCCCGCCTGTTACCACGCGACGATTCAGACCGGCCTACCGGCCGGCACCACAGTCGTGCGGCAGGACTGGGCAGCCGGCTGGCTCTGGGGCCTCGTTCCGCCGAAGCCCGTGTCGACCATGGCACAGTGCCCCGGTGGCGTCTCCAAGGTTGAAACGAAGCACTCGTTCCTGAACATGCTCGTCGGCGGTCTCACGGGTGGCATCTTCTCGCCGATGAGTATCAAGGCCACGTGCGCGTCGGGCGGGCGGTCCGCAATTCCGGGTGCGCCCGAAATCAAGGTCGGCGCCAATCCGACTGAGGCGCAGGTGATCGACGCCTTCCAGCGCGCGGCTGACCTGACTGTGGAGAGCGGTCAGCCGGTCTACGTTCGCTTCTAGCACCGGCCAACCGCCTGCACACGGGGCAACGGATCTCTCGTTGCCCCGTTGTCGCGCCGAGTGCTGGTCCTAGGCGACCCCGCGCCGATCCAAACTCCGATACTGGATCGCCTCGCCCACATGCTTCGGCTCGAGCGACACGGCCTCATCGAGATCCGCCACGGTTCGCGCGATCTTGAGAATGCGATGATACGCTCGCGCCGATAGGCCGAGCCGCGTGATTGCCGTCTTGAGCAGTGCATCGGCGCCGTCCGAGACGCGGCAGTGCGCGCGAATGTCGCGCGGCGCCATGTGCGCATTGGCGTAGATCCCTGGCCGGTTGGCGAATCGCTCGCGCTGCACCACGCGCGCCCGGTCCACCCGGTCCCGCATCGCTTCACTCGGCTCGCCGCCGCTTTCGCCGGTCAGTGCCTTGTACTTCACCGCCGGCACTTCCAGATGAATGTCGATGCGATCGAGGAGCGGCCCCGAGACGCGCCCGAGATAGCGCTGCACCACGGCCGAGCCGCAGGCGCAGCTGTGATGCGGGTCGCCGAACCAGCCGCACGGGCACGGATTCATTGCGGCCGCCAGCATGAAGCGCGCCGGATACGAGAGACTCATCGCCGCCCGCGCGATCGTGACGACACCGTCTTCCATCGGCTGGCGCAACACCTCGAGCACGTTCTTGCGGAACTCGGGCAGCTCGTCGAGAAACAGCACGCCGCCGTGCGCGAGACTGACCTCGCCCGGCCGCGGATACGACCCGCCACCGATCAACCCGGCGTCGGAGATCGTGTGATGCGGCGCGCGGAACGGCCGCCGCGCCACGAGCGACTCGCCGAGCGGCAGCGTCCCCGCGACCGAATGGATCTTGGTGGTCTCGAGTGCCTCATCCAGACTCATCTTGGGGAGGATCGTCGGCAAGCGCCGGGCGAGCATCGTCTTCCCGCTCCCGGGAGGGCCAACCATCAAGACGTTGTGTCCGCCCGCGGCTGCAACCTCGAGCGCGCGTTTCGCGTGCGCCTGCCCCTTCACCTCGGCGAAGTCCACGTCGTCCTTGGCGCGCTCGGCGAACAGCGCGGCGACATCGACGGCGGCACTCGGCAGCTCGGTCCTGCCATCGAGGAAATCGGCGATTTCCGCCAGGCATCCTGCGCCAAGGACCTGGAGCCCGTCCACGACGCCGGCTTCCGGAAGGTTCTCGCGCGGCAGGATCAATGCTTCGACGCCCGCCGCCCGCGCAGCCAACGCGACCGGTAGGGCTCCCCTGACCGGGCGAATCGCCCCTTCCAAACCAAGCTCGCCGAGCACCGCGATCTTTCCCAACCGTGCTCCGTTTATTTGTTCGGTTGCCGCAAGAATCCCGAGCGCGATCGGCAAGTCGAAGGCCGATCCCTCCTTTTTGATGTCTGCCGGTGCCAGGTTGATGGTCACGCGCTTGAGGGGGAACGTGTAGCCAGTGTTGGCCATAGCCGCGGACACTCGGTCGCGCCCTTCCTTTACGGCGCCCTGCGGCAGCCCGACCGTCACGAACGTCGGGAGCCCGTTCGCGATGTCGGTCTCCACGTCCACCAGATATGCATCTATTCCGAGGACGGCGGCGGAGCGGACGCGCGCGAGCATGGACGACGCTAGGTTTAGCAACGACCGGCGGGGTAGCCAAAACGCCGCCCACCGGGTCTAAATGACGCCATGGGGACGATATGCGTATAGATGTCGTGACTTTCCGAACCCTTGTACCGGCGATAGCGCTCGCCGCGACGGTCGGGTGTGGCCCGAGCCGGGGCGGTGGCGTTTCCAAAGTCCCTGTCAGCGTCGCCCGCGTCGAGCGCCGCTCGCTTCCCTACGAGCTGGAGGCCACCGGCACCGTAGAGCCGATCCGTTCGGTGGACGTCTTGCCGCAGGTGAACGGGACGATCCTCCACGTGAACTTCGCCGAAGGCGACGAAGTCGCGGCCGGCCAAATCCTGTTCGAGATCGATCCGCGTCCCTACCGCGCCGCGTTGCAGCAGGCCGAGGGAGCGCTGCTCCGCGATCTCACGCAGGCAGTAAGCGGCGCACGCGAAGCCGCGCGCTACAAGACTCTCGCCGCAACGAACACGGTGACGCAGGAAGATTACGAGGCAAAGCAGTCGACGGCCGACGCGGCCTACGCCGCGGTGCGCTCCGATTCGGCAGCGGCGGCAATCGCCCGGCTGAACCTCGAGTACGCGACGGTCCGCGCGCCGATCGGTGGCCGCACGGGACGGTTGCTCCTCCATGAGGGCAACCTCGTCCGCGCGGGGAACGATCCGCTGGTCTCGATCGTGCAGATGCGCCCGATCCTCGTGCGCTTCCCCGTTCCCGCGATCAGCCTGCCTGCGATCCGGCAGCGCGCTGGTCAACAGCTCGCCGCGATCGCGATGCCGGCACGCGACTCCGCGTCGTCCATCCAAGGCATTCTCTCGTTCGTCGACAATCAGGTCGACACGTCCACCGGGACCGTGCTGCTCAAGGCCCGTTTCCAGAATCGTGACGGCGGCCTGTGGCCCGGTGAGTTCGTCCGCATCACGCTCGTCCTCGGCGTCCAGAACGACGCGGTCGTCGTTCCGAGCCAGGCCGTGATGCAAGGCCAGCAGGGCACCTATGTGTTCGTCGTGACCAACGACGGCACCGCCGCGACGCAACCGGTCACCGTCGAGCGCACGCTCGACAGTCTCAGCGTCGTCGCCGGTGTGCCCGCGGGCGCGCTGGTCGTGACCGACGGCCAGCTGCGGTTGACGCCGAATTCCAAGGTTGATATTCGCGGCGGTCCGACGACCGAGTCCGCCGGCGGCGGCGCAGACCCCACCGCCTCGGGGAACGGACCGCGGTGAACATCTCCGGGCTGTTCATCCGCCGTCCCGTCGCCACGACGCTGGTGATGTTCGGGATTCTCATGTTCGGGCTGATGGCGTATCGCCTGCTGCCCGTGAGCGATCTGCCGAACGTCGATTTCCCCACGATCACCGTCTCAGCCGGCTTGCCGGGCGCGAGCCCGCAGACGATGGCGGCCGCCGTCGCGACCCCGCTTGAGAAGCAGTTCTCGACGATCGCCGGGATCGACGCGATGACGTCGTCGAGCACCATGGGCAGCAGCAACATCACGCTCACGTTTTCGCTGTCGCGGCAGATCGATGCGGCCGCGCAGGACGTGCAGGCCGCGATCTCCAAAACGTTGCGACAGCTCCCGCCCGGCATTCAGCCGCCCTCGTACAACAAGTCGAACCCGGCGGATTCGCCGATCCTCTATCTCGCGCTGACGTCCGCGACGATGCCGCTGTCGACGCTCGACGAGCAGGCCGAAACCTTTCTCGCGCAGCGGCTGTCCACCGTGGACGGGGTCGCGCAGGTGCAGGTGTTCGGGTCGGCGAAGTACGCGGTGCGCATTCAGGTAGATCCGAAGGCACTGCAGGCGCGCGGCATCGGGCTGGATGAAGTGACGGCGGCGGTGTCGGCCGGCAATCCGAATCTGCCGACCGGGACGCTGTGGGGCCCCCAGCGCGCGTACACCGTGCTCGCGGACGGCTCGATCTCGAGCGCCCCGGAATTCCGGCAGCTCGCCGTGACCTACCAGAACGGCGCGCCCGTGCGCCTGCAGGACGTCGCCCGCGTGCTCGATGACGTCCAGGACTCGCGCAACGCAAGCTGGTACGACGGCAGGCGCGCGATCGTGCTGGCGATCCAGCGCCAGCCCGGGACGAATACCGTCGAGGTTGCCGACGCGGTGAAGGCCACCGTCACCGCGCTGTCGGGCCAGCTACCGGCATCCGTCCAGGTGAATACGCTCTACGACCGGTCGGTCTCGATCCGACAGTCGGTGAACGACGTCCAGCTGACGCTGCTCGTCACGCTGTGCCTCGTCGTCATGGTCATCTTCCTGTTTCTGAAGAACCTCTCGGCGACGGTCATTCCGAGTCTGGCGCTCCCCTTCTCCATCATCGGCACGTTCACGGTGATGTACCTGATGGGCTACAGTCTCGACAATCTGTCGCTGATGGCGCTCACGCTGTCCGTCGGATTCGTCGTCGATGACGCGATCGTGATGTTGGAGAACATCGTCCGGCACATGGAAAAAGGAAAACGGGCGATGGAGGCCGCGCTCGACGGCGCGCGCGAAATCGGTTTCACGATTCTGTCGATGACGCTGTCGCTGACCGCGGTGTTCATCCCCGTGCTGCTCATGGGCGGCATCCTGGGCCGCCTGTTCCACGAATTTGCCGTGACAATCGGCGTGGCGATTCTCGTCTCCGGCTTCGTCTCCCTCACGCTCACGCCGATGCTGTGCAGCCGGTTTCTCCGGCCGCCCAAAGAAGCGAAACACGGCCGCTTCTACGAGGCGACGGAGCGGGTGTACCAGCGCAGCCTGGCGTTCTACGAGCGGACGCTCGGCTGGGTCATGGATCACCGGCCGGCGACGATGCTGTTCTCGCTCGGCATTCTCGTGGCGACCGTGCTCCTCTATCCGTTCGTGCCGAAAGGGTTCATCCCGACGGAAGACCAGGGACAGATTCAGGGCACCACCGAGACGCTCGAGGGCGCCTCGTTCGAGAACATGCGCGACCATCAGCTCGCCGTCGCGGACATCGTGCAGCGCGACCCGAACATCGCGCACTACATGTCGACGGTCGGTGGCGGCACCATGAACCAGGGACGCCTGAGCATTCGTCTGAAACCGCGTGGTGAGCGTCTCCCGGCCGACCAGGTGGTTCGCGAGCTGAACGCCAAACTCAATTCGGTGACCGGGATCCGAACCTACCTGTCGCTGCCACAGTCGATCCGCATCGGCGGCCGCCCGACCAAGACCCTCTACCAATTCACCCTGCAGAGCGCCGACATCGACGCGCTGTATGAGAACGCCGCCAAGCTGGAGCGCGTCCTGCGCGGCATCCCCACCCTGCAGGATGTCACGACCGACCTGCAGATCAAGAATCCGCAGGTCAGCGTCCAGATCGACCGCGATCGCGCCACGAGCCTGGGCGTGACCGTGCAGCAGATCGAGCAGGGATTGTACGACGCCTACGGCTCGCGCCAGGTCTCGACGATCTACACGCCGAACAACCAGTACTGGGTGATCCTCGAGCTGCTGCCGGAATACCAGCGCGATCCGTCGGCGCTCGGGCTGCTCTACCTCCGCTCGCAAAGCGGTAGGCTGATTCCGCTCACGTCGGTCGCCTCGGCGTCCAACGATGTCGGGCCGTTGAGCGTGAACCACAGCGGGCAGCTCCCCTCGGTGACGCTGTCGTTCAACCTGCCGCCGGGAGTGTCGCTGGGCACGGCGGTCAACGACGTCCAGAAGGCCGCGCGGCAGACACTGCCGTCGACCATCAGCACGGGATTCTCCGGCACGGCGCAGGCGTTCCAGTCCAGCCAACAGGGTCTCTTCTTCCTGCTGCTGCTCGCCATCGTGGTGATCTACATCGTGCTGGGAATTCTGTACGAGAGCTTCATTCACCCGCTGACGATCCTGTCCGGCCTGCCGTTCGCCGGATTTGGCGCGTTGCTGACGCTCTTCATCTTCCGCACTGAGCTGAGTATCTACGCGTTCGTGGGCATCATCATGCTGGTGGGACTCGTGAAGAAGAACGCGATCATGATGATCGACTTCGCCCTCGAGGCGGAGCGCACGGAGGGCAAGTCACCGCGCGAGGCGATCATCGAGGCGTGCAGCGTGCGCTTCCGGCCCATCATGATGACGACGATGTCGGCGCTCATGGGCACGCTGCCGATCGCGATTGGCTGGGGCGCCGGGGGCGAGTCGCGGCGGCCGCTGGGATTGGCCGTGGTAGGCGGGTTGGCGTTCTCGCAGCTCATTACGCTGTACGTGACGCCGGTCGTCTACACCTACCTCGACGCGCTGCAGCATTGGTTCGGACGGCGGGCCAAGCGTCGTCCGGTCGAGGAGCCCGCAGCGGCGGATTGAGCTACGGCTTGGGAATGGCGTCGACCCGGACGTTCGCGGTGATGCCGCTCCCGATCACGAACTGGTAGGTCCCTACCCGCGCGGCCTTGAGCGTCACGACGACGGCCGAGTCCGCCGACTCCAGACCGACGAGCTGAAGATCCTGCTGCCGCACATTGAGGCGGGCGCGACCAGCCTTCAGCGCCTGACCGAGCCCGTCGATCGACGTCTCGTTGCCGTACAAATCGCGGGCCCGCAGGCGTAAGGCGAAGGGCACACCCACCTGCACCACGATCGCCCGTCCGTTGACCACTTCGCCGTTGCGGTCGAGGATCAACGAATCGATCGGGCCAGGCTCGGCACGCAACGTGACGACGCGCTCGACGGAATCGATGCTTGCGAATACGGCGGCCTCACCGGCGCGCATCCCGAGGACGACATCCAGCCGCACCCGTCCACTTGAATCGAGCACCGCGGTTTCCGGTGTGACGCGGGCATTGAGGGCGCGGAAGTGGACCGTCCGGCCCGACGCGGGCGCCCCCTGCACCGTCCGGGCGCGGAAAATCAGCGCGTCGTTCAACGCGCTACCCACCGGAGCGTATGAGGACGGGACAGGCAGAAAGCCGGTGTTGACGCCCGAAAGGCCGGCCGGTGCCGAGATCTCCAGGTCGATCGGCGCGAGGCCCCGCACACGCACCTGGACTGACCCGCCGCGCGCCACTGCGTTCGACATGATGGTAAATGCGGCGCGCCCGCCGGAATCCGTGATCGCGGTGAGCGGGGCGCCGATGCCGCCATTCAGATCCACTGCCTCCCCCGGCACCGGATTCCCCAGTGAGTCCGTGACTGCCGCAACGATGCTCGCCGTCGAATCGTTGCTCCGGAACGCGATGTAGTCCGGCGTCACACGTATCCGGCCGGGACGCGCGGATTTGACCGACAGCAGCACCGTCGGTTGGCCGGGCAGCGTCGCGCCGGCGCCGGTCCGGATTTCGAACAGATGCCCCCCCACCCGGGAGACGGTCGGGAGCCGGAACACGGCGATCCCACTGTCATCGGTCATCGCGGTCGCGTCGCGCGGCAGACCCAGCGCGGTCGTGCCGCGCAGCTCCAGCGTGGTGCGCCGGATCGGTGTGCGTCCCCGGCTCAGGCGAACCCGAACACTCGGCGCGGCTCCGGCGGTGATCGTGATGTCGGTGGGCTGCGCGACGGCCGTGATGGGTTGGGGCCGTTCCGCGCTCGGCGCCGCGTTGCCGGCGGAGGTCGTTGTACGACGGGTGTCGCAGGCGGCTGCGCTGGCAATCACCGCACCGCCGGCACCGGCGGTGCGGAAATCGGCCCAGTCCCGCTCCGTGGGATGGAACGTGAGACAGCTGCGGCGCACGACGTCCGCCACTTCGGTCTGGGCGAAGAGGGGATTGGTCAGCAGCCGAATCAGCTCGGTCTTGTCGAGTGGCGGGGGTGACTGCGCCGCCAGCGGCGCGACGATCGACGCGAGGAGGAGAACACCGAGGCCGGAGCGCACGCTACGGCCGGGCACAGGTCGAGCGCTCGAACCGCACTTCCACTAACCGCACGTCCGCGTACAGGCCTTTGTCGCGAGCGTCGCGCGCGGGATCCGAGGCAGCCATCAAGTCCTTGCGCGCAAGGTTGTACGACAGCCAGCCATCCTCCACCTGTTGGAGACCACGCGCCAAGGCCGGGCACCCCATCCGGCGTGTGTCGAACATGCGCGCCCGCATATCGAACGCGGATAACGCGAGTGCCAACGTGTCTGCACGGCGATCCAGCAGGGCAGTGTCGCTGACCGCCGCGCCGGCCGGTGCGGAATCGGCGCGCGCTCGATTACCGGGCCCACCAGGGCGAGGGCCGATGAGCCCAGAGATCGCCGTCACCAAGACGGCACCGGCCAACGCGCACGCAGCATACGCGGCAGGTCGGGCGAAACGCTGGAAACCATGCAGCATTTGCGGCTGAGGGGGCGCGTCATCCGGATCCGTTTCGGGGAAGAGCACCGCAAGGTTCTCCCGGCTCACGTTTGGAGGCGGGGGCGACGGGAAGCGGGTGACGGGCTCGAATGCCTGCGCGGCAACGGGCCGTACTCCGATGTCCGGACTCGACTCCGACATGGCGTCCACTGTGGCGGTTGGGCCGCAAGTCCCGTACCCTACGAATCGCCCTCCTGACCACGCCAAGCGCGTCGACCCACATGTGTCTGCGAGGAACTTGTAGCACGCCTGCCACACTCGCTCCAAATCCAGTTCTCGCGGCCGGTATCTTGAACCCGTGAGCTCGGTGCATTTGGCATCCATCAGTCGCCGCGGCGGTGACGACGCCGCCTTCCCGTTCACCGTCCCGGCGATCCGCTCGTTGGAGCAGCTCCCGCTGGACGCCACCGTGACGTTCTTCGTGGCGAGAACGGATCCGGAAAATCGACGCTGCTCGAGGGCATCGCCGCCGCTGCCCGGCTCTCGACGGTTGGCAGCGCCGAGGTCCAGCGCGACGACACACTCGAAGCGCAGCGCAGGCTCGGCAAGGCGTTGAGGCTCAGCTGGAGGAAACGCACAACGCGCGGATTTTTTCTGCGCGCGGAGGACTTCTTCGGGTTCACCAAGCGCATCGCGCGCCTGCGGGCCGAGCTCGCGATCGAGATGATGGAAGCGGCCCAGCAGTACACAGCGGGCCGGCGGTCGGACGCCGCGCTTGGTTTGAAGCAGGGACCGCTGCGCGCCTCCATCGCCGAGTTGGAGAAACGCTACGGCGCCGAGCTCGACGCCAATTCGCACGGCGAAAGCTTTCTCAAGCTGTTTCAGTCGCGCTTCGTCCCCGGCGGGCTCTACCTGCTGGACGAGCCCGAAGCGCCGCTGTCGCCGCAGAGCCAGCTCGCGCTGCTCGCGATGATCGGGGACATGGTGACACAGGACGCCCAATTCATCATCGCAACCCACTCACCGATGTTGCTCGCATACCCCGACGCGCAGATCTACAGCTTCGACACGAAACCGGTGCGGGCGGTCGCGTACGAAGAGCTCGATCATGTGCGCATCACGCGGGACTTTTTGAACGCGCCGCAGCGCTATTTGCACCAGATCTTCGACAAGAAGACCCCCTCTACGCAACGCGGAGAGGGGGCCAGGGGGTGAGGCCGGGGACGGCAGGGGAGGTTACCGAATCCCGATCGACACCCCGACTTGATACACACGCATGTCCACCGGCGTCGTGACTTGCCGTGCGGTGAAGCTCCCGTCAGGGTTCCGCGTCAGCCCGCCGGCCGGCACGTACGTCACGCGATCGTGCCGCACGCCGCGAGCGCCAATGTCGATCGCGATGGGTGTGTGACCGGCCGTAATGCCGAGCAGCACGCCGCCGCCTGCGGACCGCATCCAGGTCGCGTGACCGTCGAGCCAATCGCTGGCAGAGCAGCCACAGCTGTTGTAGCTGGCATTGCTCCAGAACAGAGATCCGCCCATCGTCGCAAACCCGTAGAACCGCAATGCGCCCTTGCCCATGGTCAGTTGCGGGCCGGCGCCAAGCGTGCCGATCTGTGAAGTGGTAGAAACACCATAGCCCTGGTACGACACGTCGTACGCCATCCAGGCGCCCTCGACACGAAGCGCGAGCGCGCCCCCACTCGTCACGCCGAAGATCGAGAGACCGGCGGCGACATCGCCATTCCGGCTGAATTCACCGAGCGGCTCAGCGACGACGAAGTCGGCCCCGAAGCTCCCGTTGCCGCCGCGGTGGACTTCACGCAGCGCCGAGCGCTGAGCCATCAGGGGACCCGTAACGACCGTCAGGCCCAGCACCGCCATGCCGATCCGCCGCATAATCGCCGTCCTGTAGGAGTGGAAATGGGCTGCGCGTAGCGGAAAGGCAATGCCCGTGCCAACCTTCCCCCGCACGCCCCGCAGCGATGCCCGACCTCAAAAGGGGACATCCAGGGTAGGCTATGGACCAGATCAGCTACGACGATTTTGCCAAGATCGACATCCGCGTCGGGCGGATCGTTCAGGCCGACCTCTTTCCGCAGGCGCGCAAGCCGGCATACAGGCTACGAATTGATTTCGGGCAGGCGATCGGCGTGAAGAATTCGAGTGCACAAATCACGAAGTACTACGAGCCGCAGGACCTCGTCGGGAAGCTCGTGCTGGGGGTCGTCAACTTCCCGCCCCGTCAGATCGCGACGTTTTTTTCGGAGGTGTTGACGTTAGGCGTGATTCTTGGGGAGGGCGACATCTGTTTGGTCCACCCCGATCGCGACGTGCCGCTGGGCTCGCCCATTCGCTGAGCCCCCCCCGCCGAAACGCTTCTCGACGTAGGCGTCGAGAATTCGCAGGAAATCAGCCACGATCGTGTCGCCCTTGAGGGTCACCTTGAGCGCGCCGTCCACGTACACGGGCGCGCGCGGCTCCTCCGCGGTGCCCGGCAACGAAATGCCAATATCGGCGTGCTTCGATTCGCCCGGTCCGTTGACGACGCACCCCATCACCGCGACGCGCAGCTCCTCCGAGCCGGGATAACGGGCCTGCCAGACGGGCCGTTGATCGCGCAGATAGGTCTGGATTTGCTCCGCCATCTCCTGAAAGAACGTCGACGTGGTACGCCCGCAGCCCGGGCAGGCAGTGACCTGGGCCGTGAAGCTCCGCAGTCCGAGCGACTGGAGCACCTGCTGGGCCACCTGCACTTCCTCGGTGCGATCACCGCCGGGACGAGGTGTGAGCGACACGCGAATCGTGTCGCCGATGCCTTCCTGGAGCAGAATCGACAAGCCCGCCGTGCTCGCGACGACGCCCTTCGTGCCCATCCCGGCCTCGGTGAGGCCAAGATGCAGCGGATAATCGGACCGCTCCGCGAGCATCCGATAGACCGCGACGAGATCCTGCACGCCAGACACTTTCGCCGACAGGATGATATCATCGTGCGGCAGCCCGCTTTCCTCGGCCAGCTCCGCGGAGCGCATGGCGCTTTCGACCATCGCATCCATGGTCACGTCGCGCGCGTCGCGCGGCTCGGCGAGGGCGGCATTCGCATCCATCATTTCGGTGAGGAGCTGCTGATCGAGGCTGCCCCAGTTCACGCCGATCCGGACCGGCTTCCCTTCGTTGATCGCCACCTGGATGATCGTGCGGAAGTTGTCGTCGCGGCGCTTGGTACCGACGTTGCCGGGATTGATGCGGTACTTGGCGAGCGCTCGCGCACTGTCCGGATATTTGGTGAGCAGCAGGTGGCCGTTGTAGTGAAAGTCGCCGATGACCGGGACATCGACATCGGCCACGATCGCGGGAACCGCGCGCGCCGCCTCATCGGTGTTCACCGTGACGCGCACCAGCTCGCTGCCGGCCGCGTACAGCGCGCGCACCTGCGCGGCCGTGGCGGCGGCGTCGGCAGTATCGGTGTTGGTCATCGACTGGACGACGATCGGATGGGCGCTCCCCACCGGCACGCCGCCCACCTTGACCGTCACGGTCGGGCGTCGGGTAGTCACAGAGACAAATATAGCGCCGCTCAGGGCGGCGCTGCCCTAGAAGATCTTGTCCTGCAGCGCGATTCTCAGGTGGAGATCTTGAAGCCGCAGCCGCCCGGTCATGTTTGGCCCGACATTTGTTGCAATGCGCGCGCGAATGCCGACCCAGAGCGTGTCCGTGTTGAAAACCGTATCCGCAAGGGACACCGACGTCGGCGGCAACAGCGAAACGGAGTCGCCGGCGACCAGAGGACCGCTTGAAGCTGTCAGGTAGGGCGTCCCAGTGAACACGCTGCCTTGCGTTTTCGAGAAGAACACATCGAAGCGGACGTTTCCACCACCGCCCGTGCATATGAGCGCCGCCGCCGCGGTGGCAGTGACCGAATCGACGGACGATTTCCCGAATCCGGGGGGCAGAAAGAACTGCCGCGATACGGTCGAGTCCGTCTGGGGTATTCCGCCCAGCACGCTGAACGACTTCACCGAATCGCTCGCCGCGAGGAAGCTCAACACGTCGACGTTGAGGATGACGCGACCTTGCCCACAGGCGGCGACGAGCACCAGGAGAGCGGCTGTCAAAGCCTTCATGTGTCGCCCCTTAATAGATCGAAATCGCCGTGGCCATTGTGATGGCCCGTTGCGTCGAGAGTGAATTGCTGTGCGTGAAGAATCCGACGTCCAGGCCGATCGGTCCGAGTCGCAGACCTCCGCCAAGTCCGAACTGCATTTTCTTGCGCTGATCGCGAGACACACCGCCGCGAAGCGCGAACGGGCCCGTCCGCTGCTCCACGCCCACATGGATGATCGTCCCGCGACCCGAGTTGACAACGTCGCCGCCCACGGTCGTGCCGGTGCCCATGCGCAATGCAGCGTTGGCCATGTAGGTGAGGGGCAGCTTCGTCTTCGTCTCGACGTGATTCGTGTCGAGGGTCGTGACGAGATTGCCGGTCGCCGTGTTGTACGTGACGTGTTGCAGCTTCGTATCCGACCACGTTAGCTCCGCACCGATGTCGTTCACCCCGAGGCCCACCTCGAAGGGACCGCTGACCCACACGAGGCCCACGTCACCACCGACGCCCCGGCCATTGGCTTTGTTGGACGTGCGCAGCGTGTCGTTGACGCCCGCCGCCGGCGTGGTCCCGAAGATCGGATTGCCGACCAGGATCTGCGCCGGACCCGTGAGGCGCCCGTATGTCGCTCCCAGGTAGTAATGCACGGCGCCGCCGAGGTACAAGCCATCGTCTGTCGCCGGATCGGCACCATGTGTCAGGCGTCCGGCGAAACCGACCGTCGGAGCCAGCCCTGCCTGTGCCACAGCGTCGCTCAAGAGCGAGAGCGTGTCTCCCGGCTGGACCCCCGTCACCGTGTCCGTTAGCGCACGGCGCAGCGCGCTGTCGAGCGTGAATGACACGTTGTACTGCAGGAAGCCCATGACGCCGAAATGGAAGCCCCCGAATCCAGCGCCCGCATCAAACAGCCGACTGGTGCTGCCGAGTCCGAAGTCCTGTTCGGGAATCAGCACGCGCGATCCGCCGAGGTTCACAATCAGTTGATTCTTGCCGATCGTGAATTCGACGTTGTTGGTCGGAGTGGGAGACTTCTTGATTTCATAGAAGATGGGCGGATTGAAAATCAGATTGGTCAGTGCGAACGGATTGAACGACGTGGATCGCGGATCGAACATCGGATCGTGGCTCAATTGATTGATCGGGTGATCTTTGAAGAATTTGATCAGCCCGATCGGGATCGGGATCGAGAACTTCGGCGTTCCCGAAGTCCGACTGTTGGTTTTCAGGGCGCGATATGCGGGATTGAAGCGACGGGCGTTGCCGTCACGGCTGAGCGAGACCCCTCCCATGCCATAGCGCCGCGCGTCGAACGAAAACTGCGCGCGGGCCGTGCGCAGGGGAGCGAGCACGAGCAGGACAAGTGCAACAGCGACGACTCCAGTTCGCACAAAGCACCTCGGGGCTTGGAAAGGCCGCCACAACTTTGCACATTGTGCCCAATTTTTCCATTCTTTGGTGTGAGGAAGGTCACCCAAACCGGCTTCACGATGCGGTTTGGAGCGTCAGAGTGACCCGTGTCCCTTTGCCGGGGCCGCTTTCGAGCGTGATCACCCCGCCCCAGCTCTCCACCAGGCGGCGCGCGATCGCCAGTCCGAGTCCGGCGCCGCTCGACGTCGTCGAAAACGTCGGCTCGAAGACCCGCGGCAGGACCTCCGCCGGAATCCCGCGGCCATCGTCGACGACGACCAGTTGGCGGCCGCTCGCTGCGATCTGGACGGTCACCCGCTTCGCATCGGCGTTCCGCGCGTTCTCCAGCAGGTTCACGAGCACTTCTTTGACCTCGTCCTTGCGCGCGAGCGCAGGTGGGGGCGCCCCGTTGCTCGTCTGCACCTCGAACCGCGGCGCCGCGCCGAGATCGTAGAGCCGCACGACTTCGCGGGCCGTCGCCGCGAGATCCACCGGCTCCAGCGGCAGCTGCTCGGCGTCCGACGGCGCGCCGAACCGCGAAAACGCGCGCGCGATTCCGTCCAGCCGGTCGATTTCCGCCAGAATGCGCTCCGACGTTTCCTTGAGCGTCGCCTCGAACGTCGTGGACTGACCCTTCCCTCGCACCCGCTGCAGATGCTGGATGCCGAGTCTAATCGGGGTGAGGGGATTCTTGATTTCGTGCGCGACCTGGCGTGCCATTTCGCCCCACGCGAGCACACGCGCCGCACGGGTCAGCGCCGTCGCATCGTCGAGCGCAATGACGCAGCCGTCGGGCGCGGCGCCCAGCAGCGCCAGCTGCACGCGAATCTGCCGCCCGCCGACATCGAATTCGCGCTCCTGGATCACGTCGCGATTCTGAGCGATGAACTCCGCGACCGCCTGCCAGACCGACGCCCACCCCGGGGCCGTCGTTTGCGGGAGAACATTGCCGGGCGCCAGCGTCTCGGTCCCTCCCAACACCAGCTCGGACGCGCGCGGGTTGGCCATGGTGACGCGCAGCGCATCGTCGACCGCGATCACGCCGGTGGCGACGTTGGCGAGCACGCGTGCGGTGCGGAGCCGCGCTTCTTCCAGCGCCGCCTGGCTGCGGCGCACGTCGGTCGCCATCCGATCGAAGGCGCTGAGGACCGGCTCGAATTCCCGTGGCGTGCCCGGTGGGAAGGCCGGCGGCTCACTGCCCCGCCCCACGGCTATGGCCGCTTCGCGCAGCGCGGCGACCGGTTTCGCGAGCCGGCGCGCCGCGAGGCCGGCAAGGTAGATCGCGGCCACCAACCCGACGAGCATCGCCAGCAGGATGCCAAAGGTGAGATCCTCCCGCTGCTCCCGAATGCGCTCGTCGTCCAACAGCTGCGGCACTGCCAGCACTCCCTGCTCACCGGTGGGACCCGGCGCAACGACGAGAAAGCCGACGCGGGTCGGCCGGCCGCCAGTGCGCGCGTCGATGGTCGTCTCGAGCTCATCCTCGAGCGTGCCCCGGAAGACCTGGGGAGCGAGAAATGGATCGACCAAACCGAGCTCCCCCAGCACGGGCGAGCTCGTGGCAACGAGTACGCCACGGCGATACAGCCACAATTCGGCGTCGAGCCGGCGGCCCAACTCGACGAGGGAGCGAGCGATCATCTCAGGCGGATCTTGGGCCACGGTTTCGGCGCCGGCGGCGGCGTCGCGGAGCGTCTGGCGAATGAGCAGATCGCCGGAGCGACGAGCATCCTCGGCCAGGTCGGTAAAGCTCCAGGCCGCAAATCCAAGAACTGGCAAGACGAAAAATGTGATGAGCACAGACGTGAGCTGCGCCCGATAGCTCGTGCGCAGCGTCGTGAGCAGCGCCGGCAGGCGTGCCCGCCAGCCTTCGGCGATGATGAGTCCGAACAGCCACACGCCAGCCAGGAGCGCCACGTCGAAGCCCACGATGAGAATGCCGCGAACCAGGAGTGACCATGGACCGCCGAGTGCGACGCGGAGGTGCACGTGACGGGCGCCTCCGGGCAAATCGACGTGCCGTTCGCCGCGGACCGACCATTCCTCACGTCGCCACTCGACCGACCCGCCCATGCCCATCGCATGACTCGGCAGCGACAGCGTGATCGTGTACGGGGGTTCCACACCGGGATCGCCCCGGAGAAAGCGCGCCACGCGATTGGGTGGGAGCAATCGTGTGCGTGGGCCGACACCTACCGTGAGCACCGTGCCGTTGGCGAGCGGCGCGACAAGAACGTAGTGAACGCCCGGGATGGCCTCCAGCCGTTCGATGCACGGACCGTCCACCGCCGAGCGGGCGAGCGCAGACAGCAGACCGGGCTTGAGGTCGAGTTGCGCGAGCTGCAGCTCCGCAAGGAGCGGTCCCTCCGGCCCCGCGCCCCAGAGTTCGAGCATCGCGGGATAATCCTCGGCGACGAGCGGCGAGTCGACCCACAACGCGTACAGATCGCCCGCGGTCTGCGGCGGCGGTTGTGAGGAGGTGATCAGGTGCTGGCTGAGACGCTCGAGCAACGCGACCGCGACGGCGTCGCCCTCGTGACCCAGCCGCTGCGCATCGCGGGTGGCGAGCGACAAACGCCCCTCGACGGCAGCGCCCCACGCGATTAGCGCGGCCGCTGTGCCGGCGACGACCGCCATGCCGATCAGTGCCCAACGTCGCGGCGCGGGGAGGGTCGACCAGACGAGCGCGGGAAGCCAGAGGAACGTGTACCACTCGGGCCACGCGCCGTGCGGGCTCCAGAGCCACAGGCCGCCAATGGCCGCCAGCCCAGCCCAGGCGCACGCGGCGGGCAGCGCCCACGAGACACGCTCGGGTTCGTTCGTGCCGCGCACCAGCGCGGCCGCGAGCAGAATGAACGCCATCGCCGTCACGGCGAGCGCCGCCTGCCACGAGACAAACAGCTCGAGGTTGACGCCGCTCGCCGGCGGCGCGATGCCGCGGCCGAAGTGGCGCACGACGTATGGTGCCGCGAGGATCAGGAAGGTGGCGGCGGCCATCCCCCACCACGTTCGCTTTACGCCGCGCCGCCACAACCCACCGGCGGCGATAAGCACGACCACACCCGCAACGAGGAGCGAGCCAGCGGACGTGCCGAAGACGCCAACAACGGGCCGATAGAACGTCGCCGGTGAGAACAGCAACCGTGGCCCGACGGGCGCGCGCAGCAGGACCCAGCCCGCCACCACGACCACGCCCCAGCGCCAGCGACCGGGTGCCGCGGCCGCCAGCAGGGTCACGAGCAGGAGGGCCAGCCCGAGTCGGGCGAGCCATGCGGTATTCGCAAGTGCCGCGAGTTTCGCGTCTCCTTGCGATGGCGGAATCGTTTGAACGGAGAAGAGCGTGTCGCCGGGCGCGCACGGCTTGTTCGGCGGCGTGCGTGGATTGCAAATCTCGAAGACGCTCGAGTCACGCGGCCCCTGGCCTGCGGGGAACAAGCGCAGCGACACGCCATACTCGCGCGCAAACCGGGCGGCGAGGCTGTGATCGCCGTCGGCGATCGCCCGTGTCGCCGACAAGAGTACGCTGCCTACCGACGTTGCCGTCTGTGTCTGGCGCCGCGCCTCGAGCACCGCGTAGAATGGAGTCATGACCGCTTGCAGCTCGGTCGTGTCCGGAGCCGCGGGAATCGTGCGGTGGCGTCCCGCCCAAGCGACGAAGGTTGGTGCTTCGCCATCCTGGAGCACGGCGCTGCCGCGCTCGAATTCGGGACCAGATGTCACCGCGCCGGCGAGTCGATCGAACACCGCCTCGCGCGGCAGTGTGGCGGCCATCGCCCCGCGTTCCGCGAGGCGGCGCGCTTCGGCTGTCGCCTGGCCGAGCGCGGTCTGCAATGACCGCGACGCCCCGGTCACACGCTGCTCCCGCAACGCCGGCCAGCAACACTCGATGCGCCACACTTTCAGCGCGCCGCTGCCAAGGATCACGCCGAGCAGCAAGCTGGCGAGCGCGGCGGCCATGGTGATCTTGTGCCGCGGAGCCGGCAGCCGCACGGCGAGCACGACTGCAACGAGGCTCGCCCCGGCGGCGAGGGCGGCCCACACGGCCGCGTCGCCGCGGAGCCACTCGGCCGTCGCCAGACCCACGAAGCAGCCGGCGATTACGACGTGAGTTTGCCGCTGCACCTGAGTGTTCTCACCCCCGACGCGGTGCGCGCCGCCCTCGCGCGCGACTCACGATTGTTGGTGCCCGTCGGCACCTGCGAACAACACGGACCCCATCTCCCGCTGGGCTGTGATACGATAATCGTCGAGCGCCTGGCCGATGACCTTTCGGCCGGTTTTGGCATCCTGCGGGCGCCTACGGTCCCGTACGGCGTGAACACCGCTACGAAGCGACCCTACCCCGGGAACGCCGCGGTGCGCCGCAAGACGTTGCACCGCTGGATGAACGATCTGCTTGGCTCCTGGGAGCAGTGCGGTGTGGACACCTTCATTATTCTTACCGCCCACGGGCACGACCCGCACCAGGAGGCCCTTTCGACGCTCCGCACCCGGCGGGCACGGGTATTCACCGTGGACATCTTTGCGCTCGACTTCACCGGTTATCTCGAAGACCCCGCCGGCCCCACCCACGGTGGCGAGCTCGATACGTCGCTCATGCTCCACCTGGCACCCGAGCTGGTCCGCATGGATCTCGCGCAGGACTATCTCCTGAGCGACCGGCAGGTGGAGCGGTACCGGCGGCAGGCCGCCGGTTCCGTCCCCGCCCTGTCCCCTGGTTCCGTGGGGCGGCCGAGCCTCGCCTCAGCCGAAAAGGGGGCACGCCTGTATAAGATGATTCATGACCGCATCGCGACGCGAGTTTTGGGAGCGGTAGCCGCATGAGCGCATGTCTGCTCGCCCTTACGCTGCTGCAAGTCGCAGGATCGCCCGTGGACGAGGGCGTCCTCGTCGTGCGCATCGATACACTCGAGGTTGCGCGCGAGTCGTTCCGTTTGACGCACGGGCGATTGTCGCGCGGCGATGCCGGTTGGACACTGGCTACGACGATCCGCTACGATCGCGCGCGGCCGGTGGTGGTCCTCGCGCCCATCCTCGAAGTGAACAGCGACACGATGCCTGCCACGCTGCAGTACGACGTCGCCGATCCCCGTCAACCCTCGCGCATTCTCGGCGAGCTGGGCCGGGGACGGTTCACCGTGCGGCTCGTCGCGCGCGCCACCGAGCGCGCCCGGGAATTCCCGACCGGGCAGCGAACGGCGGTGCTCGACGATTCGGTGTTTGCACTTTACGTCTTCGCGGCATGGCGTGGCGCGTCCGAGCCTGGCACGTTGACAGCCATTTTCCCGCGGGGCCTGCGGCGTGATGTCGTCCAGATCCACGACCTGGGAATGACGTCCACGACCCTCAACCGAGACCCCGCCCGCCTGCGGCACATCGTGGTGGGCACGGAGGGTCAGGGTACGGTCAATCTCTGGCTGGATGAAGCTGGGCGTCTCATGAAGGTCGACATCCCCTCCCGACACCTCGTCGTCGAGCGCCTCGCCGGCAGCTGACCTTGCTGTGCTTGGCCTCCCGACTAGGTTGTTGTCGCAGGCCGAAACCGCTGTCGCTACTCGCGCGTAGGGCGCTTCGACCTCACGACATATCTTTTCAAGGACGACCATGAAACAGGTGTTGCTCGTGGCAGGCCTGCTGTTAGGCCCCGCCGCCGTCGCAGTTGCGCAGCAGCCCACAACTCCCACGAAGCCGGTGACGACGGCGGGTCTGTCGCTCAGCGACGCCATCGCCGTCGCGCGCGAAAAGAACCCCGCGTTCCGGCAGGCCCAGAACAACCTAGCCCCGGCGGCCTGGGGCGTGCGGGGCGCGTACTCCAGCCTGTTGATCCCGTCGATCATCGCGTCGGGGGGGATGAGCTACACAGGCCCCGGCTCGCAGACGTTCTTGTCGTCGAGCTTCACGCAGAGCGTCTCTACCGTCTCTTCATTCTATGATGTGGGACTGTCGTGGCAGCTGTCGGGCAGCACGCTATCCCAACCGGGACTGGCCAAAGCCCAGCAGCGCGCCGCCGATGCCGACGTCGCCGGCGCCGAGAACGCGCTCATCACCGGCATCAAGCAGCAGTACCTGACGGTGCTGCAGGCGCGCGCGCAGGCTGACCTGGCGCAGAAGACGCTCCAGCGCAACGAAGAGTTCCTGAAGCTCGCGCAGGCACGCTACGGCGTCGGCCAAGCGACGCTGATCGACGTCCGCCAGGCGCAAGTCGCACGCGGGCAGGCGGAAGTGGGCCTGCTGCGCGCCCAAACACTCGTCAACGTAGAAAAGCTGCGGCTGTTCGAGCAGATGGGTGTGACGCCACCGCTCGACGTGGCGGCGGTGCAGCTCACCGACTCGTTCAGCGTGCAGACGCCGGAGTGGCAGCTCGCCGATCTCCTCACGATGGCGGAGCAACAGAACCCGGCGCTCAAGGCGTTGCGTGCGCGCGAGGGTGCAGCCGCGTGGAGCGTGCGGGCCGCGACGTCCAGCTACGGACCGGCACTGTCGCTGTCGGCGGGCTGGTCGGGCTTCACGCAGCAGTTCACCAACGTCGATCCGATCATTTTCAGTCAGCAGGCCGCCTTCGCAGGCCAGTACTCGGAATGCCAGGACAACAACACGATCCGTCAGAACGCGGGACTGCCCCCGAACGATTGTAGCGGCTTCATCTGGGGCGCGTCCGACGAGCAGGCGCTGCGGAGCCGGAATTCCGTGTTCCCGTTCAATTTCACCCGGCAGCCGTTCCAGGCCCGTTTGACGGTGACGTTGCCGATCTTTAACAACTTTGCGCGCGAGCTGAGTGTCTCAACTGCACGTGCACAGCACGGTAACCTCGAGGAGTCGGTGCGGGCGCGCGGCCTCGCGGTGCAGACGGAAGTGAGCCAGGCATTTTTGACGCTCCAAACCGCGTTCCGGACCGTCGGTTTGCAGGATACGAATCGCAGCGCCGCGCGCGAGCAGCTCCAGCTGGCCACCGAGCGCTACCGCGTCGGGTCGGGGACGTTCTTCGAGCTGCTGGACGCGCAGGTCGCCTCGCTCCGTGCCGAAAGCGATGCAGTGAACGCGACGTACGACTATCACAAGGCCCTGGCGGCATTGGAAGCAGCCGTCGGCCGCAGCTTGCGTTAACCGAGAGGATCGAGCCGCCATGTCTAAGCGGAACAAGGTGCTGTTGGGAGGTGGAGGGGCCGTTCTCCTGATCGTCCTGGTGATGGTGAGTGCCAGTGCCAAACGGGAGAAGGGGATCGAGGTGCGGTTCGAGCAGGTCGGACGCCGCGACCTCGTCGCCGCCGTCACCGCCAGCGGGAAGATTCAGCCCAAGAAGAAAGTGGACATCAGCGCCGACATCACCGGCCGCATCACGCGGATCGCGGTGCGCGAAGGCGACCTGGTCCAGAAGGGGCAATTCCTGCTCCAGATCGATCCCACGATCTACGAGGCGAATCTGCAGCGTGCCAACGCGGGAATGTCGTCGGCTCAGGCCGGCGCTGTGCAGGCGCGGGCCTCGCGCGATCAGGCGCAGCGCGCGCTCGCGCGCACCAAGGAGCTGCGCGAGCAGAACCCGAATCTCATCTCGCAGGAACAACTCGAGCAGGCGCAGACGGCGTTCGACATCGCCGAGGCAAACCAGACGGCGGCGACGCACCTGGTCGAGCAGGCGCGCGCGGGCTACCAGGAAGCACGCGATCAACTCGCCAAGACACACCTGGTCGCGCCGATGGCGGGGCGGGTCACGCGACTGGCCGTCGAAGAGGGCGAGGTCGCGGTGCCGGGCACGTTCTCGCGCGAGACCGGTTTGCTGCTCACGATCTCGGACCTCTCGGTCATCCAGACCAAGGTGCAGGTGGACGAGACGGACGTCGTGCGGCTGCATCTGGGCGATTCGGTCGAGGTCACGATCGACGCGTTCCCCGACACGACGTTCGTGGGCCGGGTCACGAAGGTCTCCAACAGCGCAATCCTGACGGCCGCCTCGGCGGTCGGCGGCGCGCAGAGCGACCGCGCGGTCGATTATGAAGTCGAGATCACGCTGTCCAATCCGCCGACGGAAGTGCGCCCCGACTTGTCGGCCACCGCCCGCATCGTCACCGACACGCGCAAGCAGGCGCTGGCCATTCCGATTATCGCGCTGACCGTGCGCGAGAACACCCCCGTGTCCACCGAGCAACGGCCGGCGCGCGGCGGGAACACCGCGGAAGCGGCCACGCCCACGCGGAGCGATACGAGCCACAAGGGCGGAGCAAACAAGAAGGAAACGGAAGGCGTGTTCCTCGTGCACAACGGGGTCGCGACCTTCCACCCGGTGAAAGTGGGAATCGCGGGTGAGGAGCATTTCGAGGTCGTGGACGGCGTGCATCAGGGCGACACGATCGTCGCGGGACCGTATCAAGCGATCCGCGATCTGAAGGAAGGGGCACGCGTGCGTCCGAGCCGCGAATCAGGCGACACGACCAGCCGGCGGCGCTCGTGAGCACCGTCCAGCTGTTTCGCACGGGTGATACGCCGCTTCCCGACGTCATCATCCTGACGCACAAGCTGACGCGCGAGTACGACATGGGCTCCGAGCTCGTGCGCGCGCTGCGTGGCGTCAGCGTCCAGATCCAGAAGAACGAGTATGTGGCCGTCATGGGGCCATCGGGATCGGGGAAATCGACCCTGATGAATCTCATCGGCTGCCTCGATACGCCGACGAGCGGCGAGTACTGGCTCAATGGGCAGAAGGTCAGCGATCTGGCCGACGATGAGCTGGCCCGCATCCGGAACAAGGAAATCGGGTTCGTCTTCCAGACGTTCAATCTGCTGCCGCGCGCCGACGCGCTGCACAACGTCGAGCTGCCGCTGATCTACGCCGGCATGTCGGCGCGCAGCCGGCGTGACCGAGCCGCGCATGCGCTGCAGCGCGTCGGCCTTGGCGACCGCATGGACCACCGGCCCAACGAGCTGTCGGGCGGCCAGCGCCAGCGCGTGGCGATCGCCCGCGCACTCGTGAACGAGCCCAGCATCCTCCTCGCCGATGAGCCGACGGGGAATCTCGACTCGACCACTGGCCTCGAGATCATGGCGCTGTTCCGGGAGCTGCACGACTCGGGTCAGACCGTGGTGATGGTGACGCACGAGCAGGACATCGCGGCGCACGCCGCCCGGGTGATCACGCTGCGTGACGGCGTGGTGGCAACCGACCAGGCCCGGGCGGCCTGACGTGCCGTTTTTCGAAGCCTTCCGTCTTGCGATTCAAACGATCCGGGCGCAGAAGCTGAAGAGCGGCTTCTCGCTGCTCGGCGTCTTCATCGGCGTTGCGTCGCTCATCGCCGCGTGGTCCATCGCGAATGGCGTGAACCGCTACATGACGGAGAAGTTTGCGCAGACGCTCTACGGCGTGAACACCTTCCAGCTGCGGCGCCGGCCGATGTTCACACCGAACGTCCCCGACTCGGTGTGGCGCGCATGGGCGCGGCGGCCGCGGATCCGCTTCAGCGACGCCGAAGCGATCAGCGAGGGCCTCACCGTCCCCGTGATGACCGCCTGGCAGTCGAGCGATCAAGTCACGGTGTCGTACGGCAATAAGGAAGCGCGCGACATCGAGCTGACCACCGCGAGCGAGCGGTACTTCGACATCAAGAATCTGGGCATCGCGATGGGCCGGCCGTTCACGGGCGAAGAGAATCGCTCGGGCGCTCCGGTCGCCGTACTCGGCGATGCCGTGGCCAAACGGCTGTTCGTCGACCGCACGCCACTCGGCAAGAGTGTGCGAATCGGCGGCGTTCCCTACCGCGTCATCGGTGTCGTGGAGCATCAGGGCAGCATCCTCGGATTTCCCCTCGACCGCTTCGTCGTTGTCCCGGCCCTTTCACCGGCGCAAAACCTGGTGAATCCACCCGGCATTCTCGATGCCTTCCTCGTCAAGGCACGCTCGGACCCCGAAATGCGGGAAGCGATGTCGCAGGCCGAGGGGATCATGCGCGGCCGGCGCCATCTTCGGCCCAAGCAGGACAACAACTTCGTCCTCGATACCTCCGAGGGCGTGCAGCGCTTCTGGGCGGGGATCAGCCGCATTCTCGTCACCGTCATTCCCGGGATCGTGGTGGTGTCGCTCGTCATCGGTGGGATCGTGATCATGAACATCATGCTCATGGCGGTCGCGGAACGCACGCGCGAAATCGGGCTGCGCAAATCGCTTGGCGCCCGGCGCCGGGACGTGCTGCGCCAGTTCCTGGCCGAGTCGACCGCCATCGCGACCGTCGGCGCGGCAATCGGCATTTTCGCAGGGATCGGGCTCACGATCCTGATCAACAAGATCTCGCCGCTACCGGCGAGTGTATCGCCTGCATCCGTCGTGCTCGGAGTTATCATGGGAGCCGGAGTCGGCGTCGTCGCCGGCGTGTATCCCGCGAGCCGGGCCGCGAAGCTCGATCCGATCACCGCCCTGCGGCAGGAGTAACGCATGACCGCACTGTTCGAAGGCGTCGGCATTGCTCTGGTGTCCCTGCGGGCGCACAAGATGCGCGCCGCACTGACGATCCTGGGCGTCGCGATCGGTGTCACGGTCGTCATGGTGATCGGTGCCCTGATCAGCGGCTTCAACAAGGGCGTCACGGATATGCTGGCGTCGCTCGGCCCGAAGACGTTCTGGGTCGGGCGCTACTGGGGTGGCCAGAACGACGAGGATCCGGAAGATCCGAATCCCTGGCGGCGCCGTCCCCCGATCACGGTCGATGAAGCGAATCGGTTGGCGCTGCTCCCGACCGTCGCCTTCGTCGTGGTGGATGAGTACACGTCTGCCGACATCGAATTCGAAGGCCGCCGGATGGCCGCGATCGGGATCCGCGGGCGGAACGCCGATTGGCCGAAGATCGAAGGCGGGCTGATCGAGCCGGGCCGCTCGTTCACACATCTCGAGGATGCATCCAACGCCCACGTCGCGGTCATCAACAGCAAGCTGGCCGAAAACCTGTTCGGGCAGCGCGACCCGATGAATCGTCGCATCAAGATCGGCGGGCTGCCGTACGACGTGGTCGGAGTCTACAATCCCCCGCCCCGGATGTTCGGCGATGGCGATCGGCCCGAGGTCATGATGCCCCACGGCACCTTCCAAAAGGACCTGCGGTACTGGCCCGGCTGGATGGACATGTTCGTGGTTCCGCAAGACTCGGTGTCGACCCAGCACGCCATCGATGATGTGACCATGGCGATGCGGACGATGCGCGGGCTCAGACCCGGACAGAAGAACAACTTCGATGCGGTCACGCAGGAGGTGTACGTGAAGGCGATCGACCAGTTTACCTTCGTGGCCCGTGCACTCATGGTCGCGCTGTCGATGGTGGGGTTGATCGTCGGAGGAATCGGCGTCGTCGCCATTATGATGATTTCCGTGACCGAGCGGACGCGGGAGATCGGCGTGCGCAAGGCGCTCGGCGCGACGAAGCGAGAAGTCATGTGGCAGTTCCTCGTCGAAGCCGCGACGCTGACACTCGTCGGCGGCATCGTCGGCATGGTCATCGGCTGGATCATCGCCTTTGTGCTGCACAACTTCACGCCCGTCCCGGCGTACGTGCCCGTCGGCTCTATCATCACCGCGTTGATCGCGGCCGCCGTCACCGGATTGCTGTTCGGGATTTATCCCGCAAGCAAGGCGGCGCGCCTGGATCCTGTCGAGGCGCTGCGATACGAGTAACGGTGTCCTTTCTCGACGCCGTTCGCCTCGCCTTCCAGACAATCCGGGCGCAGAAGCTCAAGAGCGGCTTCTCGATCATCGGCGTTTTCATCGGCGTGATGTTCCTCATCGCCGTCGTGTCGGTCGTCGAGGGCATGAACCGCTACATGACCGACAAGTTCGCGGGCACCATCCTCGGCGTGAACACGTTCCGCCTGCGGCAGTTTCCCGACGTCCAGCTTGGCAATGTGACGGACTCGATGTGGCGGTCATGGGCGCGCCGCCCACGCGTCACCTACGAGGACGCGCAGGCGGTCATGCGCGGCGTGAGCGTCCCGGTCCTGGCAGCGTGGGAATCCAACACACGCGGGACACTCACGGCCGGCCACAGAACGGCCAAGGATGTCCAGGTCACGGCTGCGACCGAGCTGTATTTCGACATTCGTTCGCTCACGATCGAGGAGGGCCGCGCGTTCACCGGCCAGGAGGTCCTCGCCGGCGCCCCCGTCCTCGTCCTGGGCCACGACCTCGCCGATAAGCTGTTCGAAGGTCAGGACCCGCTCGGCCGGGAAGTGAAGATCTTCGACATCCCCTACCGCGTCATCGGCGTCGTCGAGAAGCAGGGCAATCTGTTCGGACTCTCGCTCGACAAGTTCGTCGTCGCCCCCGCGAGCGCGCCGCTGCGGCGCTACGTCAATCCGCCCCGGGTGGTGGACGCCGTGGCCATGAAGGCAAGCTCCCAATCAGAGATGCGGGAAGCGATGTCGCAGGCCGAGGCCGTCATGCGCAGCCGGCGCCACCTGCGGCCCCGCCAGGCGGATGACTTCGCCCTCGAGACCGCGGACGAAGTGCTCGACTTCTGGAGCAAGATCAGCGGCATTCTGCGCATCGCGCTCCCCTTCCTACCGGGAATTTCGCTGGTGGTCGGCGGCATCGTCATCATGAACATCATGCTCATGGCCGTCGCGGAGCGGACGCGCGAGATCGGGATTCGCAAATCGCTCGGCGCGCGGCGCAGCGACATCCTGCGGCAGTTCCTGGTCGAGGCCACCACGCTGGCGACGGTGGGCGCGAGCATCGGGGTCGGCATCGGCATCGCATTGGCTGCCCTTGTCGCCGCGACGACGCCGCTTCCCGCCGCCGTCGCGCCGTGGTCCATCGTGGTCGGAGTGATTCTGGGGGCCGGGGTCGGGATCGTCGCCGGCGTCTACCCGGCGACGCGCGCGGCCCGGCTCGACCCGATCACCGCGCTGCGGGCCGAGACATGACGGGGGGAAGCCTCTTCGAAGGCGTAGGGATTGCGCTCGCGTCGCTTCGCGCCAGCAAGGCGCGTGCGGCGCTCACGATTCTGGGCGTCGCCATCGGCGTGATGGTCGTGATGCTGATGGCCGCGATGATCAGCGGGATCAACAAGAGCGTCGCCGGTGTGTTCGAGTCGATCGCGCCGCGGACGTTCTTGGTATGGCGCTTCTTCCAGGCCGGCATCAACGTCTCGGACGGCTCGGACGAAAGCAGCCCGTGGCGCCGCAATCCCGCGATCAACGAGCTCGAGGCCGACCGGATCCGCCTGCTGCCGTCGGTCCGTTATGTGACCCGCCGCGAGGAAAGCTCCGCGACGGTGGAGTTCGGGTCCCTGCGGCTCGAATCGGTGAACATCTCCGGCTTGTCGGCGGAATGGGTGGAGGTGAACGGCGGCGACGTGTATCCCGGCCGCACGTTCACTCGGCTCGAGGACCTCTCCAACAGCGCCGTCGCCGTGATCAATCGGAAGCTCGAGGATCAGCTGTTTCGCGGGCGCGATCCGATCGGCCAGACGATCCACATCGCCGGCGCGCGGTTCACCGTCATCGGTGTCTACGCGCAGCCGCCGAGTCTGTTCAGCGGTGCGGCGCCGCCGTTCGTGGGCATTCCGCACGGCGCGTTCGTCAAGCACGTGCCGTACTTCAAAGGCTGGATGCGGCTCGCCGTCGCGCCGGCGCCCGAATACAGCCAACAGGAGTCGATGGACGAGGTCGTCGCGACGCTGCGCTCGATCCGCGGGCTCAAGCCGAGCGACGAAAACAATTTCTCGATCGTGACCCAGGACAAGCTGCTCGACTCGTGGAACAAGGTGACGGGGATGTTCTTCCTCGTGATGCTGGTGCTGTCGTCGATCGGCTTGATGGTGGGCGGCGTGGGGGTGATCGCCATCATGATGATCTCGGTGACCGAGCGAACGCGAGAGATCGGCGTCCGTAAGGCGCTGGGAGCGACGCGCCGCGCCATCCTGTGGCAGTTCCTGGTCGAAGCGTCGACCCTCACGCTCGTGGGCGGTGCGGTCGGCATGCTGTGCGGCGGCGCGCTCGCATTCCTGATCTCGCGTGTCACACCCATCCCGGCCAACGTGCCGCTCTGGTCAATCGTCGCGGCGCTCCTCGCGTCGGCGCTGACCGGCATCGGCTTCGGTTTGTATCCCGCCAGTCGGGCCGCGAGACTGGATCCCGTCGAGGCGCTCCGATACGAGTAGTTTGTAGACCGTGCCGCTCTTCGAAGCCGTTGTTCTCGCCGTCGAGACGATCTGGAGCCATAAGCTCCGTTCGTTTTTCACGCTGCTCGGCATCATCGTCTCGGTCGCATTTCTCGTCGCCGTCGTCGCCGTGATTCAGGGCATGAACGCCTATGTCCGCGAGCGGTTGGCCGGGGCGATCGTCGGCGTCAACGCGTTTCAGATCCGTCGCGATCCGATCCAGGTGGGGTTCATCGACGATGAGGCGTGGAAGCAGATCCAGCGCCGGCCAATCATCGCGCCGGAGGACGTCGGCTTCATCGCGCGCGCGGTCCCCGAGGCGGAAGCGATCGCGCTGCAATCAGGGTGGCCCACGCCGATGGCGGACGTGCAATGGCGCAACCGCACCACGGGTGACGTCTTTATCTTCGGCGTGACCGCCCCCTATGTGGTCGTCCAGGATTACACATTCGCCGCCGGCGAGGCGCTCACCGACGTCGACGTGCAGCAGCGGCGCTACGTCGCGGTCCTCGGCTACGACGTCGCCGACAAGCTGTTCGGGAATGTCGAGGCGGCGATTGGCCGGAGCATCCGAGTCCGTGGCATGCAGCTGGTTGTGAAAGGTGTGATCGCCAAGAAGGGCACGGTCCTGGGGCAATCGTGGGATGGGTTCGTGATGCTGCCCCTGACCACGTTCGAATCGATGTACGGCCGCCGCCAAACGATGGTGATCGGGGTGAAGATGCCCACCGCCGAGGGCGTCGCGCCGGCGATGGTGCGAGTCGAGGAAGCGATGCGCATCGCGCACCGGCTCCGTCCCGGAACGGACAACGACTTCACGATCGACACCGGGGAAGGCCTCATCGCGTTCTGGGCCAAGCTCACGCGCGTCATCTTCACCGTCGTCCCGGCCGTCGTGGTCATTGGAATCGTCGTCGGCGGCATCGTCATCATGAACATCATGCTCATGAGCGTCACCGAGCGCACGCGGGAGATCGGGATTCGCAAGGCGCTCGGGGCCGCGCGCCGCGACATCCGGCGCCAGTTCTTCGCCGAGGCGCTGACGCTGTCGGTGCTCGGCGGGATCGCCGGGCTCGCCGTAGGCGCTGGGCTCGCCGGTCTGGTGCAGGTGCTGTCGCCCCTGCCGGCGCGCGTCACCGCATGGTCGATCGGTCTGGCGCTGCTGCTCGGCATCGTGGTGGGTGTGGCGTTCGGCGTGTATCCGGCGCACCGCGCGTCGGGGCTGGACCCGATCGAAGCCCTCCGCCAAGAGTAGATGAAACTCCACTCCCTCCGCGAGGGTTGGCGCATTGCGCTCGATCAGCTGCGCGCCAACAAGCTGCGCTCCGCGCTCACGGTGCTCGGCGTCGTCATCGGCATCGCAACGGTCATGGCGATGGCCTCCATCGTCGCCGGCTTCCGCGAACAGATCGTCAATACACTCGAGGTCGTCGGGCCGACGACCTTCCGCGTGCTCCGCTATTTCTCCACGACCGGCGTGAACCCCGACGCGGTGCCGCGCGAGGTGCGCATTCGACCCAAACTGCTCCCGCAGGACGCCGCGGCGATCGCGCGACTGCCCGAAATCCACTACGCCGCGATCTGGACCCAGGTCTTTCAGCGGTTCGAGTACGGCGGAAATCACACGCGCATTCTCGGGGTGTTCGGTGCCGACGACCGCTTTATGGAAATCCTCGGCGGCGGCATCTCGTCCGGCCGTTCGTTCACCGCGGCCGAGCTGCGCGGTGGTCAGCCGATCGCGATTGTGGAGCAGCGGACCATCGACCGGCTGTTCGGCGCCGTCAATCCGCTCGGCCGCGTCATCCGGATCGGGGGGCATCCGTTCAAGGTCATCGGGGTCTGGCAACGACCCACGAATATCTTCGAGGTGCCGGGGGCGCCCGAGATCGCCGCGGTAGTGCCGTTCGAGGCGGCGCGGCGCAGCTTCATCATCGACGAGTGGAACAGCCTGATCATTCTCGTGAAGCCAAAGCCGGAGATCAGCGTCAGCCGCGCGATGGATGCTGCCACGGTCACGTTGCGCCGGTTGCGTGGGCTCCGCGTCGGCGACGCCAGTACGTTCGATTTGCTCACCTCCGATCAGGTCCTGAGTATCTTCGACAGCCTGACGTTTGCGTTCTTCTTCGTGATGCTCGTGCTCTCCAGCATCGCGCTGATGGTGGGAGGCATCGGGGTGATGGCGATCATGATGGTTTCCGTGACGAGCCGAACCCGGGAGATCGGCCTGCGCAAAGCCCTCGGCGCCACGCGCCGCGCCATCCTGTGGCAATTCCTCGTCGAGGCGGCCACGCTGACGCTGCTCGGCGGCATCATCGGCATCGCGCTGGGCGTGGGCGTCGGGGAAGTGTTGAAGCGACTGCTCGCGTTCAGCACGACGATCCCCGTGGTGCCAGCGGCGATCGCCACCGTCGCGTCGATTCTCGTGGGCCTGGTCTTCGGAATCGCTCCTGCCGCCCGCGCGGCGAAACTCGACCCAGTGGAGGCGCTGCGGTATGAATGACGGTCCGACGGTCGGTCGGCCGGACGGTCAACCCGTTGACCTGTTAGCGATCGCGGCGCATCGGGACGACGTCGAACTCACCTGCGGCGGCACACTCGCGAAGGCCGCGTCGAGAAAAGAGATCGTGACATTCATTCGCCAGCTCAGACCGAGAGTCGTCATCCTGCCCTTCCCTGTTGGTCGACACCCCGATCACCGAATCGCCTCCGAGCTGGCGCGCGATGCATGCTATCTGGCCGGACTCGCCAAGTACGAGCCCGGCAAGGGGGGCGAGGCCCATCGGCCGTTCAAGGTGCTGTACGCGCTCGCCTATCGAGAGGACCCCGTGAAGCCGACGTTCGTCGTGGATATTTCGGGGGTGTTCGAAACGAAGATGGAGGCAGTCCGCTGCTATGCATCACAGTTCACCGGCGCGAAGGCCGCTGGAGAGATCCATCCTACCGGGCAGGATCTGTACGAGTTGATCCGGGTTCAAGCGGCGCACTACGGATCCCTGATCCGGCGCCGTTATGGCGAGCCGTTCTACACGAGCGAGACGCACGAAGTCGATGACGTGCTGCAGCTTGGCGTCCAGTCCATGTAGTTGGTAGATTGCGCCTTCCATGACCAAGCGCATCACCTATCTCGACAACGCCGCGACGACTCCGGTACGGCCGGAGGTGCTGGAGGCGATGCTTCCCTATCTCGGGAAGGAAGCCTTCGGCAACCCCTCCTCCGCGCATCGGTTCGGACGCGCGGCGCGCGCAGGGATCGAAGAGGCGAAGCGCGCGGTTGCCGCTGCCGTCGGCTCCGAGCCGAATCAGGTCGTCTTTACCTCCGGCGGCACGGAGGCCGACAACCTGGCGATCATCGGCGCGGCGCTCGCGGCCAGGGACCGCGGCGGTCCGTTCCGCGTCGCCGTCGCCGCCACCGAGCACAAGGCGGCGCTCGCCGCGGCGCATGCCGTGAAGCATCTGGGCGGCGAGGAGGTCATCCTCCCGGTCACGGCTTCTGGACAGGTCGAGAACGGCGCGCTCGACAAGGCACTCGCGCGGGGGGGGGGCGGCGTCGCGATCGTGAGTGTGATGTGGGTGAACAACGAGGTTGGGACGGTCCAGCCCGTGGCCGAGCTGGCCACGCGATGTAGCGACGCGGGCGTCCTGTTTCACTCGGACGCTGTCCAGGCATTCGGCAAGGTTCCGGTCTCGTTCCGCGACTCGGGCTGCACACTCCTCACCATCTCCGGCCATAAGATCGGCGCTCCCAAGGGCGTCGGCGCACTGATCGTGCGCGACCGCAAGGCAGTCGAGGCGATCATCCACGGCGGCGGCCAGCAGTTCGGGATTCGGCCCGGGACCGAAAACGTGCCCGGCATCGTCGGGTTGGGCGTGGCCGCCCGTCTGGCCGCTGAAGAGCAGCAGGGCCTGGCGGTGCGACTCGGCGAGCTGCGCGACGAGCTGGAGCGGCGTCTGGTCGCGGTCGTCCCGGATGCGCTCATCAACGGTGGGCAGGGCGCGCGCGCACCCCACATCTCGAACGTATCGATCCCCGGGACGGACAGCGAAGCGTTGCTGATGCACCTCGACCTCGCGGGGATCGCCTGCTCGTCCGGCTCCGCGTGCAGCACTGGGGCGATCGAGCCCTCGCACGTGCTCACGGCGATGGGCGTGCCGCGCGAGCTGGGCGTGGCGGCGCTGCGGTTCTCGTTCGGCAAGGACAGTACGGCCGACGACGTCGAGGCCGTCGCCGCCGCCCTGCCCCGCATTGTCGAGAAGGTGCGGTCGCTCTCGACCGTCCTGCACCGATGAGAGTCCTGGTCGCGATGTCGGGCGGCGTCGACTCATCGGTCGCCGCGGCGCTGCTCGTCGAGCGGGGTCACGAGGTCATCGGTGCGACGATGAAGCTGTTCTGTTACGGCGACAGTGTCCCCGACCGTCCCTGCTGCTCCCTCGACTCGATCACCGACGCCAAGCTCGTCGCGCACAAGCTCGGCATTCCGCACTACGTCCTCAATCTCGAGGACCGGTTCGGGCACGACGTGATCGACAATTTCGTGGCCGAGTACGCGCGCGGGCGGACACCGATTCCCTGCGTGCGGTGTAACTCGTTCACCAAGTTCCGCGACTTCCTCTATCATGCGGACGCGCTGGACTGCGACGCGATTGCCACCGGGCACTACGCGATCGCCGCCGGCGGCGCGCTGTTCCGCGGCCGCGACCGCCAGAAGGATCAGTCGTACTTCCTGTGGGGAATCGATCGCGCCGTGGTGCGCCGCATGCTCACGCCCGTCGGCGATCTCACCAAGGAGCAGACGCGGACCGTGGCGCGGCGGCTGGGATTGGTGACGGCGGACAAGCAGGAGTCCGTCGAGATCTGTTTCGTCCCGGACGACAATTACGTGGCGGTCCTCGAGCAACATCTTCCCGCCGATGCACCGGCGCTGGTGCCCGGCCCGCTCGTCACCACGAGCGGCGAAGTGATCGGCGAACACGACGGCTTCGCGCGCTACACCATCGGCCAGCGCCGCGGGCTCCCCGGCGGCTCCCGTGAGGCGCTCTACGTCATCGCGATCCGGCCCGAGTCGCGCGAAGTCGTCGTCGGCCCCGGCCCAGAGTTGTTCGGACACGACGTGTCTCTCGAAGAGGTCAACTGGCTCGCCGATCCGCTTTCGCCAGGTGACGCGGTGTGGGTGCAATGCCGCTATCGCGCGCGTGCCGTCCCCGGCACGATTGCTGCGCAGGCGGACGGCTGCATCGCGCTCCGGCTCGCAGAGCCGGTACGGGCGATCGCGCCTGGACAGTCCGGCGTGCTGTACGACGCCAGCGATCGCCTACTGGGTGGCGGCGTAATCCGCTAGCCTGCCCTGGCGTGCCGGCTGTCACAGCGCCTCCGGTCGCTGCGCGTGCAGAATTCAGTTTCGTCCCCACAATTCCTCTCGGGAGGTTGTATGCGGTTGCTCCTTCGTGCCGGAGTCGTGGTCGGCTTAGCGGCGATGGTCGCGTGCGGCAAAGACGCGCCGTCCCCGGTCGACTTCAACGATCCGGCGGCGGTGTCGGCGAATCTCTCATCGGTCGACTCCGCGTTCGATAGCGACGTCTTCCGCAGCTTCTCGACGGCTTCGGTGATGCTCGACGTTGCCACTGCTCCAGCCTTCCGCCCGACGGCCACGCTGATCGAGACGCTCCGGCCCAAGCTGGTGCAGAGCGGCGCCCGAATCTTCCTCCCCGCCATGCGGCAGGCGCAGAAGCTCCAGGCCATGGTGCCGAACCTCAGCGTGTCAGCCGCGCAGGGCCGCATCATCCCCGACACGATGTACGGTCGGGTCTTCGAGTGGGATACCGCACTCAACCAGTATCGGTATCAGGGCACGACGGTCGCGAATCTCACCGGCGTGCGATTCGTCCTCTATGCGACCGGACTGGATGGACAGGTCGTCGAGCCGGTGAGCGCGATCGGCACGCTCGACATCATCGATCAGAGCACGCCGACCAAGCTCCAGGCGCAGGTGCTCGTCAAAGGTCCGGGTGGGACGACGACGTATGTCGACTACACGGCCTCGGTGACCACCTCCTTCACTTCCGCGAGCGCGAGCGTGTCCGGAACCATCACGAACGGGCTCAGCGGCGGCACCAACAAGACGCTCTCGTTCGACGAAACACTTTCGGTCAACGCGAGCGGCGCGAGCGTGCATGCGACCTTCTCGCTGAACAACCCGGCGATCACGTTGATGCTCAACGAGTCGGTCACGTTCAACGACCCGAACATCATCATCGGCGCCGACTTCCGGTTGATTCAAAACGGTGAGACGATCCGTGCGGTCGGCCACATCACGATCAACAATCTGAGCGGCGCGGTCACCGTCAGCGTCACGGTCTCTGTGGACGGCCATCCCGTGGCGTCGATCAGCGGCGATCCGACCGATCCCGCGACGCATTGGGTCGATGCGGGTGGCGAGCCGCTGACCGTGGCGGACTTGCAAGCGCTCGCAGATCTCTTCGACGCGTTCGAGAACTTCGGGAATACGGTCTCGAACCTCTTCGCACCGGTCGGAACGTTCGCCGGCCTGTAAGCGCGCAGGAGCAAGACTGACTCCCCGTCCGGCTCTGGCCGGGCGGGGAGTTTTGCTTTATTACGTACGGACGGTCCGTCGACTCACCCGAGGCTCCTGAGGCTCCCGATGCCCACTCGCCGTCGCTTTCTCGGTTCGCTGTTCGCCGCCACCGCCACCCTGCCCGCGCTGAAGAGCGACGCGTTGGCGCGCATCCTCCCGGCCACGCGGTACGTCGATGGGCGGAGTCCGGCGGAGGTCGCCCAGGACGAGGATTTCTGGCGTGCGATCCAGGCGGCGTTCGACATCGACCGGGGGATGATCAACCTGAACAACGGTGGCGTCGCGCCGTCACCGCGCGTCGTGAACGCGGCATTCCAGCGCTACCTCGCGGTCTCGAACCAGGCGCCCGCGATTACGATGTGGGCCTGGATCGAGCCAGAGATCGAGGCGGTGCGCCGCCGGCTCGCCGCGAACTTTGGCTGCGACCCCGAGGAGATGGCGATCACGCGCAATGCGAGCGAGGCGCTCGAGATCGTCCAGCTCGGCCTGCCGCTGCAGCGCGGCGACGAGGTCCTGACGACCACCCAGGACTATCCGCGCATGATCACCACCTGGAAGCAGCGCGAGCGGCGCGACGGGATCGTGCTGAAGCAGATCACCTTCCCGGTGCCGCCACCGTCGCAGGACGATCTGGCGCGCCGGATCGAAGCCGCGATCACACCGCGCACCAAAGTGATCCACGTCTGTCATATCACGAACCTCACCGGGCAGATTTTCCCGGTGAAGCAGATCTGCCAGCTGGGCCGCGCGCGCGGCATCGAAGTGATCGTGGATGGAGCGCACGCGTACGCGCATTTCCCGTTTACCCAGGGCGAGCTGGATTGCGACTACTACGGCACGAGCCTCCACAAGTGGCTGACCGCGCCGATCGGCACCGGGTTCCTGTACGTGCGGCGTGCGAAGATCGCAAAGATCTGGCCGATGATGGCGGCGCCGCCCGAGATGAACGAGAACATCCGGAAATTCGAGGAGATCGGCACGCACGACGCCGTACGATCCCGCGCAGTCGTGCGGGCTGGCGTCGTTCACGCCGGGTCAGCTCGACGTCGGCAAACTCGCCGGCTTCATGTTCGACCGGCACCGCATCATCGTCACGCCGATCGCGCACCCCGAATTCAACTGCCTCCGCATCACGCCGAACGTCTACACGACGTTGGCGGAGGTCGACCGCTTTGCGGATGTGATGGAGGACGTGCTCCGCAAAGGCCTGCCGACGTCCTAGGGGAGCAAAGCCACGATCCGGAGCGGCCCGCCGCTGCCGCCCGTGATCTTCATCGGCAGCGCGATGACGAACGCACCCGTCAGCGGCAGCTCCTCCATGTGGGCCACGTTCTCGAACGCCGGGATGTTCGCCGCGAACAGGCGGCGATGCACGCCGTAATTCTTCGTTTGGCCGTAATCGATGCTCGGCGTATCGATCCCCACCGCGCTCACCCTGCGCCGCGCCAGCTCGCGCGCGGCATCGAGGCTCAGACCCGGGAAGTGCAGCTCGGGAACGGCGGCCGCACCGGTTTTCGTGGTGCCCAGCACCCGCTGGCGATCGGGCCACCGGCTGCCCCAGCCGGTCCGGATCAGGACGATCGACCCCTCAGGGATCGCGCCGTGCGCGCTCTCCCAGTTTCTGAGATCCGAGGGAAGCACGCGGTAATCCCGCGACGAGTCTGCCTGATGGCTCACGTCGATCACGACCGCGGCTCCCATCAGCTGGGAGAGGGGGACCTGATCGGTGCTATGCTTGCCCTGCCCAAAATGCACCGGCGCGTCGAGATGGGTGCCGCCGTGCTCGGCGGCCGCGAAGTTGTTGGCGGCGTAGTACCAGCCGCCCGGCGTGCGCTGCGCTGAGACGACGGTCAGGTGAAAGGGCTGCGCGGTGGGCCAGTAGATGGTTGTCGAGTCGAAGTCGTACGTGAGGTCAACCCATTGGCCTGCCACGAGGCGGTCTGCGATGGATGGCTGGCTGCATGCCGCGAGCACGAGGAGCGCAGGGACAATCGCCAAACGTCGCATGGTCTCTCCCTTGGAAGCATTGTGAGTTGCAACTGCAGCGGAGATTGTTAACGTTGCGAGCCATGAAATCAATCCTCTGGCTGGTTCCGCTCTGCATCCTGGGGGCTTGTGGCTCGAACAAATCGGGTCAAACTGTCAATCGCGATACGCTCACAGAGCGCCAGAAAGACAGCATCCTTGCGAACTCGAAGATCCCCAACGCGCGTGCCGTCGGACGCGCGATGAACGCCGCCGACTCGATGAGCGCGCGGATTCGGAGCAGCGATACGGTGGCGAGGGATACCACGGAGTTCTGATGCGCGCCGTGATGTGCGGCGCCGTGCTCGTGGTCGCCGCGTGTGGACCTCCCAACCCCTGCTCCGGCCATCAGTTCGACCGCCTGCGCCGGTACTCCCTGCCCTATGCCGGCCACTGGGTGGTGGCGCGCGGAGACACGATGACGTTTCCTACTGCCCCCGGTATGAGCGATCGCTTCCGGCTGGGCGACATCACCCTCGATACCGCCACGGTGGTCGTCGGCCGGGAGTGCCTGTTCCGCGGGCACATCGTCTTTCGCGCGCCGCGCGCCGACACCGTCTCCGCCACCTGGTTCGGGCAGCCGGAGCAAGCCATCGTCAGCGGCTGGCCCGCGGACCTCGGCCCGTTCGCGGGCGTGTCGCTGGCCTGGTCGGGCCGAGATTCCTTGGGAGGGGCGATCCTGCTCGATTCCAAGCTGGGCGTGCAAGCCAAACCAGGCATGACGGCCCGTTTCGTCGCGGGACGCGCACAGCGGTTATCTTCCCAACCATGAGAGGCTTCCTTGTCAGGTTCCTGATCACGGCACTCGGACTGTGGGTCGCCGACAAACTGCTGCCGGGGATCGCGTTCACAAGCACCGGCGCGCTAATCGTATCGGCGTTGGTGCTCGGCCTCGTCAACGCCGTGATTCGGCCGATTCTCTTCTTCGTCACGCTGCCGCTCACCGTGCTGACACTCGGCTTGTTCATTCTGATCGTGAACGGCATTTCATTGGCCATCGTCGCGTGGCTGGTCCCGGGATTCGTCGTCTCCGGGTTGGGCTCGGCGACGCTCGGCGCGATCATCGTCGGGCTGACGAGCTGGGCCGCGTCGCATTTCATCGGCGGCTCGGGACGAATCGAGCGCATGAAACGTGTGGAGGTAACGGGCCGCCGCATCGATGGATAAGCGTTCGCCCGCCACGTTTCGCCTCGTTCGCGAGCGATGATCGACGTCGACACTCCAGCACTGCTGCTCGATCGCGACGTGATGGAGCGGAACCTGAAGTCCATGGCCGAGCGAGCCAGGCGTCTCGACGTCTCCCTCCGTCCCCACATCAAGACGCACAAGTGTCTCGAGCTGGGCCGCCGCCAGCTGGCGCTGGGGGCACAGGGCGTCACGGTATCCACGCTGTTCGAAGCGGCGGCGTTCGCGCGCGGCGGCTTCACGGACCTGACGTGGGCATTCCCGCTCGATCCGTCCCACGTTGCGCACGTGCAGCGCATCGCGCAGGACGGCGTGACGCTCCGCGTGATTCTCGACGATCTCGACACGGCGAAGGCGTTGGCCGGCAGCGGCCTGCATGTCTGGCTCAAGGTGGATTGCGGCTATCACCGCGCGGGGGTCGACCCGTCGTCCCGGTATGCCCTCGATGTCGCGCGGGAATTGGGGGCGGAGCGGGGCCTGACGTTTGACGGGGTTCTCAGTCATTCGGGTCACGCGTATCGCACCAAAAACAAGGATGAGGCAGCGCAGATCGCCGAGCAGGAACGGCAGGTGATGACGTGGTTTGCGGAACTGCTGCGGAAGGACGGGTTACCAATCCGCGCGGTCAGTATCGGCTCGACACCCGCGATGGCGGCCGTAAAAGACTTGACGGGCGTCACAGAAGCTCGGCCCGGGAATTACATTTTCTATGACCGGACCATGGTTCTGATCGGATGTTGCGAATGGCGCGATGTCGCGGTCTCTGTGTTGGCGACAGTGGTCTCGCACCAGCCCGGGGCCTCCCACTTCGTCATCGATGCCGGCGCGCTGTCGCTGTCGAAGGATCTCGGACCGACCCACCTGGGGCTTGAGACCGCGTTCGGCGCGGTGAAGGATCATCCGGAGCTGACGGTGGCGTCCGTCTCGCAAGAGCATGGCGTGATCCGCGCCGCGGCGCCCGCGGCGATCGACGGGAAGTTCAAGGTCGGGCAGCAGGTCGAGATCATTCCCAATCACTCCTGTCTGACCGAGGCACACTTCGACGAATACGTGGTGATTGAGGGAGGTCGCGTTATGGATCGCTGGCACATCGAGCGTGGCCGATGAAACTCCAGCTCCGACATTTCTTCATCGCGCTGTTGCCGCTGATCTTTGGTCTGGCGGCGAGCTGGGGATTCGCCTTCCGACAGGACAAGTGCGGGCGTCTGGTCGGTCCAATCTTCGCACCCAAATGCCACTGGATACAGCTCGAATATCAGCTTGGCTTTCAGATGGGTGGGACGGCGTTAGGCTGTCTCATCGCCGCGGTGCTGGGCGCGTCGCTGGAACGACGCAGCCGGCGCGCGGCGGAACACGCGCACTTCAACCAGGGAGTGACCACATGAAAGCGGTACTCACGCCGGTGTTGGTGCTGGGCCTTGTGGGTTCTCTCGCGGCGCAGGATTCGACCGCTAAGCCCGCGGCACCGCCGCCGGCCGCCCCGAGCACAGTGAATATCGAAGCCGTTCTGGCACGGTCGGTCGTCGATCGCACGCCGCAAGACACGGGCTCCGCCTTTCCGGACAGTGTCGGCACGGTCGTGCTGTGGATGCGCGTGACCGGAGGCAATGGGCAGACGCTGCATAACGTCTGGTTCCACGGCGGCGATCAGGTGGGCGACGTCCCCCTGACGATCGGCGGATCGCCGTGGAGGACCTGGAGCCGCAAGACGATCCCGGCGGACGCAAAGGGAGCATGGCACGTCGAGATCCGCGACGAGGCCGGCACCGTAATCAAAAGAATTGACTTCACAGTAGGGCAATAAACAGCGGGGACATGCAAAAGCTAGTCATCCGACGCACAGCGGTTTTCAGTAACTGGTCAACGGGATAACCCTCGCACGGGTTGTCCCGTTGACGTTGGACTGATGACCGCGGTGCGTCTGTCCACCTAGTTTTTGCATGTCCCCGTTTTGGGGTTATTGTAGGCCCTCATGGATCTCGTGGAGCAGATCGTCGCCAATTTGGAAGTGGAGCCCGGCCAGGCCGAGAAGGGGATCGGTGCCATTCTGATGGCGATGCGGATGGCGGTGGATAAGGCGACGTTTGAGAAGGTCCGCGTCGCGGTGCCAAACCATGAGAGTTACATGGGACGCGCGCTGATGAGTGGCGCGCGGACCGGCGAGATGATCGGTGTCGCGGGCCCGGCCGCATTGATGGCGGGCCTGTCCGCAGCGGGATTCAAGAAGGAAGATGTGCCGCGGCTGGGCCGGATCGTATTGGAGCACATCCGGCCAACCGTGGGCGCAGAAACGATCGAGAAGTTCCTAGCCGGTGCTCCGGCCTTGAAGGGTTAGCCTTCCTCATGCGGCCTGGGGGCCTGGCTGCTGCTGCTCGGCAAGCAGTGCCCGGGCCGCTTCGGGCTCGAGCGCTTTCGCGAACAAGAACCCCTGCCCGAGCTCGCATCCAACGGCGATGAGGCGCTCGCGCTGCGTCGCGGTCTCGACTCCCTCCGCGATCACCATGAGGCCGAGGTGCTCCGCCAGGTCAACGATCGAGCGCACGATCTCCAGATCGGTGCGGCGCGCACCCATGCGGTGCACGAAGGTCTGGTCGACCTTGATGCCCTGCAAGGGGAAGCGCGGTAGATAGCTCAGGGACGAATAGCCAGAGCCGAAATCGTCCATGTGTAGCTGGATGCCCACCTCCCGCAACCGATTCAGAAGGGCGATGGACGAGTCGAGGCTTTCCATGAGCACGCTCTCCGTGACCTCGAGACTCAGCGCAGCGGGCGTGAGTCCGGCATCCTGGAGGGCCGCTCGCAAGTCGTCGATGAGGCGCGGATCCGCGAGTTGCTTCGCCGAGACGTTCACGCTGATCCGCACCGGGCCCGCGCCCGGGACTGCGTTCTGCCAGGTGCGCGCGTAGCGGCACGCCTCCCGCAGGACCCACGTGCCGATCGACACGATGAGGCCGGTCTGCTCTGCCAGCGGCAGGAATTCGTGCGGCAAGAGGACCCGCCGCTTGCCGTGGTGCCAGCGGAGCAAGGCCTCGAACGCGTATACCCGGCCGGTCTCGATCTCCACGATAGGCTGGAACACGAGCCGGAACTCTTTGCGCCCGAGTGCCTCCCGCAAATCCGCCTCCATTCCCGACCGAGCGTGGGCCCAGTTTCGCATCTCGACATCGAAGACCTGGAAGCACGCGCGGCCCCGCTCCTTGGCACGGTACATGGCGCGGTCCGCGTCCCGCAGCATGTCCTGGGCCTGTTCATAGTGGGGCTCGCTCAGGACGACGCCGATGCTGGCGCTGGCACGCACCTCGCGCCCTTCCAACAAGAAGGGTGCGGCCAGGCTGTCGAGGACACGCCGCGCCACTTGCTCGACTTGGGGAAGGCCCGCCACGTCTTCGAGCAGCAGTGTGAACTCGTCACCGCCGAGCCGTGCGACCACGTCGGCGGGTCGCACGCTCGACTGCAGCCGCATGCCGATTTCCACCAAGAGGCGGTCGCCGGCGGCGTGCCCGAGCCGATCGTTCACCGCCTTGAAGTGGTCGCAGTCGACGAACAGGACACCGAACCGATAGTCAGAGTCCCGCCGCGTGCGCGCCAGCGCCTGCGACAAGCGCTCGACGAAGGAG
>QHUZ01000021.1 GCA_003223395.1 Gemmatimonadota bacterium | reverse complement strand
AACCCCGTCTTCCGGGTCAACGGCGCCGACGGCAAGCCCTGCGTGGTCGCGGTGACGATCTCCGGCCGCGAGGTCCAGGTCGGCGCCTGGCGCGTCCTGGTAGGCCGGGTTCCGGTCTACCTGCTCGATACGGATCTCGAGTCGAATCATGGCGACGACCGCCAGTTGACCGCGCGCCTGTACACCGGCGCGCCGGAATGGCGGGTGCGGCAGGAGTGGGTGCTGGGGGTCGGCGGCGTGCGTGTCTTGCGTGCCCTCGGCATTCAGCCGGAGGTCTGGCACGCGAACGAGGGGCACGCGGCTTTCATGTTCATCGAGCGCATGCGCGAGCTGACCGGAACGGGACTTACCCCGGCGCAGGCGGAGGCGCAGATCCGCGCGACGAGCGTGTTCACGACGCACACGCCGGTGGCCGCGGGGCACGACGTCTTTACCACCGAGCAGCTCGAACAAGTGACGGGGCCATTCTGGAATACGATGGGTCTCACCCGCGACCAGTTCATGGCGCTCGGAAAACCGGACACGGATGATCGGCGCTTCGAGATGACCGTATTGTCGCTGCGGCTCGGCGGCCGCGTGAACGCCGTATCGGCTCGACACCGCGAAGAATCACGTCGTATCTGGCGCTGGATGTGGGGCAACAAGCCGGCCGCGGACGTCCCGATCGGCCACGTGACGAATGGCGTGCACCTCAGCACCTGGATGGCGAGGCCGATTCGAGATCTGCTTGCCAAATCCCTCGGATCGGACTGGGAAGTCGACGCTGAACCGGCTGCCGTCGTCGCCGCGGTGCGCGCCGCCGATGACGACCGGCTGTGGGCCGTCCACGACAGCCTCCGCCATCTGCTGTTTCATTACATCCGTGAGGAAGCTCGCAACCGCTGGCGCGACAAATGGAAGGATTCGGCGAAGCTGGCACCATCCGGTGCGCTCCTTTCGCCCGCCGTCCTCACCATCGGTTTCGCCCGGCGGTTCGCGACCTACAAACGCGCCGACCTGCTCCTCCGCGATCGGGATCGGCTGCGGCGCCTCTTGACCGACGCGCAGCGTCCCGTCCAGATCATCTTCTCGGGCAAGGCGCATCCAGCCGACGACCCCGGCAAGCGCGTGCTGCAGCAGGTGTTCATGGCGGCGCAGGATCCCAGCTTCGAGGGCAGGATCGCCTTCCTGGAGGACTACGAGCTCCACCTGGCCCATCGCCTGGTCGCCGGTGTTGACCTCTGGCTCAATCTGCCCCGCGTGCCCCTCGAGGCGTGTGGCACGAGCGGCATGAAGGCGGCGCTGAACGGGGTGCCGCAGCTGGGAACGTTGGACGGCTGGTGGGCCGAGGGATACACCGGCGAGAACGGTTGGGCGATACCGCTTGCGTCGGACGGTGACCAGGACCAACAGGACATGGAGCATCTCTTTAGCCTGCTCGAAGACAAGGTCGTGCCGATGTATTACGATCGACTCCCTGGCCAGCATTCCGTGGAGTGGGTACATATGATGAAAGGAGCGCTGGCGGTCGCGGTGGAACGCTTCACCACGCGCCGGATGCTCCAGGCGTACGTCACACAGTACTACGTTCCCGCAGCGGCCGGCGAAGCCAGTCCCGGCGCTCCACCACTGTAGCAAACGAGGGTTCGTTGACGACCCGGGTTCTCCACCTCACCGCCGAATTGTGGCCGTATGCCCGCACGGGCGGCCTGGGCCAGGCGGTTGCCGGCCTCGCCGATTATCAGGCGGGGAGCGGGACGGAGAGCCACGTCGTCCTGCCGCTGTATCGCGAAGCACGTGCCCACGCCGGGAAAATCGAGCCGCTGACCGATCCCTTCACCGTGGAGGCCGGCGGGCGGCGTCAGGAAGTGCGCTGCTGGCACCAGGTGGGTGACGACTATCCGAAGACGATGTTCCTCGAGCACAACCCATCGTTCGATCGGCCTGGCATCTATGGCGACGCGAAGGGCGACTACCCAGACAACCCGCAGCGTTTCGCGCTGTTCGCCTCGGCGGCGATCGAGATCGCGCGGCGGATCGGCGAAGGCAATCTGATCCTGCACGCGCACGACTGGCACGCCGCGCTGGTGCCGGTATTTCTGCGCCGTGTGTATCGCGATGAGCCCGATTTGCAGCGCCTGCCCTGCGTGTTGACCGTGCATAACGGCGGCTTCCAGGGCGTGTATCCATTCGAGGTGCTCAAACAAATCGGTCTCCCCGACGATATGTGGTCGCCCGAATACATGGAGTGGTACGGCCGACTCAATTACCTGAAGGGCGGGTTGCACTACGCCGACATGGTGACGACGGTGAGCCCGACGCACGCGTTCGAGCTGTTGACGGACGTCGGCGGCTTCGGCCTCCAGCACAGTTTCCGGCAGCTGGGTGATCGGCTCGTGGGGATCCGCAACGGCATCGACGTCGACAAGTGGAATCCCGCCGACGACCCCGACATCGTCGCCCGCTTCACCGCGGACGACATGTCGGGTAAAGCGCGCTGCAAGGCGACCCTCCAGGAAGCATGGGGCCTGCCACGCCGCGCCGACGTGCCGTTGTTCGGCATGAGCGCGCGCCTGGTCGCGCAGAAGGGCCTCGATCAGATCGTCGCCTCACAATCGCTGCGGTTGCTCGACGCGCAATTCATCTTCCTGGGTGCCGGTGAAGCGCAGTTCGAAACGGCGCTGCGCGAGCTCGCCGCTCGCTTCCCCCAGCGGGTCGGCGTGAACACGGCGTTTACCGACACTCTCGAGCATCATCTGCTCGCCGGAGCCGACTTTCTCATGATGCCGTCGCTGTACGAGCCGTGCGGCTTGACGCAGATGCGTGCGCAGCTGTACGGCGCGCTCCCGGTGGCGCGTCGGGTCGGCGGGCTCGCCGATACGATCGAAGACGGGGTCACCGGCATTCTCTATGATGCCTACAGTCCCGACGCGTTCGACCATGCCGTGCAGCGCGCCGTGACGCTGTTTCAGGATCGCGCCTGGTTCAGCGAGCTGGCACGCGGCGCGATGCGCAAGGACTTCTCCTGGCGCCAGCCTTCCGAGCTGTATGCGGCGGTCTATCGCCGCGCGGCGGCGGCGCGCCTCATTCCTGAGACATCCGCAGCCGACAAGGGCGAACGCGCGCCCCGCAAGCGGTCCGCCCGTGGCAAGGGTGGACGAGGCGTGAACGCCCGTCGCTAAAGGCTCCCCGATGGATTTCGTGCTCACGCTCCACGGTCATCTGCCCTACGTCCTGCAGCATGGCCGCTGGCCGCACGGCAGCGTGTGGCTGTGCGAAGCCGCGTTCGACAGCTACCTGCCGCTGATTGAAGCGCTGCAAGCACTCGAGCGTGAGAAGATCGCTGCGCCGATCACGCTCGGGATCACGCCCGTGCTCGCCAATCAGCTGGCGCATCCGGCGTTTGTCAGCGAGTTCGAGACGTACATGGCGCGGCGCATCGAAGGCGCCGCCGGCGCCCCCGCGCACCTCTCCGCTTCGGGAGACGCGCAGCTCGTGCCGATCGCGAGATTCTGGCACGAGCGGCTGACGCGCCTGCTCGCGTTGTTTCGATCGCTGGGCGGCGACCTCGTGGGAGCGTTCCGCGGGTTCGAGGATCGCGGGCGCATCGAGCTGATCTCGTCCGCGGCGACGCACGGCTTTCTTCCGTTGTTCGCGCGGGACGAGAGCATCCGGCTGCAGCTCGCCGTGGGCGTGGCGGAACACAAACGGCTGTTCGGCCGCGCGCCAACCGGCTGCTGGCTGCCCGAGTGCGCCTATCGCCCCGGCGGACCATGGGGACCCGCCGGGGCGCGGCCGCAGTCCTATCGCGCCGGGACCGACGAGCACCTCGCCGCCGCCGGATATCGCTATTTCTTCGTCGATACTCACCTCGTGCGGGCCGGTGAAGCACTCGGGTACCCGGACGTCGACGCCATTCCGGTCACCGGTGAGCGCACGCCGTACGTCGCGTATCGCGTCGCATCGGTGAAACGCCGGGCCCACGATCTCTTCGCGCTGGTGCGCGATCCCAAAGCATCGAGTCAGGTGTGGTCGCGCGCCCAGGGCTACCCCGGCGATGAGTGGTACCTCGAATTCCACAAGATCCGCTGGCCCGACGGCCTGCGGCTCTGGCGCGTCACGGGCAGCGGGGTGGATCTCGGCGGGAAGCAACGCTATGACCCCGGCGCCGCGGGCAACTCCGCACGCAATCACGCCGAGCACTTCGCGAGCGTACTACGCGAGACGGCGAAACGCATTGCAGCGCACCAGCCGGCGCGGGCGCCAGAGCCCGTGGTGACCGCACCGTTCGATGCCGAGCTGTTCGGCCACTGGTGGTTCGAGGGCGTCGACTTTGTCGAGCAGCTGTATCGCCAGCTCGCGAGGAACGGCGTCCGGCCGGTTACGGCGCGGCAGCACATCGGAGGCGGTGGCAAGTCGCGGCCTACGATCCAGCTGACCGAGGGCTCGTGGGGCAAGAACGGCGACTTCTCGATGTGGCTGAACGACCAAACAGCCTGGACGTGGCAGCGGCTCTGGGCGCTCGAGGAAGCGTATTGGGCCGTCGCGACCAAGGCGCTCGCGGGCGGTCCCAAGCCGCGCGCGGTGCTCGCCCAGGCGACGCGCTCGATGTTGCTCGCGCAAGCCTCCGACTGGCAGTTCATCATCTCCACCGGAGAAGCCGCCGACTACGCCAATCAGCGGTTCGACGAGCATTGCGGGCAGGCCGAGGATCTCGTGCGCGTGCTGGCGAACGGCAAAATCGATGACGCGACGATGCATCGTGTGGAGGCGCTGGGAGCGCAGGACAGCTTGTTCCCGAACGTCCTGCGCAGCATCGCCGAGGCGCTCGAGTGAAGCCGGCCGTCATCATCCACGGACACTTCTACCAGCCTCCCCGCGAAAACCCCTGGACCGGTCAGGTCGACGCAGAGGCATCCGCCGCGCCCGAGCACGACTGGAACGTCCGGATCACGAAGGAAGCGTACCGGCCCCTCGTCCCGGTCTACGAGTTTCTGAGCTCCGACTTCGGCCCGACGCTGCTCGAGTGGCTGGAGCGGGAGGCGCGCGACGTCCATGACGCGGTGATCCGCGCGGACCACGCGAGCGCCCGGCGCCTCGGCCAGGGCAACGCGCTCGCGATGCCGTTCCATCATATCATCCTCCCACTCGCCAGCCGCCGCGACAAGGAAACCGAAGTGCGGTGGGGCATTGCGCACTTCAAGCGCCTCTTTCGGCGAGATCCCGTCGGATTCTGGCTTCCAGAAACCGCGGTCGATCGCGAGACACTCGACGTCCTCGCCGCCGAGGGAATCCAGTTCACGGTGCTCGCGCCGCATCAGGTCTCCAAGCCGCCCGCGCACGGTCTGCCGGCGCGCATCGAGCTGAGCGGCGGCCGGTCGATTGCGGTCTTCGTGTACGACGGCGTGTTGTCGCACGACGTCGCCTTCGGCCCCCTCACCACCGACGCCGATCGCTTGACCGAAGCACTCGAGCGCACGCCACCGGGCGCGCTCGCCAGCATCGCGGTCGATGGCGAGACCTTCGGCCACCATCACAAAGGCGCCGATCAAACACTCGCCACCGTCATCCATCGCCTCCAGCGATCCGGCAAGGTCCAGGTTACCAACTTCGCGGCCGCGCTCACCAAGTATCCGCCCGCCACGACGGTCGAACTGGTGGAGCCAACGTCCTGGAGCTGCCCCCACGGCGTCGAGCGGTGGCGCTCGGCTTGCGGCTGCAAAGTCCACACCGACCGGCCGTCGCAGCAAGATTGGCGCGCCCCGCTGCGCTTCGCGGTGGAGTGGCTCGCGCACGAAGTGCACGGGATCTACGACCGCGAGGGCCGCGATTTGCCTGGAGGACCGCGCGCGTTTCTCGAGGCCGCAGGAGGCACCGGGCCCGTACCGGGCGATGAGAACACCGCGCGGCTCATCGAGATGGAGCGAGGGGTGCTGCGCGCCATGTCGTCGTGCGGTTGGTTCTTTGACGACATCGCCGGCCTCGAGGGCCGTCAGGTGCTCCGCTACGCCGCGCACGCGATCTCGCTCGCCGGCACCGAGAGCGCCCGGCTCGAGGCGGGGTTTATCGCTCAGCTTGGCGACGCGCGCAGCAACGATCCGACCGCAGGGAGCGCGGCTGACGTGTTTCGCAGCAGCTTCCAGCCGACGCCATCATGACCGCACCCCTGCGATTCGTCTTCGGCCTGCACCTGCATCAACCGGTGGGGAATTTCGACCACGTCATGGCCGATCACGTGCGCGACGTCTACCGGCCGATCATCGAGCGCACGACGGCGGCGGGCTTCTTCCCGCTGACGCTGCACGTCTCCGGCCCGCTGCTCGAGTGGTTGGAGCACCACGACACCGCGTGGCTCGACATGATTGGCCGGCTCGCGGCCGACGGTCGCCTGGAACTGTTGCTCGCCGGATTCGACGAGCCGATTCTCGCGTCGCTCCCCCGCCTCGATCGCCTCGAGCAAATCGCGCGCATGCGCGAGTACCTCAAGCGGCGCTTCAGCGTCCCGGCGACCGGATTGTGGCTCACGGAGCGCGTCTGGCAACCGGAGCTGGCCGCGGATCTGGCGGAAGCGGGCGTCGAGTATGCGCTCGTCGATGACCGTCACTTTCTCGTCAGCGGATTCCAGCGCGACGCGCTGCACCGCCCGCATCACACGGAGTCCGATGGCCGCCGCGTCGGCCTGCTCGCCATCGACGAACGGCTCCGCTACCTGATCCCGTTCCGCCCGCCGGAAGAAACGGCGTCATACCTGCGCGAGCTCCGCGCCCAGGGGCACGGGCTGGCGGTGCTCGCGGACGACGGCGAGAAGTTCGGCGGCTGGCCGGGCACGAAGGACTGGGTCTACGGCTCCGGCTGGCTGGACGCGTTCCTGCAGGCGATGGAGCAGCTGACCTCCGCCGGCGTGATCCAGCTCAGCACCGGCCAAGCCGCGTTCCGGCAGGTCCCGTCCGGCGGCCTGGCCTACCTGGGGACCGCCTCGTACCGCGAAATGGAGAAATGGGCGCTGCCACCCGAGGCCCAACGGAACCTGACGACGCTGGAGGACGAGCTCGGCCCCACAGATCTGGAGGCGTCGGCTTCGTTCGTGCGGGGGGGACATTGGCACCATTTCCTGGTCAAGTACCCTGAGTCGAACCGCATGCACAAGATGATGACCGCGCTTTCCACGCTGTCGCGCGCGCGTGGCGATCCGCCGGAAGCCCGCCGGGCGATCGGCCGCGCCCAATGCAACGACGCCTACTGGCACGGCGTCTTCGGCGGGCTCTATCTCCCGCATCTGCGGAACGCCATCTGGCGGCAGCTGGCGCTCGCTGAGCGGGTTCTGCGCCAACGCGAGCCGCTCGCGTACGAGGAGCTCGATCTCGACTACGACGGCTACCCTGAGCTGTGGATCCACTCCGCGCAGTTCTCGGCCGTGATCAGTCCGCAGCGCGGCGGCGCGATCGAAACGTTCACCCGCTTCAGCGATCTCAGCAATCTCGCCGACGTGCTGACGCGGCGACGCGAATCGTATCACGAGATCCCGCCGCAATCAACGCAGGGCCACGGCCAGGGGAAAGACGGCGGCACGGCGAGCATTCACGACATCGAGCGCGGGTCCCGGCTCACGGCGCTGCCGCCGGTCGATGCGGAACCGCGGGCGATCCTCGTGGAGCGGCTCCTGGGCGCCGACGTATCCGCGGACGATTACGCGAACGCCCGCTACAAGGCCATCCAGTCGTGGGCCGCCGTCCCGATGAGCGCGCGCGTCTCTCTGAAAGACGACGCAGTGACCGTGCTGCTGCAGGGCAACGATCTCGAGAAGCGCCTGACATTCGATGTCGGCGGCTGCCTCGACGTCGCCTACGCGTGGAATGCGGCGGCGGCACCGCCGCACGCGGTGTTCGCACCGGAGCTCTCGCTGGCGCGCGACGTGTCGCTACGGCTTCAGCCTGACACCGAAGTGTGGCGGTCCCAGATCACGACGGTCGCGCGGAGTGAGCGCGGGTTTGAGGAAACGGTACAAGGGTTCTCGCTCACGCCACGGTGGCCGGCCCGGCTCGGCAAGTGCTCGCTCGAGCTGTGAACCCCGCCTTCGATGTGCTCGCCGCGCAGCTGGCCGAAGTCGGCCGGCACTGCTACGAGCGCGGCTGGGCGCTCGGCACCAGCGGCAACTTCAGCGCCGTCGTCCACAAGGAACCGCTTACCCTCGCCATCACGTCGAGCGGCGTGGACAAGGGGCTGCTGGAGTCGAGCCACATCGTGGCAATCGACGCGCAGGGGCGCGTGGTCCGAGGTGCGGGCAGGCCCTCAGCCGAGGCGATGTTGCACCTGGCAATCGTGCGATCCCGCAACGTGGGCGCGGTGTTGCATACACACTCCGTTTGGAGCACGATTCTGTCAGAGGCCACGGCCGATGGGGGGGACAGCCTGACGATCGAAGGCCTTGAGATGCTGAAGGGGCTCGACGGTGTGGGGACGCATGAACACCGCGAGCGGCTGCCGATCGTCGAGAACACGCAGGATTGGACCGCCGCGGCGCCGCGGATCGAGGCGATGTTGCGTGAGAATCCCGGAGCGCACGGATTCCTGATCCGCGGTCACGGCCTCTACACGTGGGGCAGGGATCTCGCCGAGGCCAAGCGGCAAATCGAGATCCTCGAATTCTTGTTCGAAGTGATGGGACGAAAGCGAGGAATGACATGGCCACAGTGAGAATTCCCGCGGAGCAGCGCATCCTGACCGACGAGGCCGAGGTCACGGCATATCTCGCCAAGTTGGGTATCGACTATGAGCGCTGGCCGCTGTCGCAGCGCGCCGCCGCAAATGCGCCGCCAGACGCGGTCCTCGCGGCGTACGCGCCGGAGATCGACCAGCTGAAAGCGCAGGGTGGCTACGTCACGGCCGACGTCATCGACGTCACACCGGCGACGCCCAACCTCGAGACGATGCTTGCCAAGTTCAGCACCGAGCACTGGCACGACGAGGACGAAGTGCGGTTCATCGTCCGGGGCCGAGGCCTGTTTCACATCCACCCGAAGGAAGGCGGCCCCGTCATCGCGATCGAAGTCGAGGCGGGAGATCTGATTCGCGTCCCGCGCGGCACCTGGCACTGGTTCGATCTGTGCGGTGACCGGGACATTCGCGCGATCCGGCTGTTTCAGGACAAATCGGGCTGGACACCACACTACACGAACAGCGGGACGGACAAGGGCTTCCAGCCGCTGTGCCTGGGACCGACGTACATCCCGCTGGGTGGAGCCTCCTCGCGCTGAACGACATTCGCGCGATCCTGCTGGACATCGAAGGCACCACCACGCCGATCGCGTTCGTTCATCAGGTGTTGTTTCCGTACGCGCGCGCCCGGGTTCATGACTATTTGGAGCAGAGGGACATCGCGCTGCTCCGCGCGGAATACGCCGCGGAACCGCGCTCCCCTGACCTTCCTGCGTGGAATCCGGAAGCCTACGTCTACTGGCTCATGGATCGCGACCGCAAATCCACGGCACTCAAAGCGCTGCAGGGCCGGATCTGGGAAGCCGGGTATCGCGCGGGCGAGCTAAAGGGGAAAGGCGAGGTGTATCCCGACGTGCGCCCCGCGCTCGAGCGCTGGCACGCTGCCGGCAAGACGATCGCGATTTTCTCGTCGGGCAGCGTCCAGGCGCAGCGAGATCTGTTCGCCAATACGACGGCCGGTGACCTCTCTGCGTTCCTATCCGCCTACTTCGACACGACGACCGGACCAAAGCGTGAAGCGATCAGCTACCGAAAGATCGCGACCGCGCTGGGTCGCTCACCGCGTGACATCCTGTTCGTTTCCGACGTTGTCGCAGAACTCGATGCGGCGCGCGCCGCGGAAATGCGGACGGCGTTGTGCCTGCGCGAGCGCGAGTCCCCAATCCCTGTCCCTAATCCCACAGACCATCCTCGCATTCGCTCCTTTGCCGAGCTAGCGTAAGGCCATGAGTCTCATTGCGATCATCGGGCTGCTCGTCCTGGGATGGACCGTCTTCACCTTCAATCGCCTGACGCGCCTGCGGCAGCTGGGTGACAACGCCTGGGCCGATATCGACGTGCAGCTGAAACGCCGGCACGATCTCATCCCGAATGTGGTGGCAGTCGTCCAGGGCCACGCCGGCTACGAGAGAGGCACGCTCGAGGCAGTCGTCGCGGCCCGCGGGCGTGCGGTACAGGCGTCCCAGGCGGGACCGGCCACGCGCGCCCGCGAAGAAGACCCGCTCGGCAATGCGCTGCAGCGGGTACTTGCCGTCGCCGAGGCGTATCCCGAGCTCAAGGCGGCCGCGAGCTTCGCCTCGCTGCAAGCCACGTTGACCGATGTCGAAGACCATCTGCAAAACGCGCGGCGCTACTACAACGCCGTGGTTCGCGACTTCAATACCGCGATCGCGCAGTTCCCGTCCGGGATCGTCGCAGGGATGATGCGCCTCAAGCCGCGCGAATTCTTTGGCCTGGACGATCCGTCCGAGCGGGCCGTGCCGAAGGTGCCGCTCGTCCTCGTGCTCCTGGGGCTGTCGGCCACATCGCTCTGCGCACAACGCTCGTACTCGATCGAGCGGTTCGATGCGCGAATTCGTGTCAATCGCGATGCCAGCATCGACGTCACGGAGACGATCACGGCGCGATTCGTCGGGTCGTACAACGGACTGTATCGCACGGTCCCGGTCACGTACCGGACGCCGCAGGGACTGAACTGGACGCTGCGGGTCTCGCTGCAGAGCGCGCAGGACGATGCCGGTCACAACCTCAAAACCGAGACCAGCCGCCTGGGCGCGTACGTCAAGTTCAAGGTCTGGATTCCGGGCGCCGCTGATGCCGACCGGACGATCGTGCTGCGCTATCACGCGACCAACGGCCTGCGCTTTTTCGACGAGCACGACGAGCTGTACTGGAACGTGACGGGCGATGAATGGGACGTCCCGATCCGTGCCGCGACGGCGGCGATCGAGCTGCCACCGGCCACCCCGGGCGTACGCGCGATCGCGTTCAACGGCGTGTACGGCTCGACCGCCAGAGACGCGACCGTGAAGATCGACGGGAACCTCGTGGGCGTCGCGATGCCGCATCCCCTGGAGTACCACGAAGGGCTGACGGCGGTGGTCGGTTGGAACAAGGGGGTCATCACGCCGCCCTCGCTGCTGGCCCGCGCGTGGGGAACGGCGCGCAGTAACTGGCCGCTCCTCATTCCGATCCCCGTGTTTCTCCTCGCGTTCGCATCGTGGTACGGCTCCGGCCGGGATCCGCGGCGCCGGCCGATCGCCGTGCAGTACGAGCCTCCCAAGACGATGACGCCGGCCGAAGCCGGCACGCTGATCGACAATAGTGCGGACATGCGGGACATCACCGCGACGCTCGTGGATTTGGCGGTACGCGGATACCTGCGCATCGAGGAGCACCAGACGCCGAAGCTGTTCGGCCTGTTCGGCGGCGCCATCACGTACACCCTGCACCGCCTCAAGTCCAGCGAGGGGCTGCAGCTGCATGAGGCCGCCGTCTTCCATGGCATCTTTGCAAGCGACGACGATGACGTGCCGCTCGACGACTTGAAGGACGAGTTCTACCAGCAACTGCCGTTGATCCAGGACGCCATCTATGACCGGCTCAAGGAGGGCGGCTTCTATCGCGACCGCCCCGACAAGTTCCAGAAGAAATGGTACGGCCTCGCCCTCGGGCTGACCGTCCTCATCGGTGCGGGCGGCGCCTTTCTCGCCAAACTCGTTCTGCTCACGGCAATCCCGTTCATTGCCGCCAGCATCCTCGTCCTGCTCATCCTGGTGGGCTTCGCGCAGATCATGCCTGCCCGCACCGAGCCGGGCACGCGTGCGCTCGAGCACGTGCTCGGGTTCGAGGAGTTCCTGCGCCGCGTCGAGTCCGAGAACCTGAAGCGCATCATCGTCGGGCATCCGGAGTTGTTCGATAAATACCTGCCGTTTGCGATGGCGTTCGGGGTCGAGAAACAATTCGCGCGGGCGTTCGAGGGGATTTACACGCAACCCCCGCAATGGTACGTCGGACCCAGCGTGCTGAATTTCAACGTCAGTCATTTCTCGAGCAGCGTCTCGAATCTGTCGTCCGTTGCCGGCACGACGATGTCGTCCACGCCGCGCAGCTCGAGCGGCTCGGGCTTTGGTGGTGGCGGCGGCGGTGGTGGGGGGGGAGGGTTCTCTGGCGGTGGTGGCGGTGGGGGCGGTGGCGGGGCCTTTTAACCGGAGGAGTGTGTCATGGTAAAGCGTTGTCTGTTGCTGGCCGTCGTGTTCGTGGGAGTAGCGTGCAGTGCGGTCGCTGGGCAGACGCAGCCGGCCATCACCGCCGCCGATCTGCGGCAGCGGCTGTTTCTCATCGCGGACGATTCGATGATGGGACGGGAAACCGGCAGCGAAGGCGCCTTCAAGACGTCAGCGTACGTGGCGGCCGAGTTTCGCCGCCTCGGTCTCGAGCCCGCGGGAGACAGCGGCACCTACTTCCAGAAGGTGCCCTTCTGGGTCGTGGCCGTGGATCCGCAGTCGCGCCTTGTCACGAGCGGCGGCGCGGCGCTGCAGCTCGGCAGCGACTTCCTCCCCGTGAGTTTTGCCGTCGCACCCAAGGTGCTGGACCAGACCGCGATCGTCTTTGCGGGATCAGTCGCTGACACCGCCCATCTCGCGGCAGCCTCGGGGCTCGCGGGGAAGTTCGTTGTGCTCGACGTGCCGGCAGGTTTCGACCGGCGCACCGTCGGGCCGCTGCTGGGGCGCTATCGCGAGGCCGCCACCGTCGGGATCGTCGCACTCGATCAGCTCGGCAGCGAGCAGATCGCGCGCATCCGCGAGGGCCGGCCGGTCACCGATACCTCCCGCAATCCGCGCGCGATCCCGCTCGTCTGGCTCAGCCGGCGCGCCGCGGCGACCGTGCTCGGCAGCGATCCCGCCACGACGGCTCCGGGCGCCGCGTCGTCCAACACGATCAGCGGGCAGTTCGACTTCACGCGCAAGCCGGTTCAATGGCAGGCGCGCAATGTCGTGGGGATCCTGCGCGGCCGTGATCCGAAACTGCGCAACGAGTACGTGTCGCTGTCCGCCCATCACGACCACGTTGGCTTCGATCGCAGGCCCGTCGATCACGATTCCCTGCGCGCCTTCAACCGCGTCGTGCGGCCGATGGGCGCGGACTCACCGATGCGCCCCGCGACCGACGAAGAGCGGGCCCGGATCCGGACCATTCTCGACAGCCTGCGCGCCCTTCGCGGCCCCCGCCCCGACTCGATCCGCAACGGCGCCGATGACGACGGCTCCGGCACGGTAGCGATTCTCGAAATCGCCGAAGCATTCGCCCGCGCGAAAGGGAACGACCGGCCGCGGCGCTCGATCCTGTTCGTCAGCCACACCGGCGAAGAAGCAGGGCTGCTCGGCTCGCGCTGGTACTCCGATCACGCGACGGTCCCAATCGACTCGATCGTCGGGGAGATCGATCAGGACATGATCGGCCGCGGGACCGCGTCGGATTTCCCGCGCGGAGGCACGGGAGCGGGCAGCCCGACCTACCTCGAGGTCATCGGTGCGAAGCGGATTTCCCGGGAATTCGGCGAGCTGCTGGAAGCGGCAAACGCAAAACAGCCAGTGCCGTTCGTGTTCGATTACACCTACGACGCTCCGGGTCACCCGCTGCAGTACTACTGCCGGGCCGATCACTACAGTTACGCGCGCTACGGCATCCCGTCAGTCTCGTTTTCGCGCGGTGAGCACCTCGATTATCACCAGGTCACCGACGAGGCGCAGTACATCAGCTACCCTGACCTGGCGCGCGTCGCGCAGATGGTGCATGACGGCGCGTTCGCGGTGGCGAATGCGCCGAGCCGCCCCAAACGGGACGTACCGAAGCCGGCGGATCCGCATGCGCCCTGCGTCCAGTGATCGCCGGGCTTAGAGGTACTTGAGCCACCGGTCGCTGCGCCGCGCTTTGAGGTCGGCGTACCAGCGGCACGGGAAGTAGAGCATCACGACGGCGATGGCCCAGACGAGATAGAGGAGTCCGAGGCTCCAGGTGTAGCCGTCGGGGGCCGGCGGGTTGGCCATCGGGTGGTTGGTGAACAGCCAGGGGTCCACGGTCCCCGTCCGAATCTTCGAGACGACCAGCGCGAGGGCGTGGATGAGCGGGATGTGCAGCACGTAATAGAAGAACGGCACACGGCCAAAGACCGTGAGCCACCGCGCGACCGGTCCGCGCGCGCGATCGAGCAGCGGAATCAGCGCAATCGTCGGGCCGAGCGTCATGAGCAGGAAGCTGAGCGACGCCGGGTACTTGTTGGTGTTGAGGAATGAAAGCAGCGCCGGCAGGCGGCCCGAGGAGTTCCAGGGCTGCGGATCCCCGTAGAGGTTGAAGCCGCGCAGTACCAGGAACAGGGCGGTGGCGCCGAGGCCGAGCCGCAGGCAGACGCGGTGACGGCGCGCCGGTTCCAGCGTCAGGACGGTGCCGAACCAATAGCCTGCCGCCATGACCCCGATCCATGGAATGATCGAGTACAGCACGATCAGGGGTGTTCCCTCCACGGGTCCCTGGAAGAAACCGATGTAGAGAATCTTCCAGAGCTCGCCGAGCCCGGGAACGCGATTCACGAGCGGCAGCATGACGGCGTTATGGAGCGCGATGATCACCACGCCGATGAGCCCGACCGTTCTCGGACGGAGGCGCACCAGCGCCGCCATCAGGATCATGCACCACCCGATCACCCAGATGACGCCCGCCAGCATGTAGTTCGTGAAGTCGAAGTTGAACGTCCACGCGATCCGAATCACCGTCAGCTCGAGCAAGACGAGCCAGACGCCGCGGATGAACAGGAAGCGGGACAGGTCGGTGTGCTTCCGGCCGTAGAAGAAGGCGCTCGTCCCCGCGAGGAAGATGAACGCCGGCGCCACGAAGTGCGTCACCCAGCGGGTAAAGAAAATCCCCGCGGTGGGACCACCAGCGGGGAGTCCGGAATAGACGCGGACGTGATCGATCGCCATCAGAACCATCACCAAGCCGCGAATCAGATCGATCGACGCGACACGCGCCGTCGTTGCGGCCCAAGCGGCGGGCGCGGGCGCGGCCAGAGGCGCACTCATGGGCGCGAACATGAATCATTTCGCACGCCCCAGCAAGTCAGGCCCGCGTTAACTTGCGTCGGCGCATGACCCTCCGAACCACGAGCCTCGGACTCCTGCTGGCGCTGGTGCTGGCTCGTACTGCCGGCGCGCAGAGCCTCCGCGTCGGGACCGCTACCGGGCGGATCCGGCTCGACGGACGGCTCGATGAGCCCGACTGGCTGCGCGCCGATTCCCTCACCGACCTGCGCCAGCGCGAGCCGCTCACCGGAGAGTCCGGCACCGAACGGACCACGGTCCGGGTGCTCCGCGACGCCAGCGCGCTGTACGTCGGTGTGCGAGCGTACGACGAAGCGCCGCATCGCATCCGCGCGACCCAGCTGCGGCGCGACGCCGACCTGTCGAGCGATGACAACGTCCAGCTCCTCATCGACAGTTTCCACGACCGGCGCGGCGCTTTCGTGTTCGGTACGAATCCCAACGGCGCTCGCTGGGACGCCCAGCTGACCGATCTCGACAACCTCAACGAGAACTGGAATGGCATTTGGGACGTCGCGGTGGCGCGCGACCCCGGCGGGTGGACGGCGGAGTTTCGCATTCCGTTCGCGACTCTGCGCTTTCGCAGCGGGACTGACGTGCGGTTCGGCTTCAACGTACGACGCTTCATCCGGCGCAAGAACGAGCAGGATCTCTGGCGCTCGTGGGGGCGCACTGAAGGACTGTACCAGCTGCTGCGTGCAGGCGAGCTACGCGAGATCGGTCCGGTGGTTCGCGCCCGCGACGTCGAGTTATACCCGTACATGCTGGCCCGCGCCATCGAGCCGACCCATGACAGTGCGAGCGGGCGGCTAACGTCCGGGTTTGTCGGAGCAAAAACAGGCATCGATGCGAAGCTGGCATTCTCGCCTACCGTCACCGCCGATCTGACGGCCGGGACTGACTTCGCCCAGGTGGAAGCCGATCAGCAGGTCATCAACCTCACCCGCTTTCCGTTCTTCTTTCCCGAGAAGCGGCAGTTCTTCCTCGAATCGAGCGGGCTATTCGACTTCGGAACGCCAGGTCGAACACAGGTCTTCTACTCGCGGCGGATCGGGCTCGACTCGGCGGGCGATCCGGACCCGATCCTGGCGGGCGGGCGCCTCTACGGCCGAATCGGGCCCTGGCGCATCGGTGTACTCGACGCCCAGACCAGCAGCGCACAAGCGAACGAGGCCGTCGTGCGTGTGCAGCACGACCTGCTGGCGCGATCGTATGTCGGCGCCATCGGCACGTTGCGGACTGCCGCCGGCTCCAGTGCAGAAGCCACCGCGGGATTCGATGTCGATTTCCCCCTGATCGTGCACGGCCAGAATCTCGAGCCGAAGTTCTGGATCGCGGGAAGCCGGACGGCCGTCGCACCCGGCACGCCTCTGGCGTGGCGAATCTCGGCCGACAATCCCAACGATCTCTTCGATAACTTCGTATCGCTGTATCGCATCGAGGCGGGGTTCAATCCCACGCTGGGGTTCGTACGCCGCACGGGAATCTGGGAGACCACCGGACATATCGACTTCATGCCGCGGCCCCATGCGCTCGGCATCCGGCAGCTCGATTTCACGTTTCCGATCCCCAGCTGGGACATCATCGCCAACGAGTCCGGCTCACTTGGGCGGACCGGGGACTGGCAAACCGCGTGGTTTGAGTGGCGACTGTTCGGTGGCGATCGGGATAACGGCGACCACTTCGAGATCAACTATCAGCGCCAGTTCGATGCGCCGCCCGACTCGTTCGAAATGTTCCGTGGCGTGATTGTACCGCCGGGGCGATACTGGTGGTCGCGCTACGAGCTGCAGTATGCGACATCTTCCGCGCATCCCCTGAGCTTGGCCGGGTTTGTGAATTGGGGACCGTTCTACGGAGGCCGCAGCGCCGATCTGGAGCTCGAGGGAACGTGGCGTGGCGGCGGGCATGCCATCATCGGCGCGAATCTGACGCGCACGGCGGCGAGACTCCCCGGTGCAGGCTTCACCGCCGTACAGGCCTCGAGCCACATCGAGTATGACTTCAATTCCCGTTCGAGTCTGCTCGGGTTCGTCCAGTACACGAACGAAGATCGGCGTGTCGATTTCAACATCCGGTTTCACTGGATCCCGGTGATCGGGGACGATGTATTCGTGGTGTGGAACTCGGGTTACAGCACCAACCGGGCCGCGCGGTATCGATTCCCGTCGACGTCCGCTCTGACACGGCAATTGAACGGCGCCTTGGTTCTCAAGGTCATCCACCGCCTCGCGCCATGAGCGGCAGCACGCTTTGGACGCTCCCTCCGGATGGACGGCTACTGTTGCTCACCCGCTTCATCCGGTTGTTCGCGTACGGGGCCTTGTCAGTCGTGCTGGTCTTGTACCTGACTGGACTGGGGATCGGGACGCAGCAGATCGGAGTGCTGTTTACACTGACGCTGATCGGGGATACCGCTGTCTCACTCTGGTTGAGCACGCGCGCGGATCGGAGCGGGCGGCGGCGCATGCTCATTGTCGGCGCGCTGCTGATGGCGAGCGCGGGAATCGTGTTCGCCCTCACGCGCACCTTCCTCGTGCTCCTCGTCGCGGCCACGATCGGCGTCATCAGTCCGAGCGGCAATGAGGTCGGACCATTCCTGCCAATCGAGCAAGCGGCGCTCGCACACGTCGTGCCGAGTGACCGCCGGACCAGCGTGTTCGCGTGGTACACATTGACCGGTGCGTTCGCGACCGCGCTGGGTTCGCTCGGGGCCGGCGTGTTGTCCCACGCAATTCATTATCGCGGAGTTGTCGTCCTCTATGCTGCCCTGGGGATCGTCCTCGGCCTCGCGTTCATGCGCCTCTCCGCGGCCGCCGAAGTCCCGGCGCCGCCAACCGCTGCGCCGTTCGGCCTCAGCCGGTCCCGCAACGTCGTGCTGCGGCTCGCGGCCCTCTTCGCGCTCGACTCATTCGCCGGCGGATTCGTCGTCCAGAGCTTCGCCGCCTACTGGTTCTATCTCCGATTCGGCGTGGATCCGGCGACGCTCGGTGTGATTTTCTTCGGAGCAAACGTGCTCGCGGGCCTCTCCGCGCTGGTCGCGTCCCGATTGGCCGCGCGGTTTGGGCTCATCCGCACGATGGTATTCACGCACTTGCCATCCAACGTGCTGCTCATCCTCGTGCCGCTTATGCCGAGCTTGCCGCTTGCGGTCGCCGTGCTGTTCGCGCGCTTCAGCATCAGTCAAATGGATGTACCGACCCGTCAGGCCTACCTCCTCGCGGTCGTGAGCCCGGAAGAGCGGTCCGCCGCCGGCGGGATAGCGGGCGTGGCGCGTACCATCGGGGCCGGGCTCGCACCCATTTTTGCTGGCCTGCTGTTCTCCCGCCCACCCTTGATCAACGCCCCCTTTTTCATCGCCGGGACGCTGAAGATCGTGTACGACCTTCTGCTGTATCGGGGGTTCGCCCGCTCCACGCTCAATTCCGCTTGACGTTCACCTCGTCCAGCGCGGCGCGCAGTCCGCGCGCCACTTTCACCGCATCGCCCTCTCCCCAGAAGTGCATGAACAACAATCGCGGGCTCTCGTTCAGCATGTGGCTGTGCAGCGCGGTCACGCTGATCCCATTGGCGCGCAGCGCGCGCAGCACCGGATTCACTTCGCTGGCGATCAAGACGAAATCGCCGGTGGCCACTGCGGTATTGGTGCCGGTCGCCTGGATGTTGATGGCGGTCGCGACGCCCATCGCGGGCGGGACTTCCACACCGTCCAGGGTCACCGCGTCGGCACGCGGGGCACTCACCTGGTAGACGCCGCCGTTCGCGCGGCCGTGCACGCCGAGCACCTGTGCAATCTGAACCGTATCGAGTCCCAGCGGCGGCGGCGGGTTGGTCGTCGGCGCGGGTGTCTTCGTTGCTCCCAGCGCGTCATGGACCGCTGTGGCGAGGGCGATTGGCCTGCCCCGCCCGCCGATGTGGAGATAGACGACGTGCGGCGACTCATTTGTCAGATGATTGTGGAGCGCCGTTTGCTCGATGCCGCCGCGTTGGAGGGCGTCGATGACCGGCGCCACCTCGGATTCCAACAACACGAGGTCGCCCATTAACATTACTGTGCTGTCGCCAGTCTGTTTGAAGGCCACCCAGGATCCGAGCGCGAGACTCGGACGCACCGTGACCGCGTCGACTGTGACATGAAGATCATTGCGGGGAAAGCCGACGCGGTACGTTTCCCCTTGCAGATTGCCCGATCTGCCCAGCACGCGGTCGATCAGCTTCCAATCCACCGGATTTTGGGTGTTAGGCTGCTGCAACGTCAGACTCAATGCGGACAGCAGGACGATGGCGCTAGGCATGTGAACTCCCGTTGGCCAGTGTACGTTGTGAATAGACGTTCGCGCTTCACAGCTGTGCCGAACCCGGAGTACGGGGGTAATTCTAGGACATGAACACCATTGCTCGCGTCACGCTGCTGCTGGGGGCGCTGGGTGTGCTCGCGTCCACAGCACCAGCACAAACCTTCGGCCGTAACGCTGTCCAGTACAAGACCTTCCACTTCAAGATTCTGAAGACCCAGCACTTCGACGTCTATTTCTATGATGAGGAAGCCGACGCTGCCGCTCAGGCGGCCCGCATGGCCGAACGGTGGTACACGAGAATATCCACTGTGCTGCGCCACCAGTTGAGCGGTCGTCAGCCGCTGATTCTTTACGCGGACCACCCCGCGTACAACCAGACCAATATCGCCCAGGTGGAGGGAAGTGAAGGTGTCACGGAGAGCCTCAAGCGGCGTATCCTCCTGCCACTGGGCGCATCGCCGTTCGAAACCGACCACGTGATCGGTCACGAGCTGACCCACGCGTTCCAGTACGACATCACCGGTGTCGCTCGCGGCAACATGGCCGCAGCGTTCAACCGCGTCCCGCTCTGGTTCATCGAAGGGATGGCGGAGTATGTCTCGCTGGGCAATGTGGATCCTAACACGACGATGTGGATGCGGGACGCGGTCCGCACCGGCCGCCTGCCCAAGTTCCGCGACCTGGAAAACCCGCGGTACTTCCCTTACCGCTGGGGTCAGTCCTTCTGGGCCTACCTCGGCGGAACGTACGGCGATGACATCGTCGGAGCGTTGCTTCGCTCCGCCGGCCGCAGCGGCAACGTGCAGGCAGCGCTCGAGCAGATGACGCACCGGCCGGCGGACAGTCTGATTGCCGACTGGCATCGCGCGCTGACCGACGCGGCGAGGCCGATCGCGGTCGCGACCGGGACGCCGCTGCCCACCGACCGCGCGCAGCGGGATCAGGCGCGGTTGACGCCAGTCACGACCGCTGGTGCGCGCTCGCTCGTGAGCCCCGGCAAGGAACAGCACTACAATCTCGCGCCGGCACTGAGTCCCGACGGCTCGCGGGTGGTGTACTTCTCGGACGCCGGGCTGTTCTCGATCGACATGTATCTCGCCAACGCGGAGAACGGACATACGATCCGCAAGCTCGTGTCCTCGACCCGCGATCCGCACCTCGAGAGCATGCAGTTCATCAACTCGGCAGGCGCGTGGAGCACCGACGGCCGCTTCGCGTTCGGTGCCATCGTCACCGGCCGGCCGGCGCTCCGCATCGTGAAGGGCGATGACGGCGACCTGATCAAGGAGATCAAGTTTCCGTCGCTCGGCGAGATCTTCAATCCAACGTGGTCGCCCGACGGGAAACAGATTGCGTTCAGTGCGCAAGTCGGCGGCGTCACCGATCTCTTCGTGTACGAACTCGACAGCGGCGAGCTGCGGCGCTTGACCAATGACGCCTACGCCGACCTCGAGCCGGCGTGGTCACCCGACGGTTCGCTGATTGCTTTCGTGACTGATCGCTTCACCACGTCGCTGGACGATCTGTCCTACGGCGATTATCAGCTGGCCGTGATCGATGCACGGGGCGGCGGTCAGATCCGGCAGCTCCCGCATCTCCCGAAAGCCAAGCACATCAATCCGCAGTGGAGCCCCGACGGGAAGAGTCTCTACTTCCTCGGCGATCCGGGCGGGGTCACAAACGTATTTCGCCTGTCACTCGACGGCGGCGCTATCGCGCAAGTGACGAATGTGTTTACCGGCGTCAGCGGCATCACCTCGCTGAGTCCGGCGCTCAGTGTCGCACAGAAGGCGCCGCGTGCCGTGTTCGCGGTCTACTCGGATGGCGGCTACGCGATTCAGGCGATCGACGATATCCGGGCGCTCGAGGGCGGACCGATCGTCCAGCTGCCGGCGACCGCCGCGGCACTGCCGCCGCTCGATCGCGCTCAGATCGGGACCTCCATCGCGGCCGTGATCAAAGATCCGGAGCCCGTGCCGCCGGCGGCGACGGTCGCCCTCAACAGCGCGGTCAAGGAGTACCATCCCAAGCTGTCGCTCGATTTCATCGCCCAACCCTCCCTCGCCGTCGCGGCTGATCGCTTCGGGACGTACATCGGCGGTGGTGCCACGCTGTACTGGAGCGACATGCTCGGCGACCACAATCTCGTCACGATGGCGCAGTTCCAGGGTCGCATCTCGGACTTCGCGGCGGCGACCGCATACCTCAACCGGAAGTCGCGCTTGAACTGGGCAGTGGGCGCCCAACAAATCCCGTACATCTTTTACGGCTACGCCGCGTATCAGGATCCGAACGGGGTCATCGTGGAGGAGATTGAGCGCTTCAAGCAAACCAATCGCGGGCTGAATGGCGTCATGGCGTACCCGTTCAATCGTTCCGACCGGGTCGAAATATCGGGTGGGTTGCAACAAATCTCATACGACGACGAGATCCAGAAGCACGGGTTCAATCAGAACGGCTCGGTCGCGTTCGACTCGACCATCCACAACCCCGTGCCACCGGCGGTGACGTTGGAGGCAACGAGTTTTTCACTCGTCCACGACAACTCGTTCTACGGCGCCACGAGCCCCATTTTGGGTGATCGCTGGCGGCTCGAAGCAGACCCGACCTTCGGAGGCCTGCAGTTCTTCACGGCGTATGCGGACTATCGGAAGTACGTGATGCCGGTCCGTCCCTTCACGTTCGCGGTGCGGGCACTCCACATCGGGCGGTACGGCAGAGACGCCGAAGATATTCGCATCTATCCGATGTTCATCGGATACTCGAGCTTGGTGCGTGGGTATGACCGCGGGAGCTTCCAGTTGAGCGAATGCGTGAACCCCACGCCGACCTCCCCCTGCCCCGTGTTCGATCAGCTCTGGGGCAGCAAAATCCTGGTGGCAAACGCGGAGCTCCGATTCCCCCCCTTCGGTCTGCTGGGCGTCGGCGGCGGCTACTACGGCGTGCTGCCGATCGAAGCCGGCATTTTCTACGACGCCGGCGTAGCGTGGTCGGCGAGCGAAGGCGCCCAGTTGTTCGGGACGGGACCCCGCAAGCTCGTCCGCAGCACCGGCGTCTCGCTCCGCATGAATCTGCTGGGGTACGCGATCGGCCAGATGGACATCGTGCATCCCTTCGACCGGCCAGACAAAAACTGGCTGGTCCGGTTCAGTCTGACCGAAGGGTTCTAAACACGGAGAACACGGTAGGGGCGCAGCATGCTGCGCCCCTACATTTGTTTTCAGCGCACTGGTAATCCGCTCGGCACCGAAGCCGGCACGATGCCGGAGAGATCACGCGCTGCCGGATCGGTGAGCGATTTCAGGAACGCCACGAGATCGGCGATCTGGGCATCCGTCAAATGCAGCGGCGACTGCAGCCGGCCGTCCAGCGTCGCGAGCACGGCGTTGATCGTACCGACATCGCCGTGATAGCTGCTCTGGACGCTCGCTGGGAGGGTGGACGGGTCGAACGTGCGCAGCGATGTCGACACATCGTTGTAGTGCTTGACGACCGATTCCAGCGTCGGGAACGAGCCGTTGTGGAAATACGGCGCCGTAAGCTCGACGTTGCGAAGCGGCGGCACGCGGAACGCAAACTGATAGAACTGGAAGTTGAGGAGCTCGCCGCGACCCTTGTCGAGCGGCGCGCCCTGGCCTACGCCGGGTCCTAGCTGCGGCACGCCCGAATTCGCGAAGTCCCGCCCGCCCAGGAACGGCCCATTGTGACACTGCGAGCAGCGCGCCTCGCCAAAGAACAGCACACCGCCACGCTTCGCCGCGACCGACAGCGCATTGTTGTCCCGGGCCAGGTAGCGATCGAACGGCGATCCGGTCTTCATCAACGCATCCGTCTGGAAGGCCGCAATCGCCGTCGCCATATCCTGGAAGGTGAGACTGGTGGACGGGATCGAGGGGAACGCGGCATTGAACAGCGTCACGTAGCCGGGCACCGCGACGAGGCGGTGCATCACGCCCTGCCAGATCGCGTTCGGTTGCGTGTCGTCGAACTGGGCCAGCTCGTTCGGATTGCCGAACACATCGAGATCGCCTTTTTCGCCGCGCATTTCCACGCGATTCAAGACGGGAAGCATGGCCTGCGCCTGCAGCAAGTCGTTGGTCGGCAAGACCACGTCGGGCAGCGGCGGCCCAAAGCGCGTCAGCCGACCATCCCAAAAGATGTACGGCAGGCCGATCGGGCTGTTCAACAGCGTTGGCGCGTTGCGGGGCACGAACACCCGCCCCGCCCCCAGCGTGCGCGCCGGACCGGAGCCATTACCGCCGGTTCCCACCGCCAGCGCGAGTCCGTCGGTGAGATGTTGCGTCGGATCGTGACAGGTCGCACAGGAGACGTCGCGGTTCCCGCTGAGGATCTTGTCGAACATCAGCGCCTGGCCGAGGGCGACCATCGCGGGATCCTGGTGGGGCGCCTCGCCGATCGGGACGATATTCCACTGGGTGAATTGGCGGCGCAGCTGCGCATCGAGCGACTCGGGTACACCCTGGATGGGCGCGGGATCATTGCACGCGATCACCCCGAGGACGGCGAGGATGCACAGCGTTCTGACGTGTCTGGTCATCGTGAGCCCCCTCCCCGCCGTTCAGCGCAGCGGCAATGACACCGAGATCTGGTGCGTCGTGGTTTTGACGTGCGTCAGGTTGAGCGGTCCGTTGGGCGCGGCGAGCAGCGTCCCACCTGCCAGGGCGACGTCGTCAACCGCCCATCCCACCTGGAAGGTCGATTGCGGCCGGCCCGCGCCATTCGTCGTCCGGCCGGCGTACCGGAGCTCGAATTCCGGAAAGCGCAGGCTCAGGCCCCACGTCGGGGTCCATTCCATCCAGCCCGTTGTGAGCCGCCGCTGCAGATCCTGCACGTTGTCCTGTTGGCGCAAGTTGTAATGGACGGAGCGCAGCATGAGGCCGAGCTGCAGACCGAACACTTTCTTCTCTCCGGGGAGCTCGATATCACGTCCGACCCCGAGGCGCAGCAGCGCGTTCGCAAAGCGGAAATGGTTCTCGATCGTTTTCGCGCCGACGGCGAGGGTGTCGCCCGAGACGGTACTGATAGGCGCCTCTGCGGCGGCCCACGTGTAGCTGCGGATCGGTTCGAACACGACATCCGCCCCGAACGAGGCGAGGCCGCGAACCTTCGACAGCCCGATGCCAAGATCGAAGGCCGTGGTGTACCCGGGATCGCGCGGAATCGCCGGGACGTTTACCAGCTCGTAGTTGGGAATCTTGGGATGCGACGACCGATTCAGGGTCCCGATCCAGCCGATCCGCCAACCCGACGTGGCGAACGGAACGGTGTATTTGAAATGCAGTCCCCAGGTATGGGTTTGGTCGACGTTGTGCTCGATACGGGCGCGCTGGCGAAATTCCTGGAGGCCGGGATCCCAGTACTGGTCTGCGTAGGTGACCGTATGCGTCGCGGCAAAGTCGTTGTGGAGGACGAGCGCTTCGAGGAAACGGTCGCCCCGCTCGCCCGGCCACGCCTTCACGGCGCCGAGCCGCAGATCGAGCGCGTGACCGTCCTGCGCGACGCGTTGGCTGCCGGCATAGAGGAGGTCAACACCATCGAGTGCATGGAGCCCGGTCCACATCGCACTCGCCCCGATCGAGATCTTCGAGCCCGGCAGATCGCGACCGACCATCGCGAAGGCGTACTCGTTGCCATGCGCGCGCAAGTCGGGTCCGGGGATTACGGAGTCCGGAGAGTTGGGGAACACCTGAACCGCGCCACTTCGCAGGAACAATCCATCCGGCTGGGGTGGCCGGCTCGGGTCCACCTGCTGCAACGCGAGCGCCAGTCCACCGTACCACAGAGCCCGGCGCGTCAGCACGGCGAACGGCAACGATCTGCCGCCGCCCGCGTTCCGCGAGACACTGTACAAGGTCGGCGATCCGAAAAACCGCGCAGCGGTGAGTCGGGTGCCCATCGCCGGGTTCGCAAACGGATCAGCGAGCGAATCCGCGAGTGCGATCGACGCGCTGCCCATGCCGAGATTATTGGCGGGGAAGATCTGGAACTGATCGCCCTGGGCGATGGGAATCGTCTTGATCGGGATCAACTGCGCACGCGCGGGACCGACGAAACAAACGAGCGGAACGACGAGACAAACGGCCCGGAGGCCGGAGGGCGCCATAAGCCACCTCGACGAAGAAGGGGTCCCTTCAGAAAAAGGATACCAAGCGAGGCACCCGTCGCGTCACTAGGCCGCGCGAAACGTCATATTGCACCGATGCAACAGGAGGTTTGCGAACCATGATCAAACGTGAACTCGGGACTCAGGGCCTTCGCGTATCTGCCTTAGGCCTGGGATGCATGGGGATGTCTGACTTCTATGGCTCCCGCGATGACGCCGAGTCCATCGCGACCATTCACCGGGCCCTGGATCTGGGCATCGATTTCCTCGACACCGCCGACGTTTACGGCCCCTTCACCAACGAGGTCCTGGTTGGGAAGGCGATCAAGGGGAAGCGCCAGCGCGTCGTCCTGGCGACGAAATTCGGCAATGTGCGGGCTCCCGACGGCAAATTCATCGGCCAGAATGGCCGGCCCGAGTACGTGAAGACCGCCTGCGACGCCTCGCTGGGCCGCCTCGGCGTCGACCATATCGATCTGTACTATCAGCACCGGGTCGATCGCGCCGTGCCGATCGAAGAAACCGTCGGCGCCATGGCGGACCTCGTACGGGCGGGGAAGGTGCGGTTCCTCGGGCTCTCGGAGGCGTCAGCCCAGACGGTGCGGCGGGCGCACGCAGTCCACCCCATCACTGCGCTGCAGACGGAATACTCGTTGTGGAGCCGCGACGTCGAGGACGAGATCCTCCCCACCGTACGGGAGCTCGGCATCGGGTTCGTCCCGTATAGTCCGCTCGGCCGCGGGTTCCTCACCGGCCAGATCACGCGTCCGGAGGACATCGCCGAGGGCGATTGGCGCAAGAACCATCCGCGCTTTCAGGGTGACAACTTTCAGAAGAATCTCGATCTTGTCCGGCGCGTCGAAGCGCTCGCCCGGCAGAAACGCTGCACGCCCGGCCAGCTCGCGCTCGCGTGGCTGCTCGCCAAGGGCGACGACATCGTCCCGATTCCCGGCACCAAGCACCGGAGGTACGTCGAGGAAAACGTCGGCGCCCTCACCGTGACGGTGTCGGGCGCCGAGATTGCGCAGATCGAAGGCCTGGGTACCGCCGCCGGAGCGCGTTACCCCGAGGGCGGGATGCGCACCGTCAACGGGTAGCGGCCATCTTGCCTTCAGCCGCCTCTTCGAGCCTCGCGATATCGAGCTTCTTCATCTGCAGCAACGCCTGCATGACGCGATTCGCTTGCTTGGGATCACTCATCAACCTGCCGAGCGCCGTCGGGACGATCTGCCAGGAGAAGCCGAACTTGTCCTTGAGCCAGCCGCACTCGCTCTCCTTCCCCCCGCCGGATGTGAGCTTGTGCCAGTACTCATCGATCTCCTTTTGCGTCTCACAGTTCACGACGAACGAGAAGGCCTCGCTGAACTTGAACAACGGGCCGCCGTTCAGCGCCGTGAATTGCTGGCCCTCGAGCTGAAAGTTGACGACCATCACGGAGCCTTTGGGACCAGGCCCCGCGTCGCCGTAGCGGCTGACGTTGAGGATCTTCGAGTTCTTGAAGATCGACGTGTAGAACTGCGCCGCCTCTTCGGCGTTGTTGTCGAACCAGAGGAATGGCGTGATCTTCTGCATACGAATTCTCCTTGATCGTCAGGTTACGCAGTTAACAGCTCATCCAGGCGAACGTAGCTCGCCTCCAACCCTTTCGTCGCCCCCATCTTGATGGCAGCGTCCCGTGCTTCGCGCGTCGCGTAACGGACCGTCGTGCTGACGGTCGTCGTGCCGCGCGTCTCGACGAGCTCGGTGGTGACGAGCGTCTCGCCGCCGGTCCAGTGGTCGTCATACGATTCGGTGGCGACGAGGCGCGAGGGCCGCACCATCTCCTTGAACGTACCCCCCATGCCCATTTCCCGGCCATCGGCGTTGCGCCAGACGTAGCGGTACTTCCCGCCAACGCGCAGATCGATGTCGCAGACCGGCATCGTCCAGCCGGGGGGGCCCAGCAGCCACCGCCGCACCAGCTCGGGTTTGGTCAGCGCGTCGAACACCATACCCCGCGGCGCGGCGAATTCCCGCGTCATGACGAGCTCGCGCTCGGAGGGAGTCGTAACCTTGAGAGCCGGCTGTTTCATCTGGTTCTCCTCTTTTTTTTCGGCCTGGGCTTACCCTCGTCCACGAGCGCATCCACGGTCCTCCGCTGCTTGTCCTTGAGCTCCTGGAGCACGGCGTCGAGTCGCTTGTAATTCCCTTCCCAGATGCGACGGTAGCGCTCGATCCAATCGGTCGCGTCGGCGAGCGGCCGCGGTTCCAGGCGCCGCGGCCGGCGTTGCGCCTCGCGGCCGCGGGAAATCAACCCGGCGCGCTCCAGCACCTTGAGATGCTTCGAGATGGCGGGCTGGCTCATGTCGAACGGCTCCGCCAGCTCGGCGACCGACGCCTCGCCGGTCGCGAGGCGCGCCAGGATGGCGCGGCGGGTGGGATCGGCCAGGGCCGCGAAGGTCGCGTCGAGAGCATAACTAGTTGGTTTCATAACTGTCGGGTAATGTACGGCGGGTCCCGCGCGGCTGTCAAGGCCTTATCGTTCGGGGGTGAAAATCGCGACCTGGAACGTCAACGGCATTCGGGCCCGGGCGGCGCAGCTGCGTGAATGGCTGCAGCGCGATCGTCCGGACGTGGTGTGCCTGCAGGAGCTGAAGGCCACCACCGCCCAGATCCCCGCCGAATCCAAGCTCCCCGACTACCACGCCTATTGGCACACCCTGAAGGGCTATTCGGGCGTCTCGTTACACGTCCGCAAAGACCTTTTCGCCGTCGATCCGGTGTTCAGTCATCCGCCGTTCGACATGGAATCCCGGATCGTGCAGGTGGAGCATGGCGACCTGGTCATCGCATCGATCTATGTGCCGAACGGCGGCAAGGATTACCCGGCGAAGCTCGCGTTCGTAACGAGCCTCCGCGATTGGGCCGCGCGGCTGACGGCCGATGGCCGACGGCTGATTCTGTGCGGCGACCTGAACATCGCGCGCACCGAGATGGACGTGCACCCCAAGGAGCGGAAACCCAACGCGGTGGGACAGCGCCCCGAGGAGCGCGCGCTCTTCGAAACACTGCTCGGCACCCAGCTCGTGGACCTGGGACGCCGCTTCGATCCCGACAATCCGAATCTGTTTACGTGGTGGGCGCCGTGGCGGAATCTGCGCGCCCGGAACATCGGCTGGCGCCTCGACTACGTGCTCGCTTCACCGGCGATCGCAGAACGGGCATCCAGCTGCATCGTGCAGGCGGACGTCGGAACGAGCGATCACGCCCCAGTGATGCTGACGACCGGCTGAGCAGCAGCCCCGCGCCAGACGACACAATCAGTCGTGCAAATGGGAACGTCGCTCACTATCGTATGGCACATGGGCACGGTCCGGGTCTACGGCAAGGCGGCGCCGCCGCGCGCGGAAGGATCGCCGCTGCTGGCCGGCGTGCTTGCGGGCATCGGGATCATCGTCGCGTGGGTAGGCCTGGTCTACGTGACGCACCAAGCCGTCGGCGTCGCCGCGTGGGGTGTCGGCGGACTGCTGGGGATCGTGATCGCGAAAACCGCCAAACCGCCGACCAAGGCGACCGGCGCGCTGGCGGCCGTGCTGACCCTGCTGACCGTGTTCTTCGCGAAGGTGGTCCTCATCGTCGTCGCCTTGCAGCCGATCCTGCGCCAGGAGCTCGCGAACAATCCCGGATCGCTGACCATGATCTTCCTCGTCGAAAAGACCCAGCACAAGTCCTTTTCGCCGGAATTGCAGAAGACGATCGACACGCGTCCCGACCGCGTCGCCGACACAACATTCTTCGGACCCGGGTACGAATTGCGGCAGCAGATGATCAGCGAGGCGATGACTGCGGCGAAGGCGTCCTCATTTGCCGAGCGCGAGCGTCTCGTGCACGTGCACTTCGACCAGTTCTTGTCTACGCTGGGATTCTGGGCGCTGTTTTGGGGGACGTTCCGACTGCTGGACCTGCTGTGGTTGGGACTCGGCATCTCGACGGCCTGGACCTTGGGCCAGGGACGAATCTGATCTAGGTTCCCGTTCCCTTCCCCATGTCGCGCTCCTCACGCTCGCGCTGTTCTCGCGCCAGCCGGACCCGCTCCTGGCGCTCCTTCAGCGCGGCGGCAGCGGCCGCCTCCCGCTCACGCTCCTGCGCGACAAAATCGGTATTGGCCGCGGTTTCTTCCCTGGCCCGGCTGACCCGCTGCTGGCGCTCGCGCACGCTGTCCTTCTGGCGCTGGTCGCGTTCGACATCACGCTGGGCCTGATTCTTGAGGTGCGCCCACCACATCACGAGGAAGAGCCCAAACTGGGCGGGTAGCACGAAGATGAAGGACGCGGGGAACAGCTGGTTGATAGTTAAGGTGACCGCGATACTCGCGAGGGCCCATTTCCACCCGGTCATGTGCTCGTAGTCCGCGACGAAGTAGAACAGCGCCGCGAAGGTGAAGAGACCGCCGCCGAGCCCGAACATGGGGTAAATATGTGAAACCGGGTTTGGGGATGCAATATTTTTTCGCGCGGATACCTATTCAGGAGGATGACAGAATGCCCCGGATCATCTGGATCATCCTGATAATTGTGATCTTTGGCGCGGCAATGTTTTTCTTGCGACGGTACATGGAGCGGTAGTGTGCTGACAGTATTTCTGCTGTCCCCCGCCAGCTGCGCCGGCACACGCGCGCAGCTGTTGCTCAAAAGTCAGACGAGCCCGCTGACCGCGCGCCTTGCCAACGGCGGCGCGCCGCTCGGCGAAGTGTTCACCTTCATGAGCAGCCTCTATTTCCGCGGGAAGCTCGCGTACGCCACGCGGTTTGGGCGGGCGTACGTAATCGCGCCGGGGCGCGGCCTCCTCCCGGCCGATGTGCTGATTCGGGTCGACGATTTGCGGAAGATGGCGACCGTACCGGTGGACGAAGCCGAGCCTGCGTTTCGGGAACCCCTGGTTCGGGATGCGACCGCGCTGCACCGCGGACTCGCGACAGACGACCGTGTCGTGTTGCTGGGAAGCGTCGCGACGGACAAGTACGTCGGCCCGCTCCTGGACGTCTTCGGTGATCGCCTGCTCTTCCCAGCCACGTTCGCCGGCCGTGGCGACATGAGCCGCGGCGGGCTGCTACTGCGATGTGCGCGGACCGGGACGCCGCTCGAGTACGTAGCCGTGCGGGGCGCCGTCCGCCACGGGCCGAAGCCCCCCAAGCTCCCGCGACTCCGGTAGGCGGTTCCCCGCCGGCCACCAGTTCCACTTTCCCGCCAGCTGTAACAGCGCCGGCCCCACGATCATTCGGACGATCGTGGCGTCGAGCAGCACCGCCACGGCGAGCGCGAAGCCCAGCAGTTTGGTCAGCAGCACGTCACCGAGAGTGAAGGCCGCGAACACGACCAGCATGATCGCCGCGGCGTTCGTGATGACCTGCGCCGTACTTCCCAGGCCCTCGACGATGGCGTCGTGATCGCTCATGCCGGCGTTGCGGGCTTCGCGAATGCGCGTCATGAGAAACACCTCATAGTCCATGCTCAGGCCGAACACGATGCAGAACACCACCACGGGCAATGACGAGAACACCGCGCCCAGGGGCTGTGTCACGCCCAGCAGGCGCGCGCCGTGGCCGTCCTGAAAGACCAGTTTCAGCGCGCCGAATGCTGCGCCGACCGACAGGAGGTTCAGGACCACCGCTTTGAGCGGAACCAAGACCGATCGGAACCCGACGAACAGCGCCAACATGGTCCCGCCCACGACGAGCGCGACGATGTGCCAGAAGCGACCGGCCACGGCGTCCTGATAGTCGGTATTGAATGCCGGCAGCCCGCCGACCGTGAGCGAAGCGCCGCCGATCCCAAGCCGCCGCGTACCCATGGCGCGTAGCTCGCGTACGAACGCGAGCACCTCGTTCGGTGCGACCGACTCGCCCGGCATCACCTCGACGAGTGCGAGTCGCCCGTCCCGGCTGAGCAAGCCGGCGGTCAAGCGCCGTGTCGTGAAGCCCGGAGTGCTCGCGAGTTTTGCGCGGCTCATCCCGGCGGCCTCGAGCACGGTCACGATGGATCGCACGCGCGCGACCCGAGGATCCGCCTGCAACGTTTGCGTGTACCGAGCCACGGCATCCCAGCCCGCGGGCTGCCGGACCGAGACGTGCTCCGGCATGGTCACGACGATCCGCAGGGTTTGGATCATCCCGCTCCGCCCCATCCTTCGCAGATCGCTCAACGCGCGCGCGGATTCCATCGACGCCGGCAGCCAGTCGCCGCGCGGCAGCCCCGACTGGAGCCCGATCGCCTGCAGCGCCAGGACCACGAGCGGCAGGCCGCCGGCGACGAGGGCAACCCACGGATGGCCAGTGACCCAGCGACCCCAGCGCCGCCACCACTCGACCGAAGTCCGCCGGAACGTCGCGCGCCGCACTCGGCCCCAATCGATGCGCGCCCCGAGCGTCGCGAGGACGCCGGGCAGCAGCGTCGTCGCGAGCAGCGCCGACGTGACGACGACGAGAAGGCCAGCCGCCGCGATCGCGCGCATCTCGTTGAGCGGGACGGTGAGCAGCACCAGGAAACCCAGGGCGACCGTCGCCGCCGAGAGCAGAATCGTGTGGCCGGCATGCTGCGCCGCTTCTGCGGCCGCGGCGCTCGGCTCTCGGCCCTCACCGAGTGCGTCGCGGAACCGGCTCACCATCAGCAGCGCGTAATCGATACCCAACCCGAGGCCGAGCATCGGGACGACGCTCTGCAGGAGGATCGACAGCGGCCAGATGCCGGCCGCGACGGCGGCCGCACCCAACGCGATCGCGATCGCCACCGCACCCGCCACCACGGGCACGAGCGCCGCCGCCAGCGCGCCGAAGGCGAGCACTAACAGCGCCGCCGTCACCGGCAGCGCCCGGCGCTCAGCGTGCTGCACATCGGCGGCGCTGGTCCGTCGCAGATCGACGTTGAGTGGCGTCTCACCAGTCCAGCGCAGCACGATGTCGGGATAATCCCGGCGCAACGCCCCGGCCAGCCGCTCGGTGAGACTGCGCAAATGCGGAATGATGCGGTCGGGTTTCGTGGCGCTGTCGGCGGCGAGTCCCACGATCACGAGCGTGCCGCGACCAGCAGGACTCACCAGCAGGCTGTCCGCTCGGTCCAGATAGGAAAACACCCCCGCGACCTGCGGCGCAGCGGCCACAGGTTGAATCACGCGCCGCAGCGCCGCCGCTCCTTCCGCCGTTGCCGGGGACGGCACACCACCGATGACGAGGACTGCATACCGCGCGTAGGCCGATGCGAGTGGCCCCTGGAGCAGCCGCTCGACGGCGGCGGATTCGCTTCCCTCGACGCGCGCACTGGTCTGGAGGACGTTCGGCAGCCGGCTCGCGCGTGGGACGAACACGACCGCGGCGGCCACCCACAGCACCGCGATCCAGCCGCGCCGGCGTACGACCAGCTGCGCGAGCTTCACTGGTGCTCCGCGACGATCGCGCACCAGCTCACGCCGCCGCCGACCGCTTGCAACAGGATTCGGTCGCCCGGCAGAAGTCTCGAGTGGATCCCCGCCAGGGCGACGGCGAATGTGGGCGTGCCCATGTTGCCGTAGTCGCGCACGACCACCGGGACGGCCGCGGGATCGAGCCGCAGGTCCGTCATGAGGTCGTCCATCTGCGCGGCGTGTGTCTGATGGAACAGTGCGTACCCGAGACCTTCCCGGCAGACGCCGGCGGAGGCGAGACTCTCGCAAAACAGCGTGCGCCAACGGGCGCGCACGAACTCGGCGGCCCGGTTGACGTCGTGGAACTCGTACTGGTACCGCGCATTCGCATCAACCGGCGGGAATCGCGACGACACGGTCATCGAGCCGGCCAGTGCAGGCTCGGTGCCGTGAATCATCGACAGGAACCCGGATCCGTTCGGCGTCCGCTCGAGCAGTACGCAGGCCGCGCCGTCCCCTACCGTCAGCAGCATGCGGAGATCGTCCGGTGGCGTGAACTGCGAGAGGTTCTCCGCCATGACGACCAGCACACGCTTACATCCGGCTTGCAGCAGGAGCGCGGCCTGCATGAGGCCGAGCACGCCGCCGCTGCACCCCGCCTTGAGATCCATGCACGAAGCCCTGATCCCGCACTGCGCCGCAAGCAGCGCCGCCTGGCTGTTGCACGGATTGGGATTTGATGTGCTGACAAAGATCAGCGCATCGAGACTGCGGAGATCATGCGCGCGTCGCGCCTGGAGCCGCGCCACCGCCGAGCGCGCCAGGTCGAGCGCATTGAGGCGCGCAGGGTGCGGCGGCGCCCCAGGAATCTGCGTCAGATAGCGCCGCGCAACGCCGAGTTGGGCGATCAACTGCCGCGACGCCGACGACGTGAGGTAGCGCTCTGCCTCGTCCGGACAGGCCGCGCGGAGGACGGTGGCCGTGTCGTACGCGGACATCATCCCGAAGTCGCAGGTTTCGACGTCTACGATGCGGACGGCTGGTGCCTCAAGCCGCATACGTGGCGACCGCGGTGAAGGCCTGGTGCGCGTTGAACTCGTTGGTGAGGTGCAAAGGCTTGATCTGCGCGTTGGGCAGCGCGTCCTGCTCGCGGCGGCGCAACCAGTTGCGGAGTTCGTCGGGCGCCGTGACGATCAGCTGCAGCGGCGACAGGAGCGCATCTTCCCGCTCGAAGTCGTAGCCCTTCGCCGCCTCGCGCAGTTCACGCTCGATCGCCTGCGCGAAAGTGGTGAGGTCGTCGCCGGGCCACGCCGCCGCATCCAACACCACCCGATACCGGCGATCGGAGCACGGCACGAACAGGAATTCCGGGAACCGCCGGGGCCGTTCGCGGCTGGCTTCCTGCATCGCGCGCGTTACATCCAGCTCCGTGAGCCGCTCATTGCTCACCGAGATCTGGCGGTCCTGCTTGCTGACGAACTCGATCACGGGCGTCGCGCGAAAGCTCGACGTGACACGGACGATGTCCTCCATGTCGTAGCGATACAGCCCGCCGCCGTTCGTCACGACAATGCGGTATTCACGCCCCAGTTCCAGCTCGTCGGCGCGCAGCGGCGTACCACCGCCTTCGGAAATGAATTCCAGGAAATGCGAGGTCACCGCCAGCGCGCCACCCGGACGGTTCCCGTGCAGCGGGATCGCGAAGACTCCCTCGCTCGCCGAGATCGGAAACTCGAAGGTCTGGTCGATCCCGAACGCACGACGCGCATCATCGAGGTAGTAGCTCATGTTGCCACCCTGCCACGAGACCAGCACGCGCAACTCCGGAAACAGCTGGCTGGTGGGAAGCGTGCCGTTTGTCCGCCACGCATCGTCCAAAGCACGAGCGCGGCGCGGGTCGCGGCGACTGGACCACGCGCCGGCGACCGCCGCCGAACCCCGAGTGGTCAGCGTGCCGCCCGCCACATCGGCGATGAGGCGTTCCGCGTTGCGGTCCAGCGCTTGCCGCAGGTTGATGAGGTTGACCGGCGAAATCGCGCTCAGCACGCCGAGCCGTGGCTCGGCCATGAGAATGCGGCCGGCGGCGTACGCACGCTCGTCCGGATCGTCGATCGTGAAGATCCAATACGGCGCGACAAACCGGCGCCGCACGAACCGCGGCAGGTTCTGATAGTTGAAGCCAGACGCGAACCCTTGCGGGATGCCCGCGGGCGAGCGACCGCCCTCCGCGGACCCGACGAGAAACTGCGTCTTGAGGCTGCGCGTCGCTGGAAAGCATGCCTCCAGCGCGCCGTTGAAGATCATCGCGCTGCGGCCGACCTCGCGGTGGTACTCCCGGGTTACGGGGATGTACTTGTAGTGCCCGGTGGATCCGGCCGTCATCGCGAATCGGAGTGGCCGGCTCGGGCACAGCATCTCCCAGCGACCGGCGTACACGGCGTCCAAGTCGTCCCGCATCTCCTTGTAGGACCGTACGGGCACGGCCGTCTGGAACGCCCGGATCATCTCGCGGGGATCACCGAGTCGCGCGATGCGCGTGAATTGATGGCGCACGCCGAATTCGCTGCGCGCGGCGGCCCTGAGAATTCGGCGCAGCTGCGCTGCCTGCGCCGCCAGCGGATCCCCGCATGCGGTGCGGAACCGCTGCAACGCCAGCCGGAACACCCACGCGGCGATCACGAGGCGGCCTCGAGCTCGCGCCTGCTCGCGGCGGTCCAGACGGTGCCGTCGGGCACGCGTGTGCCGTCCGCGATGATCGCACCGCTTGGGATCAGGCAATTCTTCCCCACGAACACGCCGCGCCCGATCCGGGCAGCGTTATAGATCGTCGTGCCGGCGCCGATGCGGGAATCATCGCCGATATGAGTCCGCGCACCGATCGCGACGGCGTGCTCGATGACACACCGCGATCCGATGGTGACGCCCGGCGCGAGATGGGTATGGCCGCCCACCAGCGAGTCGTCCCCGACGGTGATCGCCGCGACGATGAGCAGACCCGGGCGCGGCTGATAGGAGCAGATCAGGTGCGCATACTCGCCGATCAGGCTCCGCAAGCCGATGCGTACGTGATGGGGCTCGCGTACGATCGTCCGCGACGTGAGCCAGGCTCCCGGTGCGAGGCGCGCGCCGAACACACGCAGGGCGAACAGCTGGAAGAAGCGACTGGTGAAGCACAGCGGCTGGAAGAGCGTGAGATACAGCGACGGAGCCCACGCCTTCAAGGCCCAGCGCACGCCGCCGCCATCTCCCGGGAGACGGAACGTGCCGGGCTCGCTGTCGGGCAGGACGCGGTGCAGCGTCGCCATGCCGAGCAGCGCCGACCACGGCGCGAGCACGGCCCATACGACGAAACCGGGAACGATGCCAAGCAGCGGCACCGCGACCAGCGGCAGCGCGATCCACGCGGCAAACCACGCCCATCCGATCCACCAGAGCAGATCGAGGATCAACACAGGTTCACCTCCACGACCGCCTGATCGCCGTCGAGCAGCAGGTCCACGACTTGTCGAGCCACCTGGGGAGCTTCAGCAACGTGCAGGCTGTGCCGTCGCGCAAATTCGTCGGCGACTGCCGCGGTGCGCGGCGTGCGGACGATCCCCGGATGGGCGAGGTGGACGCGGATGCCGCGCGCCGCGTACTCGTGGTGCGCGGTGCGCGCGAGGCCGGACAGAAAGGATTTGGTTGCGCAGTAGAGGCCCGCGCCCGGAAGGCCGACCGCCTGCGCCTGCGAGCCGATCCACACCAGGACTCCGGCGCGCTGGCGCCGAAAGCGGTCGAGCAGCGCGGCCGTCAACTGCAGCGCGTGGGTGCAATTGGTGCGGATGGTCTGCTCGATGGTCGCCAGGGACAGCGCATGTACGCGCAGCGGTCCTTCGGCATACGCCGGATTCACGCCGACCGTGAGGATCGCCGCGTCGATGCGCTCCGTTCGCTCGATGAGCGACACGAGCGTCGCGACGTCGCTCGCGCTCGCCTGATCGCACGCGAGCGTGGCTAAGCGCGCACGTGCCGGACCGTTCAGAGCCTCGCGGGCGCCGGCGAGCTTGCATTGCGAGCGGCCGGTGACCAACACGGAGACCGTCGTCCGGTCCAGCAGCTCGCGCGCGCACGCGAACCCGATGCCTTCGCTCCCGCCGGTGACCAGGATCATGCGGCGCTCCGGACGGTGCCCCAACGCACGAGCTGAATCGCGCCGGCGAACCCGGCGCCCACGGCGCCGAGCCAGACCCACGAGTCCGCAGCGATTCTCCCGGCGGCGACCGCCTCCGACAGCGCGATCGGGACTGACGCCGAGGTCGTGTTGCCATAGGCCGGGAAATTGATCCACGTGCGCTCCTCGGCGATCGCGAGGTCGCACAGGATTTGGCGGACGAGGAAGAGATTCGGCTGATGGAGGCAGACGAACCCGACGTCGCACGCGGGCACGCATGTCTCGGCGACGAGTCGGTCGGCGAGATGGCGAAATCCGGCGCGCGCCGCGTCCGCCACCCGCCGCCCGTCGGTCATGGTGATGCAATTGCGCTGACTCAGGAGTCCCGCTTGCGTGATCGGCTCGCGGGAACCTCCCGCGGGGATGTACACGGCTTCGGCACCCTCGCCGTCAGCCGTGAGAATCGAATGCCGGATCTCGGCGCCGTCCGGGCCCGCGGTGAGCACGACCGCCCCTGCCCCGTCACCATACAGGAAGGCAGTGCGGAGGTCGCTGAAGTTGAGCTGGCGCGACCGCACGTCGGCGCCGATCACGAGCACTGGGCCTTCGCCGGTTGCCACGCAGCGCGCGCCCAGGTCGAGCGCCTGCAGGAATCCCGAGCACGCGCCAACGACGTCGATCGCCGCGCGCCCCCGCAGGCCGAGCTTGCGCTGCACGATGCACGCGGTCGCGGGGGTCGGATAGTCGCCCGACACGGTCGCGAGCAGGATGCGCTGGATCTCCGTCGCCGGAACGCCGCTCGCGTCGATCGCCCGCGCCGCCGCTTCGACGGCCAGATCAGACGTCGCCTGGTCCGGAGCCGCGAAGTGCCGCGTTTCGGCACCCACGTGATTGCGGATGAAGTACGGTTTGATGCGCAGCCGGTGGCGCGCGATCAGCTCCTCATTGGTGATCGGCTGTCCCGGCAGATAGTGGCCGACGCCCGCGATGCGCGCGTTCATCGCGCCAGCACCATGTGTGGCGCGCTGCGACGCCGCCGTGCCCCCACCAGCCGCGGACCGTCGCCCTCGCACTCGAGGAAGCGATCGAGCTCTGCAGACAGGTCTTCCGGCTGCACGACGGCATCGAGTGCACCTTGCGCCAGGAGATCGCTGAACGATGCGTCCTGGGCCGCCGCAGCGGTGCGCCATTCCGCGAGCAGGCGCGGGCTGCCGCTCAAGACCTGCTCGACGATGCGCTCGTGCATGACGCCGAACTGCGCGCCGGGCAGCGCGATCGTCCGCGTCCCGCCGAACACTTTGGGAATCGAGAGCGCCGTCGCGCCGCCGAAACAGCGGCCGGTCACGACGCCCATCGCGCCATGCGGATAGCGGATGATCTTCTCACCGACCGCGAGAATGCGGCGGATGTTGTTCGCGTCGCTTTGTTCGCAGCGCGGATCGATCCCCGGCGAATCGAGCACGCTCACGATCGGCAGGCCCAGCGCGCGGAAGAGGTCGAGCCCCGCTCCGTATTTCTCCAGCGTGCGCACCGTGATCATGTTGTTCGATCGCTCGAGCGGGTTCACGAAGAGGCCGAGTGGCTTGCCGCGATGCGTGCCGATGAACAGCCGGACGCGGGGGCACCAGCCCGGCACGACTTCGCGCGGGGGTCCGTCCAGCATCTGGAGCAGGAGCGGGCCGGTACGCGCGCCCAGCTCGGGGGATGGACCCGCGCCCGGCCGCCGCGCGATCAGAGCGCGGCACAGCCGCAGCGCGTCCTCGAGCGACGGCACGATCTCGTGCACGAGATCGTGGCACTCGAGACACCGCTCGGCGGCGGCCCGGGTCTCGAAGTCCACACCGGTGCCGAAGAACAGCCGGATGACTTCGGGGCCCGTCAGGTTGATGTGCGTGCCACGGGCCACGGCGATGCGGTAGTGGCCCAACCCGTACAGCAGCGGCGCCAGTCCGAGACATTTGCCGACGGCGCAGGTCAGCAATAGCCCCTGTTCCGCATACCGGAGCAATTCCGGCCACAGCGCGAACGCGTCCGAGAAGGCGCTCCGGCCTTCCATGAGACTGAGGCCCGCGGAATTGACCACGTAGATGAGCGGGATGGCGTCTCGCGACTCGCGCAGCTGACGTAAGAAGGCAGCAAAGCGTCGCGAGTTGCACCGCCCGTACGAGGACGCTTTGACGCGGAAGTCGCTCCACGCAAGTGCGATCGTGCGGCCGTCGCATTCGCCGAGCGCCGTCACCAGTCCGTCACACCCCTGGCGATCGAACGATTCAGCCGACACACCGGCATCGACCCAGAGGCGGAGTGCCCGGAAGCCGAAGCTCTCGAACAGCTTCCGCAGGAACGGCTGCGCACCCTCGGCGACGTCGAGGAAGTGGTAGTCGAGCGGCTGCGCCTGCAGACGGGGGCTCGTCATGGGGGGACGGTAGCGAGCGGGGCGCAAGCGGGCGTCAAGCCGTAAGTTCAAGCCCGGAGGCAGGAATGACGATCGATCCCCAGTTCGATCCGCTCAAGACACGTCTGCAAGAGGCGGTGGCGCCCGATTATCGGGTGGAGCACCGGATCGGTGAGGGGGGAATGGGCGTCGTGTATCGCGCGCACCAGGTCCGGCTGAACCGGGGCGTCGCGATCAAAGTCCTTCGGCCCGAGCTTTTCACCGCCGACGGCGCTGAAGCATTTCTGCGCGAGGCGCAGACGCTCGCCGACGTCAAACACCCCAACGTCATCGTCATCCACGACACCGGCGATAATGACGGCCTGCAGTACTACATCATGGAGTTTGTCAACGGGCCGACGCTCGACCGTCGTCTCGAAGCGGGTCCGCTCCGGTCCGACGAAGTCCTAGGGATCGGCATTGACCTACTCCACGGTCTTCAGGCGATGCATCGCCTGGGATTCGTGCACCGCGACATCAAGCCGAGCAACGTGTTTGTGTTGTCGGATCGCGCGTTACTCGGCGACTTTGGGATCGCGCGGCCGCCTTCAGATGACGAAAGCGACCCACACAATCGCGATGGCACTGCGGAATACATGGCGCCCGAGCAGGTCGAGGGACAACCGGTCACGCCGCGGACCGACATCTACTCCACCGGGGTCGTCCTGTATGAGGCGGTATCAGGGCGCCGGTTCCACGAGCAGGGCGACCACGTCGATTGGAAGGGCATTCAGCACGATCTCGCGCGCGTGCTGCAGAAGGCGATGGCGAAAGACCCCGCGGAGCGCTGGCCCGACCCAAGGTCATTTCGGAAAGCCTTGGAGCAAACCCAGGGCCCCGATCTCGCCAGATTGATCGAGGCAATCGGCGGAAGAGAGACCATCATTGGCGCGGTTATCGTGGCGATCCACCTCGCCGCCCCCCCTCCAGCGACGCTCGCCAATTCGAGCAACCCGCGAGTGACGTTTGGCGCAATCGACTACGTCGGTCCGCCCGCCCAAGGCGCGGTCGCCGATTCACTGGGTCGGCTTGTCCGCTCCGACCTGCGCGACCATATCGATTTCGTAGACTCGGCGTCGCTCGTCGTTCAGGCGCGAATGACGGTGACAGGCGGCGACGTCGCCCTGCGCCTCACCGGTGGGATTCCGACGTCCGAATTTCACGTCCCACTCGAGAGTTGGCCCACGCTCAGTGACTCGACCAGTTACCAGATCGTGCTCGGCGTCTGGCGCGATCGCAGCCCACTCGCCGCATCGCTGCCGCCGCGCGCCCTCCCCCACAGGGCCGAAGGCCTGGCTCAGTTCCTCGAGGCGGAGCAACTCGTCGGCGAGGCAGAGTGGGAGGAGGCGTACGCCGCGTACAAGAAGGCTGTCGCCACCGACCCGAGCTGCTGGATCTGTCTCTGGCGGATGACGGAGGTGGAGCGTTGGCTCGGCATCGACGAGGACCCCGATCGCATGAGGACAGTTCTGGCTCACGCGGATTCTTTGCCGCGTGAGTACGCCAGTCTGATTCGCGCCGCACAACTGCCCCTGAACGCACGACTCGACACGCTGCGCGCCGTGACCCAACGCGACCCGCAGTTTTTCCTGGGATGGTTTCAGCTGGGCGATGAGCTGTTCCACCGTGGGCCGCTCGTGGGCCACCGCCGCTCCGAAGCGATTCCCGCGTTCGAACGGGCGGCGCGGCTGCGGCCGGACTTTGGACCGGCATGGGAGCATCTCGCGTGGGTCGCAACCGCGGAAGGAGACTCTGCCAGCGCGGAAAGTGCCTTGGATTCGCTGCAAGCTCATAGCGGCGTGCCCGACCCCTTCTCAGCCGTGCTCCGGGCGCTGCTGCGCCTCGGGTTCGAATGGCGCTTCGTCTCGCCCAGCGAGGCACAAGGCGTCACCGTACAGATCGTGAATTCGCCAGAGGCCCAGAGCAGCCCCATCCTGGGCGCAGGGCCGCGGATGCTGCCGACGTTCGACGTGCCGCGAGGTACGATCGCATTAGGGCAGATGCTGCAGAAGAACCACTCGCGGGACGTACGCCGCTCCGCGCTGATCGCCGAGACAATGGGCTCGCTGGCGCTCGGCCGGCTGGAGGATACGCGTAACCTGGCGGCCAAGGCCGCGAACGTGTCGCCCGAGGCGAATCTCGATCTGTTTACGGCGGAACTGCAGACGGCGCTCGCATTCCTCGAGGGAGGAAAAGCCGCGACGGCGGACGCGCTCGAGGGCCTTCATCGGTGGACCCTGAGCAAAGACGAAAAACTGCGCGATCGCGCGGTGTGGATGAGCGCGCTCCTCGAGAACCCCGAACAGGTGCGTCCGGTCGCATCCCGCGAGCTGAAGGCCCTGCTCGTCGCCGAATCGCTTGCGGCTGCCGGCCACCCCGGCGCCGCGCTCAAACAGCTCGATCCGATTGACGTGGACTCCGTCGCACGATGGGTAGATCCGTTTTTCAGAGCGATCGTGCATTTCCAAAGCGCCGTCTGGCGCGCCCAGATCCGTGACATCGAAGGCGCCAAGAGCGAACTGGTCTGGCACGAGCATCTGGACCTCGTGGGCGTCCCAACCGGTCTGCCCCAGGCGGCAGACGTCGACTGGGCGTTCGGCACATTGGCGAGCTGGCGCCTCGCGCGGCTCCTCGACGGCATCCGGCGAGCCGACCGCGGCGAAGCCTGTACCGCCTACGCCACGGTCGTGCGACATTGGTTTGATGCCCCGGCTCCCTATGGAGCGCGGGCGGACACCGCTCGGACGCGTACGCTTGCATTGAACTGCGCAGCGCTGGGGGCACGATGATTCGCTTCCAGACTTTGGGAACGCTCGAAGTCACGATGGATGGCGCGGAAGCCCCCTCCCAGCTGCTCTGGAAAAAGAACATCGCGCTCCTGCTCTACCTCGCCCGCTCGCCCAAGCGCCGGTGCACGCGAGAGCAGCTGATTGGTTTGCTCTGGCCGGACAAGGACGACGGAGCCGCGCGCCAATCCGTGCGTGAGGCCATCCGGGTCCTGCGCCAATACGTGGGCGAGGACCGGCTCAAGGCCACGGGCGACGTCGTGCAGCTGCTGGACGGCGCCGTGGAGCTCGACACTGAGGAGTTCGAGAAACTGGCGCAGCAACGCGACTGGTCGCATACGACGCCCATGATCAACGGTGAGTTCCTCGAGGGCTTCAAGGTCCCAGACGCGGCCGGCTTCGAGGACTGGCTGACGGTCGAGCGATCGTTCTGGCACGGACGCACCATGGACGCGTTGCTGCGCCACGCCGAGGAGCGACTCGATGCGGGCGACGAGCTCGGCGCGGACGGGCCGCTTGGCCGGGCCCGCGAGATGGACCCGGTGTCACAGCGCGCCCTGCGCGGGCACCTGCGGCGTCTCGCGGGAGCAGGTGATCGGGCAGGCGCCCTGCAGCTGCTCGACCGGTTCGTGAAGGACGCGCGCCGCGACGGGGATGTGACCATCGAGCCCGAAACCCAGGCGATGGTCGAGCGGCTGCGCAGCGGGCGCGCCTGGCACCTGCCGAAAGAAGCGCTATCGCCGCAGCGGAGCGTGACGTGGCGTCGCGCGCCGCTGCTCGGCCGAGACCGCGAGCTGGAGACCGCGCTCACGCAGTGGCGTCGCGCAGCCGATGGCCGACTGGCGCTCCTCGTGATCGAAGCCGAATCCGGTGGCGGCAAGACGCGCTTCCTGGAGGAGCTCGCGACGCGCGCCGCGGTCGGCGGGGGAGTCGTGATCGGTACGCGCGCCGTCGCGGCCGACGTCGAGCATCCCGCCAGTGCGATCCTGGGACTCGCGTGCGGCGGGTTGGCGGATGCGCCCGGTGTCGCCGGCGCGAATCCCGGCGCGCTCGCGACGCTCGCCGCCCAGGCCGGCGAGTGGGCCGAACGGTTTCCGCCACGGCGTCCGGCAGGCAGCCCCTGGGCGCTCGACGCCGCGATCAGCGAAGTGCTCCGCGTGACGGCCGCCGAACACCCGCAGCTGTTGATCTTCGATGACGCGCAGTGGATCGATCCGACGTCATATCACATCATCGAACGACTCGCCCGCGACCTCGCGCGCGCCCCGGTGCTCATCGTGCTCGCCACGACGCCGGAGCCCGCGCCACCGAAGCTTGCGGAGTTCCGGGCCCGCATCGGACGAGATCTAACGGGTGCCGCGATTTCGCTGGGCAAATTGGACACCGCGGCGATCCGGCAGCTGATCCAGTGGGCGCTACCGTCATACAAAGGCGAGGCCCTGGATCGTCTGTTGCGGCGCATCGCGGCAGATTCCGGTGGGCTGCCGCTCCTCGCCGTGGAGATCCTTCACGCGATGGCGCAGGGTCTCGATCTCGAAGCCACGAATGGTGCCTGGCCGCATCCGTTGCGAACCCTCGACTCCACCTTCCCCGGCGACCTGCCCGACACGATCGTCGCAGCGATCCGCGTAGGGTTTCGCTGCCTGTCGAAGCCGGCGCAGCAGGCTCTCGTCGCCGCGGCGATTCTCGGCGAGCGCGTCGCGGCAGCGCGAATCGGCTGTGCCACGGATCTGAAGGGAGACGGGTTGCACGCCGCACTCGACGAGCTCGAATGGCGCCGCTGGCTCGTCGCCGAGGCGCGGGGCTACGTGTTCGTCGCCCGCATCGTGCGTGACGTCGTCGCGCGCGACATGGTCACTGAGGGGGAACGCCAGCGTATCCTGGCCAAGAAATGCTAACGGTGCGACGAACCACTCGTCTCATGTATCATCCCGTTATCCTCTGAGGAGAAGCCCCATGAAGTACGGGTCGTTATTCGCGTTCCTCGCCGCAACCTTGCTTCTGGTGCCGACCGCCGCATTCGGACAGGGCGGCTATGGGCGAGGCAGTATGAGTCAGGGCGGCCGCTATGGACCGCCCGCGCCGAAGCTGCCCGGCGTCGAGCTGGTCGGGCCGTTGGATACGGCACTCGCGCGCGCGATGCTCAGCCTGTCCGCCGATCAATCCACCCGGTACGCGCAGGCATACGACTCGTTCATGGTCGCGACGCGTCCGCAGCGTGACAGCGCGAACGCGGCGATCGCGAAAATGAACGAGCGGCTCGACGACGGCGATCGCGCCGCGGCGGCGTTCTACGCCGAGCACCTGCAGGACCTGGGCAAGACGCTGCGAGACCGGCAGGACCGGTTCGAGGGCGATCTGCGCCGGTTCCTGAACGGCGACCAGATCAAGGCTTATAAGAAGTGGCGGGACGACCAGGACCAGGCCACCGAAAGAAAACGCCGCGAAGACCAGCGGCGCTGGGACGAAGCGGGCTTCCGCGGGGAGTTCGCCACCCCCGGAGCGGGCGCTCCCGAGATCAAGACGGCCCTCCCCACACCGCCGGGCGTGGCGGCGCCGGCGGTTGGCTCGCCTTCGGTGCGCGTTGGACGAGCCGTCTACGTCACGGGCCAGCTCGGCGTGGACAGCACGGGGACGCTCGTCGGCTCCGATCTGCGCGCGCAGGCCGAGCGCGCGTTCGCGAACCTCCGCTCGGTCCTTCAGAGCGCGGGCGCGTCGCTCCGCGACGTTACGACGCTCACCATTTACGTCGTGAACTATCGGCCCGCAGATCTCGAGACGATCCGTACGGCCGGCGCCGCGTACTTCAGTGCGAACGCCCCCATCGCCACGGTGGTCGGGGTACAGTCGTTGGGTCGTGATGGGGCGCTGATTTCCATCAGCGCGACGGCGTCCGCACGCTGATCCGATAATGCGCGTGCGCAGTTATCATACCGCGCATGAAGAAGCAGCTTCCGCTCGTCGCGGCCCTTGTTGCCGTCGTCCTGTGGGCGGCGGCGTTCGTCGGCATTCGAGCCGCGGGCCGCTCGTTCTCGCCCGGTCCGCTCGCGCTGGGTCGGCTCGCGATTGGGAGCGTCCTGCTGGGCGCCGTGGTGCTCTCGCGGCCTACGATCCGCCCGACGAAACGCGAGCTCGGCCTCCTCGTGCTCGCCGGCCTGCTCTGGTTCGGCGTGTACCAAGTCCTCCTCAACGAGGCCGAGCGCCGCGTCGATGCGGGAACGGCCTCGATGCTGGTCCTGATCGCACCGATTTTCATCGTCGCGCTCGCGGCGGTATTCCTGAAAGAGCGCACCACGCCCAACCTCTTGCTCGGCGGCGCGCTGGCGTTCGCGGGTGTCGTGGTGATCGGGCTCGCGACGTCGTCCCGCAGCGCCTCGCTCGTTGGGGTGATTCTCTGCCTGGTTGCGGCGCTCGCGTCCGCGATCGGAATGGTTGCGGAGAAGCCGGTGCTGAATCGGATCACCGCCCTGCAGGCAACGTGGAGCTGCTGCGTCGTTGGGGCGCTGGTCTGCCTCCCCTACGCGCCTCAGCTGGTGCGGGAATGGCGCATGGCGCCAGCCGGCGCCATCGCCTGGCTGCTCTTCCTGGGAGTCTTTCCGACGTCGATCGCCTTTACGACGTGGGCCTACGCGCTGGCGCGTGGATCAGCGGGCCGGCTCGCGGCGACCGCCTACCTCGTGCCGCCGATCACGATCGTGATGAGCTGGCTGATTCTCGGCGAAGTCCCGACCCTCATTGCGGTGCTCGGCGGCGTGCTCTGTTTGGTCGGCGTCGCGATCGCGCGAAAAGCGCCGACGGTCAGGGCATCCGAGCCCGTACCGGCTCCCGTTCCTCCCGCTCGTCATCGGTAAGGTCCACAGCCATCGGGAAGAACAAGGAGCGCCGCACTTCCGGGTACGGCACGTCCCACCCGCGCGCGTCGTGCCACAGAATGCGGTTCAGCAGGTCCGATGGCGCGGCGTCTGGATCCCGGAAGTTCATCCTGGCCGACGCGAGCGCCGCACGCCGGCGCTCGGCGGCGTGCGGCCCGGTGATCGACCCCACGCGCTGGTTGACCTCGAACAACGACTGCTGCGGCACCAAAGCCGTGTACGGTTCGAAGGTCGGCGCTTCGCCGGGTCCGATGAAACTCGCGCGCATGTCTGTCGCGACGAGATCGTAGATGCTGAGCGCCGGAAGGCCGAGCATCAGCTCGATCGTCTTCACCATGCTGGGCTGGTGGTAGAATGTCGGATCGATCACGCCGCGTCGCGCATACGGGCTGGCGACGAGGGCCACGGTGCGGTGCCCGTCGATGTGGTCCACGCCGTTCTGTGCGTCGTCTTCGACCGCCAGAATCGCCATCGATTTCCAGAACGAGCTGTGGGACAGACCCTCGACGATGCGGCCGAGCGCCAAGTCATTATCCGCGACGCACGCCTTCGGCGTACACCAGCCCGCATTGATCCCTTCCGTGTGATCGCTCGGCAGAATAATCAGCACGAGGTTGGGCATCGCGTGTCTCGATTCCCACATCCGCAGATGCTCCAGGATCACATCCGCCTTCACCACGTCCGGAATCGTCTGCGTCCAGCCCGGATACTCACGGACCAGAATGCGATCGAGCGACGCAATGTCCGATCGCGTGTTATACCGCTTGGCTACGAGCCCACGGAAGTATGCGGGATTGTGGGGCTGCGAATCGCGATACTGGGCGAGCAGCGACGCACGAACACTCGCGCTGTCCCACTGCGGCGACGGAGCGTATTCGCCGAACACCCGCACGGTCCTCCCCTTTGCCTGGGCCGCTTCCCACAGGAATCCGCCGGATGAGTAGGCGAGCGGATCCACCCCTTCCGACGGATAACTCCGACCCGTGTAGAGCGGCCACATCGGGTACTCCGTCTCGTTGGCCTGCGTGAGCCAGTTGTGCCCATCCGCCGAGTTCCCGCCGGTCGCGAAGAAATGATCGAGCAGGACGAACTGCTCGGCGAGCGCGTGGGCGTTGGGCGTTACACCGCGCCCGTATTGCACCAGCGAGCTGTCGCTCGCACCTTTGCCGATGTCGCCGAAGACCTGGTCGTAGGTGCGGTTTTCGCGCACGATGTAGACGACATGGTCGATCAGCGAAGCCTCGCCGGGACGCTCGGGAACCGCGCGCGCCGCGACGTTGCGCCGCGGCACGAGTGAAGGCCCCGCACTATCGGTCCGCAGCGTGAGACGATTGTTCTGCGCGACCGCCGTTGCATAGGCGGCGATCTCTGCACCAGACGGCTCCGGAATGACGTTGACCGACCCACGGTAGGAATGCACGTAGCGACCGGTCAAGCCCAACGGGCGTCCCACGCCCGATCCCACGCCGAACAATGAGCCGACCGCGATCGCGCGTCCGTCGCCGCTGACGTCGAGGCTCGTCGGATACCACCCAGTCGGCACGAGCCCGCGCAGCTGGTCGCCGGGCAGGCCGTAGGCGGCGACCGCGTTCACACCAGCCAGCGTCACGAACAGCGTCCGGGCATCCGGTGAAAGGGCAACGGCGGTCGGCGCGAGGCCGATCTTGCGCTCGCGGAACGGCGCGATGGCGATCGAGCGGAGCAGGCTATCCCCGCGCGTGTCGATCACGCTGACCGTGTCCGAGTTGCTATTGGCGACGTACAGCCGCGCGCCACTCTCGTCCCACGCCAGTCCCGTCGGATGGCGACCGACAGGAATCGCCTTCCCGGCGGTGCCCGCCACCAGATCCACCCGCGTCACATTGCCTCGCTGCGCGATGCCGCGTGCGTCCACGCGCACGAGCTCGGCGAACGGATCGCAGCACTGCGCGGCCGCGCGATCCTTCGCGGCGGGCTTGCGGCCGCCCATCACCGAGACGTACGCGACCGAACCATCCCAACTGATTACCGCGGCCACGGGCAGCACGCCCAACGGAATGGTCTTGAGAAGCACCCCGCTGTCGGCGTCGAAAACGGCGAGCGCGTCGTTGGCGGGGAGCGGCAGCACCGCGACCCGATGACCGGTAGCGTTCGCGCGCTTCGCCACTGCCGGTGATCCGGCTATGTAGTCGCCCAAGGCGGGCGACGACCAGCGCACGACCGCGCTGTCGCCGCCGCTCGCCCGCGACGCGACGGAATCGCCGTCGTAGGCGAACAGCTGGGTGACCGACTTGGTATGCGCGAGCTCCTGCGACCCCGGGATGCGGCTGCGCGCAAGGTCCGCGGGCACCTGGCCCACCGTGCTGAACAGGGCGCGCCCAGTTACCGGATCGATCGCGATCCCCTGCACACCCGACCGGCCGTCGAACGCAGCGCTGGCGCGTACGACGTTGTCTTGCCAGGCCAAGCGGTACGCCGCGCCATGCACGGTGACCCAGATCTCCCCCGGCTTCGCGCCGAAGCGCACGCCAAACACCCGATCGGTAAACACGCTCTGTACGCCGGCCGGCGACACGCGTTGCGTCGTGGCGATCGTGCCGGGATCGGGGATTTCGCGCCGCGGCTGTGGGGGGGGAGTCGCAGGCGTCTGCAGCAGGATTACAAACGTAAGTGCGAGTTGTGACACGTTCCTAACTCTCCACTGGTAGGTGACCCTGCAGTTTCGCTGCCATTATTGTCGAACATGCTCCTGACGCTGTGCCTGCTGCTCGGCTGCGCCGAGCCCGATTCCCTGGGAATCTACTCGGGCCGCGGGCGCCAGCTGGACGTGCGGATTCCACGGTTCGAGGCCGAGGTCGTGATCGACGGCGACCTGTCGGACTCGACGTGGGCGCGCGCCGCGCTGTTGACGGGCTTCTCGCAATACGCTCCGAACGACGGTGTTTCCGCGGTCGATTCGACCCAGGTGCTGGTGTGGTACTCCGCGAACGCGATCTACTTCGGGATCCGCGCCTACGAGCTGCATGGCCAGCCCACGGCGACACTCGCCGACCGCGACCAGATCTTCGGTGACGACAACGTGCAGATCCTGCTCGGCACTTTCCACGACGGCAAGAAGGCGCTGATGTTCGCCGTGAACCCGCTCGGTGTGCAGGGCGACGGCGCGCTGATCGAAGGTGCGAACGTCTCGGCGAGCGGGTTCATCGGTGGCGCGGTCATTGGCCGGGAGCAGCCGGACCTCAGTCCGGACTACGTCTTCCAGTCACGCGGACGCGTTACGCCGTGGGGCTACGAAGTCGAGGTCCGCATTCCGTTCAAGAGTCTCCGCTACCAGCCGAAGCAGCCGCAGGACTGGAGCCTCAACATCGTGCGCCAGGTGAAGCATTCGGGGTTCGAGGATACGTGGTTCCCGGCGCACCGTGCCAACGCGACGTTCATCGGACAGTCGGGGAATCTGATCGGTCTGTCGGGGATGCATCGCGGTTTGGTCGTGGACATCGATCCCGAAGCGACCGGCAAAACCGCCGGAGCACCGACCGCATCCGGCTACAGCTACGACATGGGGAATCCGCAGATCGGCGGGAACGTGCGCTGGGGCGTCTCCGACAATCTCAACCTGAACGGCACGATCAAGCCCGACTTTTCCCAAGTCGAATCGGACGCCGGCCAGCTCGCGTTCGATCCGCGCCAGGCGCTCTTCTTTCCCGAGAAACGGCCGTTCTTCCTCGAGGGCAGCGAGCTGTTTCAGGTGCCGCAGGGGCTCATCTACACCCGTCGGATCGTGCAGCCGGTCGTGGCGGTCAAGCTCACCGGCAATGCCAGCGGCACCGATATCGGCTTCTTGTCGGCGGTCGACCAGAAATTCGCATCCGCGAGTGGGGACGATAATCCGATCTTCAACATCGTGCGCGCCCAGCACGGCCTGGGGCATGGATCGCGCGTCGGCGTGCTGTACACCGACCGCATCGACGGCGGGAATTACAACCGCGTGGCCGAAGTGGACAGCCGGCTGGTCTTCAATGACATCTATGGACTGAACCTGCAGGTGGCGGGGAGCCGCACGCGGACGGGTGGTGTCACGACGACGGCGCCGCTGTGGCTCGCGCAGTTCACGATGCAGCATCGGGTCTGGGGACTCCGCAGCGTGTTCGCCGGTATCTCGGACGATTTCCGCTCGGCGAGCGGGTTCATCGGGCGCGCCGGCATCGTGCATTCGTACGTCGATCCCAGCTACACGACCTACGGCAAACCGGGCGCGCTCCTGGAGCGGTTCACCGGCGACATCCTGGTGGATGGGATCTGGCAGTATCAGAACTTCATCCACGGCCGGCACATCCAGGACAAGAAGCTGCATTTCAATGGCAACGCGTCGCTGCGGGGTGGCTGGAACATCGGCGCCGGGTATTTCGTGGAGTCGTTCGGCTACGACTCCGCGCTGTATGCGAACTATCGGCTCGAAGTTCCCCGGGTGGGTGGCGGACTCGACACGATTCCGTTCGTGGGGCAGCCGACGATCGGGAACGGCGAATACCTGATCCAGATCGGCACGCCGCAGTGGAAACATTTCAGCGCCGGCGGGTTTTTCCTGCAGGGTCATGACGAGAATTTCTTCGAGTGGGCCTCGGCCGATTTGCTACTGCTGAGCGCCGACGTGTCGTACCGGCCGACGGACCGGCTGCGGAACTCATTCAGCTATTTCTGGCAACAGGTCAATCGCCGCACCGACGGCAGTCTGGTGAACGTGGGTCGCGTCGCGCGGGTCAAGGTGGAGTATCAGTTGTCGCGGCCGCTGTTCATCAGGTTAGTGGGCCAGTACATCCAGGACCAGACCGATTCGCTCCGCGATGATTCGCGCACCGGCGCGCCGATCCTGATCGCGGGGCCCGGCGGCACCATCACCCGCTCCGCGGCTAGTGCCACCAACCTGTTCCACCTGGACGCGCTGGTCAGCTATCAGCCGATCCCAGGAACGGTCGTGTTTGCGGGATACGGCAGCAACATGCTGGACGATGACGCGTTCCGATTCCATGGGCTCACGCGCACGGATGATGCCTTCTTCCTCAAGCTGAGCTACCTGTTCAGGCTCTAGCATTCTCGCCGTAGTGCGATAATTCATCACATGCCCCGAATCATGACTGGTCCATCCACATTTGGAGACGTGATGATGCGCAAACTCCAATTGTTCCCCTGGGTCATCGGTTTGTTGTGCTCGCCGCTCGCGGCGCAGCAACGCCATACGATCACGCACGAAGACGTCTTTCTGATGAAGCGGATATCCGCGGCCGCGATCAGCCCCGACGGACGCGGGATCGTCTTCAGTGTCACCGAGCCGTCGTATACCGAAGGCGAGCAGGTCAGCGATCTGTGGCTCGTCGCGACCGATGGCAGTGCCGAACCGCGCCGCCTCACCAATACCAAAGGGGGCGAGGGCGGCGTCGCTTGGAGTCCCGACAGTCGGCGCATCGCGTTCAGCGCCCGCCGCGAAGGTGACGACCAGTCGCAGGTATACGTCCTCGATCTGGCGACCGGCGGTGAAGCGCAGCGCGTCACGAATCTGTCAACCGGCGCAGCGAGTCCCCTGTGGCGTCCCGACGGCAAGGCGATCCTGTTCACGAGCTTGATCTATCCCGGTGCGGCGACGGATTCGGCGAACCGCGCCGCGGCGGCCGAGCGACGCGCCCGCAAGTACAACGCGCGCGTGTATGACGCGTCGCCGATTCGGCTGTGGGATCACTGGCTCGACGACCGGCGGCCGCATCTGTTCGTGCAATCGCTCGAGCCCGGCTCGCAACCACGAGATTTGCTCGTGGGTTCGCAGCTCATTCAAGGCGCGGGATTCGGCGGACAGCTCGGCACCAGTGGTGAAGATCTCGCAGCGGCGTGGACGCCCGACGGGAGCGGTGTCGTGTTCGCCGCTACGACCAATCGTACCGACTGGACCCATGGCGACGTCGTCCAGGCACTCTGGCGCGTGAGCGCGAGCGGGGGTGAGCCCCAACGTCTCACGCAGGGCAAGGACGACTACGACGCACCGCAATTCAGTCCGGACGGCAAGACGCTGTACGCCATCATGACGCCGACCAACGAGCACACCTTCAACAACCGCAGGCTAGTGGCGTCGGCATGGCCTTCCGGCGGAACGGCGATGCGGGTGGTGACGGGCGGCGCGGAACATTCCGTCGGCACGTACACACCGGCGCCGGACAACCGCACGGTATTCTTCCTCGCCGAAGACGCGGGCCATCAACGCCTGTTCCGCGCGCCGGCGACGGGTGGCAAGGAGCAGGAAGTCGGCACGATGACGAGTGGGACGTTCGGCAGCCTCCAGCTCGCCGCGGCGACCACCGGCAGCGCGCTCAAGCTCGCCGCGGTCTACGAGAGCGCAACGAATCCCCCGGAGATCGTGCGCATCGATCCCGCCACAGGCCGGGCGACACCGCTCACCAAGTTCAATGTCGAGCGGGCCGCGAAGATCGATTGGCAGCCACTGCGCGAGTTCTGGTTCACCTCGACCCGCGGCAAGCGGATCCACAGCTTCTACGCCCTCCCACCGGGGTTCGACTCCACCCGCAGCTATCCGCTGTTCGTGCTGATCCACGGCGGCGCCGCGAACATGTGGACTGACAACTTTGGCCTCCGCTGGAACCCACACCTGCTCGGCGCGCCGGGCTACGTCGTCCTGATGACCGACTACACCGGCTCGACCGGATACGGTGAGAAGTTCTCGCAGGACATTCAGTTCGATCCCCTCGAAGGTCCCGCGAACGAGCTGAACGAAGCCGCGGACACGGCGATGAAGCGGTTTCGGTTCCTCGATGCGTCGAAGCAGATCGCGGGTGGCGCGAGTTACGGCGGCCATCTCACCAACTGGCTCGCGGTGACAACGACGCGGTATCGCGCGTTGGTGAGTCACGCGGGCGAATGGGATCTCGAGACGCAGTGGGCCACGAGCGATTTCAACTACGACCGCGAGCGCAACGTTGGCGGCCCGCCGTGGGAAGATCATCCGCTCTGGCGCACGCAGAGCCCGATGCGCCGCGCCGCGAATCTGCATACGCCCGTGCTCGTGTCGGTGGGAGAGCGCGATTTCCGGGTGCCGATGAACAACGCGCTGGAGTTCTGGACGGCGCTGCAGCGCCAGCAGATCCCTTCGCGGCTCATCATCTGGCCGGAGGAAAACCACTGGATTCTGAGGGGTGAGGACAGCCGCTTCTTCTATAAGGAAGTGGCGGCGTGGTTCGCGCGCTGGCTGGGACCGGCGGCGGCGACGGGACAGTAGACCGGGGGCCGGACCCCAGGTCGTAGGGGCGCAGCATGCTGCGCCCCTACTCATACATCGACTTTGCGTCTGCCTTCGCCAGTTGCACGAAGAACTCCGCGATCTTGCCGACTACCGCCTCGACGTAGCGTTTTCCCTTTTCGGGCGTCGCGGCCGCGGGATTCCCGGACCCCGTGTCGTCCGTCACTTGACGCCAATTCCTGGGCGCCCATGCCCATCCTTCCCCAAACGCTGTGATCTTGAACTTCCGCGCGGCGCCGGAGCCGGCGTCGGACAGCGGCAGCACGAGATCGGGCGCGATGTGCTGCATCACGCTGGTCTCGAGCTCGGCCGCGTGATCGCCGAGATCGGTGAAGAAGCCTTTCGGATCGACGACCTTGTACCAGTTGACCGTACAGAGGAACAACGAGACCTGCGGCTGCAGCTCGCGAATCATTTGGCGGAAATCATTCGCGCCGTGCCCGTTGAAGACCACGAGCTTCCCGATCCCCTGCCCCGCGAGCGACATGGCGACGTCGCGCAGCACGAGCACCTGCGTGCTGGGATTCATGTTGATGCACAAGGGAATGTCGAGCTGCCCGGTATTCACGCCAAACGGCACGGCCGGCAGCACCACGACTTTCGCGCCGCGGCTCCACGCCCGCTCGGCGGCGCGCGCGGCGACCTCGTCGGCCTGGATGTTGTCGGTGCCGTACGGGAGGTGATAGTTGTGCGCCTCGGTCGCTCCCCACGGCAGGACGGCGACGTCGTAGCGCGTGTCGCGCACGGTTTTCCAGGTCAGCTCATTGAGGATGTATGGGCGTGTCACGGGCGATCCGGTTCGATGTGAATCCCCGATTCTACACTCTCAGGGGTTGACGCGCACTCCGGTGTCCCATCTCTTCGAGTCCGGTCAATCACTCAGTCCGTGGCTCGGAGGAATTGATGCGGCGCTTCTCGTGGAGTCTCGTCTCGCTCGCCCTGGTGGTCCTCCCCACTCTCCTCCCGGCCCAGGGAGGGGGGCTCCGCGACAAGATCTCGCAGCTGTTCATCTTCACGAATGGTAAGGACCCCTTGTTCCTCGGGGGGACAGCCGGCTCAGACTCCGCTACGGCGATTCACGCCGACCACTTCGTGCCCGCGGCCAACGCGGACAACGGCTCGCTCATCTCCTTCATCAGCTCCGCCATCAGCCAGAACGTGGGAAACCTCCCCGTCAGCGCCACGAGTGGCGGCTCCACATTCCGGTTCGAAGCCGGGGTCCCCGTTCCGACGTCGGGATCGCCCGGTGCCGTGTTCGGCGAGCGCGCCCCCACGCTCGGCCGGGGCCGAGTGTTCGTCGGGGCCAACATCAACCGCCTGCATTTCGAGACGCTGCGCGGCGTGAATCTGCACGACATCGAGATGACGTTCACGCATGAGAACGTGACCGGGCCGGCGTGCGACAGTATCGTGGGGCAGTCGTGTACGCCCTACGGCGTCCCGACACACGAAAACGACGTGATCGACCTGCGACTGCAGCTCGACATCGACATGACGGTGACGTCGTTCTTCGTGACCTTCGGCCTGCTCGACCGCGTCGACATCGGCGTCGTCCTGCCGATCGTCTCGACGTCGCTGCGGGGCACCAGCGACGCGCAGATCGTACCGTTCGGCGGCACGACCGCGCAGCATTTCTTCGGCGGCACGGCGGCGAACCCCGAGCTCTCGACGTCCCGGTTCGTGGAAGGATCCGCAACCGGCGTCGGCGACATCGCCACCCGGGTCAAGATCAACGTCATGCGGTCGGAGCGGACCAATTTCGCCGTCCTGGGTGACATCCGCTTCCCCACCGGCAGTGCGGATGACCTGCTCGGCGCCGGCCACATCGCGGCCCGCGGTCTGGGCATCCTCTCGGCGCGATTCGGGGCATTCTCACCGCACGCCAACGTCGGATATCTGTTTCGAGGCGGGAGCTCGCAGAACAGCGCCGTCCTCGCGACGGTCGGGTTCGATCACGTCATGGCGCCGTGGGCGGCGATCGCGGTCGATTTGGTGTCGGAGCTGCAGGTGGGTGAAAGCAAATTACGGCTGCCGGGCACGGTCACCTACGACCTGCCGTTCCGTCGCACGCTCCAGCCGACGAACATCCCGAGCGAACGTGACGATGTGATCAACGGATCGTTCGGCTTCAAGTTCGTAACGCACTCAGGGCTAACGCTCGTCGCCAACACCCTGTGGCCGTTGAACCGGGGTGGATTGCGGCCCAACCTGCTCTGGACCGCCGGCCTGGAGTACAACTTCTAGACGCCGAGACGCCTAGTGGGCGATGAGTTACCGGATCGCGGTGATCCGCCAGCCGCTTGCGTCGCGGGCGAGCGTCGTATGAAACGTCACCGGCCGCCGCTCGGCGCGACCGGTGCCCGCATTGTCGTACTCGTAGACGCCGCTGACCGTCGCATCGGCTGACGCGCCACCCCCGGTGACATTCAGGTTGGCGATGCTGAGGCTGGCTTTGAGATTGCGGACGCGGTCAAAGAACGTCTGCCAACTCGCCTGCTGTGCGCCCGTGATTCCGGGATACGCCTGCCGGACCTGCTCGATGTCCCGTGACTCGAGCGCACCCGCGTAGTTCGCGATCACCTTCTCGATATCCGGTCGCGGGTCGGTTGCTACCGTGGCCACGGGTACCGGAGGTGGCGCGGGCGGGGGGGGCGGCGGGGGCGGCGGGGGCGGCGGGGGCGGAGCCTCCGCGACCCGACGCGACCGCGCGATGCGTTCGGCGTCCGCCCACAGCGATGCCGCGCTGGCAAACTGCATCATCGCCTCGGAGACGCGCCGCGCCGACGCCAGCGACTCGGCGCTCGCGAACGCCGCGTGGCCGCCGCTGAGATCCGCCGGCGAAGCACCGGCCAACGCCGCGCGCTGCTCCGCTCGCAGGGCGCCCGCGCGCAGCGATCCGAGCAAGCTGTCATCGCGTTGCGCCGCGACGATCGGCCGTCGCGCGGTCGGAGGTGGTTGGGGCGGGGTCGGCTCGGGACGCACCACCGTGTGGCTCGAGTCAGCACCCGCCGCGGCTGCGCCCGGTACCGAGTCGTGGCCAGCCGCGACCGGCGCTGCGGTGGGCGGACCCACGTGTGGTGTGCCTGAGAACCACCGCGAGAGCCCGAACGCCAGCACGGCGGTCGTCACGGCGATCGCGGGCCACATCCAGCGCCGCCGCCGGAGCGTGGGGCGCGTCCGGACGCGCGACAACACGATCGGGCTGGTCGGTGTCTTCGGCCCCGCGGGCCGCGCGCTGCCGTGTGCCAGCGTGATCATCTCGCGCCGGATCGGATCGTCGTGGCGCAGCGACGGGCGGCCGCACACCGCGACGACGTCGTCCATACTCGGCCAGCGTTGTGCCGGTTGCTTCTCCAGCATGCGCATGACCGCATCGCCCAGATTGGGAGGACAATCAGGTCGCAGATCGGTCACCGGACGCGGCGGCTGGTTGAAGTGCGCGTACATGACAGACATGATCGAGTCGTCCTGGAACGGCAACTTCCCGGTCAACATCTCGTAGGCCACGACGCCGAGCGAGTACTGGTCCGACGCGCCGGTCACTTCTTCCGTGGCGCACTGCTCAGGGCTCATGTACGTCGGTGTCCCGACCGTCACGCCGGTCATGGTGAGACCCTGCGCCTGCAACACCTTCGCGATGCCGAAGTCGGTGACGACGGCCCACCCTTCTTCGTCCAGCATGATGTTCGCGGATTTGATGTCGCGATGGATGACGCCATGGCGATGCGCGTAGCCGAGCGCGTCGCTCACCTGGGCGACGATCGCCTGGATCATCGCGATGGGCAGTGGTCCCACATCGCGGACGACCTGGTCGAGCGACCGTCCCTGGACGTGTTTCATCACAAAGTAGAGAACCTGCTCGCTGTCCCTGACGGCGTAGATCGGGATGATGTGCGGATGACTGAGCGCCGCGGCGGTGCGTGCCTCGCGCTTGAAACGCTCGACCATCCCTTCTCCCATGGCCAGCAAGGCGGGTGCGAGGACCTTGATGGCGACCTTGCGGTCGAGCGCGAGATCGTGCGCGAGGTAGACGGTGGCCATCCCGCCGTGACCGATCTCGCTGAGGATCTCGTACTGCCCGAGCGTCGCCCGCCGCAGTGCGGCGAGCTGCGCCTCGGCAGCCTCGGGCCGCGGTTCCGTGACCGCACCGGGCGGCGTTGGGAGCGTGGGGCCGGACCAGGGCCGCTGTACGGGAATGCCTGTCCCGCAGCGGGGACAAAACGACGCGCCGGCACCGAGGCTGGCGCCGCACCGCAGACAGGATGAAGGGGGCTTTGAGGTCATTCCAACCGCAGAAGATACTGCAAAACGCCCTAGACGTCGGCCTGCATGGCGCGCCGCGCGAACAGGGCGCACGGCGTACCGATCAAGAACGCGTGCACGGCGATGCTGAGCAGCACCCAGACCAGGTTTCTCGAGCCGGGGTTGGCGCCCGAGAGCGGGACGACGATGTAGTTCATGATGCCGTACAGCAGCACACCGTAGAGTGGTCCGAAGACCCACGGTTTTTGCCACAGCTCCGACCAGCGCCGCGCGAACAGGTAGTACGTCACCGCCATCGACGTCGCGATGAAGTAGTGCAGCGCGAGACCAAGGAGCGCGCTTCCCCAGCCGCCGGTGAAGCTCGCGTCTCCGAGCAGTCCGGAGGCGACTGATTGCAATACGCGCGTCGGCAGGACGCCTCGTTTCAGGTACCAGAAGGTGCACGCGTACGTGATGTCGAATGTGCCGGCGACGAGACCGCCCAGGAGAACGTAGAACGACGGTTTTTTCATGCGCTCCAGGGCTCCACGCGGCGGGTTCGAGTGCTTTCGGCGGCCAGGACCAAGCCTCGCATCACATCGAGCGACCACTCGGGTGTCACGGCGAGCTGCGCGTTGCCGAGCATCGCGTCTCGCACGTTTTCATAATAGCGCGCGAAGCTCGACCGTAACGTCGGCACTGTGCGCGTTGCGTCAGACGTGATCAGCTTGCCGTAGAGCTCCGGCGGCTCGGTGTCCCAATCGGGCTCGTCCGGCGTGCGTCCCTCCTTCAGCGCGGCTTCCTGGGGATCCATTCCATATTTGACGAACGATCCGCTCGTGCCATTCACGATCCACGTCGGTCCGACGGGCGGCCTGAGCATGGAGGCGCGCAAGACGGCGCGACTGTGCGGGTAGTAGAGCGTGACGTCGAAGGCATCGTCGATCCTGCCACCGGCGCGCTCGATCCGAATGTCGGCGCCGACGGCCTCCGGAATTCCGAACAGCAGCAGGGCCTGGTCGAAGAGATGCGGGCCGATGTCGAACCAGACGCCGGATCCGGGAAGCGGCTCCTCCCGCCACGCGTTGGGTTTCTGCTCCGGACGGAAACGGTCGAAATGCGATTCGAACAGCACGATGTGGCCCAGCGCGCCTTCCGACACCACCTGCTGCACCGTCGCAAAATCACCGGTGTGGCGGCGATCCTGGTACACCGTGACGATGCGCCGCTGTTGTTTGGCGAGCCGGACCAGGTCCTCCGCTTCGGCGAGCGTCGTGGTGAATGGCTTGTCGACCACGACGTGCCGGCCCGCCAGCAGCGCCTGCTTCGCGATCGGATGGTGGGATGTGTTGGGAGTGGCGACGACCACGAGATCGATCTGCCGTTTCAGGAGCTCGTCAACACTGTGGACGAATTCCACCTCCGGATAGCGCGGATCGGGTGCCCTCCCCCCGTGGCGCTGGACAATGGTCGTGAGTCGCAGGCCGTCCACGGCCCGGATGACCGGCGCGTGGAAGACCTTGCCCGCGAAGCCGAAACCGACGAGGCCGACGTTGAGCATGCGACAGATTGTACAGCGAAAATCCGGCGCCCGTCAGCGACTGAGCCAGTAACTCACCTTGAGCAGCAACACGTTCGTGGGCCGGTCGCGGAACAGCTCTCGCGTGAAATCCCGCTGCAGATCGAATTCCGGATCATACGGCACATACCCCGAACGGCTCTGCGTCCAAACAACAAACAGCGTGGAGCCCGGGCGGTATTCCCAGCGCAGCACCGCGTTGACTTTGACGGCGCGGGTGCGGAAGTCGGGGTCCGTGAACCGCAGGGTGTCGCCCGGCGCCGCACCGTCGGGCTGGACGACATACGTGTTGCCCGTGCGGCTGATCGTCGAGCCGTTGTCGCGTCCGTAGACGTTGAACGCGAACGTCCTGCGCGCCCGCAATTCCTTGAAGTCCGTGTAGTCGCCGGCGAACGCGAACGGCTGGGCGTAGAGCTGCAAGCTCAGCGTTGGAGAGAACGTCGCGTTGGCGCGCAGCGTCACGTACGCCTGGCGCTGCGACAGGGCCGCGAACACGTAGCGCGTGCCGAGCGTCGCGGCGGCGGTGGAGTCGGTGGCCTTGGTGACGAACTGCGCCGCCGCTCGGCCCGTGGAATAGCCCCCCGTGGCGTTGAGCGACAGCGCGGCGCTGGGCCGCCGCGTGAGCTGGGGAATCAGATTCACGGCCCAGCCGCCCGCCTCGTCGCGCTGCACTGACACGAACCCGTAGGCGCCGAGTACGCGCCGCGTGTCCGTCGTGAGGTCCGCGCTCGTGAACCACGCCGCCGGCTTCATCGCCAGCGGCCCGCCGCGGGTGAGCCGGTCGTCGACCACGCGGGGCGAATAGGAGGCGGACCAATCGGCAAACCAGAAGTTCCGGAACTGCGCGTAGCCAAACGCCGAGATCTTGCGGTCGATCGGATTGCCGTCGTAGTTCCAGCTCGGCGAGACCTGGAGATAAGCGTTGGCCTGGCGCAACGTTCTGCCTGATTTGGTCCACTTGTAGCCCAGCACGGCGGCTGCCGAAATGCGATCCACACGATTCTGGAATCCGAGGTCGTTCACTTCGAACCCGGGGGAGGCGGTGCGCCCGCCCAGGCCCCATCGCCAGTTCCCCGCCACCTTGTTCAGGTACAGGTCGGCGCTGACGCCGGCGAGCGACGTACGCGTGGGATCGTAGCGGAAACGCTGTGCGTCGGGGCGCTGGTAGTAGCGGTTGGACGACCGCTGCACCTGCTGCAGTGCGGCGGGTTCTCCCTGGAGGTACGAACCGCCGACGCTACCGGCAAACGTGTAATGCTTGTCGCCCCAGCGCTGGAAGAAATCGAGGCCGCCGGCGAACGCGTCGCGCGCCAACATGCCGAGCGCCGGTGTCGTGGGCCGCCGATCCATGGCCGTCGCGAGCAGCCCGATGCTCGTATTGCCGCCGTTCAGGTCCCGCTTGACTCGCCCCGCGAAATAGTTGGTAGCCGGCTCGACCTCGTCGCGGTAGCGTGTCCCCGTAATGGTATCGAGCACGGTGGCACGCTCGCGGGCGGTGAGCGCGTCAAGCACGCCGACCGACCACCCGCCGGCCGAGCGGCCGGTGAGCTTCGCGGCACCGAGGATCGTGGTGCTCTGCGGAACGTCCTGGAAGGCGCCGCTCGACGAGGGCTCGCCCTGCGGGGGCCGCCCAATCCGGCGCGAGTAGAGGTACAGCGGCGGGTCACTGAAGCGGATCACCCCGCCGCCGTTCCCGCCGAAATCGAAGATCTGCGTGCCCTCGATGAAAAACGGCCGATGCTCGTCGAGGAACTGCTCAAAGGCCGTGAGGTTCACGAACGTCTCGTCGACCTCCACCTGCCCGAAGTCGGGGTTCACCGTCACGTCGAGCGTTTGGCTGGAGCTCACCCCGTACTTCAGATCCGCGCCCACACTGCGTTGGTACGCGCTCGGCGTCTCAAAGGGGTTGCCGCGCCCCGTCGGCTGGCGGTACGTCCCAGTCCCGACGGCGTAGGGCAGGATCTGGATGTGCTTGCGGGTCTCCACGCCCGCGAGCCCGACAAGGCTCGCGAAGCGAGAGGCCATACCGCTCTCGGTCCGGGCCACGAATGGAAAGAGCGCCAACTCGTTCTTGCGCTCGATCCAGCGGACAAAGCGCACGCCCCATACCTGGTCCGCGACGCGGGCGAACCGCAGCTGGGTAAACGGGATGCGGATCTCCGCCGTCCAGCCGAGCGAGTCCACAGTGGTCGCGGCCTCCCACACGGGGTCCCACGACTTGTCGGAGAAGGTGCCGTCGCCACCGTAGAGCACGTCGGTGCGGACCCCCGCGGCGCTGACTGTGAACTCGAACGCCGTGCGGTAATCGTGATAGCTGTCCAGCAACACCCGGAACTCGTCGCTGTGCGACGAGGCGTCGCGCCGCGTGAGCCGCCGCACGATCTTGCCGGGCTCGGCGTCGAACAGCCGGGCGCCGATGTACAGGGCGTCCGCGTCGTACACGATCCGCACCTCCGTCGATTCCGACACGGGCCGGCCCTCGTCCGGAACGCTCTGGAGCAGGTCGCGCACCGGCGTCACCTGGGACCAGGCGGCATCGTCGAGGCGGCCGTCGACCACGGGGGACACGCGGCCGCTCGACACGCGCACCGCCTGCACCACAGGCGTAGCCACGGGTGGCGCTATGGGGTCGACCGCCTGGAGTGCGGCGAGCAGAGCCGCCAGGGCCATCATGCGCGCGCCGCCGGCTCGAGGGAGGACGCCGCCGCGTAGAGGTACTCGGCGACTAGGCGCGGCGCGTCCGGGACACCCTTGTATCCGGGGGCGGTGCCCATATCCACCACGTACGGCTGGCCGCCGCTCTCCACGATATCGACGCCGTACAGCTGCGCTCCGAACGCCCGACCGCAGCGCTCGACGATGTCGACGAGCTCAGCCGACAGCACGAATGGCTCGCCGCGCTTCTCTTCATCGGTCCGCCGCGGGAAGACCTTCTTTACGCCGAACAGACGGTCCCCGATCGCATAGATCTTCCGGTCACGGCCGTCATGCGGCAGGTATCGCTGCGCGAACACGGGCTCGCGCGGGCGTTGCGGAACCGAGGCGAGCTCGGCGGCGGTCCGGACGACCTGCACGTGGTGGCCGCCGCCACCCCCGTACGGCTTCACGACGAGCGGACCGTCCTCGAGCAACGGAGCCAGGTCGTCCGTGCTGTCCGCGACGAACGCGGGAGGCGTGGGCACGCCGGCGGCGTGCAGCACCCGGGAAGCGACGATCTTGTCGCGCAGGGCGGCCGTGGCGGGATAGGAATTGACGATCGTTGCGCCCAGCTGGTGGAGCGCGCCCGCCAGACTGAGCGCCAGCCCGCTCATTTTGCGCAGCACGTAGAGATCGTGAGCGACCGGTACGGCGTCCAGGTCGATCGCGCCGCTCGGCGGCACGATGACGTCGACGTCCGCTCCCGCGTCCGCCACGGCACGCACGATCTGCGGCATGAGGCTGGTGCTGTGCCGGGAGTAGCTCGGCAGCAGGAACGCAATCCTCGGCGTCATCGCAGCGCCACTTGCAACAGGTCGGCCAGCACGCGCTTCGCGTCGAAGTACTGGACCGCGATCTCGCGCGCCGCCCGGCAATGACGCTCGTAGGCGGTGTTGATGGCATCGAGCGAGGCCGCAGCTTCGTCCACGGTCTGGAACCGAAACATCCCCTCGCCGTGCGGCAGATAGGCGCTGGGCCCCGTATGCTGGACGACCACAGGCTTGCCGCTCGCGAGGTAGCACACCGTGCGATCGCTCACCCAGGCGTTCCGCAGCTTGACGAAGAACGGCTTCGCGCAGCTCCACTCGCCGCGCGAGCGCTGGATGTACACCTGATAGTGTTGCGGCGTACTGGCCACTTCCCGGGCGTGGCGCACGCGCCAGCATCGCTGCTCGAGCAGGCGCCGGTCTTCTCCGTCGCCGTCGGCGAGATGCAGCGCCAGCTCGAGCGGCTGCGTCGTCAGCCCTGCCAGCTCGGCGAACTCGAGAAAGGCGACGCGCTTGTTGTTGTCGATGCAGATCTCTGTGCCGTTCTCGCGCACCTTGACCCATTTCCCCGACCACCACCCCGCGACCGTGGTGAACGACTCGCAGTGCGGGTCGTAGACATAGGGCCACAGCTCCAGGCACACGGGAGGGCGGATGTGCCGCCACGCGAGACCGCAGTCGGGGAACGGCGCCGCCGCCGTGCCGACCGTTTCGCCGATCGTGAAGTACACGTCGTGGTGGGGAACGCGGATCTGCCCAGAGCTCATCCAGATCTGCGTCAGGCCGGGATCGATGTCGACGAGCGCCGTGCGGCGCGCGCCGCCCAGAATGCGAGGGTCAATCCCGTAATGGAAGTTGAGCAACAGATCGGCCTGGCGCAGCACGTCCCAGGCGGAGGTGTCGGACCCGTTGAGCCACTCGATCGGAGCATCGTCGCCGGCGTTCCGCGTGCCGTCGCCGCGCGTGTACAGGAGGGCGCGGTCGCCCATGCCGAAGCACTCCATCCGCTCGCGGAACGTCGCGAGCGCCCCCAAGTCGCGATGCTTACCGCGTTGGACCTGCTCCAGCCAATACACGTCGCAACCGAGGCGCCGCAGGCCTTGCACGTACTGCATGTACACCCAGAAATGCCCGGCTCCGTCGGGAAAACTCACCACGTCGAATGGCGATACCACCACGGTCGTCATGGCTCGGGCAGGACGAGCTCCAGGGCGTCGAACCAGCGCTCCACTTCGGCGAGCTGATCGAAGCCCCAAGCCGCCCGCTCCTCCAGCAACGCGACCGCGGGCCAGATGATGCGACTCGCGTACCGCGCGTACTCGGCGGTCTCGAACATCGCGTTCAACTCCCGCACCGACGGCAACCGCCAGCCCGCGCGCCGGAGCGCGCGGGCGTACATCTCCAGAATCCACGGACGCTCGGCCTTGGGGAACCGGTACAGGAACGTGGACAGGTCGTACGTCGCCGGCCCCACTGCCGCGTGATCCCAGTCGATCAGGCGCGCGACGCGCGTCCCGCGCGCCTGATCGGAGTGCACGAGCGCGTTTGTGGTCCAGAGGTCGCCGTGCAGCAACGTATCGGGCCCACCCCATGCCTCGAGGAGGGCGGTGCGCGCGCCGATCTCCCCGCGGAGCCGATAGAGACGATCGAGCAATCGCCCGCGCAGCTCGCCTTGCGCGGGTGTCGGCTCGATGCGCGGCGGCGCCAGGGCTTCGAGAACGGCAATGGCGTCGCGCACATTGGCCGCGAAAAAGCCCGCGCCCAGGGAGCCGCAGAAATGCCGGCATTGCGGGACGACGGCGTGGCCGGCGGCGCGCGTGTGCAACGTCGCAATCACGTCGACGACCGCTTCGACCTGCAGCGGGTCCGGGTCCTGCGGATCGAGCGGGTCACCAGCGAGGTCCTCGTACACGTGCCACGCCCAGGCCCCGCCGCGCTCGACCGCCGTAGCGAGAAGGCGTGGAGCACGGTCGCTCAGATCCAGCGCGGGCAACCACCGCCGCAACACCAGCTCGTTACGCCGCGCCAGCCACGGATCGTAGCGCTTCACGACGAGCGAGCGTACGGTGCCGTTCTCTCCCGCCCGGAGGCGGTAGACGCGCGACTTCAGGCGGTCGAGTTCGATCGGGCGCCCGTTGGCGCTCGAGCCATCGAGGACGTCCGCCAGGGCATCGCACAGCTCGCGCCAGCCCGGCTCGGCGGTTCCGGGCACGAGGGTGCGCAACGTAGCGATGGCGCGGCTCATACCAGGGCGCGCAGCGGGCGCGCAGCCACGCCGACTTGTCGGTGAAAAACGCGTAACCATGACATGGGGCGCACCAGGTAGAGAGGGGTGTCGTAAGCCAACTGCGGGCTGACCCAGCTGATCGCCGCGAGCGCGAGGAAGATGCGACCGACGGCAGCGAGCCGCCGCAGCACCTCGGGCCGAGCATCAGGCCATGCGCGACGCACGACCGATCCGTAGGCCTTCAGGTCGATCTTCGTCAGATCGACCGCCGGGATGCCCCACCCCGCAGTCTCCCAGTCGATCGGGAACAGCTCGAGTCCAGTCGCTCCGGCCCGCACGATGGCGTTCTTGGCGCGGAAGTCGCCGTGCGTCAGTGTGGCTGGTATGCCCGCGCACGCGCCTTCGATGTGCGGCCAGAATTGCTCGAGACGCTCGAGGCGCTCCAGCAGCCGCTTCAGGAGTCGCAGGTCGGCCGCGGCCAGGGCTGGATTCGCGAGCCGAGGACGGATCGTGTCGCACGCCGCGTGCAGGTGCTCGCGATAGCGATGGGGGCCTGCCTCGGGCAGCGCCCGCGCGGCCGGAATATTGCTCGCGCCGACGTGTAGCTGCGCGATCCACCGCCCTGCGAGAGCCAGATGCGCGGGATCGGTTTTCGAAGCTCGCTCGCTGCCCACGTCTTCGAAGAACAGCCACACGAACCCGTCGCGATCCTCGCGAAACCCGTGGTAGCGCGGGGCTGTCACGGGCACGTGCGGCAAGACGTGCTCGTGGATCGTGCGTTCGATCGCCGCCCGCGCGGCCGTGCAGCGTTGCGCGATGACGGGCTCACCGCGCGGGCCGGCGCCCGTCAGCCGATACGTGGCCGATTCTTTTCCACCGCGCAGCACTTCGATCGCTTCGGGGGCTCCGGCGTCACGGCAGACGGCGCTCCAGGCCTCAGCGGCCGCGTGCCCCCTGAGGTTGCCCACCAGGACCGCCCCTCTGGAGGGGGTCGGTCGGGGGAGCGGGGGGCTCGGGGGGCTCGCGGTGTCGGTCATGCCATGGCCGTCGCGCCGGCGAGCAGTCGTCCACGCTCGAGCTGCAGGCGCAGATCGCATGCGGCGAGCGCGCGCTCGCGATGAGTGATGAGGAACGCGGTGCGCCCTTCCATCAAGCGGTCCATCGCGTCGAGGATGACGGCTTCGGTCCTGGCGTCGACCGCGCTGGTTGGCTCGTCCAGGATCAAGAGCGGAGCGTCCTTGAGGAAGGCGCGCGCCAAGGCGACGCGCTGCCGCTCTCCGCCGGAGAGCTTGAGGCCGCGCTCGCCCACGGGGGTCTCGTACCCCTCCGGCAAGCGGACGATGAAGTCGTGCGCTCCGGCGGCCGCCGCCGCACGCTCGATCTCCGCGGTGGTCGCTCCGGGCCTTCCGTAGGCGATGTTCTCGCCGATGCTCGTCGAGAACAGCAGCGGCTCCTGGAGCACGATCGCGAACTGATTCCGCAGATCTGCAAGGCGATACTCGCGGAGATCCACACCGTCCAGCAGGATCGCGCCCTCGGTCGGGTCGTAGAAGCGGGTGAGGAGGTTCACGAGCGTCGTCTTCCCCGCGCCGGTCGCCCCCGCCACCGCGACGCGCGCAGCCGGCGGCAGCTCGAACGACACCTCGCGCAGCACGGGGCGCTCGCTGTCATAACTGAAGGAGACGTTGCGGAACGTCACGGCGCCGGTGGCGCGCGGCAGCGGTCGGGCGCGCACCCGTTCCGGGACGTCCGACGGCTCGTCTAGCAGCGCGAACACACGCTCGGCGCTGGCGAGATACGCCTGGATCCCTGCTGCTTTGCGGCTGATCGTCTTCAGGGGATCGTACAACTGGGCCAGGTATCCCAGGACCATCAGGAGCTGGCCCAAGGTGATGAGGCCGGCCTGGACGTGCTGCACGCCGATGAACAGCACGGCGGCCGTTCCCGCCGCGGTGGTCAGACCGACGAACACGCCGAAGCGTCCCTCGAACAGCGCGAACCGGAGCCGCGCGATCATGCCCTCGCGCGAGCGCCCCACGAACCGCTCGGTCTCGCGCGCTTCCTGCCCGAAAGCCTTCACCACACGCAACGCCCCAAGCGTTTCGTGCGCCACGGCCAGCGCCGCCGCCTCCAGCTTCTTCACGTGACGCGACTGGCGCCGCATGCGCCCGCGGTAGACACGCGACAGGACCAACAGCACAGGGCACACGCCGAGCGCGACCAGCGCGAGGGGCCAGTCCAGGCGCGCCGTGGCGACGATCATCGTGCTCAACGTGATCGTCGCCGTCACGAACGGAATGGCGCCGTCGACCAGGATGTTCTGGATCGCCGGTGCGTCGTACTGGATGCGGTACAGCGAATCGGCGGTGCCACGCGAATCGTGATACTGCAGCGAAAGCCGTTGCATGCGATCGACCATCCGGGACCGGATGTCCAGCGCCAGCCGCTCACCGACCCAGGTGCGCAGCAATGTGCCCCCGAGCTGTTGCGCCTGATTGGCGGCCGCGACGAGGATCAGCAGGCACAACGCCGCGAACAAGACCGCGGCGGGCGTGCTTACAGCCGCTGCGGGAAGGACGGCGCGCAGCAGCGGCGGCAGTGGTCGCGCGCCGATAACGTTATCGACGACGATGCGGAGCGGCACGGGGGTGAGCAAAGCGACAGGGCTCGCCAGCAACCCCACCGCAAACAGCGCGACGAAATGCAGGCCGTATGGTCGCGCCTGGTGCAGAACCCGCCGGTATAGGACGACGTCACTCACCGGGCTGCGCCTCGGTATCTCGCACGCGACGCAGGACATTGAGCACCGACGCCATTGCGGCAACGGTCTCCGAGACGCCCTTCATGATGGGGACCAGCGCGGACAGCCCCATCACGGCCGCCACACTCCAGGCATGATCGTGCAACGCCGCGACCGCCGCCACCGCGAGCGCGACGCTGACCAGCGGGCCGCGCGCCGGGATCACGGGCCACGCTTTGACCCGCACCAGTTGACAGCCCCTGCCGTGCTCCTCCACCGCCATCAGCACGCGCGCCGCTCCGAGGAATCCGCCCCGGACCTCGAGATCCCAGCGATCGTGGGGCCCACCGTGCAGCACGCAGGCGCCGACGGCGCGTAACGCGGCGGCGATCGTCTCCACGCGCGCGCTCGGCGCAAGCCAGCGCTCGCTCCACACGCTCGTAGCGATCGGCCACAGCGGGGCTGGGCCCCGGACGCCGCGGCTACGCCACGGCGTGAGCCCCTCCTTGAGCCGCCCGCGCAGCCGCGCGATCGGCTGCAGGAGGTGCAACACACCTGTGAGCAGACGGCGCTGCAGACGACGCCACCGGTCGAGCGTCGTGGGGAACGACGCGCGCGCGGCGCTCATGGCGGCACGTGCCACGGAGATGGACACCCCAAAGCCAAGCAGCGGCAGCGCCAAGCGCAGCGGCGGCCACTCGACCCCCAGAGCGGCGATGCCGGCAAGGATTGCCAGCGTGAGATGCCAGTCGGGCATCTGCGGGAGTGCGCCGAGCACGCCGGCCGCGGGCTCGTACAGCGATTGGTAGGGTGCGACGCCCCAGATGCCGTGGTAGACGCGGGCGCGGCGCCACGGCGGCGCTTCCGGGCGCCCCGGCCCATACAGGCGACCGGCCCAACGCACGTACCCAGGCCCATTGTACTTCTCAGGCCACTTCCGCTCCAGCATCGCCTCGGCACGCCCGTAGCCGAGTTGCTGCCGCCAATACGCGCGAATGGAGTTGCGGCGATGATGCCAGACCATCGCGGCCGAGTGGAAGCCGATCGACCAGCCGCGCTCGTGCAGGCGCCAGCAGACGTCCACGTCGTCACCCGCCACGCGGAACTGGAGGTCGAAGCCTCCGATCGCCGCGAGGCACTCCTTGCGGAACGCCATGTTGCAGCCGGGGATGTGCTCGGCTTCGCGATCGGTGAGCAGTACGTGCACCGGACCGCCGGGTGAGCGCGCGACCGCATCGGCGATCGGTCCGTCACCGGGAGGCGCCACGTTGGGACCGCCCACCGCCGCGTGGGACGTGCTAAGGAACGTCGCGGCGAGATAGGCGAGCCAGTGCGGATCGGGCCGAGCGTCATCGTCCAGGTAGGCGACGATCTCGCCGGTGGCGGCGGCCAACCCGGTGTTCCGCGCGCTGGCGAGGCCACGGTTCGGCGTCTGGATCAGGCGGCAGTCGTACCGCCGCGCGATGGCCGCGGTCTGATCGGTCGATCCATCATCGACGACCACGACCTCATAATCCGGATACTCGAGCCGCGCGACACCGTCGAGGCAGTCGGCGAGGGTTCGCGACCCGTTGTACGAGCAGATCACGACCGAAGCGCGCGGCCACGGCAGCGTCGGGGCGAAGGGCAGGTGGACAAACGCTTCACGCACCGCGGTGAGCGCCGGCTTCGGCCGGCGATCCCGGCGCGTCACGCCGAAGTCCCAGTCGCGCACATCTTCGCCGGACCGATACCAATCGTCGGTCCAGGCGTAGACGAACGCCCCCGCGCACCCCCCGGCGAACGCGCTGCGGACCTGCCAATCCAGGGTCCGCGCCTGCTGGTGCTCGCCGTTCCGCCGGCTGTCCAGACCGACCTCGCTCATCACCACCGGCCGCTCACCCGCCAGGGTGTGCAGCCGTCCGAGGTAGGCCTGGAGCCGCTGCTGCGACTCGAGGTACACGTTGAAGCAGAGGAAGTCCAGGAAATCGAGCTGCAGGTACTCGGTGGACGGATAGTTGACGTAGGTGACGAGGCTGTCGGGCGCCTCCTCCTTGGCGACGCGATACAGCCGCTCCAGGAAGCGCTCGACCCGGCGGCGGCCGAACCAGCGCGCGACGGGCGCGGGAATCTCGTTGCCGATCGCATAACACAGCACGGCGGGATGGTCGGCACAGTCGCGTACCGCGGTCCGCACGAGCGCGTCGAGGTCGGGTGCATCCTTGCGTTTGTCGGCGAGGAAACCGATGTAGCGCTCGACGGGCACGCCCACCATCACCCGCAGACCGTGACGCGCGGCGGTGTCCAGCAGCCAGCGAGGCGGCACGGTGTACACGCGCACGGTATTGAATCCGTGCGCCGCCATGCCCGCAAAGTCCCGGTCGACGGCGTCGGGCTCGGGCACTTCGCTGCCGTCGGCGCGCGGGCGAAACGTCCCGTATGTCACGCCGCGGAGATAGAGCTTCTGATCTCCGACAAAGAAAAACTTTCCACGGACGGTCGCCGGGCCTTCAGGCGGGCGGGTGGCGGGGGCGGAAGGTGGTGCGATGGGCGACGGGGTCGGCGATGCGGGGGCCGGGACGACGAGTGCCTCATCGCGGATGACGTGTAAAGAGGAACCAGGATCGCGCTGCACGGTGCGCTCTCTCCGAGTCGGTGCGATTTTTTTTTAGGATTGGCGAACAGATTCTTAGGACGAGCGCGCAAGGCACATGCCAGCCCTCCCATGCCCTGCGCGTTACGACGGTGGTCGGTATCTCCTTACTGTCGAGCCACTAGGGTTAACCCCGAGAATGCGTGCCGGCGATCACACTGTGGCGCGGAGCGCGGCCTGTGGACTGCGTGCAGCAGAGGTTGTGCAACACATTTCTACTCGCGTTACCTCAGGCCCACTTGGAGCATCTCATTTTCCAGACCGCTTACTCGTCCCCTGAAGTCTGCGGAAATCAGTCGCTCGTCATGATAAACAGCGGCGCCCCGTCGAATTGGTAAATCGGCCGCAGGCGCTGCGTGTTGTAGTACTTCGACACGTCCACGACCTTCTTGTCCGACGTGACGCTCGATAGCGGCACGGTGTCGTAGAACCCCTTGTGAATGCTTACGAGCCGGCCGTATTGCTTCTTCACGATCAAGTCGAGCGCCAGGTTGCCGAATGCCATCGGCACGATCGAGTCGAGCGCGTCGGGGTCGCCCGAACGAACGAGATAGCCGAGCCGCTGGTTCACGACGTCGATCTTCCGGCCCTTGTTGAGCTTCGCCGACGATTCCTTGAGCGCCGTACCGATCTGGTCGCCGATGCCGCCGAGCTTGCGGTGCCCGAACATGTCGGTCTCCTCACCCTCGAAGCTCATCCCTTCGTGCGAGGTGAGTCGAGCGCCCTCCGAAATCAGGACGACCGAATAGCGGCTCGGGTTCTTATTGCGGTCCTGCACAAGCAGCTCGGCGAGGTGCTCCACTTCGACGGGATACTCGGGAATCACACAGCGGTCGGCCGCGCCAGCCATCGTCGGGAGCAGTGCGGTAAAGCCGGCGTACCGGCCGAACACTTCGATCACGAGGAAGCGCTCGTGCGAGCCGGCCGACGTGCGCAGCCGGTGCGTCAGTTCGATCGTGCGCGTCACGCACGTGCTGAACCCGATGCAGTAGTCAGTGCCGTAGACGTCGTTGTCCATCGTCTTCGGGATCGCGACGACCTTCAGCCCCTCATCGTGCAGCCGCTTGGCGTAACTGAGTGTGTCGTCGCCGCCGATCGGAATCAGGACATCGACGCCAATGTGCTCGAGGTTCTTGATCACATCCTTGGTGATGTCATTCGTCTTTTCAGTGTACGCGGTGAGATGCGCTGGCACGCGTTCTTTGGGCAGATGACTCGGCCGCACGCGCGAAGTGTGCAGGAACGTCCCGCCGGTGCGGCCGGCGCGGTTCACGATCGCTTCGGTGAGCGGCAGGATCTGCTCGCTGTTGTCGGCGTCTTTTTCGCGCGAGTAGTCCACCAGTCCGCCCCACCCGTGGCGGATGCCGATGACTTTGTAGCCGTCGCGCAGGGCGCGAATCGTGATGGCGCGGATCGCGGGATTGAGGCCGGGGACGTCGCCGCCGCCGGTGAGGATACCGATGGTGCCTTTGTTCATAGTGGCAAGAAGATAGAGGGAAGGAAAAGCCCCGCAACGGAGACCGCTGCGGGGCTGATTTTACGATGTGCGCTTAGGGGTGATAAGCGTCGAGCAGCTTGAGACTCCAGTTGCTCGCTGAACTGCTGGTCCCACCCGCGACGTAGAACACGCCGTTGATCACGGCCGAGGCGAACTCCTGACGCCGCTCAAGCATCGGCGCCTTCGTCGTCCACGAGTCCGTCGCGGGATCGTAGGCCTCGTTGACCGCGGAGCCTCCGGCTACGTAGATGATTCCGCCGATGACCCCCGCCCCGTGTCCGAACCGTGCCGTGGGCATTGGAGCCCGTGCGGTCCACGTGTTCGTCGCGGGATCGTACGACTCCACCGCTGCGAGATAGTCATTCACGCCGTGCCACTGGCCCCCGAAAGCGTACAAGATGCCGTTCACCGCAGCCGAGGCGTGGAACTGCCGCGGCGTGAGCATGTCGGCCTTTTGAGTCCAGGTATCGGTCACGGGGTCGTACGCCTGGACGGTGGCCACGGTCTCGTAATTGTTGCAATAGGGATAATAGGGGTCACTCGGCGAGCACTCGACGAGCTTGGCTCCACCCACCGCATAGAGGACGCCGTTGATCACCGTCACCGAGAGATCGTACAGCGCCGTGGGCAGGGGGGCCTTCTGGGTCCACGTATCCGTCGCCGGATCGTATGCCTCGACCGCCGCGAGGGGTCCTCCGTGCCATCCACCCACCGCATAGAGAATACCGTTGATGACGCCGACGCCCAGCGACGCGCGTGGCGTGGGCATCGGCGACCTCGTCGTCCAACTGTTGGTCGCGGGTTCGTACACTTCGACGAGCCCGGTCATGTCTCCCGCGCCTTGCAGCGGATCGGCGAACGGGATTCCTCCGACGACGTACAGCTTGCCGTCGATGGCCTCACCCGCAGCGTCCATGCGATGCGTCGGCGCGGACGCGAGGCGCCTCCAGAAATCGCCAACGGCCGTTGCCGTGAAGGTGACCGGGTTTCCGCTGATGCCCTCGCCTTCCACGGTCGCGACCAGTGTCTGGGTACCGAGCACCGGCCCGAGCCGCCAGATCGCCGCGGCGATGCCACCTGCGACCGTTGTTGGGTACGAGTTTCCCGGCGAACCCTCGCCTGATGTCACGGCCCACCTGACGCGGACGCCGTCGACCGGGTTGCCGCTTGCATCGCGCACCAGGACGGAGGGCTCAATCGGCAGGTACTCGTTGGGCTTTGCCGTTTGAGTGTTGCCGCCATGGATCTCAACGGACGTCGGCGGGCCCGACTGGGCGGTCGCCGTGAGTGTCACGGGGCTCGCGCCGCCCGCGGTGGCGGTCATACGATTCGTGCCGATCGCAGGACCCAAGACCCACGCGCCCACGGTCGCGACACCGGCGGCGTCCGTCGGCACGGGATTGGTTCCGGCAATCGTTCCGTTGCCTTCAGTGATGGCGAACGTGACCGCGGCACCGGGGACCAGGTTGTTGAACGCGTCCTTCACGGTCACCGAAGGGCTCGTCGGGAGCGCGGTATTGGTGTATCCGACCTGATTGTTGCCCGCGCGGATCGTCACCGACGCGGGCGGCCCGGCGGTGGCTGTCCCCAAGAAGACGACGGAGTCCGCAATGCCCTGCACTGTAGCCCGCAGCTTGTTCGCGCCGGTTGTCGTCCCAAAGCGCCAGAACGAAACTGCGGCGACGCCGTTCTGACCCGACGCTACCTGCGCCACTTGCGAGCCCCCGACGGATCCGCCGCCCTGGATGATCACGAACGTCGCAATGACATCCGGGACAGGATTGCCGTTGGCGTCGCGAATCAGCACCGCTGGAGCAATCGGCACATTCGTATTGACCTGCGCCGTCTGATTGTTGCCGGCGTACAGACTCAGGTCCGCCGGAGGCCCACCCTGTACGGTCACGGTCCACGTCGGCGTGATCCGGATTCCATTGATCGTGGCGCTCACGATCTTTTGTCCCAGCACCGTCGAGCTGAATTGACCCTCCGCGTATCCAGCGGAATCCGTTGGACTGGACGGCTGCACGATGGTGTTCCCTGCACCGGTCGCTTCGAAGACGACCGTGGCCCCCGGGACCGGATTGAGGATGCGAGATCGCGCAATCACGTAAATGCGACTCGTGTTGCTCGTAGTGATCTTGTCCGGTTGTGCGCCGATGCCGCTGTGGTCGGCGTCGACGGGCCCTGACGTAGCGGTCGCGTGGAATATGACGGTGTCAGCAATGCCGGACGCGGTCGCCCGCATAGTGTTCGAGCCGGTCCTCGTTCCCAACATCCAGAAGCTCGGTGCCGCGACACCATCCGGTCCGGACGAGGCGGTATCCGGATGGACGAAATTGCCGCCCAGAATCGGAACGAATGTCACACGGATGCCCGCTACCGCATTCCCCGCGGCATCCGCGACGCGCACGGCGGGCGGAATCGGAACCTGCGTGTTGGCCTCAGCCGTCTGATTGTCGCCCGCTGCCAGCGTCAATCTCACCGCCGCACCCGGGGTTGCCGTGGCGGTGAACGTCGCCGGGCTCGCGCCCGCGACGCTGGCCCGAAGGGTGTTCGTCCCTACCGTGGAACCGAGCATCCAGCTGCCGAGCGTCGCAACGCCGTCGGCGGCGGACGTCGCGGGCGAGCCCGTCACGCTCCCGCCCCCCGCCGTAACCGTGAATGACACAGAAGCACCGGGGACGGCGTTGCCGTACTGGTCCCGCACCGCCACCGACGGCACAACAGAGACTGGCGTGTTGTGTGCAGCGGACTGACCATCACCCGCCTGAATCGCAAGCTGCGCCGGTGGACCAACCAGTGGCGTCGCGGAGAACGCACCGAGCAACGCACTGCCCGCGCGCGCCTCGAGACCTTGCGCCTGGGCAACCGAGGTACCAAGGGTCCACGCCGTCTGCGCGAAACCATTCTGATCGGTGCGCGCAGACACAGGATTCGCGGAGCCGCCGCCGGAAGTGATGATGAAGCTCACTTGGAGGTTCTTCTGCGGGCGACCGCGAGAATCGGTCGCCTTGATTACCAATGGGTTCGGAAGCGGCTGACCGACGACGCCAGACTGGCCGTCTCCAGATACCACCGAGAATGAGAGCCCGACCGTCGTGGGCTGCGTCGCATCATTGGTGCATGCGGCAATCACGAGCGCGGCAAGCACGATCCTGCGCATCAAGCCTCCGAGCGGGCCATGGCGAGACGCACACAATGCCGAGCCGGGTTTCCCCGAGCAACCAAAACCGAGCCAAACGACACAGGGTTGATCCCTAGATTATTCGGGATATGTTCGGGCATGCGTCGCATTCTCCTGGCCGATGCAGACGCGTTTTACGTCGCTGTCGCGCGCGCGGTCGATCCCGACGGCGCCGGGAAAGCGCCCCTCCTCATCGTCGGCGGCTCGCGCGAAAGCCGCGGCGTCGTCTGCTCCGCGTCCTACGAGACCCGAAAGTTCGGCGTCCGCTCGGCGATGCCGATCGCACGCGCCCTGCGCCTCTGCCCCGATGCCGTGTGCGTGCCGGTTCCCTTCAAGGCCTGCATCCAGAAGAGCGCCGAGATCCGCAAACTGCTGCATCAGTTCTCGCCCGTCGTCGAGGGCGCGAGTATCGATGAATGGTATCTCGACCTGACAGGCACCGAAGGCGTCTATCACCATGAGGCGCTCGACGCGACAGCGCAGCGGATCCGGTCCGCGCTCCGTGAGACGACGGGACTCACACTCTCGATCGGCGGCGGCACGAACAAGCTCATCGCGAAGATGGCGGTCGATCGCGCCAAGCCGAGCGCGGGCGGCACCGGGGTCGTGATCATCGAGCCGGGCGCCGAGGAGACGTTCCTGCGATCGTGCACGCTGGCGGACATCCCGCTGGTCGGCCCCAAGTTTCAGGCGCGGCTGGCGCGTTACGGCTTGATCACCGTCGCAGACGTGCTCCGCCACGACTTGGCGGCGCTGGAGCGTTGGATGAGCAAGCGCGAAGCGCAGTGGCTGTGGAACCGCGTGCAAGGTCAGGACGAAGGCGACGTGTTCCACCGCACGATGAACCGCGGGATCAGCCGCGACGAGACGTTCGGGAAGGACCTGCACGAAGACACCGACATCGAGCGCGAGCTGCTGCGCCTCGTCACGCGCGCCGCCGCGGACATGCGCGGCGACGGGCTCACCGCGCGAACCGTGGCGGTGCGGCTGCGGGATTGGGACTTCAAGACCCGCTCCGCGCAACGCACCCTGCCTGAGCCGGTCGTGTCAGATCGTGTGATTCTGCGTGTCGCGCACGAGTTGCTCGCAAGCTTGCGCAACGCGCGGCGGGTGCCGGCGCGGCTCGTCGGCGTGCGGCTGTCGGGCCTCGCGAAAGCCCCCGTGACCGATCAGCTGGTTATCCTTTCTGAGGAGACCGAACGCGACCGCGGCTTGGCACGCGCCATCGATCGCGTGCGCGGCAAGTTCGGTGCAAAGAGTATTCTGCCAGGCGGCATCGTCGAGGAAAAATGAACGGCCGATTGCTAACACTTGTTGCGCTGAGCGTCCTTCCGAGGCTCGGCGCGGCGCAGGTCATCGCGCGTGATTCCGTGGTCTACGAGCTCGCGCCCTCGAGTCGCTTCGTGGTGCGTACCGGGAAAGCCGGTTTGTTCGGATTCGCGGGTCACGAGCATCTCATACAAGCGCGCCAGTTTTCAGGCCGCGTTGTGTACTATCCGTACCAACCGCAAGCGTCCCACCTGGCGGTCTCCATCGCGACGGTAGGGCTCGAGGTACTGACGCCCCCCGATACCGCAGAAATTCGTAAAGTGACGGCAGCGATGCGCGCTGATGTGCTCGACGTGCCGCAGTACCCGGAGATCACGCTCACGTCGCAAGCCGTCGAACTGGCCGGAGACACGCTCCGCATTCAAGCGGCGCTCACCATGAAAGGCCAAACGCGCACCGTGCCACTGACGGTGCGCGTTCGGATCGAGCCGGATACGCTGCGAGCCACCACGACATTCTCGGTGCGGCAATCAGACTACGGCATTCGTCCCTACCGCGGCGGACCGGGCGGCACCGTACGCGTCGCGGATGCCGTCACGTTCGACATCGACGCCGTCGCCCTGCGGCGCCGCTAACTTCAATTCGAGCCGGCCCTCGCCGTCGCGGGCGCAGGATTCGTGATGAAGCGCGCCACATTCCGCTTCAGCTCCGCGAGCGCCGGTTCGTACAAATACATCATGTGCCCGGCGTCGTAGTACTTGAGCGAGATGTTATCGCGCAAATCGGGCGACAGCCCCTCGAGATGGTTGACGGTGTACTCGGTCGCGAAGAACGGCGTCGCCAGGTCGTAATAGCCGTTCTCGACCTCGATCCGCAGGTGCGGGTTCGTCACAAGCGCCTGCGTCAAGTCGGAGCCGACATACGTCGTCGCGGCCCAGCCACGCTGGCCGTCACGCGCCCAGTTCCACTGCCCCTGGTTGCCGCCCCCCATCAGGTAGCGGTCCTGGGTGTCGAACTTCAGTTCGCCACGGAGGTACGCGTTGGCAGCCGCCGTGAATGCGCCCGTCACGGCATTCGACTGCGGATCGCCCGGCGCGTTCTCGGTCAAGAGATCGGGCAGTGGGCCCGAGAAGCGTGAATCGAGCCGCCCCGTCACGAGCCCGCGGCTGCGCTGCAGCTCGGCCATGAATTGCCGCAGGTTCACGCGCAAGCTGGCTCGCATGACATAGTCCTCGGAGAGCCCGGTGTACGCCGCGACCTGCTTGGCCACGGCGGCCTTGCGGTCCGCCGGCAGCGTCGCGCCAGCGGCGAGCGCGGTGGCGTAGTCGCCCATCGCGTAGCGGCGGACTTCAGTCAAGAACGCGCTCATATTGGCGGGCGCCGGAATCACCTTGTGATAGGCCGCGGTCGCAGCATAGCTCGGCAGGTAGAGCTCGTACGACAGATCGTGCCCGGGTGAGAACAGCAGCGTTTCGAAATCGAGTACCGACGAGATCAGCACGATGCCGTTGAGCGAGATCCCGTCGCGTTCCAGCCGGCTGCCGAGGACCGCCGAGCGGGTCGTGCCGTAGCTTTCGCCGATCAAGTACTTGGGTGAGGCCCAGCGGCCGTTGCGGCTCACGTACTGCGAGATGAACTGCGCGAGCGCTTTGGCATCCTCGTCCACGCCCCAGAAATCCTTCCCCGTGCCTTTGCCGACCGGCTTGGAGAATCCTGTGCCGATGGGATCGATGAACACCATGTCGGTGACATCGATCAGGCTGCTCTGATTGTCCACCACTTGGTACGGGGGCGGCGGCGTGGGCCCAGCGTCGGTCGTCACGATGCGACGCGGACCGAACGCTCCCATGTGGAGCCACGCCGAGGCGGAGCCGGGCCCGCCATTATAGATGAAGGCGAGGGGGCGCTGGCTCGGGTCCCCCGCGCCGGTGCGCGTGTAGGCCGTGTAGTAGAGCGACCCGATCGCCTCGTCCTTGTCGTTCTTCAGCAACATCGTCGCCGCCGTCGCGCGATAGGCGACGAGCTGGCTGCCGATGCGGATGGTGTGATCGGTGACCGACGACGCTTCCTTCGGGATCGGTGCAGCCGCGGCTTTGGCCGCCGTGTCACGCTCCGACGCCGCTGGCGCGGGGTTCTGTGCCGTGAGCGGAACGGCAAGCACGCACGCCGTCAAAATAATTGTGCCGACTCTCATGATGCCTCTCCCCCCATTTTTGCGTCAGTGACTGATCGCGAAGAAATACGCTCCGATCACGGGACCTCGCACGGGCCGCTGGCCCGGCTGCGGCGGCGGCGTGCCTGCAGGTGGCGGACCGTATTCGGGCTGGAACAGATACGCAATGTGCTTCTGCACATCCACCGAAATGGTCTTCGCGCCGCGCATCGTCGGCACGGTCGCGACCACTGTGTACTTGTCAGGCGAATCCTGGCGCACGACGGTGACGTTGCTATCCCGGCCGGCCGGGATGTAGATCAGCTTCTGCGCGGGATCCCATCCCAGTGCGTCCACTCCGTCACCATTGGTGATCGTGGCGGCGACCTTGCCCGTTTTGGCATCGAGTACCACCGACGTCTTGCCGCACCCGGCGAAGATCCGGTCCGTGGCGCGATCGTAGGCGATGCCGGTCGGGCCTTCGCACGGCGCCAGCGGCCACGACGCGATCGCCGTCATCGTCTTCTCGTCGATCACCTGGATGGTGCTCTTGCCTTCGTTGTTGACGAAGATCTTTCCCTTGCCGTCGCTGGCCGCGCCTTCGGGCGAATCATCCTCGAGCTGCACCGTGGCAACGAGATCTCCGCTCTTGGGATCGATGGCGACGACGGTGCCGGCCGGACGGCTGTGATTCGTAAGAATGATGCGGTCGGAGAAGTCGTCGTACATGATGCCGTCAAGCCCGCCGGTAGGAACCTTGATCTTCTTGACCACCGCGATGCTCGTGAGATCGAACATCGTGACAGTCGAATCGCCGCCGTTGGTGATGAATCCGTGTCCCGATTTGGGCGCCAGCGCAATGCCGTGCGTCCGCGGCGTGTCGGGAATGTCGCCGATCACTTTGCCGGTGTTGCCGTCGATCACCATCACGTGCGTGCTGCGCGATACGAACACGCGTCCCGTGCCTGGCTCGGCGGTCAAGTAATCCGTGCCGCCGTCACCGCCGATGCTGTACTTCGCGACCTTGAATGATTGCGCCGAGCTCACGCCGGGCCAGGCCAGGGCGGCGGCGACGAGCAGTGCAAGAGTGTGGATTGAAGGTTTGTACATACGACTCCTGGGTGGTGGTCGGAGGGAAGACACGCCCTAATTCTACGCGCGCATGTAGCGCGCTGCCTAGATAGAATTGAGTCTGTACCCACAGCGGCGAGGATAGTCATGCCAATCTCTAAATGGACGGCCCCCCTCCTGGTTTTGACCTGCGCGATCGCGTCGCAGGTAGCAACACAACAGACCCCCGCACAAGAGAAAGAAAAGAAGCTGAAACGCTCCGAGCTTCCGGCCGCGGTGCAGAAGGCCGTCGACCAGGAGAGCCAGGGCGCAACCATCCGCGGCTATTCGAGCGAGACGGACAACGGTCAGCTCGTCTATGAGGTCGAGATGCGGGTGCGCGGCCACGGCCGAGACGTCCTGATCGGCGCAGACGGCTCCGTGCTCGAGATCGAGGTGGAAGTCGCACTCGACTCGTTGCCCGCCGCCGTGAAGGCAGGGCTGCTGCAGCTGGCCGGTTCCGGCAAAATCACCAAGGTCGAGTCGCTGACCAAGCGTGGCGTCCTCGTGGCCTACGAAGCGCAAGTGCGTACCGGCGCCAAGCGCTCCGAGATCCAGGTCGGCCCCGATGGCAAACCGCTCGCCCATCCGGAGTAGCTAAGAAGGCCGTTTGAGGCGCGCCCATCGCGCCAGCACCTGATTCACCTGCGCGCGTGCCCGCGCGCACGCGGCGACCTGCGCCGCCGTCGGAGTCATTTCCGCATCCTGCATCGCCATCGCCGCGGCGAGCGCCGCGTTGCTCGCACTCTCGAGCGTCGGCGGCGGCGGAGGCGCTCCCGGACGAACCGGTCCCCGCGGACGGGGCCGTGGCGCGGCCGGAGCAAGCGACTCCACTTGTACTCGCAGCGTCCCTGAAAGGGAGTCGACCAGCGCGCGCGCATCGCGATACGCGACGCGCGTCCGAGCGGCTGCGTCATACATCTCTCGGGTCAGCGCCGCGAGCTGCTGGAGTCCCGCGGCGGGCGTCTTGACGCGCGGATCGATTCGCAGCGTGAGCGGCTGGCTGTACGTCTTCCCGCTCACCGTGAGTCGCACGGTGTAACGGCCGGGCGGCGCCCACGGCGCGGTCGGCGTGTGCTCGCTGCGCCGCGGCACCGCCCCGGTCGCTTCGACTTCGCCCGTACGCGGGTTATCGCCGATGGGCTGATAGCGCATGTCCCACGTGAAGCGATGCAGTCCCGCCCGACTCGACAGCCGTTCCTGTGGCGCCGGCCAATAGAGCGGGAGCCCGCAATCAGGGGCGGACGGATTCTTCTGGCACAGCCGATTGTAGGCGACAGGATCGACGCCCGGATCGGGATCGATGACTGGATCATCGCTCGAGTACGAGCGAATCACGCGGCCGGACGGCTCGACGATTTCCAGCCTGACCGGCCCTGAAGCGTCCGCCGCGAGTGCGTAGTCGATGATTGCCCCGGCGGGCGGATTCTCGGCGGCCGGCAACTCGGGCGGCCAAGGGGTCGGCTCGTTGGTGCCGAACCGCACGCGAACAGCGGTGTTCGGCTTCACGAGGTAGGTCGCAGCGCTGCGGGACGCTAACTGCCGAATCGGGCTCAGGTCATCCAGAATCCAGAACCCACGCCCGTGGGTCCCTGCAATCAGGTCGGCGCACAAGCAGGTGCTGTCGTCCTTCACCTGAATGTCGCGCACCGAGATCGCGGGCATGTTCAGCCGCAGCGACCGCCAGTTCGCCCCGTCGTCGAACGAGACCCAAACCTGTGCGTCGGTCGCGGCATACAGAAGCCCGCGCACGCGCGGATCTTCGCGAATCGAGTTGGCGACCGCGTTCGGCGCGATGCCGGTGTTGATCTCCGTCCACGTGCGGCCGCCGTCGTGCGTGCGCCAGAAATGCGGATGCATGTCGTCGATGCGCAGTGTGTTCGCGGCGGCATAGGCGGTCAGCGTGTCGAAATGGCCCGCCTCGATGTTGAAGATCCGGGTCCACGGCTGAATCGCGGCCGGGGTCACGTTCCTCCACGTCGTCCCGCCATTCAGCGTCACCTGGATGTTGCCGTCGTCGGTGCCCGCCCACAGGACCGCGCTGCTGCGCGGCGACGGCGACAACGCGGTGATCGTGCCGCGGGGCGTCGGCGTCACGCCGCGCGCGTAGCGGCCGGCGCTGGCGGGAATCGCCCAGGTCTGCCGTGCGAGGTCGGGACTGATCCGCGTCCAGGTGTGCGCATGATCGATCGACTTCCACACGACGTTGGACGTGTAGTAGAGCACGCTCGGGTTCACCGGCGACCAGAGGAGCGGCATCGTTCGCACATTGCGGCCGAAACTGTCGCCGCGCTGGACGACGTCGGGGCCCACAGGCGTCGTCTGACCGGTGCGGCGATCGTAGCGCGAGACGTTGGTGCGCGCGCTGCCGAACACGACATCGGGATCGCGTGGATCGGGCGCGGCGATGCCGTACTCCTGAATGTTGGCCGGATGCCAGTCGTGGAACGTGATCTCGCCGTCGTCGGAGCGGCTCGCGACGCACAGAGAGCCCGAGTCCTGCTGCCCGCTGCAGACGCGATAGGGGAATGCATTGTCGGCCGTCACGTGGTAGACGGCCGCAGTGGGCTGCGTGTACCAGTTGCTCCACGATTCGCCGCGATTCGACGAGATCACCGCGCCCTGATCGGAGACCACGAGGATCAGGTTGGGATCGTCGGGGTGGATCCAGATGCGCTGGTAGTCGTCGCCGCCGGGGGATCCTCGTACCGCCGACCAGCTGGTGCCGCCGTCCTCCGTGCGCCACATGACGATCGACGCGCTGTAAATGACGTTTTCGTTTTTGGGATCGACGACGATAGGCGGGAGATCGCCGCCGCCGATGCGACCAAGCGGGCGGGCATCGGCCGTCGCGGCGGTCGTGTCGCCGAGCGCCGCGGACGAACCGGGGATCCGTGTGCGCAGGGTCCAGTGCGCACCGCCGTCGCTCGACTTGTAGAAGCCCACCGGTCCCGATCCGCCGGCGGGATTCACGGATGCCACCATTGCGTAGATCACCTGCGGATTGCTTGGCGCGATCGCGATGTTCGCCTCAAGCACGGGCGGGAGGCCGCCCGTGAGCTGCGTCCAGGTCGTGCCGCCGTCAGTGGACTTGTAGATCCCACCCTCGCCCGGCCACGTCGAGTCGGGGCCGAACGCGGCGTACTCGTAAAATGTCGACTGCTGTTGCCACAGCGCGGCGTACACCGTGTTCGCATTGCTCGGATCGATCCGCACTTCGTTCGCGCTCGTGTACTCGTCCTTGTACAGCACCTTGGCGAACGTGCGCCCGCCGTCGGTCGAGCGATACACCCCGCGCTCGGCGTTCGGCCCGTACGGGTGGCCGAGTGCTGCGACGAAGAGACGCTCGGGATTCGTCGGATCGACGTCCACGTACGCGATCATCTCCGTCTCGTCGAGACCCAAGTGCGTCCACGTCCGGCCGGTGTCGTTGGACCGGTACATGCCGTTGCCGGTCGCGAGGTCGGGCCGGATGATCCCGGCGCCGGTCCCGACGTAGATCACGTTGGGCGCCGAGGGCGCGACGGCGATGGCGCCGATCGAACCGGTCGCTTCGCTGTCGAAGAGCGGCACCCAGTTGTTGCCGTAGTCGCTCGAGCGCCAGACGCCGCCGTTGTCGAAGCCGATGTAGAAGACTGTCGGGCGGCCCGGCGTCCCGGCGAGCGCGCGGGCGCGCCCGGCGCGGAAGGGGCCGATCGTGCGCCAGCGGAGTGCGGTACTGAGATCGGGAGTTTGCGGCGTCGCGCGTGCCGGGAGCAGCGCGAGGACGCTGAGGACGACGAGTGAAGTTCGCATGCGCGGATTATGCAGCGTCCGCGCGCGACGTGCTACTTCGGCAGCGCTACTCGCTCAGCCGTTTCGGCGCGCCCGAGTTCGGTACCGACGTCGGTTGCTGCGACGGGGGAGAGGGCGGGGGCGGCTCTTCGATGGCATTGCCCGCGTCCTGCAAGCCGCGCTTGAATGCCTGAATCCCCTTCCCGATCGACGCCCCGATTTCCGGGATCCGCTTGGTGCCGAACATCAACGTGACCACGGCCACGAGGATGAGGATGTGCCAGATACTGAGGTCTGCTAACATGTTCAAAATATAGCAGCCTCCGCGAGACGTCGTTGCGCCACCGTCGCATTTGGCAACCGTTCGATCCGCACGGTCGGGCGCTCGAATCCTGCCACCACCACCGTCGCGACGAACGGTCCAGAAGCGCGCGCCACCTCGACGCGGACCGTATCGCCGATCCGAACGGCCTGGAGTTTGGCGCGTAGCTCGGGCCAGGTCTTCACAGGCACGCCATTGATGCCGACCAGCCGCTCGCGGCTGTGCAGTCCAGCCTGCCCCCAAATGCTGGCAGGATTGTTGATGACCAGCCGCACGGTGCTGTCGCGCTCGAACCCCCACATGCGGAGATCGCGCTCGCGCTCGCCGTTGTACATCGCGGGGCCCCAGCTGACCTGAGTCTTGAGTCCTGCAAGAGCGAGGTAGCGATCGATGTCGATCGGACTGGCGCCGCGGACAAAGGCGTCGAACAACGGCGTCACGTCGCAGCCGCAAACCGACTCGACGGCTTGTTCGATGACTCGGCCATCGATTCTCACTCCAGCGTTCCCCCTCGCCCGAAGGGAGACGGGGTCAGGGGGTGAGGCCCTATCGAAGAGCCGGCGCATGACGTCGTCCATCGAGCGCTGGCCGTGCGTGACGTCGCGGATCATCAGGTCGAGCATGGTCCCGATCAACTCGCCCTGGAGGTGTGTGCTCGCGCTGTAATCGCCCAACTCGCCGGGATCGACGTTGTAGGCGACCCGACTGATCGACTCCGCGGAGAAACGCCCGTAGGCGGGATTGGCGAGATAGGAGCCGATCAAGCGCTCCAGGTGCGTCGTTCGCGTCGAGTCGCGCAAGGGGATCCCCGCACGCCGCTGGAGCAGGTCGGCGTAGAACATCGTCAGCCCTTCGCTGAACCAGAGACTCGCAACTGGTGGCTGCGTGCGGTAATCGATCTCGCGGTACTCGATTGGTTTGATCGCCAGCAGGTTCCAGGTATGAAAGAACTCGTGCGCTGTTTCGGGGACCAGCGCGTTCGGATCGCGCGCCAAGTCCCCGCTGCTCGCGCCGAGTGTGACGGAGTTGCGATGCTCGAGGCCGCCGCCGTAGGCGCCATCTTCGAACATGAATGTGTAGTCGCGATAGGGGGCGGTACCAAACAGCGTGAAAGTTTGATGCACGATGGCTTGGATTCCAGACACGAAGCGCGTCGTGTCGAACGGCGTCGCGTTCGGGAGCGGCCAGTAGACGACGCGGTGCGGCACGCCAGCTTCGACAAAGCGCCATTGGCGTAGGCGGCCGACAAGAATGGGCGAGTCCATAAGTGATGCAGCGTCGACAGCAGCGTAACCCCAGATCCGTTGATTCGCGCGCTGCAACCGCCCCTGGTCAGTCGCTCTGAAAGCATCTCGTAAACCCGTCGCGACGTCCCAGCTCCTTGGAAGCTCGAGGATCAGCGCAACCGGCATCTGCTCCCCGCCGAGCAGATACATAAAGGCGTGCGGTCCACCGATCAGTCCACCGGTGGGTGTGAGGTAGGGCCGCCACGAAGCCCTCAGCCCCGGCTCAGGCGGAGGCAGCGCGACTCGATAGCGTACGGTCACCCAGCCCTCAGGCGCGGAGAACTGCCACACCGCGCTATCAAGTCGGGTGACGGTGCCACTCGGCTCCACCGCGACAGTGCGCACGTACCGCCAGTAGCGGTCGTCGTACTCGGGATGCGCGGCCATGGCGAGCCGGAACGTTCCGCTCTTGTTCTGGAACCGCATCTCGATCGTCCAACCGGACAGATCGGTGCTGTCGACGCGGAGCGTGTACTGGATAGCTGGCTTCAGCGTCGGATGCGCAGGCGCGAAGAGGGCGAGGAGGAGGGCGAGTGTATTCATGGCTATAGGATGGCAACGGCTGCCGGTCCGTTTAAACCATGTAGGGGCGCAGCATGCTGCGCCCCTACCCATCTCGCTGACTATTTTCATCTGTCCATGCCTTCATTCGCCTGGGTCCCAACCCGTCCCTACCTCGCGCGCAGCAGGCTGCGGCAGTTTGCCGAAGCCCACGGTCACACAGACTTCCCTTCCCTCCATCGCTGGTCCATCGAAGATCTCGACGGCTTCTGGCGCGCCGTCGACCGTGACCTCGGATTGATCTGGAAAAAACCCTACGACCGCGTGCTCGATAGCTCCCGCGGCATTCCGTGGACCACCTGGTGGCTCGGCGGCCGGATAAACTTCGTGGCCTCAGCGTTGCGTCACGATCCGTCGCGGACGGCCGTCATCTACGAGGGCGAGGAAGGCGTGACGCGCCGGCTGACCTATGGCGAGCTCGCGGCCGCCGTGCGACGCTGCGCCGCTGGTCTGCGGTCCCTTGGCGTCAAGCCGGGGGACCGCGTCGGGATCTTCCTGCCCCTGACCCCTGAGTGCGCCATCGCCACGCTCGCCGTCGCGGCGATCGGTGCGATTTACACACCCATCTTCTCAGGGTATGCCAGCGACGCGATTGCGGGCCGGCTGCGCGATTGCGAGGCCAGCGTGCTCGTCACGGCCGACGGGTTCCTGCGGCGCGGGCAGGTGATACAAATGAA